>CAYVTY010000007.1:0-71652 GCA_964454995.1 uncultured Methanoregula sp.
CGGTTACCGCATCGAGTTCGAGAACGATATCAAGCAGTCAATAGAACAGCTTGCCCGGGATTTAAAAGAGGGCAGGGACGTGAACCTTGTGCAGCGCACCTGTGACATCTGTCACCAGCTCCGGGAGGGCGATGAGTATCAGTGCGGAAGCAGCAGTACCGACAGCCACCGGTGCGGCAGCTGATTTTTAATTTATTTTAATCCCGATTTTTAAGACTACGTGGATGTATTATGGACACAACTGCCTGTCGCAAACTTGTCCTCGGAAAGATAGCAGAGAGAGAGTCCATGCTTGTCGCATTCTCCGGCGGCGTGGACAGCAGTCTGCTCGCGGTGCTTGCACGGGAGGCGCTCGGGGACAAGAGCCGATGCGTCCTTCTCGACAGCCCCGTCGTCCCCCGGGAGGCAATAGAAGAAGCGCAGCGGATCGCCCGGGACTATGACCTCATCCTGGAAATCCTCCCGGTATCCGTGATGAACGATGAACGGTTCACGAAAAACCCCGCCGAACGCTGTTACTGGTGCAAGAAGAAATCGGCGGCGGTCTTAAAACAGCGGGCGCAGGGACTGGGACTTGCCTGTGTCGCCGATGGCATCAACGTTTCTGATACCGGGGAGCACCGGCCCGGCCTCGCCGCGAGCACCGAAGAGGGGATTGTCCACCCGTTCCTTGACGCCGGCATGACAAAAAACGATATCCGGGAGATCGCAAAGGCTGGCGGGTATTCATTCTGGGACAAACCCTCGGCAGCCTGCCTCTCCTCTCGCATTCCCTATGGGGATGCGATAACAGATAAAAAACTCCACATGGTCGAAGAGGCCGAGGCATTTCTGCACAAAAAAGGATTCCGGCAGGTACGGGTGAGGGTGCACGGGACGGTTGCACGCATCGAAGTGCCTAAAGAGGAGATGCACGCATTACTGGATATGCATGCTGCGGTGGAAGGTAACTTCTCCGCGCTCGGTTTCTCCTACGTGACACTCGATCTCGGGGGGTACCGCAGTGGGAGCATGGACGAAGTACTCGCGCCTGCCGCGAAAAAACCCTGACCGGTAAACGCTCGTGGTGACACAGATGAAGACACCGATGTTCAAGAACCTCCCCTGTATAAAGATCGACGGCGAATCGGCAAAAGCCGGGACCCATGAGGTGATCGATGAGGTGCCCGAGGCCGTGTTCGTAAACGGCAGGCACGCGATGACTGCGATGATGAGCCCGACAGATCTGGAGGATTTTGTCACCGGCTACCTGTTTACCGAGCAGATCATCAAAGGTGTCGACGAGATCGAATCCATCAGGATCGAGAAGAACCGGATCAGCGTGATAACAAAAAATCTCTTCAAGGTGCTCGGCCCCAAAAAGACCATCCTCTCCGGCTGCGGGGGCGCCACATCCTATATCGATACCGAAAAACTACCAAAGATTACCTCGGCGCTCTCCCTTTCCCCCGAACTGATCCGGACGATGGTACGAGATGTGCTCGAATCAGATCTGCATAAAATAACCGGCGGTATCCATGTGGTCGGGCTCGCGTCGGCAAACGGGATCATTGCCCGTTCTGAGGATATCGGGAGGCACAACGCGCTCGACCGGGTGATCGGCTACGGGCTCCGTAACAGGATCGATTTTTCCCAGACATTTGCCATCTGTTCGGGCCGTATCTCATCAGAGATGGTGCGCAAGTGCCTGATCGCAAACATCCCGGTGATGGTCTCGCGCGGTGCGACCACGACCCTTGCCGTCACCATCGCGGAAGAGACGGGAGTGTGCGTCGTCGGGTTTGTCCGCAGCACGAAACTGAATGTCTACTCCCACCCCGAGCGCGTGCAGGGCGCACCCTCACTCCAAAAGTGAGTGGCGGAGCCGACAGACCTGGCAGAGATTCCCCGAACAGGGATCACCGCACTCCCGGCAGCGGTGCAGGGGTTCCATGACCGGGGTCCCTGCACAGTACCGTTCAATCGTTCTCTTGCTTTCGATGAGGTGCTGCATCGTCCCGGGGTGGCGGCACTCATAGTCTGAAAGCAGGGTGCGGACTTCGGCCCGCAGGGCATATTTCGTGTACGGGCACTCGGGCAGCACCGAAAAGAGGTCCTGCACGAAGAGATATGCCGCGATCTCTTTTTCAGGAATTGCCATCAGCGGCTTGATCCGCGGGAGAAACGCTTCTGATGTCCCGGTACCCGTGGTGCGGACAAGCCGGGGCAGGTCTCCCCTGAACGCATTCATCAGCACCGACTGGGCCTCGTCATCGAGGTTGTGGCCGGTGGCGATCGCAGTCGCGCCGGCTGCCCGTGCTGCATCCGCAAGGGCTTTCTTGCGCAGGATACCGCAGATGGTGCAGGCCTGCGTTTCGCGTCCTGTAAGCAGGTTGTCGAGATCATCTCCGATAAGTTCACGGAACGAGACAATACGGTGTTCAACGCCGAACCGTTTGGTCAGGCTCTCCGCGGCCCGCATGGTGTCAGCTCGGTAGCCGGCAATGCCCTCGTCCACCGTAACAGCGACAAGGCTTGCACCCGGCCATGCGGGCAGGAGCCGGGAGAGGATCACGAGGAGCGCAGTGCTATCCTTTCCCCCGCTCAGGCCCACCACGATCCGGTCGCCCGGGTTGATCTGCCCGGTTTCCTGTATAGTCGCCCGGACGCGTTCTTCCACATCCAAAACCAGGTGCGTGCCGCAGAGATGGCGCCGGGTGACCGGCTGGTAGACCACCGCCGGTTCGCCACAGCAGGCACAGGCCGGCGACTCCCCCCGGGGGGCACGCGGTTCCACGATCCTATCCCCCGTGCGCGATCCGGATGATCCGGATCTCGTCGTCCCCGCCGATTGCAGCCTGCTCGGGAACAAGTTTCCCGTTCCGGGATACAATCACCTCAAGAGAATTAATCCCAATCTCGTGCAGGAGTTCCCCGACCGTCCCCGGGCCCTGCTCCGTCACCCGGACGCCCTGATCCGGCAGAATGACTTTCATTGTCTGATGAAATGATTGGAAAGCCGGGGGCATAAACTGCCCGGTACAGACTGCCTGCTGCACAGGCACCCGATAAGCGGGTATTTGATGCATCGGGACATACCATTATGATACAACCGGGAGAGCGTGTAACCTGATGCAGGATATCACCATGCTGCAGGCAGAGATCCTGCGGCAGAAGGAGAAGAAGAACGCAATCATTCTCGCGCACAACTACCAGCGCCCCGAGATACAGGACATCTCCGATGTTATCGGAGATTCGCTGGAGCTCGCCCGTGCTGCGGTGGGAATGGATGGCGATGTCATCGTCTTCTGCGGGGTCGATTTCATGGCAGAGACCGCCGCGATCCTCTCACCTGAAAAGACTATCCTGCTGCCCGCACCGGATGCCTGCTGTCCCATGGCCGGGATGGTGACCTCAGACGAACTCAGGTTCGCCCGCACCCGCCACCCTGATGCAGCGGTCGTCTGCTACGTGAACACGACTGCAGAGGTAAAAGCGGAGAGCGACATCTGCTGCACCTCAGCAAACGCGGTAAAGGTAGTAAATTCGGTAAAAGAGGATACGGTGATCTTTGTACCGGACAAAAACCTCGGGCAGTACGCGGCACGCTTTACGAAAAAGACCGTCCTGCCATGGGAAGGGTTTTGTCTCGTCCACGACCGGTATACCCCGGAAGACGTGGCGCTCGCGAAACAGGCACACCCGGATGCAGTCGTGCTCGTCCACCCCGAGTGCCGGCCGGAGGTCATCGATCTCGCGAATCACGTGGCGAGCACCTCGGGGATCCTCAGCCATGTGAAATCTGATCCAGAGAACGAGTTTATCATCGGTACCGAGATCGGCATCCTGCACCGGCTTGCAAAGGAGTGCCCGGGCAAGCGCTGTTATCCTCTCTCGGACAAGGCCGTCTGCGTGAACATGAAAAAGACCGACCTTGAAAAAGTCCGCGACGCGCTGGTCACGCTCAGACCACGGATCACGGTATCGGAAGAGATCGCTATCCGTGCCCGTAGTTCCATCGAACGCATGCTCGCGTTGTAACAGTAATCTTCGGGATGCATGGGCTTATTATTCCATAAATCCCAAAAGATTCTTCTTGTTAACAATCGTTACGTCCCGGAAAACAGCGGCGTCTGCCCCGAAGGCAAACCGCCGGGATACTGCGTTGCCGGGACGAGAGGGAAAAAGAGGGACTGTTTATGGCTGAAAATGAAGAGGATATTCACGTGATCGAAGCGATGGGACGATCGAAGATCATTATAAAAGACGGAAAAGTTGCCGAAGTCTCGGTCTCGCGGCTCCGCCAGTGCCCGCTTGCGAAAAAATTTGCCCTGCCCGTTGACGAGATTACCCCGGACGCGGTCAAGGCAAACATCGAGCACCGGATGAAATCGTGGGGCATGTGCCAGCCGCACCGGAATGTCTGCGGGAGCGTGGACTTCGTCGGTTTCGGGGCGTCCGAACTGATCAGCTGCGGTATCCTTTCCGGGAGTCTCGATGCGGCGGTCCTTGCCTGCGACGGCGCGGGAACCGTGATCGTGACGACCCCGGAGATGGTGCAGGGCATCGGGGGCAGGATGTCGGGGCTTGTCCGCACTTCACCACTTAAAGAAGAGATGGACCTGATCGAGAAAAACGGCGGAATTGTCCTTGACCGGGCACATGCGACGATCGACCCGGTGCTTGGGGTGTCGCGTGCCTATGAGAAAGGGTTCTCACATGTTGCGGTCACCGTCGCCTCGGCCGATGTTGCGACCGCGATCCATGCAAAGCACCCGGATGCGTTTATCTTCGGGGTGCACATGAGCGGGATTACCGAGAAGGATGCCAAACGTCTTATCGGAGTCGCGGATATTGTCACTGCCTGTGCCTCGAAATGGATCTGGCAGGTCGCGGGGGCAAAAGCGCTCGTGCAGGCCGGTACCGCGGTCCCGGTCTTTGCACTTACACCGCGGGGCAAAAAGTTAATCCTCGACAAGATCGCCAAATCTGACCGGCCGGTCCTTGTATCAGGGTCAAAATTGCCGGTCTATGGCCCCGAACTTCCCGACCCGCTGCTCTGATCCAGCCATTCAGAGCGAAAAAACTTTTTTTGTGATTCCGGCTATTTCCGCAGCGCAGCCATGAAACGGTCGCGGATCTGTGCCGGTGATAAGGGGATGTTGGGCACATCGCTGTTGCCGGGCCGGATGCGGACATGGACAAACGACGGCCCGTCGGTCTTTGTGGCAAGTGCAGCTTCGAGTTCCCATGGTTCGTGCACGGTCCATGTACGGGAAAACCCGGCTCCGAGCGCCATGAGCGCAAGGTCTGCAGTGTCCTGGCCGGGCCGGGGCTGGTTGCCGGTGCTGCCGAAGACACCGTTGTCGAGGCAGGCGATCGTGAGATTCTTTGGCCCCGCCGCTGCGATCACCGGCAGGATAGCGGAACCAAGCAGGCTCCCGTCGCCGTCGATCACGATCACCTGTTTGTCAGGCCGTACCGTGGCAATGCCAAGCCCGATCGCGGACGCCTGCGTGTAACTGCCCAGCATGTAGAAGTTCTCCGGCCGGTCACATGCCGCATAGAGTTCCTTTGAAGGAACACCGATGTTTGCGACCAGCACCTCGTCACGCACACCCCCTGCAATGGCCCGGATCGCGTCGTACCGGGTCATCACAGGTGTCCGCCAGTTCCGTTCGTAGCAGACGGAGAACGGGCGCACGGTGGGTTCCGGGGACGGTGCGCTGCACCCGGTCTCAAAAAGGCATTCCGGTCGGATGAGGATGACGTGAGGGATTCGCTTCTGGTATGCCGCTGCGACAGCGTCGCCGATCTCGTGCGGCGCGTCCGGCCCGGAGATTTCCGTGCAGGCAATCCCGGCCGCGGACAGGATGCCGGGAAGCGGGCGGTTGAACGGGATCTGGGCCGGAATCTTTTCCCCTTCGCAGCCCCGCCAGCTCGCGAGGATCGGGAGCGGGAGGCCGAAGGTCACGGAAAGGGAGAGGATCGCATTGAGCATGTTCCCGAGCCCCGAACTCTGGATGGTGATGGCCGGGCGGGCGCCGGCAAGGTATGCTCCCGCCGAGATGCCCACCCCGTCCTCTTCCCGGGTCAGGCCGATGTGCCGGAATTCCGACGGTAGTTTGAAAAAGAGCCCTTTTGCACGGTCGCAGGGAACCGAACTGACGAGATCGATTCCCTGCTTTTTGAGTTCGAGAATAATCTGACCTTCATCCATAGTGTGCCACCCACTTTTTGAGTTCTGCAACAAGCCCGTCACAGGGTTCGTCGGTGGTTACTGTGGCGGATGCTTCGATAGGGTAAAGGGTGTAATCTTCCCGTATCCGATCATATCCGCCGCCCGTGATGTTGAGGAGGATCAGGTCGTCCCGGCCGATGGCCCCGGCCTCTGCTGCCTGCACGAGCGCCGCGGTAGCGATCGCTGCCGCCGGGTCGGGATCGATCCTCTCGGTATCGCGGAGGATCTGTGCCGCCGCTCTTCCCTCCTCATTCGAGACTGCGTACATGCGCCCGTCGGTCGCGCAAAGGGCATCATAGAGCCCTCCTGCGAGGGCGTAGGGAGGTTTGCGGTTGGTAAGTACCCGGGACATGACTGCCTGTACGGCATTGGACGCATCCGGCATATCAAGATCCGGGTCGATCGTGCGGCGGCGCTGCTGCCACGCCGAGACAAGCGGGGTGAATGGCTTGTTCTGGGCGAGGTGGAGCCGGGGCAGCGCCGTGCCGAATCTCCCGTCACCGATGAGCCGGAGCGCCGCCTCCCACGCGGCGATAGCCCCTGTCCCGCTCCCGACTGCCTGGAAGTAGTGATCGGGAAGCCGGTTGAGGGTGACTGCCGCATCGAGCATCACCGTCCCCATGCCGTCCCGGCGGGCGACATTCTTTGCCCCGCCTTCCAGCACACACCCGGGGACGGCAGTGAGCATGTTACTGACCGCAATTGCATCCGTGTAATCCCCTTTGACCGCGACAAGGAAGACATCATGCGCCGGCGTCGTCGTCCAGAGCCCCGGGATTGCACATTCCGGGACGACCACGACCACCGGTTTCCAGTACTGCGCAGAGATCCCGGCAAAGGCCCGGCCGGTGTTCCCCGCGGAGGCGATCACCGGGATTCTGCCACCGAGTTCCGAGAGGCGCTGCATGGTGGGCAGGGCTTCGAGTTCCTTGAACGAGCCGGTGGCAAGGGTTGCATGGTGTTCGGGGGAATATCCCGAGAACGAGATAAACAGCCGGGGGAGCCCCAGCTCGCGGGAAAGGCCGTCAGCCGCAAACGTCACCGGGCCACCCGAGGGGAGCAGCGGCCGGGTCACCGGCAGCCAGCAGAGGTACCGGAAGATCCCGGTGTACGGCGCGAGGTGCAGCCTGCGCCGGCAGTACTCGGTACGCAGCAGGGAGTCGTGGCCACAAGGGCACGACTGGGCGGTCAAATCGGGAATCATCTCCCCGCCGCCGACACACCGGATCCGGTATTGGGGTATCATGGGTGGCTCACAGGATACGGATGTCCTCGACTCTGACATGGATACCGTCTTTTTTCTTTAAGACCATGTTCACAAGCGCGGTGTGGGCGAGATCCATCATGCAGTAGCCGGGCAGGAACCGCTGCCGGAGCCCGAGTGTCGGGGGTCGGAGGAGGGTCTCGGCAATTCCCTCGAATGCGTGAACATGGTAGGCCTGCACGTCGAACGCCTTCTCTTTCCGTGCTGCAAGCGGGCCGACCGTGTGGCATTCGAGGACTCCCGTGACCGGGTTTGCGGAGAGGACGCGGAGCGCATGGTAAACCGGGCAGCCGGGCCCGGCAGGACGGCCGGTCACAAGCGCCCCCGGCCGGATATCCCACTTCTCCACGAGATCGGCCCGGAACGGCACGATGAATTTGCGGGCCGACGGCTCGCCGGGGAACGCCCGGATGACGAAATCGTATTTCGCACCGGTCACATCGGTCCCGGAGTACCGGGCCCGATCCTGGCACGCGCACTGCCCTACTGCGTAGAACGGGCAGTCAGATTCGGCCTTCTTCCCTTTTTTTACGGCTTTGACAAAGTCCTTACAGGTAGGGATGCCGCACGAACCGCAGTCCTTGCCGGGGGGAACCCATGCCATGGGGTTTCAGTCCCCCCGGTAAATGTTGTCAGCCTCCTCAAGCGGACGGATCACGCCGAAGTGGTGCTGCCACCCGATCTCTCTCTTGCCGATACAGATGGTGCAGACCCCAAGCGGCGGCGTACCCCGCAGCGTGATGGTCTTCGCATCGCCGATCTCAGGATATTTGCTGATCGCCTGGAACAGGTAGCGGAGCCCCGTCCCCTGCACGGCGTTCGTCTCGATGATATCAATATTCGGGACCACGCTCCGGATGCATTCCCGGAACACCTCTTTTTCCGCCTGCGAGACAAGGTCGGTCTTGGTGACGACCGCAGCGTCGGCAAGGGCGATTAAGGGTGCCATCTTGAGCGGTGAGTTGCTTCCCGAGACGGCGGGAAGCACGGCAATGCCGAATGCCTGCGTGGTGTACGGGGTGCACCTGAGGCAGAGCCCGGCGCTCTCTATGATGAGCATGCCGGCGCGAAGTTCATCAGCCCACGTGATCGCGTCTTTAAGCACCATGATGCCCATGTGGTCGGGGCACAGGTCGCCTGAGTAGACCTTCCGGGTGGGAATACCGAACTCCTCATGGAGTTCCTCGTCCTCAAACGCTTTCACGACATCGATCTTGAGGTACGCAGGCTTGTCGGTCTTTGAAAATTTTTTTATGAGCTGGCGGATGACCGCAGTCTTGCCGGCACTGGGCGGACCAGCGACGATGACAAGTTTCATGCCGGCGCCCCTGTCTTTTTCGAGGCGGCAGGGGCGGCATTGGAATCGCCGATCAGCTCACCACCCCGGATCTTCTCCCGGATGTCCCAGAGAAACGCATCCATGCCGGACACAGTGCCGATGATATCGCGTTCGCGGTTCCCCGGTTCGAGCACCCTGACCACAGCCCCGTTCTTCATCACGATCCGCCGGTCCGTGATGAGCGCGAGATATGGGTCATGCGTGACGAAGATCACGGCTTTTTTGTACTCCCTCAGGCAGGTAATGACCCGTTCCTTGTTGATGCCGGCGTTTTCCACCTCATCAAGGAGCAGGATAGGCGTCTGACCTATCAGGATAGCATCGGCAATAAGGAGCGACCGGGTCTGGCCTCCCGAGAGCGCGGTCATCCGCATGGCCTCCGTGATCTTCTCACCGGTAAACTCGTTTGCGAGCGAGATGGTGCGGGCGATCAGGTCCTGCGAACCCGTGTCCCGCGCCTGGATATGGAGGGCCAGGAACCGGGTGACCGTGAGGTCGGCGATGACCCGGGTGCTCTGGGTGATGAGCGCGATGGGTTTCTTTGCCGGGTCGCGCACGAGTTCCTCTGAGGGCTCCTCACCATTGACAAGGATGTTCCTCCTCGTCGCCGTGTCGTCCTGCGCGAGGACCTCGATATCGTTGACGAGCGCGGATTTCCCCGATCCGGTCGGCCCCACGATCGAGAGGGAGTCGCCCGGCCGGATCACGATCCGGTCGAACCCCTCTTTCTCCCCGTCGCGGCTGGTCCCGGGGAGGATGGTTAGTTCGTACGTCTGAGTTCGGCTCATGACAGGATCATGGGCAGGGTTATTCAAATATATTTCCAAAAGTGCAAAATTTTTTTCCTTATAGTAATAATTATAATCCAAAAAAGATTACATTAAGGTTAATATGCTCTCAAAAAGGATATTCGAGATTGATTTCACCGCCGCGTTGAACGAGGAGCTGGAGCGCAGGAACATGTCGGTCAGGGAACTCGCGGAGCAGACCGGCATCCCGGTCTCAACGCTGTACAAAGTGACGCTGGGAGAGCGGGATCCCCGGCTCTCGACCGTGAAAAAGATCGTATCCATCCTTGAGCCCGAGCGCCACCGGTTCATTGCGGTCATCGCGGCAAAATTCCTGCTGGATTCCGTCGAGACCCGGGAGGTGGAGTCCTCGGGGCAGAAATTTGCCATCCGGGGATACTCCGCGCACTCCCTCGATGAATGCATCGTCGCTGCGGCCCGGGCGGAGAAAGACGGGGCCTCTGGTATCATCTGTGCCCCGATCCTTGCCTCGATCGTGGAGAAGATCGTGGACGTGCCGGTCGGGATGCTCCGCCCCGAACTCTCCTGCGTAGACGAGGCGATCGGCGCGGTGCTCAAGAAGATCGGGTGACGTATATGGTACAGGATACGATCAGGATCGGCCACCTCTCCACCATGTACCATACCGCGTTCCTGCTCCGGGGTTCGGGCCTGCTCGCGGATCAGGGCATTTCTGCCACGTGGACGCTCTTTCCATCAGGCCCCGACATCATCAGCGCGATGCAGGCAGGCAGGCTCGACCTCGGGTACATTGGCCTTCCCCCGGTCATCATCGGGATCGACCGGGGGCTCAGGCTCGCCTGCATCGCGGGGGGCCATATCGAGGGAACGGTGATAGTCTCCGGGAGCGATACGCCCACCCTCGCGGAGTGTGGCAGCATGCAGGGGTTCCTCGTGCAGTTTGCCGGTAAAGCGATCGGGACGCCACCGAAGGGTTCCATCCACGATGTGATCGTGCACGAACTGCTCCGGGAGTACGGGAGAACAGATGTCGCGGTAAAGAACTACCCGTGGGCAGACTTCCTTGCCGATGCCATCGAGACCGGGGAGATCGCGGCCGCAGCCGGGACACCGGCGCTTGCGGCCACCGTTCACCGGTACGGAAATGCACGGCTGGCAGTGCCCCCCGACCGGCTCTGGCCGTTCAACCCGAGTTACGGGATCGTCGTGATGCGGGAGATGCTCAAAAAACCCGGCCTGCTCACCCGGTTCCTGACCGCCCACGAGGCAGCCTGCGAATGGATCCGGCACGACCCCGCCACCTGTGCTAGGATTGTCGCAGGAACGACCGGCATGGTAGACGAGGCATTTGTCCTGGAGACATACCGGATCTCGCCGAAGTACTGCGCAGCGCTGCCACCGGAATACATCGCATCCACGATGAAATTTGCCCGGACGCTCCAGGCGCTTGGCTACATTTCCCGCCCGGTCAGCGAGGACGAATGCTTCGAACGGTCGTTGATTACAGCCGTTCATAAAGGACCGCACCATTACTCGGCAGGGATCGTGGACACCTGAAATACTCTTTAAAAAATGTCCCCTACTGCAACCTGCACCGCGATCCGGGGGAGGATCTGATTATTTCAGGAGCCGGTACGCGCCCCGGGGTATACGGAAGGTAAAACGTGCCCCTTTCCGGTATTCCCCGGTCTCCGCTATTCCAAGCCGGGTAATCGCAAGGATCTCCCGTGTCAGAAAGAGACCAAGGCCGGTGTTTTTCCCGAAGCCTCGTGAAAAAATCCGGGTTTTGTCAGACTCCGGGATGCCAATCCCGTTGTCCTCAAAATAGAGGAGCAGTTCCGTCCCATCCATGGCCCCGTATAGTCTGATGTTCGTGACCCCTTCTCCGTAACGGAACGCATTGTCAAACAGGTTGTAGAATACCTTCTCAAGCATCGGGTCCGCATAGATCTCCAGATCTCCGGTCTCACAGGTAAAAGAGATGGTATTGATGAACTGGGAGTATGCACGTGACGCCGTGTTCCCGACATGCTGCCAGACCGGGGCTTTAACACCGAGATCATCGTATGACCGGGTGAATTCGATCTGGTTTCTGACCGCAAGCAGTACCTTTTGTTGTTTTTCAAGAACCTCGCTGGTCGCCGCATCGGTTTCCCGTTCCCTGAGGATCGTGCTATACCCAAGAAGCGCAGTGAGCGAGTTGAGTACGTCATGCCGGGTCACCCCCATCAAAAGATTGAGTTTGACGTTTGCAATCCTGAGGGCATCGCCGATCTGCTGGACACCGGTGAGATCCCGGATCGACAGGATCAGGACTGATCGGCCTTTGAAGGCAAAGTAGGCAAGCGAGATGTCTGCAGGAAAGACCGAACCGTCCTTTTTACGGTGATACCGCAGGGAGACCCGGGGCACCTGCCGGTCAAGGGTCTCCTGCGTCTTCTCTGGTTCAGCAGAGAGATCCATGAGCGCCATCATCATCATCTCTTCCCGGTTATACCCGTACAGCGCGGAAGCTGCCGGGTTCAGGTCGAGGATTGACCGGGTTTCTGCATCCACGAGAAGAAGTGGATCGTTTTTTGCTTCAAAGACATTCCGGTACTTCTCCTCGCTCTCTTTTAACGCCCCTGTTGCGGCAAGCAGTGCGAGCTCTGCTTCCTTGCGTGCAGTCATGTCCTGGACGATACCAATAACGCCCGTGATCTTCCCGTCCGGATCGTAGAGAGGGGATGCAATACACCGGAGCCAGACCTTCCTCTTTTTTATCGAAAGCTCGACCGGCGCATCCGGGGATTCAATCGTCTCCCCGTGAAGTACCCGCCTGAGATTTTCGGGAAACCCAAGAGCATTAAACTGGGGAAACCGCTCTTCAAGGTGTTTTCCCACCACATCTCCCTCGGGGATACCGGTCAGTTCCTCCATGAACGGGTTCCAGAGGGTAAACCGCAGGTGGGTATCGTAGGCAGTTATCCCTTCCTGTGCGTCGGTGATCACGCACTGTAAGAATGCTTCCGAGACCCGGATCTGGTGTTCAGACTCGGCAAGGCGACGCTCGCTCATGGCAAGCTCGTTATAGTTCTGGCGCAGTTCTTCTTCGGTCGCGGTCAGCTGCTCAAACGCAGCGTTCAGTTCCTCATGTTTCTTATTGAGTTCTTCCTCTGCCGCTTTGCGTTCTGCGATCGGCCGGGTCGTGGTCACGATGCCATCAATTCCCTCGACACCGGTAAGGTTGGTGGCGACCGATTCGACCCAGAGATACTCACCGTCAGCCTTTCGCATCCGGTATTGAGAGGGTACCCCGAGATTTGTGTTTGCATACACCGTAGCAAGGTCGGCCCTGATACGGTCCCGATCGTCGGGATGAATGTAGTCCATCGGGTCCTTTCCCTTCAGCGACATAGGGGGATACCCAAGAATGCGTGATGACGAGGGCGACTCGTAGGCAATTCTGCCGTCGCGGTCAAGAACCCGGATGATATCCGTTGCATTCTGGAAGATCGCGCGGTACCGTGCCTCTCCTTTGCGGAGTGCGCGTTCTGCATGCGATCGCCGGACCGTCTGCCGGAGTTTCTGCCCGAGTTCTGCAAACTGCACCCGGGGGTTGCCGCCTTTCTGGAGGTAGGAGTCGGCACCGCTGTTGATGGCTTCGATCACAACCTCCTCCCGGCCTTTTCCGGTAAAGATGATGAAGGGGATCATGTTTCCCGACTGCCGGACCTGCCGTAAAAATTCGATCCCGTTCATCCCCGGCATCTGGTAATCGGAAATGATCGCATCGTAATGGCGATCCCGCAACAGGCCGGCTGCCTCCTGTGCAGAAATTATTGTATCGACGCTGAATTCCCCAGATTGCTCCAGAAACAATTTGGTGAGTTCAAGAAGGGTTTGCTCGTCGTCAACATAGAGAACGTGGATCACGTTACGTACACACTCGGTAAAATGACTGTATGGTGCCCGTCATTAAACAATTTCCCATGGGGGGCTGGAATCACATGACAGGGGACGTATCTTTGGGAAAAAGAAAACTTCAAGGGCGCCACAGTTACATCCGGCCTGCCTGCGCGGATCGTTCGCTCGTGGGGACGATACTGACGATGCTTCCCTGGATCTTCCCTTCAAGGGATCCTTTGAGCCGATCGCTGGTTGTCTGCACCGCTCCCATCGTGAGCCCGGGATCGAAGCCGAGGAAGATGTCGATGTAGATCTTGCTCCCGGATCGCCTTGAGCGGACGCCGTAGAACCCGTGGTATTCGTCAAAGAACGCCGAGAGTTCCTGTAAGATGACGATCTGGAGGTCCTCTTCGAGGGTCTTGTCAAAGAGATCGGGGAGCGATGAGGATATCTCCCGGATACCGGCGATCAAAAGGAAGCCGATGATGACAAAGGAGATCCCCGGGTCGATATAGACAGACCACGAGTACCCGATAAGGGCAAAGGAGAGGACAAACGAGATAAGGACCGCGATATCGGCAAACGATTTTGCCCGCCGGAGACGCCACTGGGTTTCCATGATGGGCGAGGGATCGATTTGCGCGATCCGGTAGTTCTTCTTCCAGAGCCAGGTATCGATAATAGCGGTGATGATGACGAGGGGGATGGCGATATAGACCCCGGTGGGCCGGAGGGCCTCGGGGACGATGAGCCGGTGGATCGCAGAGAAGAAGATGAGAGCAATGGAGATGAACATGACAGCGCCGGTGGCGATCCGGGTGAGGGTCTCGAACTTTCCCATGCCGTAATCGTAGGTAAAGCTGGCACCGTGTCGCATCTTGATGAGGATGGCGAGCGCAAACATCGTGGCGAGGATCTCGTTCCCGTCTTTCATGACGTCGGCAAAAAGGGTGACGGAACCGGAGAGGACGACGGCGAGGATCTCCGGGATCCAAAGGCCGATGTCGCAGAGGAGGCTGAATACGACGGTCTTCTCTTTTGAAGCGGTTGCTTCCGCCCTGACCCTGCTCTCCCCGGAACTGCCGTCCATGTGATCGCTGACGTATTGTTTTTGGGACGATAAAAGACCGGCAGGTCCGGATCCTGCCCGGTGACTGCAAAAAAAATCGCAGTTATCGCCAGATTTATCTAAATTCTCCTTAATATGTATTTATTTGAGAGGTGACCAGAATGAGAAACACCAGTTTAATACTTGCAGTGGGGTGCCTCGTTGTCATCGCTGTCTGCCTGACCGCCGGATGCATCAAGGGAACGACCCCGGTCTCTGGTGCGCAGACAACGACGGCCGTTACACCCGAAGGCGTGACACCGGGTGGGACAGAGTCCGTACCAACACTGGCTACGACATCGATCCCGACGGCCGTATCGACGGTTGCCGGTTCTTCGGTGACGACGGTCTTTGTGAACAGCACGGCAAACGGGGAGATCCTGACAATCCCGGCCGGCGACCGGGTGCTTGTGCGTCTTGCGGAGAACCCGACAACCGGCTATACGTGGAATGCGACCGCATCAAAGGGCCTTTCAGTGCTCCAGGATACGTATGCCGCGCCGGACACCGGCCTGATCGGCGCCGGTGGCTACCATGAATGGATCCTGGCCCCGGACACCGTGAATACCTACACGTTCAAGGCGGTCTACCTGCGGTCATGGGTCGGGGCAACCGCTGACGATGAGACGTTCAGCATTGTGATCGTGGCAATGCCCGCGTGACCGTCCCCTTCCTCACCTTTTCCTCTTTTATTTCTGTGCTCTTTTGCGTCCTGACGCATGTGCGCCCGGCGTGAGTGAATCCGCCGGCAGAACAAAGGCGCTGTTCCGGGAATACGATGAAGGAGAGTAACAACCCTTTTTTTCAAGAGCCACCGGTCTTTTCCCGGAAAAGTTTCGATCATGAGTTGAGGATTCCGGAAAATGTTCGGCTCAGCAGCTGGAGATTTCCAAAAAAGTCCGATGAAGTTATCGAACTTTTGTAAAAAAATCCGGCAAGGTTGCCGGACTTTCTCAAAAAAGTTCAGCAGGGTTGTCACGTTTTTGTAAAAAAGTCCGATAAGGTTGGTGAAGATTTCAAAAAAAGTTCGCGAAGGTTACGGAACTTTCTGGAAAAAATTCCTTCCGGCCGCCGGATATTCACCCTTTTTGACTGCCCCCGCAAATCCGGCCCCTTATGGCCCCCCATTTCAAAAAATACGCCCATTTTGAGCCCCATATAATGCCCTTTGCAGCCCCGTATTCGCGTTCTGGCAGCCTTCGTTTTTCGGATCGTAAAAGTGCCCATCAGGCATGAGATTTGCCACTACAATCCCGTTATCGAGTCCGTTTTACTTCGTCCGTTTTCGAAAATAAGCCCGATTTGAAGATATTTTTAAACGGAGCCCGATACGGGCTTCTTTTGGGCGGGTCGGGGGGAAATCGGGGCTCATATTGAGCCCGGATTGGATCGGGTTGACTAGTGGATTGTGGGGGAAAATACGCCTTGAACAGGGTTTCCGGCTGGGAGCGACTGGAGACCGCTCCCTTCCCGGTCGAGCTGCCGCTGCGGTGCATGAAACTCTTTTCGCTTGTCGGCGAGACTGTGCTCTATCCCTTCATGGGCAGCGGGAGCACGCTTGTTGCTGCTTGCGCAGTGCAACCGCAAAGCGATCGGGATCGAGATCGATCCGCATTACTGTGAGATATCGATGCAACAGATCGCGGATGAGGGGCGGCAGGAATAAGTTGGCGGGAAGGTCGGGCCGGCACCGGCACGTTCATTAAATTTCTTTTAGTCCGGAACTGTTATTCACCATTTTAAAAAATAATCAAAACATGGATCTGGTTATTCCGGAAGCCTCGGATCACGACCCGGACATTTTTGAAAATCTCCAGCTGCTGAATCGCCCATTTTTTGGAATTATCAGCTCATCTGCGTGATCATCCCGGGCCTGCCCGCGACGTGAGATCAGGTGTCGGCCACATGAAAGAGCGCGTTGGAACAGAAAAAAGTGAGAACAGGGCTGGGCAGGGGGAATTCCCTTGACGGTCCTCTTTGAGAGAAATGAGCCGTGCCGGAAAACGGAGATACGGATAATTATTCTTGTTCACCCGAGCTGTTCCAGCCGCTGGCAAGCCTCGTGAAGCGTCTCATCTTTTTTGGAGAACGTGAACCGGAGTTTTGTCTCTCCGCCCTCGTGGTAGAATGAACTGCCCGGGACTGCCGCCACGCCCACCGTCGCGATGAGGTGCCGGGCAAACGCCACATCAGTCATCCCGAATCCCGAAATATCCGTGAAGATGTAATACGCACCCTGGGGAAGCCGGCAGTCAAAACCTGCCTTAATCAGACCATTGTACAGGATCTTCCGCCTGCGGTCATAGTCACGGGCAAGATCCCGGTAATAGGACTCAGGCAGGCTGAGGGCGGCGACCGCCGCATGCTGGAGAGGGGCCGGTGCCCCTACCGTGAGGAAATCGTGGATCTTCCGGATGCGGCTTGTCAGCAATGCACCTGCGAGGGCATAGCCCACCCGCCAGCCGGTCACACTGTAGGTCTTCGAAAGGCTGCCGATGGTAACCGTACGCTCCTCCATGCCGGAGAGCGACCCGATCGAGACGTGCCGGTGCCCATCGTAGAGAATGTGCTCGTAGATCTCGTCGGTGATCGCGATCACGTCGTGCTCGATACAGAGGTCGGCGATGAACCGGAGTTCGTCCCGGGAAAAGACCTTGCCGGTAGGATTGTTCGGCGAGTTGACGATGATGGCCCGGGTCTTTTTGGTGAACGCAGCCTTCCACGCCTCCTCATCAATGAACTCCCCGTCGCTGAGCGGGACATAACGGGGAACTGCACCGGAGATGATCGCATCGGGCCCGTAGTTCTCGTAGAAAGGTTCGGGCACGATCACTTCATCTCCCGGAGTGATCAGGGCAAGCATCGCGGCCATCATCGCCTCGGTCGAACCGCAGGTGACCGTGATGTCAGTCTCGGGGTCGAGCACCATCCCGTTGTAGGCCTTCGACTTACGGGCGATGGCCGCACGGAAGTCCTGCGCCCCCCACGTGATCGCGTACTGGTTGAAGTCGGCATTGAGGGCGGCGCAGGCAGCGGCCTTCAGTTCAGGGGGGCAGGGGAAATCAGGAAAACCCTGCGCGAGGTTGATCGCGTTGTGGGCGAGCGCGAGCCGGGTCATCTCCCGGATCACGGATTCGGTAAAGGCATCGGCCCGCGAGGGGTGGGGAGTGCGGACAGGGGTGGGAGGTACGGGAGGTTTTACGGTGCCGGGCCGGGTCTTCTTCATGATGATCACGTTGGCGCTTTAAAAAAAATAAGGTACCGTTATGGCCATCGATCAGATGGCTTTTGGATTTCCGTGCTCTTGTGAGAACTGCTTCCAGTTCCACGGTTCGTCCAGCACATTGACGGTCACCTGATCGATACCGCAGACCCCGAGGGCCTTGCGCTTCACCTGCTCTGAGAGGTGGTCAGCGAGCGGGCAGGCCTTACAGGTGAGAACCATGTCGATCTCCACGCTGGTGCCCTTCACCCGGACCTCTTTAATCAGCCCGAGGTCAACGATATCGAGGCCCACCTCAGGATCGATCACTTCCCGGAGCGCATCGCGGATCTGGTTCTCGCAGACGATTTCCTGCCGGGCGGCAGCAGGGACCGGGCCGGGCTGCGTCTGCTCGATGAGACGGAGCCGTTCCTCAAACTGGTCCTGCCGCTCCAGCAGCCGGCTTGCCACGCGGAGCACCGGATCGGGCATGATCTCTCCGGTGATCTCGGTTTCCAGGCCCTGGTCCAGCCCCGCGATCCTGCCCGGGACCCCGACCACGGTCGCACCGGGCGGGACAGACCGGACCACGACCGACCCGGCCCCGACCTTTGCGCCCTTCCCAACACGGATGGGGCCAAGGACAATAGCGCCGGACCCGAGGACAACATCATCCTCCACGGTCGGGTGGCGCTTGATATTCTCAAGTGCCGTGCCGCCCAGCACCACCCCCATATAAATAAGGACGTCATTACCTACCTCGGCAGTCTCACCGATAACGATACCCATACCATGATCGATGACAACTCTCCTGCCGATCACAGCCCCGGGATGAATCTCGACCCCGGTAAGGAACCTGCAGATGTGGGAGACAAGCCGGGCCCAGAACTTCAGGTTGTGCACCCAGAGCCAGTGGGCCCTGCGGTGGAACCAGAGTGCGTGAAGTCCCGGGTAACAGAAGAGTACCTCAAGGGTGGAGCGTGCGGCGGGGTCTTTGGAAAAAATTGCCCTGATATCTTCCCTGAGGTGGTCAAAAACCATGATCCTCTCCTGTTATGCATCGAAGAGTTCCGTGCTCAGGTACCGCTCCCCGGTATCCGGCAGGATGACGACGATCGTTTTACCCGCATACTCCTTTCGTGCTGCTACCTGGAGAGCGGCCCACGCCGCGGCCCCACCTGAGATTCCGATAAGGATGCCCTCCTCCTTTGCCATGCGCCGTGCAATGGCAATGGCATCCTCGTAGGTCACGCGGATCACTTCATCGAGAAGATCGCGCCTGAGCACATCGGGAACGAACCCGGGTGCCAGGCCTTGGATCTTGTGCGGCCCGGGCTGACCGCCGGAGAGCACCGGCGAGGCATCGGGTTCGACCGCAATGGCCTTAAAAGAGGGCCTGCGAGCTTTTATCAGTTCGGCGATCCCCGTGATGGTGCCTCCTGTACCTACGCCCGCGACAATGGCGTCGACCTTGCCATCTGTGTCCCGCCAGATCTCCTCGGCGGTCGTCGTCTTATGGATGGCCGGGTTGGCCGGGTTCCGGAACTGCTGGGGGATATAGAAATACTTAGGGTTCTCCGCAAGGAGTGCCTCGGCTTTTCCCACCGCGCCTTTCATCCCCTCTTTCCCCGGGATAAGGACGAGATCGGCGCCGAAGGCCTTGAGAAGTTTTCTTCGCTCGATGCTCATCGTTTCCGGCATGACAAGCGTAATCTTGTACCCCCGGGCAGCAGCGACCATCGCAAGCCCGATCCCGGTGTTCCCGCTGGTGGGTTCGAGGATAATGGTATCCGGATGGATGAGCCCGGCTTTTTCTGCCGCATCGATCATCGCCACCGCGATCCGGTCCTTGACACTCCCCATGGGGTTGAAGGACTCCACCTTGGCAAGCACTGTTGCGCCGGTTTTCGGGGCGACACGGTTCAGCCGCACAAGCGGGGTGTTTCCGATGGTTGCAAGGATATTGTCGTAAATCTTCGTCATAGTCTTCCTCTGCACGTCCTGATATGCTTTCACATGACCGGGCAGGATCCCGGCACTTCACAATTGTTAATTGTTTGGAGATTATATACCTTGGTTTTCTGCCGGCCCGGGTTTTGGTGCTTTCGATCTCGTTATACTACCCTTTTTTTATGGAAGATAAGAATATGGCGGCAAAACCTGACGCAAAATCAGGGTATATTACCCTGCCTGCCTCATACTCTGTGTTCACATCTGTGAACAGGAAAAAAGCCATGAACACACACCACGCGAATATCGCTGGACTCTCAGCCGGACCGGATGCACCCGGTACCGCTGCCCGTGCCTCTCCCGGCATCCTGCCGGGAAAGCCGGTGGAATGGTTGAGCGGTATCCGGGGCTCCGGGCAGTATTGTACTTCCCTGGGGCTGACAAAAAGAGATCCGCCTGTGACAGCAATCCGCCTGACCCGCGGAATGATGGCTGTCTATGGTATGTGTCCGTGAAAAACCCCTGAGTTCACGTCCTCGTACAACAACCCGGCAGGGCCATACGGGTTCATCTCACCCGCTCTGGTCGATACCCCTGCCAGATTAATAAGCCTCATGTAACACGCAACCACACACCTCCGTTATAATGTAATGCCAGGGAGAGTTGTCAGCCCTCCCAGGAATGATTTTTTTTAGATTAAACAAAACATCACGCTCCTTTTCATACAACGAACAAAAAGATCGCGCCCGCGAGCAGAGAGCGGGCAGCGCAGCAAAACATTAACAATTGTGAACTCCTACACTCTACCAGTACATCATCAGGGAAACTGGCCCTCATGCACGGTGACGGGGACGCCCGGAGATTAAATCCAGAGGATTGCCTGAGTCTCCCTGATGGAATCATAGGAACAGCTGGTTCAGTCTATGACAGCGATACCTGAAATGGGAAAACCTGAAGATATGATCAGTATCTCCGGGCAGGGACACACCCCGTTCCTCATGAAACAACGTACCTTCGTGATTCCCGGTATGGATCGCGCTCGCGGGGTTCCATGATTCCCGACGATATCCGGGCGGATTTCCCGCTCCTTGCAAGCGTCTGCTACCTTGACAGTGCAGCGACCAGTCTCTCGCCGGAGCCGGTCCTTGATGCGATGCTTGAGTACGAGCATACCTGCCGGGCAAATTCCGGTCGGGGCGTCCACCGGCTCGCCCAGCAGGCCTCCCAGAAGTACCGGGACGCCCACCAGAAGGTAAAAAAATTTATTCATGCAGACGAGGGAGATCTGGTCTTTACCCGGAACTCCACCGAGGCAATCAATATGGTTGCATCAGGGTTCCCGTGGCAGAAAGGCGACCAGGTCATTACCACCCTCCTTGAACACCACAGCAATCTCCTCCCCTGGATGCGCCTTCGCGACCGGCAGGAGATAGATCTCCGGCTGATCACCCCGGCACAGGACGGCACGCTCGATCCGGCTGACCTTGAATCAATCATCACGAAAAAGACCCGGCTCGTTGCCATCACCCAGGCCTCCAACGTGCTCGGAAACGTCGTGCCCGTCCGGGAGTTTGCTAAAATCTGCCATGATTACGGGGCTCTCCTCCTTGTCGACGGGTCCCAGTCAGTGCCCCACATGCCGGTAGATGTCGGGCAGTTGGGCTGCGACTTCCTCTGTTTTTCCGGGCACAAGATGCTCGGTCCAACTGGTACCGGGGTCCTTTTCATGAAAACACCCTGCCTCGAACCCCTGCTTCTTGGCGGCGGGATCGTGGAACGGGTCACCGCTGCGGGATACACCCTCACGGAAGGATATGATCGTTACGAGGCAGGGACCCCGAACATCGCAGGGGCCATCGGCCTTGGCCGTGCAATAGATTACCTGGAAACTCTTGGCATGGAGGATATCCAGCGCCACGAGCAGCAGATCACCCGGCAAATTATCGACGGCCTTACCGGTATACAGAACGTACAGGTCTTCGGACCTGGCCCGGCAGGGAACCGGATCGGGGTCATCTCGTTTGCCATCAGGGGACTCAACCCCCATGATGTGGCCATTATGCTTGACGGGGAGGCGAATATTATGGTACGGTCAGGCCATCACTGCTGCATGCCCCTCATGGATCTTCTGAATCTTCCGGACGGGACCGTCCGGGCGAGCCTGCACTGTTACAATACGATGGAAGATGCAGATCTGCTCGTGGATACCGTCAGGAACATTGCCGGGGACTTTTGAACACGAGACAAAGGAGATGACTGGATGATACCACCGAAAGGATATGATACCGGGACACTGCCGGAGGCCCCCGGGAAGGCCCGGAACCGTTACTGCCGCCAGAGCATCCTCCCCGAGATAGGGTCGGACGGGCAGCGCAGACTTGGCGAGAGTCGGGCCGTTATCGTCGGTCTTGGGGCTCTGGGGAGCTCGGTGGCAAATACACTTGTGCGGGCGGGGATCGGGCATGTCGTTTTAATCGACCGCGATCTGGTGGAACTGCACAACCTGCAGCGGCAGATCCTGTACAGTGAAGAGGATCTTGACCGCCCGAAAGCCGTCGCTGCTGCTGAAATCTTACACCGGATCAATTCTTCTGTCGAGGTCGAGGCCCGGACAAATGACCTGAACGTCTCGAATGCCGAAAAACTCCTCACCGGCGCGGACATAATACTGGACGGCACTGACAACCTTCAGACCCGGTTCATCATAAACGACGTCTGCGTCAAGCACCAAATCCCCTGGGTCTATGCCGGGGCGGTCGGGACAAGCGGCATGGTGATGCCCATCGTGCCGGGCCGGACCCCCTGTTTTCGGTGCCTCGTGCCGTCGCTCCCCGGGCCCGGCATGATGCAGACCTGTGACGTTGCCGGGGTCCTCAACACGATCCCCTCCCTCATTGCCTCTCTTGAGTGCACCCTTGCATTCCAAATCCTCACCGGCCGGTTCGAAGCAGGGGATGGAACAGCATACCTGGTCCATGTCGATGTGTGGCGGCAAACGTTCGACCGGATGGAGGTCAGCAGACGGGCCGACTGCCCGTGCTGCGGGAAGGGGCAGATGGATTTTCTCAATGCAGTATCCCGGGAAATGCTAACCTCGCTCTGCGGGAGGGATGCCATCCAGATCACCCCTGCGGCCACATTGGAGGTCTCTCTTGAAGAACTGGAGAGCCGGCTCTCCCGGCTCGGCGATGTGCGGGCCACCCGGTACATGCTCACCTTCAAATCGGGCACAGAAGAGATCTCGATATTCCGGGACGGCAGGGCAATTATCAAGGGCACAAAGGACGAGGCCACGGCCCGTTCGCTCTATGCACGGTATATCGGGTTGTAGGTCAATACCGCCGCTCGATCTACATGTATCCTGTCCCGGTTCGTCCGATCTCCCCGGTCCCCTGCGCCGTGTTTATCCCCGTGGATCCCGGTGTTTCCGTATCGCCGGCGTCCCTTCCAGCCATCCCGCGATACGCCCGGCCTGATCAGTGGCAAGTTCCTGCGAATCCGTCTTGAGGATGAGACGCCCGTCCTTATGGATCGAGACCTCGCACTGGTCGTTGACAATCAGGAGGATACCGGCGTTCGTGACGATGGTGCAGACATTTTTGAGGATCTCCTCACACCGATCAAGGTCGAGGCTGAACCGCTCCCGGGGAATTGCCTCGAACGCGGCCGACGTTTTACAAGGCTTCAGGACTGAATACATACATCCCTTCCAGAGATTTTTCGATGAGTGCGTCGATATCTATCTTCTGTTCCTCACAAAGGATGTCTGCGGCCCGGGCTGCTGTTGAAGGTTTCTTGGGCACGATAGTGCAGCAGAGGCCCGGGAGCGTGGAGATCTCATAGGTGCCGATCTTCCGGGCGATATCGATGATCTCGACTTTGTCAAAACTGATGAGCGGGCGGATGATTGGCACCTTTGTGGCCTGGTTCTCGACCATAATGTTCTGGAGGGTCTGGCTTGCCACCTGCCCGAGCGATTCCCCGGTCAGGATTCCGTCGGCCCCCTCTTTTTCCACAACCCTTGCCGCGATCCGGTACATCATCCTCCGACAGAACAGGCAATGCAGGTGACGCTGGCAGTTCCGGGCAAAAGCGATGTGATTGGGACCGTGGGGGACAACATATGTCTTTATCGGGCTCCCGGTCAGGTCCCGGAGGTGGCGGACAAGGTCCATGGCCTTGTTCAGATTTTTATCGTCGGTGAACGGGCGGTTGTCCATATGGAGCGCCACGATCTCGACACCGCGCTGGATCATGAGGTAGGTTGCAACCGGTGAGTCGATCCCACCCGAGATAAGTGATACAAGCTTCACCCGCTTCCCCCGTTATGCACCGTATTCACAATTGTGAATCGCACTATTATGTCATTGGTGTCGACACATATAGTTTCTGCATATCCTGGTATCCACTCGGGGATAGCCCGGCAGAAACCTGCAAAAGACGCTGGTGTATCCCGGGACCGGGGGTGGGAAAGGCGCTTGGCTCCGCGTTGTTGTCCGGTTTTCTACTCCAGGTTAAGAGGCTGACAAAAAAAGGTGACGGGGATTCTGACACTTGTCCGCATCGTTCCATAATCCCGGGTAAAGCCGGTTATTGATACGGGCCCTGGTCTCCAGTGGTGCTTTATTGGGGAGGTAAGGGCGCTTTTTAATGTTCCCGAAAAAATGGTCCGGGCGATCAGGCCCATTCAAACACAAAGTCTGTTGTCGTCTTTTTTATTCCCTTGACCTTCCGTATTTCCGGCAGGGTTTTTGTCACGATCTCTTCATAATTCTTGCCTTCAACCGTTGCCAGAAGATCATGTGCTCCTGTTACAAAGTCTGCATTTTTTATTCCGCTGATCTTTTTCAGTGCAGTTTTTGCTTCATTCTCTTTTCCCGTTTCGATATCAATTTTCAGATATGCTTTTGCCATGTATTCCAACTCCTTGGTGTAATTCCAATGCCGTGCCAGAGACTGGTTCACGGCAGACGATTCTGATGTGCTCCCTGCGAATCTTCCCCGCACGGGTCATTTCCAGACAGAGCGGACGTATGCCCGGAGATTTTTTGGGGCTTTTTCAAAATCCTCACTACCTTTATCGGCCTGTTTGCTATTTATCGGTGGAGAAATCCGCAAAAGTGGCCCGAACAGGTAAAAGAACCAGTTTAATGCGGCGGAAGGGACCGGGTTATTACAGAAATGATATCATTCGGCAAAAAAAGCCGCTCCTGTACTATATACCAGCCGGAGAGCGAGGGGTGTTATTGTCGGTGAGTATACTGGCTATTGTCCCCACGTTCCTGAAGAATTACAGGATATTTTATTATTATAGGTAATAATAATGCCCCATTTTTGCCTCAAAATTATGCTTTATATGCATATGAGTTGACTTTATACTAACCATGCAGACTACCATAGACCGCGAGAACCGCCGGGAATACCGGCAGAAGATTCTCGCCAACCTGTCCACTATCGTCACCGATATTGACGAACTTGACAGTGTTCTTGCTGCTGCGAGGAACCACCTGCACCTGCACGACCGGTTCTTCTTCCAGCATGCAGCGAACCTTCAGGAGGACGCATCGTATGGCACCAAGGAGGATCTGACAGAACTGTACCTGGATACCTGCCAGATGATCAACCGGCTCGAACGGACCCGTGCCCACATGAACGCCGTCTGCTCCCTCATGCACTTCTATGATTATTCGTCAAATCCTGTCTTTCAGGAATATACGGCAAAGGAGGCGGAACAGCTGTGACCAGCGGGACAAACGGGTTCGGGTTTTTCCGGGACTCAGCCCGGTTCAGGCAGAACGTCCTGTACTGGCATTTCCTCCCCACATGCACGGAGCTCGGGTTCCAGTGCCCGGGAAAATCCGTCCCGGAATCCCTGGAATCCTTCTCGGATGGTATCCAGGTCCAGAACCAGATCGCCTTTGCATCGGCTGCGGCTCAGCTGGCAAGGGATCGGTCCCTGTAATTTTTTCTCCGGGCCCCTTGGAACTTATGGAATATCCTGCCGGGTGCCCCGGACGGGATCTGCCCCTGAAAAAAAAAGTCCGGGCAGATTTTACCGCTACCTGAACGGTTTTATGGGATAACAGGTAATCTTGTCACGCACGAGTATTAAAAAATCGACACATACCGATCACGGAGACACCAGAAATGGACACCAAGTCACAGACCACGGAAATGCGGCGTATGCGGCAGTCTGGTATGTTCCATCAGGTGCCAAAACAGGTTTTTCCCTCTTTTGAAAGTATTTTTTTCCCGTGTCGCTGCTGATACCATAATTCTGCTGCCGGCATTTCAGGTATTTCGCGGGTCTTTCCTGACCATGACGCCCTGCCATTGATACCGGCGTTCCATCGTACCACCCGATAAAAAATCTGACCTAAAAAGGAGATGATCTCTCACGAGATTCTATGAAAATATCATCGATACCATCGGCAACACTCCCCTCATCCAGCTGCACCGCGTGCTCAATCCCGGGACACAACCTCTCGTCCTTGCAAAGGCGGAGGGTTTCAACCCGGGAGGAAGCGCCAAGGACCGGATCGCAAAGGCGATGCTTCTTGCGGCCGAAAAAGAAGGGCAGATCCAGGCGGGCGGAACCGTAGTCGAGCCAACGTCGGGTAACACCGGTGTGGGCCTTGCGATATTTGCCGCCTCGCGGGGGTACCGGATGGTCTTTACGATGCCCGAAAAGATGAGCAAGGACAAGGAATTTCTCCTGAAAGCCTATGGGGCAGACGTGATACGCACGCCGACGAACGTGCCACCCGAAGACGAGCGGAGCTATTACAAGGTGGCAGAAAAAGTCGCACGCGAGACGCCGGGGGCCTTTGTCCCCAACCAGTTCGCAAACCCGAACAACCCCGCCGCCCACTTCGCCACGACCGGCCCTGAAATCTGGAAGGACACGGACGGGGAGATCACGCACTTCGTCGCCGGGATTGGGACCGGGGGGACAATCTCCGGCACCGCACGGTACCTCAAAGCAAAGAACCCGGATATCAAGATCATCGGGGTCGATCCCGAGGGATCAATCTACCACCATGTGTTCTACGGGACCCCGCCTGAATCCCACCCGTACAAGGTTGAGGGGACCGGGGAGGACTTTATCCCGTCGACTGTCGATCTCAAGGTTGTAGACGATATTATCGTCGTCAACGATGCGGATGCGTTCAGGATGACACGCAGACTGGCGCGGGAAGAAGGCATCCTTGTCGGAGGGACGGCGGGAGCATCGGTCTTTGCCGCTGCACAGGTGGCAAAAGACCTCAGGAAAGACGACCTGCTGGTCGTACTGCTGCCGGACACCGGCCGCAATTACCTCACCACGATCTTTAACGACGAATGGCTGAAGACAAACGGCTTTGCGGACGTGATCTGAAATGAAGTTCGAAACCGCAGCAGTGCATGCCGGGGAGGAACCGGTCCTTTCCGCAGGCGGGTCCGGGGATGTCGTCGTCCCCATCCACCTCGCGTCCACGTTTGCCCGCAGGAATGTCGCACAACCGACGGGAGGCTACGAGTATTCCCGGAGCGGGAACCCGACACGGGGAGCACTTGAGAAGAAACTCTCGGCCATCGAGGGCGCCAAATATGGGCTTGCCTTCTCGTCCGGGCTCGGCGCGGAGACCACGGTGGCCTTAACCCTCTTAAAAAAGGACGCACACGTGGTCGCGTTCGACGACATCTACGGGGGTACAAGAAGGCTCTTCAATCATGTGTTCCAGGAAAATTTCGGAATAAAATTCTCCTACGTCGACGCACGGGACACAGAGAATGTCGCATCCGCCCTGCGCAAGAACACCCGGTTTGTCTGGCTGGAGACCCCGACAAACCCCTTAATCCGGCTCTGCGACATCCGCGGGATCGCGAAAGTCGCCCATGAGAAGGATATACCGGTTATCGTCGACAATACGTTTGCCAGCCCGTATTTCCAGCACCCGCTCGCGCTCGGTGCCGATATCGTCGTCCACAGCACGACCAAGTACATCAACGGACATTCCGACTCCGTGGGCGGGGCTGTCATGCTCTCCGATGAAGCCCTGTACCAGAAGATACGGTACAACCAGAACGCTGCAGGAGCGATCCTCTCGCCGTTCGACAGCTTTCTTGTCGCCCGGGGCATCAAGACGCTTGCCCTGCGGATGGAGCGGCACCAGAAAAATGCCCTCACCCTCGCCCGGTACTTCGAAGACCATGAGAAGGTTAGCGCGGTTTATTACCCGGGGCTTCGCTCCCATCCCCAGCATGCTCTCGCAAAAAAGCAGATGGACGGGTTCTCCGGCATGATCTCCTTTGAGATCAAGGGGGGAAAACCGGCGGCACAAAAGTTCCTCCGGGCCCTACGGCTGTTTGCCCTTGCCGAGAGCCTCGGGGGAGTTGAATCGCTCATCGAGCACCCGGCGACGATGACCCATGCCTCGGTCCCAAAAAAGGAGCGGGAGAAGGTGGGCGTGAAAGACTCGCTCATCCGGGTCTCGGCAGGTATTGAGAACACCGAAGATCTCATCGCGGATCTCGGGCAGGCATTTGATGCCATCTGACAGGAGAATAACCATGAGAGCTACCGTTGTAAGAGGAACCTACCCCAACATTAATGGAGACAGACGATGAGGAGGTAAACAGGGATGAGAGATCAAAAACCGTGAATGTCGGGTGCCCGGCAGCATCGCGGGACCAGAACAGTGATCCAAAAACCAAAAGAGATAAGGGCCGGTGTGGCAGAGCGGCAAATGCCTTCGCCTGCAGAGCGAATGTCTGGGGGTTCGACTCCCTCCGCCGGCGTCCAGAATAACGAGGATCACTGCCATGAAACTGTACAGCACATTATCACGAACCGTTGAACCGCTGGTGACGCTTCACCCTGACCGGGTCGCACTCTTTGTCTGCGGCCCGACGGTCTACGATTATTCGCACCTGGGGCATGCCCGGACCTACGTCGTCTTTGACGTCCTTGCAAAGTACCTCCGGTGGACCGGAAAAGAAGTGTTCTATCTCCAGAACATCACCGATGTGGACGACAAGATCATCAACCGCGCCAAAGAAGAAGGCGTCTCCCAGAGCGAGCTTGCCCGTAAGTTCGAGACCGAATACCTGCGGGATATGCATTCCCTTGGGATCGATGCGGTCAGTTACTATGCCCGGGCAACGACCCACATTCCCGAGATTATCGGCCAGGTACAACGGCTGGTCGACCGGAACGCGGCATACGTCACGGAGACCGGGGTTTACTTCAACCTCGACACGTTCAACCATAACGGGGAACTGTCGGGCCAGGAGCGGGCAAAACGGGTCAGCCGGGTCACCGATGCGACAAAGCACAATCCGCTTGATTTTGCGCTCTGGAAACTGGGCGAGTTCGGGGAGTACACCTGGGACTCGCCATGGGGCAGGGGACGGCCCGGATGGCATATCGAGGACACGGCGATCTCGGAGAAGTATTTTGGCCAGCAGTACGACATGCATGGCGGGGGCCTCGACCTGATCTTCCCGCACCACGAGGCAGAGATCGCGCAGATGGAGTCGCTCGAAGGGAAGCACCCGATGGTGAGATACTGGCTGCACACAGGTTTCCTGACGGTAAAAGGTGAGAAGATGTCAAAGTCTCTCGGGAACTTCATAACGATACGGGATGCGTTAAAAACGTGGAACAGGGACGTCCTGCGCTACTGTATCCTGCTCTCCCACTACCGGTCCCCACTCCAGGCGACTGATGAAGGATTTCTTAACGCGGCAAAAGGGCTCGACCATATCCGGGCGATTGCTACGAAAAATAAGGGGCCCGACGCGGAGGGACGAAAGGCGTTTGCCGACGCGATGGAGGCCGATCTCAACACGCCCATGGCCATTGCCGCCATCCAGAAACTTGCGGGAAGCGGCGACTTTGAGGCGCTGCGGGAGTACGGGGAGATCCTCGGTATCAATTTCCTGCGCGAGACCAGTGCACCTTTGAGTGTCCTGCAGGATATCCGGGCAGAGCTGCGGGCGAAGAAACAGTTCGAGGTTGCCGACCTGATCCGCGAGCGGATGGCGGCGGCCGGGGTCCCGGTCACGGATAAGCCGTTGTGAGGGGACTCTCCTGTCGGGCTGGGGAAGCCTGAAAGAGGTTACGTCCGTTTCCATAACGGTGCATCCTGCGACACACCCCGGGCACGTCCCGGATGCGGCAAGAATTGCCCCGTGCCCCGGTAATATCCCCCTATCCCTCCAATCTCACCGGAAAATCGATTAAATCCCGCCTTCCCGTTTCCCGGCCCGGCGGGACCGGTGCGATACCATGACAGAAAACCACCAGCCCGTGCGGGGGATCCGCACTACCGCCATCCACGCCGGGGAGTTCCCGGACCCGGTCACCGGCGCCGCGGCTCCATCGATAGTTATGTCGACTGCCTTTGTCGCCGATGCCGGCACCTCGTTCTCGGCAGAAGACTTCGGGGATGCGACCCCGTATCTCTATACCCGGTGAAAGAACCCCACAGTCGACCAGCTGGAGCACAAGCTTGCCGCACTCGAAGAATCGGAATCTGCCATCGCGTTCGGGAGCGGGATGGCCGCCGTTACAGCACTGTTCCTCTACACCCTGAAAGCCGGTGATCATCTCGTCATCAGCGATGTCTCCTATGCGGCAACGGCCGAGATGACAAACGAACTCATCCCCCGGCTCGGTATCGCGGTGACCAATGTCAATATGTCGGACCCGCAGAACGTAGCAGACGCGATCCGGCCCAATACAAAACTCGTCTACGCCGAGTCGCCTTCAAACCCGATCCTCCGCCTCACCGATATTGAGGTGGTGAGCCAAATTGCCCACGACCACGGGGCCCGGTTTGCCGTGGATGCCACTTTTTCCTCCCCCATCGGGGTCCATCCGATCCGGCTCGGTGCTGATTTCGTGATCCATTCCCTGACCTAGTATATCTGCGGCCACGGGGACGCGATCGGCGGGGTCATCCTTGGAACAGCACAGGACATGGCACGGATAAAAAAAGACGTCGCCATCAGGACCGGCGGGATCTTAAGCCCGTTCAACGCGTGGCTTATCCAGCGGGGCGCAACAACCCTCCCGCTCCGGATGAAGGCCCATGAGGAAGGGGCCCTTGCCGTCGCCCGTTTCCTTGAATCGCATCCGAAGGTGATCCGGGTCATCTACCCCGGGCTCCCCTCGCACCCCCAGCACGAACTCGCACAAAAGCAGCTGACCAACTTCTCCGGCATGGTGACCTTCCAGATCAGTGACGGTGCCCGTGCGGCAAAGATCATCGCCGACCGGCTCTCGGTCATCCTCTATGCAGTCTCGCTCGGCCACCAGCGGAGCCTTGTCTTCTACCTCCCGACATCGGAGATGCTCCGGACCTCCTTTAGGATGACACCGGCCCAGGAGCAGTCCTACCGGGCCTTTGCCGGCGACGGGATCTTCCGGCTCTCGGTCGGCCTTGAGGATCCTGAGGATCTCATCGCCGATCTTGCATATGCCCTCGACGGGATCTGATCTCTTTTTTTATATTGTTTTACATCACCCGGCTCTTACGAGACCAGGACTCACAGAAGAGGCACGAATACGTGCGGAAAGGACCGACCAAAAAAATAGGATTAACAGCGAAAAGCCGGAAAAAAACGACAGGAGGTGAAGGGTTGACGGCTCCTGAAGGGGGATTAATAGGGGTGCGTGCCGGGAGTGTGCATCATGGGCCGCATCATGCAGCGACCACCTCTTCCTGCGGCTTTGCGTTGTTCAGGCCGTACAGGCTCTGTCGGGCATCGATGAAGTAGTAGTGTTCGATTAAGAACTTCTCTGCCTTGAGCCTGTTTAATGCATACCGGACAGTCCGGGACGGCAGCGAGGTCTCGCGGATGAGATCCTTCTGCGTCAGCTGTCCGCTTGTTTCCAGCACTTTATATACGAGTTTTGCCGACGGGGGCAGGTGCCCGAGCCGAGCAAACGGGTTGTCAGTTACGTTTGTGTTTACAACAAAGACGATCCCTCATAGTGGAATCACCATAACTAAGTGAGAAATCACAATTGTTAAGTCTTTCGCTTCTTATCCCCCCTTCAGCAAGCACCACTCATATGCAAAATGTCGGCAAATTTTGACACAATACATATTTAAGACAAATATTACCCGTATTTGCCTGCCGGGGCACCCTCCATTTTATATGCACCACAATCATACAAACATAAGTCGTGCATTCTCTCCGCGCATTTTTACTGCATGTACGAAAACTGCCGAAGACACCGGTTTTTTACCTGATTGCACCGATACTGATCCATGCATGCTGCACCTGACCAGGACACGGCCTTCACTTATACATCGATCGGTACGATCCATTCTCCGTTTACCGATGTCACCGATATGCCCCTTCAGCCTGTCGGAGCCCGGGGTGTCCGGGGAAGCGTCGAGATCAGGAGCGATCTTGTCGGGGGCTTAGCGGATCTTGGCGGTTTCTCGCATATCATCCTGCTCTACGCTCTTCACCGATCTACGGGGTACAGCCTGACGGTCACCCCCTTCCTCGATCCCGTTCCCCGCGGCATTTTTGCGACCCGGTCGGCGAAACGCCCGAACGCGATCGGCCTCTCGGTCGTCCGGCTCGTGAACGTCGACGGCTGTGTGATCACGATCGAGGACGTGGACATCCTTGATGGCACTCCGCTTCTGGATATCAAACCTTATGTGCCAGCGTTTGATGCGCATGCCGATACCCGCCACTGATGGTGTGAGCAGGCTTTTTAAGGGAACCGCACAAGGATGTGCGATCCGGCAATCGGGATTGTTGGCTCCACCTGGACCTAGAAAAAGGTAGGGTACCTGCCGATAGGGGAAGGTTTATTGCAGTGCTGGTACCGTTTTTGCCCACGCATCGACTCGTTTTTTTACCGTGTCATCCTGGTAGGAAGAGATCGTGATCCGGTCGCTTGCGACACTGAACAACCAGAGCGTATCATCTGGTTCGTTGCACTGGAGGGTCACGGCGAAGAGGTCGGCATCGGGAACGTGTTTTGCCTGGCTCTGTTATCTTGTTGGGAGATAATCAATTTTTTCATGCCTGAAAAAATATACCCTCCCTCAACAAGTTAACAGAATCATTTTTCCCAGTTATTAAATCGTAAAAATTCATATTTTATTGAATTTTTTCCATGAGGTCTCGTCAACCTGTCAAAACCCGATTATTGGTTTTAAAAATAATCAATATTGCCGATACATTCCATTAACCGAAGATAGTGACTCATTCTTGCTTTTTTCATTGTTTATTTATCACCACCTCTCGATAAAAATGGGAATAACGCATCAGAACAGGCTTAATGTATACCGCAATTTGGCCAAAGGCACCCGAATAATTTCGACTGCCAAAGCAAAAAAAGGAGGACCAGTATGAACTCAAAGGATGACGTCCACATCTGTGACAAAAAACTGAATTTAAAAGAGAAGACCTGTCCCAACCGGGAGCAGAGGGCCAACGGTATTAACGTATACTATGGGCCGGTCACCCAGCTGATTAAAGATGCGAAAGCCGGTAATCTCAAATTGAGCGAGCGAAAATTCCAGCAGTCTGCAGGTTGTACCCTCAATTTTTACCTCGCCATCCGTATAAGCACAATAAGGGACGCAGTACTCATATTCCATGCGCCGGTAGGCTGCTCGGCGTCAGCTCTTGGGTACAGGGAGTTATTCCGGAATATACCCACAGCAGCTGGCAGGCCTCCCTTTGACCTCCACTGGCTGACAACGGGAATTACCGAGAAGGACATCGTCTACGGTGCCGGCGACAAACTCAAAAAAGCCATACGAGTGGCCGAAGAACGGTATAAGCCCCGGGCAATCTTTGTGCTCACCTCCTGTGCATCCGGTATTATCGGAGAAGACATTGAGGGCGCTGTCAGCGCTATGCAGCCTCACATCAAGGCAAAGATTGTACCGGTCCACTGTGAAGGCATCCGTTCGAAGCTGGTACAAACAGGTTACGATGCATTCTGGCACGGGGTACTGAAGTACCTGGTCAAAAAGCCTGAAAAGAAACAGGATGACCTGGTCAACATCGCAAGCATGCTCTCCTACACTTGGCAGGACCGCGTGGAGATGACCAGTATTTTAAAAAGAATGGGACTACGGCCAAATTTTGTCCCGGAGTTTGCCACCGTGCAGCAACTGGAAGAGCTTTCCGAGGCAGCTGTGACTGCACCACTCTGCGCATCCTATACGGACTATATCTCCCGGGGCCTGGAGCAGGAATACGGAGTACCCTATTTCATGTACCCGTCTCCGGTCGGATTCCAGAATACGGACGAATGGCTCCGTAAGATCGGGGAGTACACCGGAAAAGAACGGGAGGCCGAGACGGTCATCGAGGAGGAACGCAGGAAATGGGGCCCCCGTATGGATGCTATCCGAAAAGAACTCGGAAACATCAAGGGCAACGGCAAAAAGATCGAGATGCTTGGTGCTCTCGGCCAGGGCCGGTTACTGTCGCAGCTGCCGTACTTCGATGAACTGGGCATTAAGTCATCAGCAGCCCTGTCCCAGGATTATGACAACCTGATCCTGGAAGACCTGGAAAAAGTCGTTGACCAAGTCGGTGATTTCAACATACTGGTCAATACCTTCCAAGCTGCAGAACAGGCACATATCACGAGAATGTTAAACCCGGATATCACTCTTACCTGCCCGTTCCAGGGGAGTGCATACAAGCGGAACAAAGGTGCTACCCGTACCCATGCAGTGCGGTGCGATAATCTCAAGTGGAGCCAGCAGACCGCATATGCAGGAGCCGTTGCCTACGGCAGCTTCCTGCTTCAGGGAATGAAAAGTATCTCCTGGCAGAAAACGATGCTGGAAAAGACCCAGTACGGGTACAAGGACTGGTACTTCAAGCAGTCCGACCCGCTTTACTACCTGGAAAAGGATGCAGTCTAAAAGGGGAGGAGAGAAATGGCAGAAACTGGAGTGGACAATGAATCGTCATTCGACGATATTGCTGATATAAAGGAGGCACCCCGGTACTCGTGTTCGCTTGCTGGCGCCTATGCATCGACGCTGGGTGTGTACGGAGCTGTACCTATCCTGCATTCCGGCGGGGGCTGCGGGGTCGCCCAGCTCTTCGGCCAGTTCTACACATCTGGCGAATGCGCACCGGGCGTGCAGGGCGGCACCGGCACACCCTGCACTTCCCTTGTAGAGCAGCATGTTATCTTCGGTGGAGAGGACCGGCTGCAAAAACTCATCAAATCCACCACCGAACTGATGGAGGGCAGCCTGTACGTAGTAATAACCGGCTGCGTACCATCACTTATCGGGGACGATGTAGAGTCCGTTGTCAGAAAATTCAAAGCGGAGACAAAGAACCGGATACCTATCATTTACGTGAATGCGCCGGGATTTTCCGGGAATACGTACAAGGGGTACGAATTATTCCTGAATGCCGTGATCGACCAGTACCTGGTGCCCATAAAAAAGAAGAAGCGCACCATCAACATTCTTGGTGTCGTACCGTTCCAGCATGTGTTCTGGAAAGGGGATCTGGAGACACTCAAAAACACCTTTGCCAAGATAGGCGTCGAGGCAAACATTATCTTTACCGAATTTGACGGCCCGGAAAAATTAAAAAGGATCCCTGCCGCCGAGTTAAACCTCGTTCTCAATCCCTGGCTTGGCCACAGCGTAGCCCAAAGGCTCGAGGAGAAGTTCGGGACGCCGTACGTCACCTTCCCGAGCGTGCCCGTCGAACCCCAGCAGACAACAGCCTTGCTTGGCATCGTGGCTGAAAAACTTGGCATTCCGGAGAAAAAAGTAAAGGCTATTGTCGCAGCTGAAGAACGCAGGGCATACCGCAACGTGGAGTATTTCGGAGACACCCTGATTATCGGGATGCCTCATTCCTATACCGCCGTGGTCGCTGACAGCGCTACGGCCGTCGGCGTCACGAAATATATCGCAAACGAGGTGGGTTACCTGCCCGACATTACGATTATCACGGATAATCCCCCGGAAGAAAAGCGCCCGGAGATCCTGCGTGAGCTTTCGGAGAACATCGACTGCGTGGTGAAACCCGAGGTTTTCTTTGAGTCGGACACTCACAAGATCCGGCAGCTGTTAAAGGGCAGGAGTTATCTGGTCCTGCTCGCGAGTTCTCTTGAGAAGTACATTACCGATGAGTTCAATGATGCACTCCATCTCAGTGTCTCGTTCCCGATAAACGACCGGATGATTATCGATCACTCGTATGTCGGGTACCGTGGCGGTATCGTGCTTATGGAAGACATTATTACAAAATTCACCGGGCCGCTTTAAAGAAGGCAACTTGAATTCAGAATCCTTTTTTACAAACGGTATGGTTAAACCCGGCCATCTGTCCATTAAACAAATTATTTTTAAAATGGTGAACAACAGTTCCGGACTAAAAGAAATTTAATGGGCGTGCCGGTATGTGCCGGCGCAACTTTCCTATTCCCTTATTCCTGCCACCCATCATCCGCGATCCGTTGCATCGCTATCTCACCGTAATGCGGAGCGATCTCGATCCTGATCGCTTTGCGGTTGTACTGCGCAAGCAGCAACACGCGTGCTCCCGCTGCCCATGAAGGGATCGAGCACGGTATCCCGGCAAACGAAAAGAGTTTCATGCACCGCAGCGGCAGCTCGACCGGGAAGGGAGTGGGCTCCTGACACTCCCAGACCGGAAACCCTGTTCAAGGCGTATTTTCCCCCACATCCCACCAGTCCATCCGACCCAATCCGGGCTCAATATGAGCCCCGATTACCCCCCGACTCCCTCAAAAGAAGCCCGTACAGGGCTCCGTTTCAGGATCTCCTCAAATCGGGCTTATTTTCGAAAACGGACAAATTAAAATGGACTCGATAACGGGGTTGTAGTGGCAATTCTCATACCTGATGGGCAATTTTATGATCCCAAAAATGATCGCTGCCGGAACGCGAATACGGGGATGCAAAGGGCATTATATGGGGCTCAAAATGGGCGTATCTTTGGAAATGGGGGGCTATACGGGGATAGAATTATGGGGGGCTGCGAAACCGGGTGAATGTCTGCTGCCGGAAGGCACTTTTTCCGGAACGCTCCATAAACTTCGCGAACTTTTTTTTTATTTCTAACACTTGTTAGTAAATTCAATGCCGTAAAAAATAGTCGTTGAAATGCTCTGTCAAGACTTCGGGAGTTATGACAAATACTACGTCGAAAAATATATGTTCCCTCCAGAAGACTTGGGCAAGAGCTTCTTTTAAGGTCTCGCGTACTCTTTCCTGACGATGCCCAAGCGAACCTCGGCGCAAACTCACACCCTATACGTGGGCAAGAGCCTGATTAAGATCGTCGATGATATCTTCGATATCCTCGGTTCCGACAGCAAGTCTGACATAGTCAGGAGTTACTCCGGTCTTTGCCTGTTCTTCGGTAGTGAGCTGCTGATGGGTTGTGGTTGCCGGGTGGATCACAAGGCTCTTTGAGTCTCCGATGTTTGCGAGGTTGGAAAAAAGCTTGAGACTGTCGATAAATTTCCTGCTCGCCACCTCCCCTCCCTTGATGCCGACACCCACGATGGGTCCAAAGCCGCCCTTGAGATATTTCACTGCACGTTCGTGGTTTGCATCATCCGGCAGGCCCGGGTAAGTTACCCATGCGACCTTCGGGTGACCTTTGAGATACTGTGCAACTGCGAGCGCATTCACCGAGTGGCGGGGGACCCGCAGGTGCAAGGTTTCAAGGCCAAGGAGGAAGAGCCAGGCGTTGAACGGACTCAGGACGGCTCCTGTGTCCATGAAGATGGAGAGCCGCGTCCTGAAAATGAACGCAGCGTTTCCAAGGCACGGGAAGTTACCGAACATTTCCCACCACGTGAGGCCGTGGTAGCTCGGGTCGGGCTCGGTGAACTCGGGGAACTTGCCGTTGTTCCAGGCAAACCTGCCCGAGTCAACGATCACACCGCCAATGGAGTTTCCGTGGCCGCCGATGTACTTCGTGGTAGAATGGACGATAATATCGACACCGTGCTCGAACGGGCGGACGAGGCCGATACCGGTGGTGTTATCCACGACCACCGGGATACCGTGCTCATGGGCGATCTTTGCAATCGCTTCAAAGTCAGGGGTGTCAAGCTTCGGGTTGCCCACGGTCTCAGCGTAGATGGCACGGGTCTTTGGGGTAATTGCCTTCCTGAACGCCTCGGGCTTTGAGGAGTCCACGAACACTACATGCCTCCCGAACTTCGGGAACGTGTAGTGGAACAGTTCGTACGTGCCCCCGTACAGGTTGTCGGCAGAGACGATCTCGTCCCCGTACCGGGTGATGGTAAGGAGTGCATAGGTGATCGCGGCCTGGCCCGATGCCGTGGCAAGTGCTCCCGTTCCCCCCTCAATAGCGGCAATCCTGTTCTCGAACACATCGGTTGTCGGGTTCTCGCCGCGGGTATAGATGTTGCCGAATTCCCTCAGGGCGCACAGGTCTTCTGCGTGCTTTGTGTTCCTGAACACATACGAGGTTGTCTGGTAAATCGGAACTGCACGTGACCCGGTTGTCGGGTCCGGGACCTGCCCCGCATGCAGGGCAAGTGTGCCTAGGTTAAATTTCTTCTCGGTAATGACTATCGCCTCGGTTGGTTTATGATCCGGGTTTTGTTCTTTTTTGTCGGCATTTTTCCTTAATGACGGATTTTCCCCTTGAAAGGATTCCAAAAATATTCCCTGTCAATAATATGTGCATTATGATCACGATGGAACATGACCCAGTACAGGAGATTGCTGTTACCATCATTTTCGAGAGCGTTTTTGGTAGTCTGCTCCTTGAAGGTAGATCCGGAATTCAGGTGAGCATCGGGGTGAAGCAGGCCGTGCAGACAAGCACCCGATCTCCGCCGTCCCGGACATATCATTCCTCCTAAACCACATATATCATAAGCAACAAGTAAAAATGCGATAAATTCGTACGTTTTCCGTACGATACCGGCAAATTTTGTCAGCATGGAATAATGAATATCTCTAGAAAAGGTTCTGATATGTTGCCTGGACTAAAAAAAATAGAAAATTTCGTCGTAACTCAGTAATATTTACTGTTTAAATATGCCAAACAACACAATAGAGCCATTTCGGTCGCTCCATTCTGATCCTGAATCATCAGGAAATTATCCCGACCTCTTTTTCCGTACCACGAACTGTGCATTCCTGTCTGTATCCCTCTGCAATATACTGATTACAGGGACCGGGGGAACTAACCAACTGGTGTTTGGAGGAGCATGCGCAAAGTCGGAAACTACGGGCAAGAATTGCCCGGATCCCATGATATTATTCCCTCCGTTTCCAGAGATCTTACCCTGCGAGGGCCATGCAATGGAAGATTACCTTTTACTAAAGGCAGCGCTTGTCACCGAGGGGATACGGTCCGACCCGGAGAGCGTCGCGGAGGTCGGAACTCTCTACAAGGAGCAAAACCACGGCCTCTTTGGCTGGGATTTTGAAAACCACATCCAGCAGAAGCTGCCCGATGACTTCTGCCTTCCTGACGGGACCGTGGTGCAGTACCGCCTGAATTCGCAGTCGCAGTACCACGTGGTGTCTGCCGACAACAGGCTGCAGCTGTACAAGAACGAACAGCCGCTCTGCGAGGTACACTGGATCAGGCGGCCCCGTTATTACGATGAAAAAACCACAACCGGCAACGACATGATAAAAGTCGGCCAGATCGGCGGGAAGGACTGCCTCTTCTTCTGCTACCAGAACTACTGCTCCCACTTTGCAAAAAACCAGCAGTGCGCATTCTGTAACCTGGTCTCCACCTCCAAGGTATACGACTCGGTCATGAGAAAGAAGGACCCGGTTGACGTCGGAGAGGTCGTGAAAGCCGCGTGGGCGGAAGGGGACGTAAACCACGTGAACCTCACCGGGGGGTGCATCTCGCCGCAGCGGGAGGTGGCAATCGTCTCGGAGATCCTTGCCTCGATCCGGGAGCACACGGGATTTGACACGGTCCCGGGAACCCTTCTGCCCTCGCCGGCAAAAGGAGATACAATCCACCAGTACTACGAGACCGGCATCGGGTCGCTCTGTTTTGCCATGGAGGTCTGGGACAAAAAATATTACGAGGCGATCTGCCCGGGGAAAGCGGCGAGTACTTCCCACGATGAATTCGTGGCTGGCATAAAAAAGGCGGTCGAGACTTTCGGGGAAGGCAACGTCTATACGATCTTTGTCATGGGCCTGGAGCCAAAAGAGACGTTTCTTGCAGGAGTGAACGCGATATCGGAACTGGGCGCAAATGTCATCCCCTTCGTGTGGTCTCCCAATCCCGGGTCGAAACTTGCCGGTCACCGGACCCCGTTTGCGGAATGGTATGCACAGACAAACCGCGAGGCTGCCCAGATCGTTCTCGATCACGGCGTGCCTGCGGGAACCCGGAATCACTGCTACCTCTGCGACGGGAATTCCCTGCTCCACGATGCACTGCGGGAAAAGGGTGTGGTGTAACCGCACAATGGCGGTTTTCTCTGGTGCCTCGCCCGGAGTGTCCCACACAGTTCAGGAACACGGCTCATGAAGATCAGGAGACTCAAAAAAGAGGACATTCCAGCCCTTGCCCGGTTGTACGTGCAGTTCTGGAACGAGGAGTCCTCCCTTGTGCGGATGGAGGAAACATTTGCCCGGCTCAAGGAAGATCCGGATTATATCTTCCTGGTTGCAGACGTTGACGAGGAGATCACCGGGTCCCTGATGGGGATCATCTGCGAGGAGCTCTACGGTGAGTGCCGGCCGTTCATGGTCATCGAGGACGTGATCGTTGACCGCGAATTCCGGGAGCAGGGGATAGGTTCTGCACTGATGCGCGAGATCGAGGCATATGCGGTTTCGCGCAACTGCAATTACATCATTTTTGTATCCGAACAGGAGCGTACCGATGCAGTCCCGTTCTACCGCTCGCTCGGGTACGCTCCCAATTCGTACCGGGGCTTCAAAAAAAGGCTGGGTAAGCAGAGTACACGATCGTTGCCATAACCGAGTACCCATGTCAGGTGCCGGCTCTTGAGCGCCGGTACCCTTTTGATGCACGAATGTACCCTGCCCACACGCCAAGCGGCCGTACTCCTGCAGGAGATCCGGGAGCAGACAAAAACCTGCCTGCACACTCTTTGGTACTACGATTAAGGGGCCATAACGGGGAAGGTGTGACCGCTGTTTTCCGTTTTTTTTAGTACATGTATCCTATCAGGTATTCACTCGAGTACCCTTCCCCAAAGGAACCAGTCCCACTGCAGGGAAACAAGAGTATGTCGGAAAAATTTGCCCATATGTTACCAAATTTCGTATTATCTCCCCAAATATTGCGAATTTATCAGTTATTATTAAAATACCCGCCAGATTACCTTCCGGGATTTGGATAACCGGTCACCGCTTTCTCGGGTTTTCCCTTGAGAACTGCACCTGTGCCCCTCTCCCGAATCGTGGGAATGTCCAAGATCATCAAACAACGGAGAATCGTAATGAGTGATACTACAACTGCAGAGAACAACAAACAAAACGGACTGAGAAAATCGTACCTGTCCTCTTTTGAGGTACTGGGCCAGTCCATTGCCGCTATCGCGCCCAGCGCGACGCCGGCCCTCGTTATCCCGCTGGTATTCGGATTTGCCGGTAACGGAACCTGGCTTGCATACGCTATCGGACTGGTGGTCTTCCTCCTTGTGTCCTTTAGCGTCAACCAGTTCACAAAGCGTTCTGCCACGCCCGGAAACCTGTACTCCTTTATCATCAAAGGACTGGGCACCGATGCAGGGGTGATCACCGGCTGGGGCCTGGTAATTGCATACCTGCTGACGGCAAGTGCAGTACTGTGCGGGTATATCAATTACGCAAATGTACTAATCGGCTATTCCGGCGCTGCCTTCCCCCCGATCATTCAGGCGATTATTCTGGGGATTATCGGTGCAGCGATTGCCTGGTATATCGCCGTAAAGGACATTAAGCTCTCTGCCCGCCTGATGCTTACGTGCGAAATAATCTCGATGACGCTGATAACGCTCCTTGCTATTGTTGTCCTCGTCAATCACGGCTTTACCATCGACCCCGCCCAGACCTCCCTGCAGGGAGTATCGCTTTCAAGCTGGGGAATTGGCCTTGTGCTTGCATTCTTCTCCTTCTGCGGCTTTGAGAGTGCAACCTCTCTGGGGCATGAGGCGAAGGATCCCTTAAAGACGATCCCACGGGCCGTAATCTCGAGCACGGCCATTGTCGGTGTCTTCTTTATCCTTCTCTCCTATATCGAGGTATTCAGTTTCCAGGGAAGTGCCACGGCACTGAACAGTGCTGCTGCGCCACTGACCGACATCGCCAACTCAAATGGGATTGCTGCCTTTGGCCCGCTGATCTCACTTGGTGCGCTTATCAGTTTCTGGGCCTGCTTTATGGCATGCGTCAACGCTGGGTCGCGGGTTCTGTACCTGATGGGACAACACGGCGTAGTGGACAACAGGGTGGGCAACACACATGAGACGAACAGGACCCCGCATATTGCCATCACCGCTTCGGTCATCGTCGCAGCCGTAATCCCGTTGATTCTCATTGTATACGGTGGCGGACTGTTTGACATATACGGGTGGGTAGGCACGATAGGGACCTATGGTTTTGTCCTTGCATATGCACTGATTGCCATAGCCGCACCGCTGTACCTGCTCAGAGAAAAAGAGCTCAAGCGCCCCGATATCGCCCTTGCGGCGGTTACGGTTCTCCTGCTGGCGGCAGCCATTGTGGGAAGCATCTATTCGAACGCAACGTCAGGCGCCCCCTACAGCTGGTTCATCTTTATCTTTGTCGGCTATCTCATCATTGGCGGAGCGTTTTTCCTGGTCACCAAAAAGCGCAGCCCGCTGGTCTCTTCCGGCATCTCTGCCGAGATCGAAAAAGTGCACAAGGAGTTCCGGATAATTCGAGCTCATGGAGGAAACGGGCCAAAGTACTAGATTTCAAAAAAATACCGGACACCGAAAGGGGTAATTTGAGGGAGGGGAGGCCACGGGCTTTTATTCGCGCCCGTCCCGCGCCTCCGCTTTTTGGCCCGGCCCCGTATCATCCCATCGTTTTTTTTTATTCTATCGGACGCTGGTGCCTGGGTATCTTTCCTGCACTGATCCTTCGTAACTGCGATTGCGACTACCGCCGTAAAAGAGCCCGGTGCCCGGCTGGTACACGATTCGGCCGGCAGGGAAACATGTGGGTGAACTAATTACATATGAATAATTTTTTAAAAAGAATTGCCGCCACTTCCGGGTAACCAGTGTGAAGCGGATTTTTTTGCTCTATTGGGGTGATTCATATTCCGGCTCTTCCCAGCAGTACATGTGTCATTACGGTCGATCTCCCGGAAATGTATCCGTAGAAACCGTTTATTCCAGCGACTCTTCATAGACAGGGCCACGGTCTATTGCAATCACTGTTACTGTCGCGACCCTGGCCGGTGTTTGCATCAGGAAAACCGGTATGCAGTTTCGGGCTCTGTTAACTTGTTGGGAGATAATCAATTTTCCCATACCTGAAAAAATATACTATCCCTCAACAAGTTAACAGAACCAAACCGAGGTATGGATGAATATACGTGAAATATGGGTACAAATGCTGCAAGATCCTAAACAATCAGCGGTATGCTCGTAGGAACAGGAAAAAGAATGGACTATCCTGATAGGCATTCACCATGCAGGTGATGACCTGAAAAATTTTCCCGAATAAACCATTTATTCCACGACGGCGAGCTCAAACTTCCCGTCAAGGCACGTGGAACAGAACAATAAAAATTCCCTGAGGTTGTCAGACATCTCGTCACAGAGGGACTGGGAGAGGTGGATGACAATATGGGGGTTTTTCGTCGGGTCCTTGCGGATCTCAAGGTAGAGCTCCTTGAAAAGATTGAGGATCGTCCGGAAATTCATCCGTTTTATGATCCGTATGTGGCCGACCCCGTGTGCATCGATTATGATCCGGTATGTTTCCGTTTTCCGGAAAAAAACTGCTTGCTCCTCCATCATCCACCTCCTATAACATTCGTTTTTGATTCACACCTGGATCCGTTTATTCACAATAGTGAGGTTATTACCTACCTTTTCTGAAACGAGACTATATGAGGGTATACACCTCGGCAATCATGGGTTCTGCCACCGCAGGCTGTACTTCTGGATCCGGTCAAAAAAGTACATTCGTATGATAACGACGACAGCAACCATGATGGACCCAGCAATAACTTTGTCATAGTTTGCAAATTTTATATGCCCCGGGCAAAAACCGCTGAAAAAACAGGGACACGCGGCAGGAAACCGCCACATGCCCGATCATCGCGGACAGCCCGGTATATCAGCGACAGCACAGCTCACGTTACGAAAGTCCTTCCGCCCCGGGAATTACGCACTGGAGCTCGCAGGCATTCTTCTTTTGCAGATCCCGTTGCTCCAGTAATTTATCCGACCAGCTCTCCGCCCATTTCTTGAGGCCCTCTGATTCCAGGGGAGACGGAACATACTTTTTATTGTTCTTAACTATCGCCTTAGCCAGTTTCCGGTAGACATCCGCCTGCTCTGATTCCGGGTCGTGTTCGATGACCGTCTGACCACGGAGTTCGCTCCGGGTGACGTCAAGCGAGCGTGGGACATAGCCTGCCACCGTTGTTTTTGTGTGTTTCGCGAAATCGTTGATGATCTCTTTCTGGACCGGCTGGTTCATGGAATTCGCGATGATCCCCGAGAACAGGGCCCCCCCGTTGTTGGCGTACTTCGTGATCCCCTTAAAGAGATTGTTTGCCGCGTAGATTGCCATGAAATCCGAAGAGACCACGGTATAGACCTGCTCGGCCACGCCTTCACGGATCGGAGTTGAGAATCCTCCGCAGACCACATCGCCCAGAACATCGTAAAGGACGATATCCGGTGAGTACTCCTCAAAGACCTTGCGCTGCCGGAGAAGTTCGATCGCAGTGATGATACCCCTGCCTGCGCAGCCGACACCCGGTTCAGGGCCCCCGGCTTCCACGCAGAGGATGCCGTTGAAACCCTCGTGGATGATATCTTTTGTCGCGACGTTTTTCCCGCTTCTGAGTGCATCAAGAACTGACGGTATCGATGCACCTCCCCGAAGGTTGTTGGTCGAGTCGCTCTTTGGGTCGCAGCCGATCTGCATAACGCGGAGACCGCTTTCAGAGAGTGCTGCTGAAAGGTTCGATGACGTCGTAGATTTACCAATACCTCCTTTTCCGTAAATTGCAATGTTGCGTATCTTTCCCACTGGATTCACCTGCATATACATTGCAAAAAACAGATTTATACGCTGATAATTGAGCAACACTCATCACAAAATTACGGATTTCTCTCGAAATGCGGCAAGTGCCGTGCCTCTCACCGCAGTGAAATCCAGCTCGTAATCAGTGTACTAAAATAACCTCCCGTCATGCGATCGATCACCAGGGGATTCTCCCACAACCGGAAAACGAGAGAAGACCCAACCAGTAAACCGGTTGGACCGGGACTGGGGCGGTGTTCCCAAAACCCCGTTCCCGGCAAAGAGCGGTTTTATTCAAGTATCTGTTCGTGTGGACCGGGGCGTTAGTTCATCGGCATCTTATGGCCGGTGCACTGGACATTCATGCATTCGGACATGCACCGGGGGATCATCATCTGGAGATCGCACAGGGCCGTCTTCATGCGGGATTCCGTGCAGGCAGACATCATGCCCGGAACCACCTTGCACTCGGTCTCCATGCATTGCGCCATGCATTTCATGAGCATCATCTGAAGATCACTCATGGATTTCATCATGGGTGCATCCATGCATTTCGAATCCATGCACATTGAACCCATGCACTTCTCGTCCATGCACAGTGCGTCCATGTGACAGGAGATCATCATCTGGAGATCGCTCATCAACTTCATCATGGAGGAATCCATGCATTTCGAATCCATGCATCGGGTCATCATCATCATGAGACTCTTCATGGATTTCATCATAGGTGCGTCCATGTTTTTTGCGTCCATGCATCGGGTCATCATTGTCATGAGATCGTTCATGGATTCCATCATGGATGCATTCATCGGCATGGATTTCATCGAGTGAGCGGTCATGCACTGCGCCATGCATTGTGACATTACGGCCTGGAAATCGCAGAGCGCTTTCTCCATCCGCATGTCCATACACTTTGATGCAGTCATCATGGCCGTCGCACGACAACCACCACTCTGTTTCGTACCTTCTGACTTCATTGACGTCATTTTTGTTTCCTTCGCGGACAGAGATTGACCCTGCCACAACTGGCTTATTCATTATACGATTTTTAAATAGGTTTTATATGAGCAAAATTTGACGCTATAATCCCAATCCAGGGAGATTGCGGAAAATGCTGCTATGCGGGGAACATGATGTCATGCGGTAATTTTACCAGTAAAAACACCCCGAAAGATAGCAGATGCTGTCCGGCAATGATGTCCGGACCCGGTCAGCCATACAAATTTTTGCGGCAAAAAATGCCCTGAAATCAGGATATTAATAACCATCCGGTTAACGGAAATATGCGATATCACAACGGTGAACATCCCTGCCAAGGTGGCGGAGTGGCTACGCGGCTGACTGCAGATCAGCTACAACCCGGTTCGAATCCGGGCCTTGGCTTTGCCTGAAATCCACGCATAGTTCCGTGGAGGTAATCGTTTTTGACACCTGTTGGAGGATCTGAAATGGAACAGGGACTTACTGCCGAAACAAAGGCGCTGTTGATCAGCATCGGGAGCGCAGATATCGACACCACGCTCCTGCCTGCCGAAATGAAAACAACGGCGACCGCAGGACCGGGAGCCGGGGGCAGTTCGTTTTTCGTACGGTCAGGCACCCGCCGTGTCCGGCTCTCGATAAAAAAGGATTCGCCGCTTAAGGTGATCCCTTGGCGGGACGGGGTCGCGATCCAGAAAGAGGGCCGGATCATCGCGTACGGCCAGCTCGAACTTCCACTCTGCCATTGCCCGGAACAGGCCTACATCACAGTGAGCGAACAATGTATCTTTGACTGCAAGTTCTGCCCGGTCCCGATTCTACACGGGAGGGTAAAAACCATTGACGAGATCACAACGCTCGTTGAAGCCGCAACGGCCCGGGGGAAGATCTCGGCCATCTCCCTGACAAGCGGCGTAGCAGAATCCCCAGAAAAAGAGGCGGCGTACATGACACAGATCGTTCGCCACCTCGCCAGTCGTTTCGATCTGCCGATCGGCGTGTCCATCTACCCGACCGCGACCTCCACCCGCGAGCTCCGCGATGCAGGTGCGACTGAGATCAAGTACAACGTGGAAACCATGGACAGGGAGATCTTCTCCCGCGTCTGCCCGAACCTCTCCCTTGACGGGATCCTTGATGCGCTCAGGGTGGCCGTCGAAGTCTTTGGGAAAAACAAGGTCTCCTCGAACTTCATCATCGGGCTTGGGGAAACCGACGAGTGCGTGGAGCAGGGTGTCGAGGCCCTCACCGCGATGGGCGTGATCCCCAACCTGCGCCCGATCTCCCCGCACCCGCTCAGAAAAGGAGAGATCCGGGTCGAGCGCCCCTCCTCCTACCGGCTCATAAAACTGACCCGGATCAACCGGGCGGCGCTCGAACGTCACGGTCTGGACGTCCGCATGGCTCATACCATGTGCCTGCCCTGCACAGGTTGCGATCTCACCCCCCAGCGGGATCTCTGATCCTGTGGCTGGGCAGGGAGATCTGTCCCGTTGTCTGTCGCACCCTTGGATCCAATCCCCGCCGGTTCCAAAGGAAAATCTTGCCGAAAAATAATCTCTTAAATAATTCCCGTACCTACACTGGTATGTCGATGTCACAATAGTGAACAACCGGTGCCAGGATGGCGGAAAGGCTACGCGGCTGACTGCAGATCAGCGTATCCCGGTTCGATTCCGGGTTCTGGCTTTGTAAGGATTGCCCGGAAAAAACCGGGCATATAATGCAGGTAACAAGGAGCATGCCACCGGTTCCGCAACCACAACGACCGTGCACCCGGGAGGAGGTCAGGTATTTGATGCGGCACGATGAAGTATTCCGCACCTTACCGGATTCCCCGGGTTGGATATGCACGGACCACGGTGTAAGGGAGGATCCATTCATGGCAAAACAGAACTGCTGGGAATTCAAGAAATGCGGGCGTGAGCCCGGGGGGGCAAAGGTCGCCGAGCTGGGCATATGCCCTGCATCGACAGAGACGCAGACCGATGGCGTCAACAGCGGCAAAAATGCCGGCCGTGCCTGCTGGGCGATCAGCGGCACGATGTGCGGGGGAAAAGTGCAGGGAACCTATGCCGCAAAGATCGGCAACTGCCTCAACTGCGAGTTTTACCAGACCGTGCAAAGGGAAGAAAAACCCCGGTTCGAGACTACGGCAAAAATCCTTGCCCGGCTCAAAAAGGATCAGTAAATATCTTTTTTTGGGGTCTCCCGCAGGAACGCCCAGATATACTCTTTTCCGGCATAATTCAGATGGTGGGCGGTGATCTGTACCAAAACAAACACCCCGTCTTTTCGTTTCTGCCCGGTCTCAAAAATCATCGCACCTTTTGTCCTGATATCGTTGAGGTGATCCTTCCATGAACCTGACTTCGGCGGCTGGAAACGGTTGTCGATATCAGAGAGTTTCATCGAGAGCATTTCATCATATGAGTAACCGAAAACCCGGGTCGTTTTGGTATTGACATACAAAAACCGCCCGTCCTTGTTGACAAGATACGCAGCATCGACAGCGCGATCTATGGCAAACTGGGTGATCCCGAGCAGTTCCTCGACCTCCTCACGTTTCTTTTCCTGCTCCATCATCTCAAGGGCAAACGAGAGATTATCGGTCAGTTCCACGAGGAGCTGGACCTCCTCCTCGGAAAAGAAGTTGGGCTCTGCAGCATGGAATGTCATCACACCGATCACATGATCGCCAATCCATATCGGGAATGCGGCACTGGAACGGTACCCACAAGCGAGCAATTGGTTCCTCCACGGGGCGACACAGGAATCCGTCCGGTTATCGGCGCAGATATAATACCGGTTCTCTCTTATGGCCATACTTGTGGGAACCATGTCCAGCGGGAGATCGGTCCCGGGTTCGGCAGCCGTACCCGACGCTGTATCAGCGCAGCTGCAGTGAGCGACTGCTTCAAAACGGGTGCGGTTCCTTCGGATCATCCCGCACCATGCCATCATAAACCCGCCTTCCGTGACCGCGATCCGGCATGCTTCCGTGAGCAGCTCATTCATGTTCCGGAGATTGACAGCGGCTTCGTTCGTTCTGGAGAGCACGGCATACAGCCGGGCCAGGTGCCGGATCCGCTCCCCGGATTGCCGGCGTTCTACCGCGATACGGAGTTTGTGGGACAGCTCGGCAAACTGGGATTTTAGTTCGCCCCCCTTCTGGAGGTAGAAGTCTACGCCGTTATTTATCGCCTCGACCACGACGTCCTCCCGTCCCCGCCCGGTAAAAATAATAAAAGGGAGTGCGGGGTACTGCACCCGAACTGCCTTTAAGAACTCTATACCGTTCATCACCGGCATATCGTAATCCGAGAGCACGGCATTGTAGGCCGTCTGTTCCAGACGTTTGAGCGCCTCGGGTGCGGACGTGCAGGTCTCGACCGAGAAATTGCCCATTTTCTCAAGAAAAATCTTCCCGATATCCAGCAGAGCCGAATCGTCGTCTACGTAGAGAACGGAGATCATGGAGAATTTCCTGTAACGGTATGCATCCGCACATGGCTGAACCACGAAGAATGATTCGACAGCCGTTCACAATTGTTAATTCCATAATGTGGCGTAGTAATAAGTAATAATAGTACCTCTGCGGCACGATCTGCCGCAAAATACCGGTATATATGAGAGGAGTGCCACCACAGCCGGGGTTACTGCCCTCATCTGTCCAAGGGAAGAGGAGAAGATATCAGAAGATCCGGCCTTACACGGGGTAATAAGGGAGGAAGTTACCGACGATGTGTGCTTTTCTGACGGGATGCAGCAACAATTGACGGCATTACAGGGTTCATATAAAAACACGCCAGAGTATATCCGTTCACCTTCGTGAACAAGAAATACAAAATATGGCACCACAACGAAGAAACCTCGCAACTTTCACCATCATCATCGGGGTACTTACCCTGATCCTGACGGCATCCACCCTAGTGGAAAAGTCACACGAGGGACACCTGCCGGAACGAAACGACCGGGGTACCGCAGAGGCCATCGTCTCTTCGGGCATCCCTGGAGGGATATTACTCCTCTTTTCGGCCGTTTCCGGCACCAACCGGCACAGACAGAGTATAACCGGCACGCTCGCCAGATTCGGACACTCCTGTTGTCCCGCCATGGCCGGCCGGGCTATGACTATGTGATGGCAGTACCTTACAAGAACACCCACGGTACATTCCCGAGGATATATGAGGTACGCCCTTTCCCCTGGCACCTTCCACCCGCAACCGCAGGTATGGAGGTGATCATTTTTGCTGGCAGGAGACCTCCTTTGCGTCCCGGCAAAAGACCGGGATGCAGATCGTATTTTTGCGATACATATAATATTCCAGAGATTCCTTATTCCGATTACTGGTGCGAATGATTCACACGCGTGCATTATCTCTATCCGGCATACATATTCCGGGTAAAAACACCAGTTTACGACGGAGATTTGGATCAGGAAAAACCCGCCGATTAGAGAATGTATAAATATTCACGATTGTTATCTAGTATGGTCAGATTCACAATCGTGAATGAGAACAATGCCAGGATGGCGGAAAGGCTACGCGACTGACTGCAGATCAGTGTATCCCGGTTCGATTCCAGGTCTTGGCTTCGTGGTGTTCCCATGAGTATCAGAGTACAGAAAACATTTGAAGCACTCTTCGAACTTGAAGAGATCCGGGGGATCTTCCGTGACTCTCTTCCTACCGGTTTAAACGCCGAGCAGGAGGCAGCGTTCACGAAAAAGGTCTCAGACCTCAAGGCCATCATTGCAGACCTCGAGGCCGGTACCGGAACCCCAAAGGTAACGAAGATCGCAGGGACCCTCGATGTCCGTTCCCGCGAAGAACAATATATCAACATCCACCCCATCCAGGCGGCGGGACGGTTGACTGCGGAGGCACGAAAGGCGCTCATATCGTATGGTGACGGATACTCCACCTGTGATTTCTGCCGCAAGCCGTTCCGTCTCGACAAGATCTCAAGGCCCGGCATCGACGAGTTTCATACCGAACTCGCGAAATGGCTCAACATGGACCAGGCCCGGGTCGTCCCCGGTGCCCGGCGCGGGTTCCAGGCCGTCGCAAACACGCTCGTCAACAAAGGTGACAGCGTCATTGTCTCGGCCCTTGCCCACTACACGGAGTTTCTCGCCGTGGAAAATGCCGGCGGCCAGGTCAGGGAAGTCCCGCTAAACGATAAGCACATCGTGACCGCGGACGCAACCGCCCAGAAGATCGAGGATGTCAAGGCCGAGACCGGCAAACTACCGGTGCTTGTCATGATCGATCACTTCGATTACCAGTATGCAAACGAGCACGAAATTACCGGGATCGGGAAAGTCGCCCACCAGTACGACATCCCCTTCCTCTACAACGGTGCCTATACGGTCGGTGTCCAGCCGGTCGACGGCAAGAAGATCGGGGCTGACTTTGTCGTCGGCTCCGGACACAAGAGTATGGCATCGGTGGCGCCGTCCGGGGTCCTTGCGATACGCGAGGAATATGCCCCAAAAACTCTCCGGACCACGGCAATGGTCGGGGACCTTACCAAACGCAAATTCGGTATCAAGGAGGTGGAACTGCTCGGGTGCACGCTGATGGGCGGGACCCTGCTGTCGATGATGGCATCGTTCCCCACGGTAAAAGAACGGGTGCTCCATTGGGACGAAGAGGTCAAGAAGTCCAATTACTTCATCGACACCCTGCTCCGGATCAACGGGAGCAAGGTGCTCTCCGAGTACCCACGAAAGCACTCGCTCACCAAGATCGACACGACCGGAAGCTTCGATGTCGTGGCACAGACCCACAAGCGTCGCGGCTTCTATTTCTCCGACGAACTGACCAAACGCGGTATCGTCGGTGAATTCGCGGGTGCGACCCGGACGTGGAAACTCAACACCTACGGCCTGACCTGGGACAAGATCCACTACCTTGCGGAGGCGTTTACGGAAATTGCAGAGAAATACCAGATTCCTGTGGATAAAGCGGCCAGATAAGTGTAGTCCGCATCCATTGTAAGAAAAGAAACGCCAGACGACCAAACTGACCAGAACTAAAAAAACAAACAAAAAACAGGAGAATTACCATGACTGAGAAAAAGTTCAGACTGGGCACCGTAGCCCTGCATGCCGGACAGGTCCCCGACCCGACAACCGGGTCGCGTGCCGTCCCGATCTACCAGACGACCTCATATGTATTCAGAAACACCGAGCACGGGGCTAACCTCTTTGGCCTGAAAGAACTCGGGAACATCTATACCCGGCTCATGAACCCGACAACGGATGTATTCGAGAAGCGCATTACAGCCATTGAAGGCGGCAGCGGGGCTATTGCGACGGCATCCGGGCAGGCTGCGATCACCTACGCCCTCCTCAATATCACGCGCCCGGGCGATGAGATCGTATCGGCCGACAACCTTTATGGCGGCACATACGAACTGTTCCACTACACCTTCCCGAAACTGGGACGTCACGTCATATTCGTGAACTCGCAGAAACCCGGGGAGTTCGAAAAGGCGATCACCGGCAAGACCCGGGCCATCTACGCCGAGACCGTAGGGAACCCGAAACTGGACACTCCCGATTTCGACGCAATCGCAAAGATCGCCCATGACAACGGCATTCCGTTTGTCGTTGACAACACGACCGGTATCGGCCTTGTCAGGCCGTTTGACCATGGTGTCGACATCATCGTCCACTCGGCGACGAAATATATCGGAGGACACGGGACTTCCATCGGGGGCATTATTGTCGATTCCGGGAAGTTTGCCTGGAACAATGGCAAGTTCCCCGAGTTCACCGAGCCCGATCCCGGCTATCACGGCCTGAAATACTGGGATGCATTCGGGAACTTCCCCGGCCTCGGGAACGTGGCGTTCGTCTTCAAGATCCGGGTCTCACTCATGAGGGATACCGGCGCCGTCTTAAGCCCATTCAACGCGTGGCAGTTCCTGATCGGCCTTGAAACCCTCCACCTGCGGGTGCCCCGGCACTCAGAGAATGCACTTGCTGTTGCACAGTTCCTCAAGAAACACCCGAAGGTCGCGTGGGTAACGTATCCGGGCCTGTCGGATGACCCTAACCACAAACTGGCCCAGAAGTACCTCCATGGCGGCTTTGGGCCGCTTGTCGGCGTCGGCATCAAGGGTGGAGAAACGGCAAGCAGGAAGTTCATCGACTCCTTGAAGCTCTTCAGCGACCTTGCAAATATCGGCGACTCAAAGAGCCTTGTGATCCACCCGGCAAGCACCACCCACCAGCAGCTCACCGTTGAGGAACAGGCTAAGACCGGTGTTACCCCCGACTTTGTCAGGCTCTCTATAGGAACAGAGGACATTGAAGATATCATCGAAGATCTTAATCAGGCCCTAGCCCAAGTCTAGAGTATGAGTATGCTCCGAGGCTCGCTAGGCATCGTCAGGACAGAACTGGTGGACCTTCCCGGTCCCCTCACCTTAGAGAGCGGTGCGGTTCTTCATCAGGTGACGATCGCCTGCGAGACCTATGGCAAATTAAACAAAGAGAAGAGCAACGCGATCCTTATCTGCCATGCCCTGTCGGGCGACGCCCACATTGCCGGGTTCCACGAAGGGGACGACAAACCCGGCTGGTGGGACACGGTTGTCGGGCCCGGTAAGGCATTTGATACGGATCGCTATTTTGTGATCTGTAGTAATGTTCTCGGGGGGTGTAAGGGCTCGACCGGCCCGTCCTCCATAAACCCTGATACCGGCAAACCCTATGGCGCGACTTTTCCGGTTGTTACTGTCCCCGACATGGTCAATGCCCAGAAACTTCTTCTCGATCATCTCGGCATTCCCGAACTCTACGCGGTTGCCGGCGGATCGATGGGAGGGATGCAGGCACTCCAGTGGTCGGTCTCGTACCCGAACATGATAAAAAAGGCGATCGTGATCGCCACGACCGGCTACTCGACACCCCAGCAGATCGCCTTTAACGAGGTCGGCAGGAAAGCGATCATCTCCGATCCTGACTGGAACAAAGGCGACTACTACGGGAAACGGCTTCCCACGCACGGCCTCGCACTCGCCCGGATGGTCGGCCACATCACGTACCTCTCTGATGAATCGATGCATACGAAGTTCGGGAGGGCGCTCCAAGGAAAGGATAAGGTCGGATTTGATTTCTCGACAGAGTTTGCCATCGAGAGTTACCTCCACCACCAAGGAGATACCTTCACGAAAAGGTTCGATGCAAACTCGTACCTCTACATCACGAAAGCGATCGATTACTTCGACCTGACAAAAGAAGGGTCGCTCTCGACCGGGCTTGCCCCGGCAAAAGCGTCGTTCTTTGTCATCTCCGTCTCTTCGGACTGGCTCTACCCGCCCTACCAGTCGCAGGAGATCGTAACGGCGCTGACCGCAAACGAGCGCGAGGTGCACTACTGCGAGATCCGCTCCAACTACGGCCACGACGCGTTCCTGCTCGAATCAGGACAGCTCAATTACCTGATCACCAAGTTCCTGTCGCACACGGTCGTCGGTGACGTGATGGCCCGAGACGTCGAATGTATCGAGGAAGGTACCACGATCGCGGTCGCCGCACGGAGGATGATCCGGTGCGGTGTCAACCACCTGCCGGTGCTTGCCGCAAACGGCGGCGAACTGGTGGGGATTGTGACCTCGTGGGATATCGCAAAGGCGGTCGCGTCCAACTTCCTCTGGCTCGACGAGATCATGAGCCGGGACGTGGTCACGACCACCGAGAACGAGCCTGTGGAGGATGCGGCCCAGAAGATGGAGGCCCATTCGATCTCGGCGCTCCCGGTCGTCGATTCCGATCAGCACGTGATCGGGCTTATCACGAGCGATGCAATCAGCACCCTTGTCGGGAGGCAGAACCCGTGACCGATCCGGTGGCACTGCCAGAAAAGGCCATTATCGTGCTCGGCTGCCCGGAGGTGCCGGTGCAGCAGGCGCTTGCACTCTACGTTACATCCGGCCTCCGCGACCGGGGTGCGGACGTACTCGTCACCGGGAACCCCTCGGTGCTCGGCCTCCTGAAAGTCTCGGACCCGAAAGGTGTCTACATCACAAAGACGCTCGTGCTGGAGATGTGCATCGCGGAGATCGTCGAGAAAAAACGGGACTGCACACTCTGCATCGTTTTTGCGCATAACGACGCGGCCATTGCGTATGCGGCGACCCTGCGCCACCTGCTCACGGGGAGCCGGTTTATTGTTGTCGTCTTCGGGAAAGACCCCGAACCGCTCGCAGCGGAGATCAATTTCCCCTGCGAGACAATCACAGAAAAAGCGGTGCACAACCCGGCGCAGCTCAAGGCGAAGATCAACAAGGTGCTTGGATGGGCTGTATCGAGAACCTGAAGTACGAGAAGATCCTCCCGCTGGGCGCTTCTTTTAAGGAGTGCCGGGAGTACGTGGAGAAGAACTACGCCGAAGTCTGGTACGTGGAACCGGGCTACAAGCTCTTCGACGAGTACATCATAGGTCTCCCTCCAATTGTGCTTGGGATCGAAGAGGGGACGAAGATCACGTTTCCCTACACAAAGCCCTGCCACGGGACCTATCTCCTGCGTATCGAGGGAAAAGAAGAAGTTGAACGAGTCCGGAAAACGGCAAAGACAAAAAACAGGCCGGTTACCGGTAAAACAAGGTGAAATTTAATGTCGAAGAAATGGCTGGTCAGGTATTCGGAGATATTTTTGAAATCGGATCCGGTGCGCCGGCAGTGGGAACGTGTCCTGATGAACAACATCCGGCAGCTGATGCCGGAGTTGAAGATCCAGAGCGAGCGGGGCAGGATCTGGCTCAACGGCGATGTTGACCCCGCAAAACTCCGGCACGTCTTCGGGATCGTCTCGTTCTCGGAGGTTGAGCATGTGCCCCACGAAGTACCTCTCGAAACTGCGCTCATCGAATACGGCCAGACCCACGGCCTTCCCACGGTAAAGACATTTGCCCTGCGGATAAAACGGGTGGGAAAGCACGGCTTTTCCTCGAATGACAAGGCAATCGAATTGGGCGATCTCGTGAGGAGGGCGTTCCCGCACCTGAAAGTGAACCTTGCCGCTCCCGACAAGGAGATCCACGTGGAGATCCGGCAGGACGAGTGCTACCTCTACGACACCGTGATAAAAGGCGTCGGAGGCCTCCCGCTCGGGGTCGAGGGGACTCTCGTTGCGCTCGTTTCGGGAGGCATTGACTCTCCCGTCGCGGCGTGGATGATGATGAAGCGGGGCTGCAAAATCGTCCCGATCTTTGTTGCGCTCGACACCTTCCTTGACGAGACGGTGCTTGCCCGGGCTGAGCGGGTGGTGGAGGTGCTGCGCCAGTACCAGCCGGATATCCAGATCCGGGTGATCCACGACCCGTACCTTGCAGCGGCGAAAAAGGAACTGATCAGGAACCGGCAGGAGAAGTACACCTGCATCTTCTGCAAGCGCAGGATGTACCGGATTGCCGAGAAGGTCGCACAGGAGGTTGGGGCAAAGGGGATCGTGAGCGGTGAGTCACTCGGGCAGGTCGCAAGCCAGACCCTCGACAACCTTGTTGTCCTTTCCGATGCGGCCACGATCCCGGTCTACCGCCCGCTCATCGGCTTCGACAAAGCGGATGCGATTGTACTCGCCCGGGAGATTGGGACCTACGATGAATCCACAAGCAGGGCGACCGGCTGCAAGGCGGTGCCCAAAGGGCCTTCGACAAAGGCTCATTTAGCTGATATCCTCGAGATGGAACAGAATATGGAAGCGACGAAGATGCCGCTGCCGGTGGGGTGAAAGGAAAGCCGGTTGGGTCTTCCACCGGTTATCCCTGTCCCAGCAGCCACCAACACACAGGGACAACCGATATTGTCCTCCCGCCTGCTCATCGGTTTTGATAAGGTAAATGTGCTCGCCACGCAGGTGCCTGACCTGCACAAACGGTCGTAGGAATCCCCGTTTTCAGATCATTCCCGGCCGGTTCCCTCCGGTATCATCCTTGTAATCCGGGTGGATCTCCTGCCGGATTACCAGTGCAAGAATAAGAATGACGATTCCAAGGATGAACGACCCGAGGAACGCAAGGTCAAAGCCTGCCGAAATCACCGGCAGCTGCAAATTGACGGGCGACTCGGAGGTCACAGCGTGGTTTGCCGCAATCGTGCTGACCCCCCACAAAAAGATCAGGTTGAACATCGCGATCCCGAGGGTAAGAGGTACGAACCGTTCGAGAGCCGTGAGGCTCGATATCATGCCCTGCTTTGTCTTTGCCACCGAGTTCATGATCATGTTCGAAGCAGGCGTGATGATAAGGCCGAGGCCAAAGCCGATGAGCGCAAGGCAGAGCACCACGTACGGGATCGGTGTGTCAGGACGGAGCCTTATTATCAGGAAATACCCGGCAGTCAGCATGACCCCGGCGGCGATGCAGAGCTGCTTTGGACCTATCCGGTTAAAGAGCATACCGGCAAGGATGCCGGCAGCCATCATCGCGACTGAAAGTGAGGTCATGATGAGACCGGCGGTGGAGGTGTCGCAGGCGCGGACGTATTTTAAGTAGAACGGCAGGAGGTAGTTGATCCCGGCAAAACTGAAAAAGACCAGCGAGAGCAGGAGGTTGATGGCAAGGAAATTCTTGTTTTTAAAGAGCCGGATTTCGAGGAGCGGGTCGGTATGCCGGATCTCGTGCAGGATAAACCAGCCCAGCGTGACAATGGCGAGCAGGGCAAGGGCGAGGATGGCCGGGGACGTCCACCCCATACTCTCCCCTTCAGAGACCACAAAGAGCAGGGAGGCGAGTCCCGTAAAGACGAGCATGGCGCCGGTCCGGTCAAAGCCGGCAAGCGTCCCGTGGCCTGTCGATGCAGGGATCACCTTTGCGCCGAGGATAACCGCCCCGATCCCCACCGGCACGTTGATGAAGAAGATCCAGTGCCACGAGAGGTACTGGGTCAGGATGCCTCCGATGGTCGGGCCGAGAGCCGTCCCGAGAGCCGCGAGTGTCATCACGATTCCCATCGCCTTTCCTTTCTGTTCCATCGGGATATAGGTCGTGACCATAGCCGGGGCGATTGCTGAGATCATCGCGCCGCCGACCGCCTGGAGCATCCGTGCGCCGATCAGCACGTTGAGGGAATTGAGCAGGTCCGGCAGGGCCCCGCAGGCAAACGAACCGAGCGTAAAGATGACAAACCCGGCAAGAAACACTCTTTTAAACCCAATGATATCCGAGATCTTCCCGAAGACCAGTACGCAGCCGGCCATCACCAGCAGGTAAGCGGTGGCGACCCAGCTCACGGTGGTCGATGAAACGTGGAATGCCTCCGAGATGGTTGGGAGGGCGATATTGACAATCGTGCCATCGAGGCCTGCCATGAATGTGGCAAGAGAGATGGAGAAGACCAGAAGGAAAAATCCGGTCTGCGCTTTTCCCGTACTGGGATCGCTCATGCAGGCATGTTACTCCCCATATGTGATGAGAATTGTGGTTCTTATGGACGAGGTATTCATCCAGAATCAATCGTACAGGGAGCCGGAAAGCCTGTCTACAATGATGTATTTATGCTCCCTGCGGACAAACATATCAGAAAGAGCCAGTTACCCGCGATATATATTGGGAGGCAGAAATCTTGGCAGCAGCACAACCTATGGACCAGCGTGAATTTGAAACACTCCAGTACTACTTAAAAGAATACGGACAGCAGGCCGAGGTCTTTGCCGGCCAGCTCGAACTTATGGAGAACGGGCGTATGGAGGCGCTTGCCGCGATCGAGGCGCTTGAAGCGCTCGTGGCTTCTGACGATGGCACTGTGCTCCTCCAGATCGGCGCCGGGGTAAGCCTACGGGCAAAGATCCTCGAACCGGAAAAAGTGCTTCTCAATATCGGTTCCGACGTGATTCTGGAGAAAACCAACCCGGACGCGGTCGGGTACCTCAAGGACCGGATCACCGAGATGGAAGCCTCACAGAAGAAGGTCGCCGAGGCACTGGAGAAACTTAAACACCAGATGAACGAGATCGCAAAACGGCTCGAACAGGGATATTCCCAGGCAGCAGCGCAGGAAAGCCACGCCGGTCACAATCATAACCACGCACACGACGACGAAGAGAACGACGAAGAGTAACCGGAGAACTCTCGTCCATGTTTTCGGGTCTCAGGGAACGTTTGCAGGCCGCACGGAACCGGCTTGCCGGCAGCATCGGTGCAGCAGCGGAAGCGGCATCACCGGCGCCGGCTGAACAAACCCCTCTGTCTCCTCCCGCAACCCCGCAAAAGAACCCGACGCTTGCGGAAAAAGTCAAGATCCTTGTCATCGACCGCGAACTGATTGTCTCTGAGAAAAATGTTGCCGAGGCGCTCGACGAACTGGAGATGACACTGCTCGAAAGCGACGTTGCCCTGCCGGTTGCCGATGCGATCATCGCAGACATCCGAGCCGGCCTTGTCGGGAAACACCGGAAGATCGGCGAATCGGTCGATGCGCTTGTTATGAGGGCTCTCAAAACCGCCCTCTTAAACGTACTCGGCAAAGGTCTTGACCTTCCCGCCTATATCCGGAGCCATGACCGGCCGGTCAAGATCCTCTTTACCGGGGTAAACGGGACCGGCAAGACTACGACTGTCGCAAAGATCGGCGCGTATCTCAAGAATCAGGGCTTCTCGGTTGTGATCGGGGCCGGCGACACCTACCGGGCCGGGGCCATCGAGCAGATCGGCGTGCATGCTGAACGGCTCGGCATCAAGATCATAGAGCACCAGACCGGCGCCGATCCCTCTGCGGTGCTCTTTGATACTGTGCAATACGCTGTCTCCCACAAGATTGATGTGGTGCTCGCGGACACTGCCGGCCGTTTCCACACCAAGGCAAATCTTATGAGCCAGCTCGACAAGATCCGGCGTGTGATGAAGCCGGATCTCATCATCTACGTTGACGAAGCGGTGGCAGGGAACGATGCCGTCGTCCGGGCCGCGGAGTTTGACCGGACGGTAGGGGCCGATGCCATCGTTCTCACCAAGGCTGATATGGACTCACGGGGCGGGGCGGCGATCTCGATTGCCCACACCATCGGAAAACCTCTGCTCTTCCTGGGCACTGGGCAGGCATACGAGGATATTATGCCATTCGAGCCCGGCGCCGTCGTTGAGGAACTTCTTGGGAGTGGTTTCTCGTGATGGACACGCTATCCTCCTCGCTCAAGGATGCGCTCAAAAAGCTTGCCGGCAAAGCCGTCGTCGACCGCGCTGCAGTCGATGAACTGGTCAAAAACCTCCAGCGTGCACTCATCTCGGCGGATGTGAATGTCAAACTCGTCATGGATCTCTCGAAGGCGATCCGGACCCGGTCGCTTGACGAAGAGCTGCCGAAAAACACCAATGTCCGCGAACACGTCCTCCGCATCGTCTACCAGGAACTTGTCCGGCTCGTCTATGCAACAGCTGACTTAAAACTCGAGCCACAGGTTATCCTGATGGCCGGCCTCCAGGGAAGCGGCAAGACCACGACGACGGCAAAGATCGCCCGCTACTTCCAGAAAAAAGGCATGAAGGTTGGCGTGATCTGTGCCGATACCTTCCGGCCCGGTGCCTACGGCCAGCTCTCGACGCTCTGTGCGAAGATCAACGTCCCCTGCTTCGGCGACCCGAAGGCTACCGATGCAAGGAAGATTGTCAGAGAGGGACTTGTTGCAATAAAGGACCTCGAAGTGATCATCGTCGATACCCAGGGACGCCACGCTCTGGAGCCGGATCTCATCCAGGAGATAATCGACCTCAACGCGATCACCAAAGCCACCCACCGCTGGCTCGTGATCGACGCCGCGCTTGGCCAGCAGGCAAGCGAACAGGCACGCCGGTTCCATGAAGCGATCGGGATAGACGGCGTGATCATCACCAAGATGGACGGCACTGCAAAAGGCGGCGGCGCCCTCTCTGCCGTTGCCGAGACCAAGAGCGGTATTGTCTTTATCGGTGCCGGGGAGACTATCGAGAATCTCGAACGCTTCGATGCGAACGGCTTTATCTCACGGCTCCTCGGGATGGGTGATCTCCAGGCGCTCTATGAGAAAGTCCAGGAAGCCCAGATGGCGGAAGAGGTGGACATGGAAGCGATGATGAAGGGTCACTTCACTCTCCGCGACATGTACAAGCAGCTCGAAGCCCTCAACAAGATGGGCCCCTTGAAGCAGATCATGAGCATGCTCCCGATGGGAAACATGCAGCTTCCCGAGGGGGTCTACGATGTCACGAGCACCAAGATGGTGCGGTACCGGATCCTCATGGACTCGATGACGCCAAAGGAACTTGACGATCCCGGCCTCATTAACAGCTCCCGGATGCAGCGGATTGCCCGGGGCGCCGGCGGCACCCCCGAGGAAGTGCGGGAACTCTTAAAATACTACAAGATGATGCACAAGACCCTCAAGGGGCTGCGGGGTGCAGGTGGCGGCGGGAAATTCAACATGCAGCGCCTGATGAAACGCTTCTCCGGAATGCAGTGAAATGACCTCGTTTGCTATTGTCGGGCATCTTGCCCGTACTGACGGGGATTTTTCCTTAAACGATCTCCCCGGGGCAGGGCGCATGGATGTGCTCTGCCGGTGCGTGAACGCATCGCTGTTTCTCTCGCACGACCTGCGCCGGGACGTGGACTGTTACCTTGTCCTCCTTGGCGGGCCGAAAACAGCAAAGACCCTCCATTTCAAGGGGAACGAGATACGGTCGCTCTCTCCCGATGAACGGAGTGCCGGTGCACTCGTCAAAAAGGCGCTTTCCACTCCCTGCGGAAGTGAGTTCCGCGAAGCGTCCCCCGGTGTGTACGTGAGAAACGGCGGCCTTGAGCGCCTGTTTGCGGAGCACGCATTTGCGGTGCTTGACGAGAGAGGCACCGATATCCGCACGGTTCCGGCCGTCCCGGATGCATTTCTGCTATCGGATCACCAGAACTTTACAGACCCCGAGGAGGCTCTCGTGAAGGACGCTCTGCGGTACTCGGTCGGGCCGGTCTGCCTGCATGCCGATCACACGATTACGGTCATCTCAAATGAGATTGATCGGAGGAAAAACGGATGGAAATAAACGAACAGGTCGAAAAGATTCTCACCTATGGGGACTGTTGCGATCACTGCCTCGGGCGATTCTTTGGCAAGCGCTCGCATGGTCTTTCTGATGATGAACGGGGCCGGGGGCTCAGGATTGCACGGGCACTGGCCTTAAACCAGCCTTACGAGCGGTTCTCGGGCACCTGCTGGATCTGCGGCAACTTCTTTGATGCTGTGCCCGAATGGGCACACAAAGTGGTTGCTGCGATGGAGGGGTTCGAGTACTCGACATTCCTTGTCGGCTGCCGGGTCCCGCCGCTGGTCGCGGAAAACGAGGAGATGGTCTGGAGCGATCTCTCCCTTGGCGAGCCCGAACCGTTCAAGTCCGAGGTGAACCGGGAGGTGGGAAAAGCGGTTTTGGCGCTCACTGGAAAGACCGTGGACTTCAAAAGACCTGATATCACCGCCCTGCTCGACCCGGCGACCGGTACGGTCGATATCCAGATCAGTTCGATCCTGTTCTATGGCAGGTACCAGAAATTTGAGCGCGGTATCCCGCAGACCCACTGGAACTGCCGGGCCTGCAAAGGGGCCGGCTGCGAAAAGTGCAACTATACCGGCAAGCAGTACCTGGACTCGGTAGAAGAGCTGATCGGCAGGCCGGTCATTGAGGCATTCGACGCGGAGGATGCAGTGCTGCACGGGGCCGGCAGGGAAGATATCGATGCACGCTGTGTGGGGACTGGCAGGCCGTTTATCCTTGAAGTCATCGCCCCCAGAAAGCGCACCATGGACCTTGCTGCCCTTGAAGCGGAGATCAACCGGACTGCAGATGGACGGGTTTCGGTTGCCCTTTCGCACTGGAGCGACCGTGCGGATGTGGAAACTCTTAAATCAAGTAAAGCGCATAAAAAATACAGGATCCTGGTTGAGGTTGAAGGGCTAGTATCTGCGGAAGAACTCGCAAATGCCCTGAAAGCCTTAAAGGGCGTCACAATACAGCAGCGCACGCCCGTACGGGTCGCCCACCGGAGAGCAGATAAGATCCGGGAGCGTAAAGTCCTGGATGTTGAGTATGTGGGGGAGCAGGACGGAAAGTTCGTCCTTGAAGTCCTGGGCGAAGCCGGCCTCTACATCAAGGAACTCATATCCGGCGATCAGGGTAGGACCATCCCGAGTCTTGCCGAGATCCTGCAACGATCGGTGCACGTCACCAGTCTTGATGTCGTGCAAGTAGAAGGACCAAAGGAGGGAGATTAACAATGGCACACCACAATGGACCCAGAAAGAAAACACGGTATAAATTCAAGAAAGATTTGAGAGAACGCGGGCTGCCGCCGGTTACCTCCGTCATCCAGCAGTTCGAGGTTGGAGAGAAGGTTCACATCGTCGTGAACCCCAGTGTCCAGAAAGGTATGCCGCACCGCCGGTTCCACGGGCTTACGGGAACGGTTCTTGGCAAACGCGGGCGGGCATGGATGCTCACCATTAAAGACGGCAATGCGGAAAAAACGGTCATTGCACGACCGCAACATCTAAAAGCACAAAAGTAAACTAGATTGACAGGTGATTGGCATGAAAGTGAAGGGTATTCTTAGCGAAGAAAAGGTTACGCTCCCTGAACTCCGCGCGGTTCTTTTGGGCGTGGAATCAGAGAGGATCGCTGCCGAGAAGGAGATGTCCTATGAGTTCAGGCGGTGTATGGAACATGCCAATCAGCTTGCGAAGACCACACCCGAGAAATCCAAGGAACTCGTGGACAAGCTTCTCAAGCTCGAGAAGATGAAGCCGGAGATCGCCTACCGTATCGCAAATATCATGCCCAAGAGCCGGGACGAAGTGCGGGCGATCTTTGCGAAAGAGCGGTACACGCTCGATCCCGCAGAGATTGATTCTATTATCGACCTTGTCATGGCACACTTCTAGAGGTGTTCACTCATGAAGGCCGAGAAAAAAGAGATCAACGCGATCGTACTGGATGTGCTCATGAAGGGGCATGCCGACGATCCGCGGCCCCAGTTTAAGCGCGAACCTGTTGTACAGGCAATGGGGCTTGAGCAGTTCAAGTTACTGGAACTGATCCCCAAACCCGGCATCGTCATCAACCTCCACGATAAGGTCTATATCGGCGACTCCGAGAGAGACAAGATCGAACGCGTGAAGCGCCGGATCAGCTACGACGATTTGACGCCCACGGCAAAAGGCGAACTGCCGTTCATGGTCGAGCAGGTTGTCAAAGAGCGGGAAGTTGATTTTGTCACGTTCTTTAACAAGGCGATCTCGATCACGCCCAAACTCCACATGCTGCACCTCCTGCCTGGCATCGGGAAGAAATTGATGTGGGAGATTCTCGAGTCCCGAAACAGGAAGCCCTTTGAGAGTTTTGCTGATATTTCGACCCGGATCAAGTCGATCCCTCACCCGGAGAAGATGATCCAGGCGCGGATTCTTGAAGAACTGCAGGACAAGGACGTCAAGTACCATCTCTTTACCACGAAATGAAAGCCCGTCACGACCAGCATTTTCTTATCGACAAAAACGCGATAAACCGGATCGCGGATCTTGAGGACGTGAAGGGAAAGATCGTCCTTGAGGTCGGGCCGGGGAACGGGGCGCTGACCCGGGCCCTGCTTGACCGGGGCGCCATTGTCCATGCGGTGGAACTGGACGGGCAGCTCTGTGAAGAGCTTGCCGATCTTTTTTCTGACGAGATTCAGAAGGGAGCGCTCACGGTAACGCACGGGGACGCGACCCGGTGCGAGCTCCCCCCGTTTGAGATGGTGGTCTCCAACCTCCCGTACTCAGTCTCATCGAAGATTACCTTTCGGCTTCTCGATATCGGCTTTACGGTGGCGGTGCTGATGTTCCAGCAGGAGTTTGCCGAGCGTATGGTTGCCCCGGCAGGTACGAAGGACTGCGGTCGGCTTTCGATCATGATCCAGACCTATGCGACCGTCCAGCGATGCTTCACGCTCCCGCCCACCTGTTTCTCGCCAAAACCTCAGGTGCACTCGATGGTCGTGAAGATTGTTCCCCGTCCGCCGATCTTCGGGGTCAGCGACAAAAAACGGTATGCAAATGTGGTGCGGGCCCTTTTCACCCACCGGCGAAAGACGGTGCGGAACGGTCTTCGGGGCTCTTCGGGAATCCTTGACCGCGAATGGGCGGAACGGCTTATTGACGCACTTCCCGGTGAAATCCTCCAGAGCCGGCCAGAAGAACTGTATCTGGAAGATTTTGCGACGATGGCAAATTTCGAGTGAGATACTCTCCCCATCATCTTTTTCCCGATGTAACTTGTTGCAAATGGGTCCCTTTGTGAGACGTTTTTCTCTTTTGGACTGGAGTTTTGAGGCATGGATGATGAGATCTGTCTCCCCGGCAGGAAGCCCTGCTGCGGGTCAGTGACTATGGTTCGCAGAGCCCCAGGATTTATTCAGGATTCGTTCTTACACTACCGAAATTTCAGACAAAAACCCGAAACAGGCATTATCCTTCCGCTATTTCCTCTATTGGGTGTAAACTTTCAGGCAAAACGCTATCTTTCCCCGTATAAATTACCGGTAGGTTTATGGTAACCCGGAAATGAAGAGCGTAGATCTCTGCGGAACTTTAGTCAGGACTGCTTCCAAATGAGGGTAAAATCCGGTAATAAAAAGCGTAAATGCGCCGTAAGAGAGACGAAACCGGCACGTGACTGAACCGGCTCAGTAAGCGCAAATCAGAATTTTTACAACAGAACCGGGAACAGCGGAGCACCGGAATTCAGGGACCCCGAACCAGAGTTTTTTTCCAGACCTCATCGTTTTCCCGAACTACCGGTTGACTTTATGCCGGCATTCAGGGATCCTTTGGGGTATTGGCAAGTATTTTCCGCGTCATGGTGATGATCCACTGGCGGTTCAGGTACAGGTGGAGGAAGACGAGGAGACCGAGGACAATACCGGACCAGTCATGGAGATCTGAGATAAATGCAGAGGGAAGGAGCACTTCACTGAGCCCGGTTACCTGCAGCAGTACCGTGTATTTCAAAAGCCCGGTGATAAAACAAACAAAAAAGGTGATGCCCAGTGCAAGATCGACCAGCCATTTGATTATTATGCTGTTCATTTGATCTTCGTTTCCACCTGCCCGATGATATTGTTTTGTACGTGGAACGGGAGATGTCCGAAGTGCGGGCGATCCCTTTTCATCCCTCCCGCCCTATTTTTGTGTCATGCCTTACGATCCTGCGCAGGTGTACCAGCCCGAGGCCGACACATTCCTGCTTCTTGCCGCAGCACAGGCCGAGGTAAAACCCGGGGACCGGGTGCTGGAGATCGGCACCGGTTCAGGGAGCATCGCTGTGGCACTGGTGCAGGACTGCGATATCGTGGCGACTGATATCAACCCCCACGCGGTCTTTTGCGCACGCGGGAAAGGACTGGATGTGGTACGCAGCGATCTTTTTTCAGGCATCAGGGGCACATTTGACCTGATCATTTTCAATCCGCCGTACCTCCCGACACAGCCGGATGAACGCATCGATGACTGGCTGGAGTATGCGCTGGACGGCGGTACCACCGGGCGGGCGGTGATTGGGCGGTTTGCCGTATCTGTCGGCAATGTACTCGCCCCGGGGGGCAGGATCCTCATTTTGATCTCCTCGCTCACCGGGCTTTCCGAAGTCAGGGATCTTTTTGAGGGCCACAGTTTTTCTGCAGAAGTGGTACGGCAGCAGACCGTGGAGGACGAGGAGCTCTTCGTGCTCCGGATCACCGGGACCAGAACCTAACTTCTCAGCCAGATGATGAGCACGATCACGTTTGTTGCAGGAATAAGGCCGATCATCGCGAGCCCTGGCCAAAACCAGCTGCTGTCAAAGAGCAGAAACGCTGCCCAGAGCAGTCCTGTACAGGAGAGCAGGAAGAAAAAGACAAACTGGCGCAGACTTTTCATGGATCCGTTTACTGTACGCCGGGCCAGGTAGTAGCCTTTTTGTTGTGCGGTCGTCACCGTCGGGTGCGGCTCCCGGATATTTTTTGTGCTTACGTTCCGGGAGAGTGCCGGGGGAATCAACATATTTAAGGAAAAACCGGCAATATCTGGAGCAGTTTTTTATTTATCCATTTCCCGCTTTACCGATACATCCGCAGGTAATCCCATGGACACAACAACCACCGACGCTATCAGGCACTGCTTGCACCGGTACGACACGGCCGTGCAGGAGACCCGCGATCACGCCCCTAAGCGAAGCAGTTTCGGAAGGTACCGGGCCGGCGCGCCGTATTTCGAACAGTATCCCCTGCGTGATGTTCTGGCCTCGTTTGGGGGCAACGCCGCATTTAAGGGATCCCTGGCAGAGTACGACCGCATCACCCGGGATCTGGAATCTCTCGAACATCAGGGGGGCCGGACCTTCCGCGAAGAACTCTTCCGTGACCTGTCCGCGTACGTGGAAGCGTACCGGACACTGCTCTGCTACCACGAGCTGGGCATGTGCGGTTCAGGGGGAAGCGCAGATCTCTCCATCAGGGACGAGATCGCGATCCTCCTGCTGGAACTGCGCCGTGATTTCCCTCTTGCCGATGTCGAACGGGAGGTGGTCCTGCTTGACGATGCGCTCCGCACCATCAGGGAGGCCGGCCATTCAGTGCCGCCGGTGGAGAATCCTCCTGATGGAGCGACCGTCACCTCAGATCCCCTCTGGCAGCAGTATTCCCCCGCCCGGCGACCGAAGGAACAGATTGGGTTCCGGTAATTTTTAGGGCATCTGACTATCACACGATCAGCCTGCGTCTCATCAGGTTGATCGAGATTACGCAGAAGATTACGGTAGCGGCAAGTATCCACGCGATATGCAGCGGCAGTAATGCGCTTGCCGAGGGGAGCGTCGCCATCCGCATGAGCGCCACAATGTGCGTAAGCGGGAATACTGCAAGAGCGATATCCTGGAAGATCACGGGGAGAACCGAAAGGGGAAAGAAGGTGCCCGAAAAGAGCATCATGGGTGTAATGAGCAGGAACGAAGGGTAGTTGAGCGTGTCGATGCTCGGCGTGATCGCGGTAAAGCACATCGCGAGGCCCGCAAACATGAGCCCTCCAAGGAACGCGAGCGGGATGGCAAAGAGGGAGAAGGGAAGCGAGATGACCTTGAATGCAACGAGCACCGGCAGCATGACGGCAACCGAGATCACGCTCCGGGTCGCGCCCCAGAGAATTTCTCCTGCGATAACGTCCTCGATCGAGAGCGGCGTCGCGATGATCGCATCAAAACTCTTCTGGTAGTACATCCGCACGTAGGAACCGTACGTGCACTCGAAGAATGCGGAGTTCATCACCGAGATCGCAAGGATGGCCGGTGCGATGTAGGTAATGTACGGCACACCATCTATTGCGCCCACGTACGTCCCGATCCCAAGGCCGATGGCGGAGAGGTAGAGGAGTGCCTCGATAAACGGCGGAAAGAAGTTCACCTTCCAGGTCTTTAAAAAGACCTCGAGGTTGCGCTGCCAGACCTTTCCTGCGCGACGGGTGATACGGGGGAACGACCAGATGGACGGCATGTTACTCCCGGAGCGTCCTCCCGGTCAGTTTCAGGAATACGTCTTCGAGCGTTGCCGGCCGGGTGCTCACCCTGCTTTTTTTGCACCGGTCGAGCAGGGTCTTTGCGAGCTCCCGGGACGCGTCTGTCGCCACCTGCACCTGGTCGCCGAGGATTTCGTAGGGCACGCCAAGATCTTCAAGGCAGGCGATCACTTCGGGCGTGTTGTCCATCTCGATGATCTCACTTCCTACCTGTTCGCGGACAAGATCGGCGGGTGTTCCTTCGACAAGGAACGTACCGTGGTCCATGATCACAAGCCGGTCACAGAGCCGGGCCGCCTCATCGAGGTAATGGGTGGTAAGAACGATAGTGTTGCCCTGCGCCCTGAGAAGCCGGAGGCGCTCCCATATCAGGTGGCGTGCCTGCGGGTCGAGGCCGATGGTCGGCTCATCCAGGATGAGTAGTCCGGGGTTGTTGATGAGCGCCCGGGCAAGGATGAGCCGGCGTTTCATGCCCCCGGAAATCTTGTCAATGGCGGTATCACGCTTCTCGGTGAGCGCCACAAACGCAAGCAGGTTCCCGGCCCTTTTCTCTGCTTCAGCCGGGGGGATATCGAAGTACCGGGCATAGGTGAGCAGGTTTCCCACGCACGTGAAGTCCGGATCGAGATTCGTTTCCTGCGGGACGACACCTATCTGCTCTTTGATATCGGCCGGTCTCTTGTCGGGATCCATGCCGAACACGAGGAGTGTACCCGAAGTTCGGGGCGAGATGCACTCGATCATCCGCATGGTGGTAGTCTTTCCTGCACCGTTTGGCCCGAGGAAGCCGAAGATCTCGCCTTTGTTCACCTCAAACCTGATGTGGCTGACGGCAACCGTATCGTTGTAGGTCTTGGTCAGGTCGTCGGCTTCGATGATGACGGGCATCAGATCTCTCCTGTATCCATCAGTAGACGGCGCATCCATAAAATCCTCGTGATGGAACAAAAAGTGGTAGTGGGTGTAAATGGTGCAGATAAAAAAATCAGACCGGGGATGCCGTCACTTCGCTTTTTACAAGGACAATGCCGGCGATAAGAACCGCGAGCAGGGCCACGGCGGCAAACATCATATATACATCGTTGGTGCTCGATACGTTGAAGATCAGGATGTGCCTGACCATACCCGTGAGGCCGGCGATGAGAAGTGCCCGCACCTCGACGTGCTTGGTCCGGAAATAGACCGTGACCGTCTCAAAGAGCACGATAATGGTGATCGTGAGAAGCAGGGAGTTGATCACATTCATGAGGAGGAGGCCGTTGGTAAAATCGTGCGTGACAATCATGTCGACGATCTGCTGCGCCGCATCGTAGACCGAGAAGACCGCGATGATCGTGAGTAGTGCAGCGACGATCATGTAGAGCGCCATCGGGACGAGAGCGAAGAACCTGATGATGTACTCGATACCGGCCTGCTGGACGGGCGAAGGTGCCGGGGGTAAATTTTCTGTCATGGTCTAAACTCCTGAACAGGTACCAGTAAGTAAATGGTGAGGAATTAAAAAATGTTGGGCCTGATCACACCCTGCCACGGTGTTACATCCTTTTTCGGATCCGGGAAAGGGCCCGGGCCGCAGCCTCCCGCACGCCTTCGAAAGGATCCTCTGCTGCTTTCATGAGCGGTCTTTCTGCCCTGCCATCCCCGAGCCTGCCCAGTACCTCCGCCGCCCCGGTACGGATCCGGTCATCGTGGTCGTTCAGGCAGCCGGCGAGCGGGATGACCGCCCGCCGGTCCTTCATTTTCCCGAGCGCAGCGATTGCACCGGCCCTGACGTCGGGATCGGGATCGGCGAGTGCGTTGATGAGGCCCGGCACCGCCCGGTCGTCATCCAGCCGCCCGAGCGCATGAGCTGCTTCCCGGCGGACGGCCGGGTGAGTGTCGGTCAGCGCCTGTATGAGCGGCGCTACCGCGGCAGGGTCGCCGGAGGTGCCAAGCCGGGCAGCTGCATCGCGTCGGGTCCTTACCGTGGGTGAGTCCAAAGCCGGGAGCAGGGGGGTGATATCGGTCATGACAGGATCGATTGCAGTGGCGGGATCAGCGATCGCATTCAGCGCCGGATTCGTAGGCCGCGATCACTTTTTTTGCCATCTCCGGGGAGATCCGGTCGTGGATGAGTTTCACGAGCGCTTCCGCGTCCTCGACCTCCACACACCCGAGCCCTTCTTCTCCGGTGAGGATCTTTTCAGTTATGTATGCTAACTCTTCATCGGAAAGTTTGCTGATCCTCCCGGTGAAATCCTCGGCGCTTTCTGCAAAATGGTTGGAGACCGGGGGCAGGATCGCGTGGAACTGGTGTCCCGATCCGCCACAGGTGAGGTCCCCGCATTCAGGAGCAAGTTTTTTTAAGATTGCAATATCCTTTTCGCTGAGTTCGCGTGCCATAACGATCGTACCTTCTTAATGAACGTATTCCCCGGTATCTTCAGATTAGTCTTTTTGCCTGATTTGCGGGTTTGAGCCCGGTTGTGTTCGACATCCCCGGTGCATGGTGGTATCATCCCGCACCAGATGTCCCTTGAAAATAAAGAGTCATCCCCTGTTATGGAACTACCGGTGTACCGTCTGCCGCTAAAAATGAAGGGTGAAGATCAAAAATATTTATTGATCCAGTTTTTGATCCCTGCAATAATACCATTCCCGTTGCCCGAACCGGATGAAGATTTTCTTATGGGTGACCGGCTTTGCTGGGGCTGGGGTCGGCTGGCCTGTATGGGCGGCGGGTGGGAGACTGTCCTCCGCTGGACCGGCTCTTCCCGTTCGGGAACATCCCGGATCATGCTGTGCGATTCAGCAGCCTCGGGTTCAAATCCCCATGAGAATCCGACCTTGTATGCATTCTCGTTCTGCCGGATCCAGTTTGCCGCCGCCATATATCCCCGGTCTTCCGCACGCCGCACGGTATCCTGGGTGTCCAGCGTGAAATGAATCTCACGCTCAAGAGCGACCAGCTCTTCGTACACGTTACTTGGAACCTTAATCTTCTCCCTGCTCATAGTAAATCATATAGGGATATGCAGGGATACGATATTTAATGTTTCCTCCCAAAGAATCGCAGATACGCGTTAAATCTACAAACCGGGTTGAAAAAAGACCTTTAAATGCCCAAAAAAGATCCCTTCAAGAAA
>CAYVTY010000008.1:0-71427 GCA_964454995.1 uncultured Methanoregula sp.
GGGTCCGCTCGATATTTGCCGGATCGGTCGTGAGGAAAACTTCCAGGTCATGCTCTGCATCGTAACCTTCAACCGGTGCCGGGATATGGGTATAGCCGTTTGACCTGACCGTGGACATCTGTACCACCGTCCCCCGGGACCGGGCCATGCCCCAGTACCGGGTCCCGATCCTGCCGACAGAGACCGGGACAAACTCGTCAAAGCCAAGATCTGAACTTAAAGGGGTCGCCAGTTTTACGTTGACCGAATATTTCGGGACCGGCGCAAGTCCCCAGTATTCCAGAAGGTGGACGACGAATTCACGAAGGACTGTCTGGGCGGCAAGTGGGTACCCCGGAAGCCCGATGACCGGTTTACCCCCGATCTTCCCGAGCATCATCGGTTTACCCGGCTTGACTGCGACACCGTGAAAGAGCAGTTCCCCGACTGCCCCGATGGCCCCCGCCGTATAATCGCGTGTTCCGGCCGAAGAGCCCGCCGAAATAATGACAAGGTCATTCTCCCGTGCCGCAGAACGGAGCGCGTCCTGTATGAGATCAGGATCATCACGCACGATAGGCTGGCGGGTACAGTGTGCTCCCATCGATTCGAGAAGTACCTGCGCCATGACCGTATTACTTTCCACGACCTGCCCGGGGGCCGGCCGTATCCCGAGAGGGACAAGTTCGCTTCCCGTAGGGATGATCCCGATGTGAGCCGTCCTGACATTCAGGTCGGCGATCCCGAAGGTTGCAAGGGCGCCGATATCAAAGGCCCTTACCTGGTGTCCTGTCGGGAGGACGAGCCGGCCTTCCCGGATATCTTCTCCGGCCGGGCGCACGTGTTGCCACGGGGCGGCGGCTTTCCGGATCTGGAATGTATCCTCCGCCTCCCAGGTATCTTCGATCATGATCACGGCATCGAACTGCGGGGGAACAATATTCCCGGTATTGACCCGGGCAAACTCCCTGATGGTAACCGACGTCTGGTCGGAAGCACCGATCGTATTCCGGCTTTTTACGGCGATCCCGTCCATGGCCGAAATGTTGACTTCAGGGACGGAATATTGTGCATAGGCCGGGGTGGCGATGACCCGGCCGAGCGATCGGGTAACAGACACGCACTCTGTCCGCCCCGGAACAGCAAAAGAGGTCTTGAGAATGTGCAGGGCCTCGTCAAACGTAATGAGCGAGAGATAGCGTTTCACCACGCTGCATCACCGGGATGTATTTTTGTCTGCCAACAGAGTGCGGGTGAAGTCATGGATATCAGTCACAAGGAAAACCGGGAATATTCATGCCCCGGCCGGTAGTCAGGTAACGTATCCCGGTGATCATCAATAAATGATTCGATTGTATTACCGCTGCAGGGCTGAAAAAACAGCAACCGGATTTTTGGCCGCAGATACATCAGATTATTCTCCTGCACCCGGAGGAGTCTGCCGCATCAGCCACCGCTTGTGCCACAGCCCGGGTCACATCCTTGTTAAGGATACTGGGCAGGATATGCCGGCGGTGAGGTTTTTTGACGCACCCGGCAATGGCATGGGCAGCGGCGATCTTCATCTCATCGGAGATACGGGTGGCGCAGGCATCGAGAGCCCCCCGGAATATGCCCGGGAATGCGAGCACGTTGTTGATCTGGTTCGGGAAATCACTTCTTCCGGTCCCGACCACTGCGGCTCCTGCATCAGTTGCTGCGTCCGGCCAGATCTCCGGTACAGGATTTGCCATGGCAAAAACAATGGGATTTCGGTTCATTGACCGGATCATGTCCTGTGTTATAATGCCCGGTGCCGAGACACCGACAACAACATCCGCACCCTCCATCGCATCGGCAAGCGAGCCGGTCCGGCCCGCGTGGTTGGTCTCCTCGCTTAGGATGAACTTGTACTTGTTCCGGTAGAGTCCCTCACGCCTTCGGTGGATAATGCCCTGTGTGTCGCAGACCGTGATCTCGTGAACCATCGTGCAGACGAGCGGGTCGTACCCGATGCATTTGAGGAGCCGGGTGATGGAATAACCTGCAGCCCCTGCACCACAGACCACGATGTTGAGATCTTCGTAGTTCCGCCCGGTGACCCGGCAGGCATTCAGGAGCGCCGCGAGCACGACCACCGCGGTGCCGTGCTGGTCGTCATGCATGACCGGTATCCCGATATCCTGCAGGGCATCCTCGACCTCGAAACATTTCGGGGCTGCGATATCTTCAAGGTTAATTCCCCCGAAGACCGGTGCAATATTCCTGACCTGGTCGACAAAGTCGGTTTCATAATTCTCAAAACAGATAGGGAATGCATCGATGCCGGCGAATTCCTTGAAGAGGATCGCCTTTCCCTCCATCACCGGGATCGCGGCATATCCGCCGATATTTCCGAGACCAAGGACTGCTGACCCGTCAGTTACGATCGCAATGGTATTGGCCTTGAGGGTGTAGCGGTACGCCAGGTTTGGATCCTGCGCGATCCTGCGACAGACCTCGGCCACACCGGGAGTGTAGGCCCGGGAGAGATCGTACCGGTTTCTGAGCGGGACCTTGGAACGGATCTCCAGTTTCCCGTGATGCCGTGCATGAAGTGCGAGGGACTCCTGGTAGATCTCATCGCTGCCGACGGTGACCTGCATATCCCTCTCCTTATACGAGATGAGCGCGGCGAAAGGTAATGAACCTTGCCCCGGGGCAGGCTACAGGTTTCATAAATCCCCGGATATTTGTGGGCAGACAAAGAGTATCGGGGTCCATCGATTCTGCATTAACGATAACGGTGCCTGATAAAATACCGGAAACCGGCATGTTATTGCCGGACCAGTTTCGTTGCAATCTCTGCCACGAACCGCCCCTGGTACCGGGCCCCGGCAAGTTCCTGGTCGCTTGGCCACCGCTTCCCGTCATTGCCGGCAATCGTCGAGGCACCGTACGGGGAGCACCCTATGACCTCATCGGTACGGGTCTGCTCTACAAACGTGTACGGCAGGCCGGCAATGATCATGCCGTGGTGGAGGAGCGTGGTATGAACGCTTAAGATCGTTGATTCCTGTCCCCCGTGCTGGGTACCCGAACTGGTAAATACGCTCCCGACTTTACCGACAAGGGCCCCCGCTTTCCAGATGCCGCCCGTTGCATCGAAGAACTGGCGCATCTGGCCGCACATGTTCCCAAACCTTGTCGGGGTACCAAAGATAATTGCATCGAATTGTGTCATTTCACGGGGAGTACAGACCGGTATTTTTGAAAATTCTTTCTGGAACTCTGCAGCCCCGGTCTTTTCGAGCACGTCTGCGGGCAGCGTCTCAGGAACGCGCCTGAGCACGACGTCTGCACCTGGTACGCTGCGTGCACCTTCCGCTTCTGCGGTTGCCATGCGGTGGATATGGCCAAACTGCGAATAATACAGAATAAGCAGCCTCATAAATTATCTCCCTAAACTACGGTTGCGCTCCCGGGATTAAAGAGTACGGAGTGCGAAGCATGACCCTGCCCGTACTCCCTGTCCCGATATGAGGACCGGGGAATATACGCACATGGAGGATACCTAGACCTGCCCTCATTCAAAAGTTACATTTTAATACATCGATGAACAAAAGTATACATTAAGGTAAAATCAACCCGCAGTCCGGCGGGACTGGCAGCACGCTTTGTGTGCTCTTCCGGATACCTTAATGCAGATTACTGGTGTGATATTGTCATGAAGTCAAAAGATATTGCGATTGTCGGAATTCTCCTTGCTGTCGGTGCGATCCTGCGGTATTTCCTCGCGATGCTCCATACACCGCTTACGCCCAACATGATCATTGCGTTTTACTGCCTTGCGATCATCCTGATCCAGCCAAAAGTCTACGAGGCACTGGGTATCGGAATCGTTGCCGGCCTCTTATCGATGCTGATATCAAGTTCGATGTTTCCCCCGGCAAACCTCATCAGCGAACCACTGGGCGCACTCGTCTGCTTCGGGCTCTATGCGCTCCTGAAATCCCGGACAAAACTTGCCGCGACAGCCACCACGTTTATTGCAACGCTCGTGAGCGGTTTCTCGTTTGCTGCGATCGCGATACTCTGCGTCGGTGCGACCATCCTTACCACGTACCACGGCAGTCTCGGCGCATTTGTCATCATCTTTGTCCCGATCGTTGTCATAACTGCGGTATTTAATGCGATTATCGTCCAGATCCTCTACATCCCCTCAAGCAGGGTGCTCGTACGAGGACAGGAATGATTGAACTTAAAGACGTCAGTTATACCTATCCCCATACGGTGCAGGAAGCGCTGCACCGTTTATCCCTCGTTCTCGCACCGGGCCGCTGCATTATGGTGACCGGCCCCTCTGGTGCCGGGAAGACCACGCTCTGCCTTGCAGCGTGCGGTATTCTCTGCCATGAGTACGGCGGGAAGAAAGCGGGCCTTGTGACAATCAACGGCAGGAATGTTGCGGATTATACCGGGCTTTCCGAGATCGCAAAAAATATCGGGATTGTCTTTGACGATGCCGAGGCGCAGATGATCTTCACGACCGTTGAAGAGGAGATCCTCTCCGCACTTGAGTACCGGGGCCTCTCTTGTGAAGAGATCGAAAAGCGCCTCGCCTCCATCATGGAGGTCACGTACCTAACGGCTCTCAGGGACCGCTCCCCGCACAATCTTTCCGGTGGACAGAAGCAGCGCGTCGCCCTTGCGGCGACCCTTGCGCTTGGAAACGATGTCCTGATCCTTGATGAGCCCACCTCGGAACTTGACGAACACGCGACACGGCGGATCGTTGAGATCTTATCAGGCCTCAAAGGGCAGGGGAAGACCATCCTCATTGTCGAACACAAGTATGCGCACTTCCGGGATATGGTCGATACCCTCGTCGTGATGGAACACGGCGCGATCTCGGCTGTTGGCGCACCGGAGGATGTACTCAGGGATGAACGGATAAGAAAGATCGTTATCCCGGATTTTGCCGGCATCAAAACCCGTGCACCCCTCCCCGAACCGGCTCCATCAGAACGTGCTGCCGCAACACCGGCAATTGAGGTCCGGCACCTCTCGTACTCGTATGATGAAGTCCCGGCCCTGCATGATGTCTGTATCAGGGTAAACGCCGGCGAATTTGTTGCAGTTGTCGGTGAGAATGGTTCCGGGAAGACGACGCTTGTCAAACAGTTTAACCGGCTGCTTACCCCGACTACCGGTGATGTCGAAATACTGGGCAGAAACACCCGGGACTGCACGATTGCTGACCTCGCCCATGATGTGGGCCTTGTCTTCCAGAACCCGGATCACATGTTCTTTGCCGATACGGTACGGGACGAGATTGCCTTTGGCCTTGAAAATCTGGGAATAACCGATACCGATGCAGTGATCGATGCTGCGCTTGACGAGGTCGGGCTCCTGCCTACAAAAACCCTCTACCCCCGCTGGCTCTCACGGGGCGAACGCCAGAGGCTTGCCATTGCCTGCGTGGTCGCCATGCAGCCGCCCATTATCGTCCTTGACGAACCAACGACCGGCCTTGACGGAGATGAGGCCCGGCTCGTCATGGAGATCCTCAAAAAACTCCAGGTACAGGGGCACACTATCGTTGTCATCACCCATAACCGGGATATCGCACAGTACTGCGCAGACCGTATGATCACCATGGAGCAGGGACGCGTCATTTCTGACGCGAGGACATAAGGGAGAATACCATGGCCGAGATCCTCCAGTACGTTCACAAGGACGGGTTTTTCCACCGGCTCCACCCGTTTTCCAAGATCCTCTTTATCATCGTCGCGAGCGTGATGTGCGTTCTTGCAACGGGCATCCCGTTCCTTATCCTCATGGTCGCTGCCCTGCTCATTCTCGCGTACGCGAGCCATCTCCACCGCGAGGTGATCCAGCAGCTCAGGCTGGTCCTTGTCATGAGCGTCGTGTTCGTTATCATCACGGTGCTCACGATGCCAAACGGCGCCACGCTCGGGTACCTGGTCCCGCAGGGGGTGCCGGCGATCGGCGGCTCCCTTCCCATAACCGTAGGAGCGATCGGGATTGGTCTTGTCCTCGCACTCCGGTTCATGGTGCTGATCTTCGCGTTTCAGCTCTTCCTTATCTCGACCCAGCCCCGGGACCTTGTGCATTCGATGGAAAAACTGCATATGCCCATCGATTATATCCTGATGTTTATCATCGCGCTCCGGTTTATCCCGACCCTCCAGATCGAGGGCCGGAGGATCCACGAGGCCCAGCTCGCCCGGGGCTATAACCCGGGGTCCGGGATGATCGGGAAGATCAAAAGTGTCGCGCCCATCGTCATCCCGCTCGTCTCGAATGCGCTCCTGCGTTCGAATGTGCTGGGCCTCACGATCGATATGCGGGGATACCGCACGGGAATAAGAACACAGGTACGCGAGCGCAGGCTCGGCACCGGGGATTACGCAATGATGAGCGGTCTTGCGGTCACCATCGTGAGTTTTGTCATAATCGCAATCTTTGCATCAGGCCTGATCTTCTGATATACAATCCCTTTTTTACCCGACTACAAATACGCGGGAAAAACGTGAACAGACGAATGCTTCCCTGGCTGTTGCTGTCAGGAAAACATATCAAAAACGCTTAAGCGCCTCGGCCGGGATTCGAACCCGGGTCAAAAGCTCCGGAGGCTTCTAGGATGTCCACTACCCTACCGAGGCAAATTTTACCTTACTTAATCTTGTGTGCATCCATATAAATGCAAAGGATCGTCGGGGGTTACAGGTTTTTTACCTGGTACAGGTGCCAGATCTTGCAGGCACCCTCATGACTCACCATGCAGGGTCCGACCGGTGTCCGTGGCGTGCAGACTTTCCCGAAGAGTTTGCAGTCGGTCGGCTGGGCAATGCCGCGCAGCACCTTGTCGCAGATGCAGGCAGAGTGCTTGCTCACCTTCTTGTAGACAAGGCCGAACTTCTTCTGCGCATCGTACTGTTCGAATTCCTTTTTCAAGCGGAGGCCGGACTGCGGGATGACCGGGAAGCCCCGCCACTCCACATCGCAGGGTTCAAATACCTCGTACATGATCTTCTTTGCCTTGACATTTCCTTCCCGGGAAACCGCACGCGGGTAGGCGTTGTCGACCCGGTGTTTCCCGTCCCTGACCTGCTCGACCAGCATCACGAGGCCAAGCAGGATATCCTCTGCCTCGAACCCGGCGACGACCTGGGGCACCGGGAACTGCTCGTATTCATCGTAGCCCATCACCGTGCAGACATGACCCGGGAGGACAAACCCGTCGAGTTTTGCTTCTCCCTGTTCGAGCAGCCACTTCATCGCAGGGGGAACAATCCGGTGGCAGGAGAGGATGGAGAAATTTTTCGGGGGGCTCGTGAGTATGGATGCAGCCACGGTCGGAGCGGTCGTCTCAAAACCGACCGAGATAAAGACGACTTCCTTATCTGTCTTTTCCGCGATCTCGACTGCCTTGTGGACGCCCTGTACGATCCGCACGTCCCCGCCGCAGGACTCTAATGAGCCTTTCGAGCCGGGCACCCTGAGCAGGTCGCCATAGGTCGCGATAATACAGTCCTTTTCCACGAGATCGAGTGCGGCATCGATCTCACCCTGCGGCGTGATGCAGACCGGGCAACCGGGACCCATGACGATTTTGAGATGCGGGGGCAGGATACTCCGCAGGCCCGTGCGGGCAATTGCCGCCTCATGAGTTCCGCAGATGTGCATAAAAGTCATATCCCGGTCCACCAGTCTGCGGAGTGTCTCTGCAATCTCGTTTCCCGTCGGCATGTTATCTCATACTTATTTACTGCCCTGTGACATAAGTATACGTATATGGATGATAACCTGCTCTTTGCCATCCTGACTATCATCGCTGGTCTTGTAGTGGCAGGAATTGCGCGGATCATTGTACGGTGGCTGGAAAAATTTGCCGAGACCACCGAGACAAAATGGGATGACATCATTGTTGCCGCGATCGGAACGCCGGTGCAGGTGGGCATTGTAGCGATCTCAGTCTATATCGCCCTGAAATGGTTTGACATAGTTCCGGCCCAGTATGCCTGGCTCCTCTCGGATAAGGTGCTGAATTCGATCTATATCCTTATTGGGACATGGATCGCATCGTCACTCCTGCATGATATTGTCCGGATTTACGGTCGCGCCCTTGCCGAGAAGACCGAAGGAGATGCTGATGACCGCATCGTCGACCTCCTTGAACTGGCAGTGCGCTACGTAGTCTGGTTTGCCGGGATCATGCTGATCCTTGTCAACCTCGAAATCAACATCACTCCTTTCCTCGCTGGTGCAGGTATCGCCGGCCTGGCCCTTGCGCTCGCCGCCCAGGACCTGATCTCCAATTTCTTCGGCGGCGCGATCATAACGGTCGACAAGCCCTTTAAGATTGGCGACCGGATCGAAGTCGATTCCCATTACGGGGATGTCATGAGTATCGGGACGCGGAGCACAAGGATCAGGACAATCGACGGGAAGATCGTCACGCTCCCCAACAACAAGATCACCTCCAGCAGCGTTATCAATTACTCGGAACCGGACCCGAAAATACGCTATGCAATTCCCATCTCCGTTGCGTGCGGGAGCGATACCGCCCGGGTAAAAGCGGTGCTCTTTGAAGTCGTGCAGGATGCAATAAAAAATACGGAGTATCTGGCTGATGAGCCGGCGCCCAAGGTCTTCTTCCAGGAGTTCGGGGATTCGAGCCTGAAGTTTGTGATCTATGTCTGGGCAAAGGCCTACAATATCCCGGACGAAGTTAAAGATGCCATCAATGTCCGGATCGCTGCACGTTTCGCCGCGGAAGGTATCGAAATCCCCTTCCCGCAGCTCGAAGTCAGGATGAAACAATAAATTTTTTCCCGGATCTTTTTTACATGGTCGGGGGAGTATTTCCTGTCAAAGACCCCGGCCGAGCTCCCGCTGTCCGATGGCTGCGGGTTTACGCGTTCACCCGGCGCAGCACTACCGGTTGCATGACAACGATACGGGTGGGAGCTCGCACCGGGTGGCGGGCCGGGGGACACGATCGCTTTCGGGCCGGTGATGAAGGCGGCAAAAAAACGGCAGTTCTCTCGTGATCGAAGTGGCGGATTCCGACGGGGCAGTTAAGAACCTGCACCGTTTTTCAGAGATTGCTGTACCCGGTACCTTCTTCTGCGGGCGAACCCGGAGGGGCTGTATTTTGCGGGAAAAATCCGAATGTTTCCGCAATATTTTATAAGGTAAACCTACAATGTATCTAGGCAATCTGCCTAAGTGACTCAGCCCGGTAGAGTACCTCCTTGGTAAGGAGGAAGTCGCGAGTTCGAATCTCGCCTTAGGCTTGAATTAAATTTTCAATTTTTTTGGGTTCTTTTGTCAAAATAACCCCAGATTATTTCCCTATTGCTTAACTCTATAAACATCATGGCTGGCACAAAGTCCGGTCGGATTGTACTCCTTTTCAGGTCACAATCTCATCTCAAACGATTATCCTGTTTTAGCAACGGGCATTCAGGCCGCGTGCATAAATGGCAGGTAAGGTTCTGTAACGTCTTTGGTATCTGATGTATTTTGTAATTATTTCCCGTATTTTCTTATTCGCTCCATCAGGTATCTTCGACTTCAAAAATGGATCAGTTATTCCTGCTGATATATCATCGTGCTCAAAAACGCAAAAGCTGTCGACACTCGACAGAACAGTTCTCTTAAAAATGAAAGGATGTGTCAATATTTTTCAAAGTGCGAATACGAAGAAGTTCCAGGTGAGGTGTGTAAAAAAAATGGGTTGATCATCGCCTGGTACGCAGGGCAATACCGGCGACAACCCCGCAGCCGATGAGTGCAGAGACCATGTCATATCCCGGCGACTTTTTTGTCGTGGTGGCTACTACAGCGTTTTGCTTGGCAAGCCAATCTGCTGTGGAGGAATCCGTTGTCTTGGCAGCCGTGATGGCGAAGGTTGGCGCCAATGATGTTGGGATAGGTGTTACCTGTGTCACGGTTTGTGCGCCGCCAGTCACCGTTATAAGATTCGTTTTTGTGGCAACATTGCTGCCTTCGGTGTTTGTTGCAATCAGGGTGATGGTATATGTTCCGGCAGTGGAGTAGGTGTGAACCGGATCCTGAACCGAACTTGAAATGCCATCGCCGAAACTCCATGTCCACGATGTTGGCGTATTGGTCGATGAATCAGTGAACTGGACCATCAGAGGGGCAGTCCCGGATGTGGGATCCGCGGTAAAACCCGCTACCGGTGCCGCAGCCCCGACTACGATATAGTCAGTCATAGTTGTAGTATTGGTGCCAACCGAGTTCTTTTCTGTCAGGGTCACCGAGTATGTCCCGTTGTTCACGTAGATATTGGTGGGATTTTCAAGAGTGCTGGTATTGCCATCCCCAAAGATCCAGCTCCATGATGCCGGGGACCCGGTTGATGCATCTGTAAACGTTACCGAAAGGGGTGCAGATCCAGATGATGGCGAGGCAGAAAATATCGGTACCGGGATGGTCGTTGCTGTCGCTGCAAAGGTGTATTTGTCACCGGCTGCTGATGTGGAGGTGCCGCTGGGTGTCGTAACAAGTACGTCAACTGTACCAACCGTTGTAGTGGCCGGGGTTGTTGCGGTGATTGACGTACTGCTGACAACCGTGAAACTGGTAACTGCGGAGCCTCCAACGGTTACCGCAGTCGCTCCGGTGAAGCCCGTTCCGGTGATTGTTATCGCAGTGCTGGTGGAAACCGGGCCGTATGCTGGTGAGACGGCTGTCACGGTTGGAATTGCTGTATAGGTGAATGCTCCCGTCCCGGTTGTTATGCCCCCGGGTGTGGTAATGACGACGTTAGCGGTTCCGGCTGTGCCGGCCGGGGTTACTGCAGAGATCGACGTAGAGCTGACAACTTGAAAACTGGTAGCTGCTACCCCTCCAAAGGTTACTGCGGTCGTACCGGTAAATCCGCTACCGGTGATTGTTACCAATGTGCTACCAGCAGTCGAGCCGGTTGCCGGTAAAATGTTGGTGAATGTCGGAGCCGGAGCTGTGTAGGTGAATAATCCTGTCCCGGTTACGGGGGCGCCACTGGATATGGTGACGATAACGTTAGCGACTCCGGCTGTGCCTGCCGGGGTTATTGCTGTGATTGAAGTATCGCTGACAACTACAAAACTGGTGGCTGTTGCACCTCCAATGATTACCGCTGTCGCATTGGTAAAGCCGCTACCGGTGATGGTTACCGGTGTACCCCCGGCAGTCGAACCGGTTGCCGGTGAGATGCCGGTCACTGTTGTTGTCGCTGACACAGGTAAGCAAATACCTGCAAAAACAAGCAGGACCATGCACCCGATAAAAACAATCTCTCGTCGGGTCACTGGGCATCACCGGTCGTTTCATCGCCAAGTATGTCATCCATTCTATTGCCGATCATAATTTTACATCCTCTGTATGATAGCACAACGTCGTTATACCTCCCAATGCCGGAACGCAGTGGTACGAACCGTATTTGGGGGGTTTGTGTACAATATCACATTTTTTTAAATTGCAATTTACACCTGCTATTATAAACATTGTACCTTTCATTTCCGGATAAATGCGCACACATTAAAACCATAACCTGCGCCTCGGGCCGGGGGATATCAGATTTCCCTGAAGGCTGAAGAGGCTGGCACGGAGTCACACCCGTCTGCCGGGGTAATTGCGGAATTATTCTCTATTAAACCCAAAATGGGTGCCTTATCAAATCCGTTTTTAATGGAGATGTCCCCAAATAAAAAAAAGTCTAGGACTGAATTCCAAAGAGACTCTTGAACATCCCGATAATCTGATCCAATATCCCGCCTGATTGATTCATTTTCGAATTTGTAGTAGTGGTTGTTGTAGCGGGTGTCTGGATGGAATCAGATATGACAGCGGTCTCGGTAACCTGAGAATTGGTGACAACATTCCCGGTTTTATCAACTTCATAGGCGTTCAGCATGGTCCTGGAGGAGGTTGTATTCACCACAGGAGTTGTGCCCGTTAACGTGACACTCATCACTTCACTGCCATGTCCCTGGTATGACAATATGATACCGCTCAGGTCAAGCGTCTGGTTATAGAAACCTGGTGTCACGGCCGACCCTCCATCACTCGTCGTAATCGTGTATGACCATGTCGGATTCACTAGGTCCGTTGTCATTACAAGATCGCTACCAGAAGGGAATGTTGCCTCAGATGTGTTTGCCGGGAATTCGACCGTGAATGAAACTTTTACCGGTGTATTCTGGGCCAATAATCCGGACGGAGCAATCGTGTAACTGTCAACATTCCATGCTGATACGAACGGAACACACACAGCCAGAAAGACGGTTGCAAGAATAACCAGTTTTGTCAGTTTTTTCATCGTTAACCTCCCACGAAAAAAGGAACGAAACATTCTTTGTATTCCCTAATTTCTTAACCCTGCAATTAATAAAATTGTCTGCGCCTCTTAAAATCCTTAAAAACCCAAACGTTTCTGAAAAGATACGCGGATCGGGGTTTTATTTCCGCCAGCAGTTCCTGGAACATTGCGTGGGCCTTTTGATTCCCGATTGTACATGCCAGGACATCCCTGATAAATATCCCGGTTCACAGTTTTTTCTTCAGTTCCTCTGCATAGAGTTTGAGGAACCAGCCGTTCATGCTGTACGACAGGCTGAGGGAATTGTAAAAATAATTCAGCAGTTTTTCCCTGACCGTATCTGATTTGACCCTGTTAATCTTATCATATTCGTCGTATAACCGGAGGAGCGTGTCCCGGGGCAGCGTCCGGATCCGTTTCTCAAAATACCGGATCTGCAGGTCTGTCATGAAATCGTCATTCCCGGATGACTTTTTTATATAGTCCACAAAAAAAGGCTCGGTCTTCCGGATAAAACGTCCGCGGAGATCGTCCATCCTCGAACGGCTGATAAACAGGTTCCTGATCTTTTTATGTATTTTCGTGACGAGGGAAAAGTCCTGCAGCTGGTTTTCAATAAAATCGGTATATTCCTGTTGTTCTTCCCGGGATAGCATACCCGGTATTGTAGGCCGGCTCCCAAAAAATTATCGACTCTTCTTTTTTTTAGTAAATCCACAAAAACCCTGCGAGGGTCACCCGGGCCGGACTCAGGTTTCCCTGGCCGGCCCCGGGTCTGCACCGGTTCCGCTCTCCCCAAACAGGCTCCCGACACCCATCAGCGTGTTGATCCAGCGGAGCTCATCGCTGAACTGGAAGAGGGTCATGAGCATCAGCGTAAAGGGAACGGCAAAGAGCATGCCGGCAAGCCCGAGTAGCCAGCCCCAGAAGATGACCGAGAGGATGACAACGAGAGCCGGTATCTCGAATTTACGTGCCGCAAGCCAGGAAAAGACCGGGTTCTCCACGATCAGGTTGAGGATGCAGACAAGCACGATCACCGCGACCGCCCCCCAGATCCCGAACTGGAGCCAGGCAAAGAAAATGGCGGGGATCGCCGCGATGACAAGGCCGAAGTACGGGATGTAGCCGAGGATAAAGGTCAGGACCCCCCAGAGGATCGCAGCATGCACGCCCATGATGGTGAGGACTCCGCCAAAGAGCAGGCCGTGGACGAGGTTGGTCTCGGTGCGGACGACGATGAAATCGATCACAAAGCCGCTCATCCGGGAAAGCTGACGGAGTTTTTCCGGTTCGCCGTGCAACATCGATTCGACCCGTTCAATCAGCCGTGGTGCTTCAAGCAGCATGAAAAACGTCGTTACGGCGACAAAAAAGACATCCATAAGTGCCCCGCCGAGATTCAGGAGCGACGAGAGCAGGGCCGGGATAATGTTCCCGAGGTCCGGTGTGGCAGGGAAGAATTGTCCGGTGCTATAACCGTGTGCACTGAGGAACGCGGTGATATCCCCGAGCCGTAATGCAAGGTCTTCCTGGTACTGCGGTATGTCGGCGATGATCATATTAAACGAAGAGATGGTCAGGACCACAATCAGGACGATACACAGTGCGGCGATGACCGTCACGACCCCGACAGCGGCAGGTGCCGGGAGGCCTTTTGTGCGCAGCCAGCGGGTTGCCGGGTAGAGAAGAAGCGTGAGGATCAGCGCGACAAGGACAATGGTTATGATCGACTCGGCAGTTTTGATACCAAGGAGAATGACCACAACAAGGGCAAGGCAGAGCAGGATACGCTCGGTGCGTGACAGGGTCGCGGGAAACGTCATCATGCTGGTATCTGTCGGCAGATGATACAAAGATTCCCTTTAGCGAAAGGTTGCCTGCTGCCGAAAAAAAGGTGAATCAGAACCCCGGCTGCTCGCGGCTTTCCCACTTCGCAAAGCCGAGCCGGGCAAAGAAGACCGCAGGGATCAAGAGGAGAACTGCACCGAGCGCGGCAAACGGTGCGGCAAATACGACCGCCGAGAGGACGATAAGGGCGGCCCCGGTCAGGGCAAGGTACGTGACCATGACCCTGACATCGTACACAAGCACGCTCGGCGAGAGGCCGGTCAGCCAGACCGTGAGCCCGAGACTGTAGAACGAGACCGAGAGGCAGAGCACGACCGCCGGCACAAGATAGATTGCCTGCCCGGAGAGCACAGCGACTGCCGCAATGAAGAGTGCCGGGATGATCTGGAGGACGGAAAAACTCACGATCTTGCTTTTGATAAGGGTGCGGACGCTGACCGGCAGGCATGCGTAGGCCCCGAACGTATCGAACATCGTGATCCACGTGTACATGGTCGATGCAATCACGCCGGTAACAAGGGCAAACTCAAGGAGCACGCCGTAGGCTGGCAGGTATCCTGAAAGGAGCGAGAGGAAGAACCAGATCACGACCAGCGGGATCAGGAATGAGAAGAGGGTCTGGCCGACCATGCCGCCGCTCCGGTATATGTCGATAAGATCCTTTGCTGCAAGGGGCGGGCTCGGAAAGATCGAGAGTTTTTTTGCGAGCGGCACAAGCAGGCTCCTGTGGTGTTTTGTTGCATCGGAGGATTCCGGGGAGAAGAGCCAGATCGAGACACAGAAAAGGAGGGCAATGACTGCACAGGAGAGGACAAGGCCGGTCCATGAGAATGCAAGGAACAGGCGCAGCGGCGGGTAGAACCGTGCCGGGTTCTGCCCGGTAATAAGGGCAAGCGCCCCGGCAGCCCCGGCAAGGATGATGAGGACCACCGCGAGCGCAGGTTTCGAGCGCGAATAGACCGAGGAGAGGAAAAAGACGGCGCAGAGCCCGGATAAAAACGAGAGCGTGAGCGTGAGCGCAAGGAGCAGGGGCAGGGTGACCGGGACACCGATAAAGGGCGAGGCGAGCAGGAACCCGAGCGCGAGCGGGAGCACCCAGAGGACAAAGTAGTAGAGCGTGTCTTTGACGACAAAATTTGCAAAGATGAACCGTTCGGAGAGCGGCAGGCTCCGTGCGGAATAGGAGAGCAGGCTTGCCTGCCCGAACCGCCGGTTCATCACCTCGGAGCCAAGGAGGCCGAAGGCTCCCACCATGAAGCCGAGCATCATGTAGTTCGCATGGAGGATGAGCGAGAGTTCCCCGGCCGGCAGCGCCTGGCGCATGAGCGGCAGAAGGAACGAGCCCATGAACGCGATCCAGAAGATGAGGACGGGAAAGAGCGCAAAGGAGAGGCTCCCGAACATCGTCGAGTGGACCCGCCACTCTTCCTTTACCATCGCAATAAAGAGATCAAGCATGGCTGCCACTCTTCACGAGCGAAAGGAAGAATTCGTCAAGGTGCCGGTGCTCTGCCGTAAGATCGGCAACGGGCCCGGCATGGAGGATGTTTCCCTTGTGCAGGATTGCAAACCCCGAGCAGATCTCCTCGGCGACTTCGAGGATGTGAGTCGAGAGGAAGATCGTGTTTCCGGCCCTCACGTAATCCCTGAGGTAGTCCTTGACAAGATGCTGCATGATCGGGTCGAAATTGATGAGCGGTTCGTCGATCAGGGCGAGCTCTGGTGTGTGGACGAAGGCCTGCGCAAACATCAGTTTCTGCCGGGTCCCTCTGGAGAGGTCCTTGCAGAGCACGTCTTTTTTGTCGGCAAAGTCAAGGAAGTCAAACCACCAAGCGGCCCGCTCATCGATATCGGGGATCTTACGGATCGCACCCACGAACTGCAGGTACTCCGAGGCCGTAAGAAAACTCGGGGGCGTCTCCTGCTCGGGGATGATCCCGACACGCTCCCGGACATGGACCGGCTCTTTCTGCACATCGATCCCAAGGACCGTTGCCGTGCCGGCAGTCGGCCGGATCTGGCCGGTCAGCATCTTTATCATCGTTGACTTGCCGGAGCCGTTTGGGCCTAGGAGGCCGTAGAGCGCCCCTTTTTCCACCGACAGGCTCACGTGGTTGACAGCCGTCAGGTCTCCATACACTTTCGTGAGGCCCTGGGCCTCAATGACATTTTCACTCATCTGTTTTCTCCGGGTACTTCCTGTTCCATGGTTATCAGCCCCTCGTTTTTGTTCCTGGTTTTTCCTTTGTGCCGCAGGGCTCCCCTGCGGGGTGTGCCGCGATGCCGTTCCAGATAAATAGCAGTCCCTGCCGGGCGAGGATCTCACGCTCTCCGGGATCCAGGGATTCCATGATCCGGGCCGTAAGCCCGGAGAGCGACGAGGCGAGCACCGAACAGAGGAGCCCGGTGTCGCACTCCCTGATGGTTCCTTCCCGTACCCCGTCTCTTACCAGTTCCTCTAAAAAGAGGAAATGCGACATACCCTCCTCATGGGCGGTCGTGGAGACAAAGGGAGAATGGGCAAACTGCTCCATGAACCGGAACTCGTCCGGGTGGGTGGTCGCCCACGCGAGCGCATTCTCCCCGACTTTACGGATCTTTGCCTGCACTGTCGGCTCCCGGTCGACTCCTTCACGCAGCGCGGCGGCAGCCTGGCTCTTGATCTGCCGGTAGAGGGTGTCGATCAGCTCCTCTTTTGTTTTGAAATAAAAAAAGAGCGTACCGGTTGCGACCCCGGCCTCCCGGGAGATCATCGCAGTCGGTGTGCCGTAGAACCCCCGCCCGGTAAAGAGTGCAAGTGCGGTCCTGAGGATCGCGTCCCGTTTGTCAGTTGCCTCCACGCTGCTCACAGCAGGGCCTCCAGCTGATCGCGGGTAAACGGCCCGCCGTGGCCGGTGTAGATGACCGTCGGCCGGGCGTCAAGGATCGTGCGGATGCTCTTTTTTGCCGCGTCCATGTCCTCGGCAAAGAGGGGGAGCCGGGGTTTGTGTGCCGGGAGCATCCCCATCACAAGGTCGCCGATGATAACCTCGCCGGTCGCCAGCTGTACCGAGAGCGATCCCCGGGTATGGCCCGGGGTCGGGACGACCTTGCCATCGATCCCGAACGCGTCGAGCCGGTACGGGGCATCGATCCGGATCACCGGTTTTATCGCGAGATCCGGGGCCGGGGCGTGCTTCCCGATCATGAGTGCAAGCATGCGGCCGAGGAGCGAAGCTGGCATTGCCGGAAGAGTCGTACCCGTGGTAAGGGCGTCTGCTTCACCGCTATGGACAAGCACCGGTGCGCCGGTCGCCCCGGCAAGGGCGGCAGCGCTCCCGAAATGATCGGTGTGCACATGTGTGATGATGATAAGCGCAAGGTCCCAGGGCTTGTACCCCTCTTCCTGCAGGGCGGCGAGGATCTTCGGGGCGTTCCCCGGCAGGCCCGTGTCGACCAGAACCGGCCGGGTTCCCCGGATGAGAAACGCGTTCGCGTGGCCGAGCGGGATCGGGTGGACAAGCGTATTCCGGGGAGGTGCCGCGTCAGTCATGGGACTTCTCCTCTGAAAAGAGGGCGCGGACTTTTGATACCTTGTTCATGCACCACAAGCCTCCCTTGAGCACCGGCACGGTGACACGCATCCCGCCCTCCATATCGGCTTTCACATCCTTCATGAGCTGCGGGATCGGCAGGTGCTGGGGACAGGCCTTCGCACATTTCCCGCACTGCCGGCAGAGCCCGGCATACGAGACATCGCCGATGAGGCCGCCGTGCCGTCCGAAATAGTGGAACTTTGCACTCCGGTCCTTTGGGAAGAGATGGCGGGCGTTGTAGAGCGAAAAACATCCGGGGATATCGACCCCGGCCGGGCAGGGCATGCAGTACCCGCAGCCGGTGCAGCCGACCTTCATAAGCCGGCGGTATGTGTCTTTAACCCGGCCGATACGGGCAAGGTCATCAGGAGTAAGCGACTGCGGGAGTGCGGAACCGGCGACCCGAATGTTCTCATCGATGTGGGCCTCGTCATTCATGCCCGAGAGGACGACGGTCACCTCCGGGTGATCCCAGACCCAGCGAAGTCCCCACTCGGCCGCCGACCGTTTCTCCGGCGCCTCGTCCCAGATCTTCTGTATCTCATCCGGCACCGGCCCGGCAAGGTTCCCGCCGCGCAGCGGTTCCATGACCATCACCGCGAGGTTTTTTTTGGCTGCATACCGGAGTCCTTCGGTCCCGGCCTGGTTGTTCTCGTCAAGGAAATTGTACTGGATCTGGCAGAATTGCCAGTCGTACGCGTCGACAATTTCTTTGAACGCCACAAGAGTGCCGTGGAACGAGAACCCGGCGTTTTTGATCTTCCCGTCACGTTTTGCACGGTCGAGAAATTCCAGCACGCCGAGTTTTTCCAGTTTCTCCCGACTCTCTTTACCCAGGCTGTGGAGCAGGTAGTAATCGATGTGATCGGTCTGTAAAGTTACGAGCTGCCGGGAAAGGATCCGGTCCATGTCACTCGCGGTGCGGATTTCCCAGTGCGGGAGCTTGGTTGCAATACGCACTTTTTCACGGTAGCCGGCAAGGAGTGCTTTTCCCAGGATCTGTTCGCTTTTACCGAAATGGTAGGCAGGAGCAGTATCAAAATAATTAACACCAGAATCGATCGCGTGGCGGATTTGTTGTATTGTCCGCTCTTCATCGATGCCTCTTTTCTTTGCCGGAAAACGCATGCAGCCGAAGCCAAGGATGGAGAGCCGGTCGCCGGTTTTTGGAATGGTACGGTAGAGCACAGGAACACCTCATCAATATGTAAATTGACTGGTCAGTCAGTACGTGGGACGGGCATACTATTTAATTTGTGTGATATAGCGTTTGGCCCCCTAGATCGTATAAAAAACGCCCGTAAAACCGTCCGACTGGAGGTGGTGGAAATTGGACTCTGTATATCTTTTTGTTCGCTAAAATACGCTCAAATTAAGCCCCATATAATGCCCTTTATCGGGTCATATTCGCGTTCTGGCAGCGGTCATTTTCCTCATCAACAGAAAACCCATCCGGGCCCATGATCGGGCCTCAAAACGAGTCTATGTGGTTGTTTTATTTCGTCCGTTTGGCAAAATAAGGCCTATTTGGGCTTATTTTAAATCGGAGCCCGATACGGGCTTTTTTGGGATGCGAAAGGGGCAATCGGAGCCCAAATTGAGCCCGGATTGGATCAGGTCTGTAATAAGGACCCACGGGGAAAACGGTCGGGTCGGGGGTTAAATCAGGTCCGGCAGGTCCCGGATAAGAGCAACAATTGCGAGCCGCAGCTCTTCGCTGATGGCACCGATCCGGTGCTGGAACCGTTCGCGTTGTCCCATGCAACTCTGAAATGTTTTCGGTTATGAACTAAAAAAACTTTCCTGGATGAATTTCCTATAAGGACTATTCTTAATTTCCATTAAAGGAACGATGTAAACTCCAAAATTTTAAAATTTTATACTGGTAAAAGTGACGAAAAAAATCCGGTAAACCATGAATTTTTGCGATATTGCGAATTGGAAAAATTATCCCCCCGTCCCGGGAATCGTTCAGCACGGAAAGAGTGTGATTGGGAACTATCCCAAAAACTTACGGATGTTTGCGGCCTGCAGGATCATGGACTGGAGATCGTTAGTCCGGCAATCGTGGAGTGCAAGAAGAATAGAATCGGTAATCTGCCTGTGCGCATCATGTATCTCACTTCCACAGATTCTCTCTGCTGCTTCCTTCATTGACGGTGAAAGAAACGGCGAGTCGGGATTCATGTACCGGATCGCATCAAGAAGATCCCGGTCAAAATTCACGTACACTTCCCGCACAAACGCAAGATCGTCCCGGTCAAGCGCAGACAACCCAAGAAGTTCCGGGGGAACACCGATGGAGTACAGGGCAGCAGTAAACGTGATAGCGCGGGGCAACGTGATACCGTCAGTGCTCCGGGTATAGCCAAACAGGCCGATATGGAGCTTGCGTTTGCGCCGGCCCGGAATGTAGGCTGCGACACGGTTAACAACATCCGCAAGTGGGTGAAGTTCATCGATGTATGCCCTCGTGTATTTCTCAATAATCTCTCCGCACCGCTTTTCATCGACGGCCATGGGTGCAGCAACCTCGCGCTGTTCGAGTTGTTTTACCGCGGCCTGCACCGCATCCAGCGGATAATCGTACTTGAACGCGGACTGGATGGTGAGGGTATGAGTGGATGGGTACTCGGCGCTGACCCGGTCCACGGTATCCGGCCGAAGGTTGCCCCGGAACGGGGCTGAGCCGACCCCTATGATCGGATAGATGGGGGTACCGGTCCGCTCCTGCAGGATGCTGAGGTTAAACAGGGCGATCTTGTTGAGCAGGACGGCACTGACCAGTCCGTAGTTCATGGCCGGGTCCGAGCGGGCCAAAAAAACCCGCTGGTATGGGAGGTGCTTGTCGAGCAGGTACCGCTTCACGGTTGTGTGGGCACCGAGCATGCTCTTCTGGTCTTCGAAGAGCGGGATCACGTTGATGTGCTGAGGGGCAAACGTCCCGATCCAGTCAGCGATGGTTGTGTCCCTGCCGCCGAGCCGTTTGTACTGCTTACCGCACACGAAATCCGCGTAATACTGGTAAATGTTGTCGATGGCTGTATGTGAATCGGTCATCGGCAGGATCACTTCGAAGATCGGGGCGATATCTTCCTTGTAGAAGAGTTTTGCAGTGTCAAAGGAACGGGGGATGCTCTCCAGGGTTTCGAGCAGGATTTTTCCTTCGGCTTTTTCCACATGGGGATTCGGGACGCGGAGGGTGAGGAAAATATCCTTTCCCAGTTTGTGGTCTGAGAAGAACGAGGCATAGGAGGTCAGGAGCTTTTTAACGACAAAGTTATCCACCTCCTTTCCTTCACAATCCCACATCTGCTCCCTGCAGGTGAGGTGGGAATAGACATAATACGCTTCCCGGACTTCATCCTCACCACCGAATTCAGATGATTCTGCAAAAAATGGCACATGGACATTGTCCGGGTGCTGGGTGCTCATGCACTTTGGGATTCTGGGCAGTTCATCCATGGGTAATACACCGGCCCCCGGGGTTTTATCCGGTGGGGTCTCTCTGGAATATTATCGTCAACCATATTTATTTTTGAGGTTGACGAACGTGAAAAATTTCCGCGTGGCAGGGAACAATCTCTTGGCTGATCCACTGGTCAGGATGATACTGTTTGCGATCGTGATCGGGCGGGTCTCGCCATGCGTTTATGTGGGTGGATATCTCACACCAATGGGTAAAAGTATGTTGCGATGAAAAGAAGGCCGGTTTTAAGAGAGACAAATATTTGAAAAGTGCGAGGGATGGGATTCGAACCCAAGAACTCCTACGAGACTAGGCCCTCAACCTAGCGGTAAACAAAGGCACTATATCATATGATGCAGATTAAGGATCATGGAAGATGTTTTGATAAAATACAAGCGGCTCGATCCGGTCAATAATCAGTATTTCGTTGATTACCTCCGATACCTACAACTCCGGAACATCCGGGAAACAACGATCACAACGAAACTCTGGAAGGTCTACGGGTATCTGATCTGGTCGGACTTCCGGGACGCGAAAACAGCCCGACCCGAAGAGCTGGAAAACTTTTACCTGTCCCGGAGAAAGGAGAGGTCCCCGATTACCGCGTTTGGAGATCTTCAAGAACTTACCCTCTTTTTCCGCTGGTTACTCCCGGACCGTGAGCTTATCAAATTCAAACCGCAAAAGCCCCGGGCCGATGTTCCGCCCGAGAAGGTCCTCCAATCCGATAATATCCGGGGAATCCTCGAATACTGCGAGTCACAGCGGGATCGCGCCCTGGTTGCCGTGGCATGGGACAGCGCGGCCCGTATCTCTGAATTACTCGATACCAATATCGGACATGTCAACTTTGACCGGTATGGTGCGATAATCAGCGTTAGCGGTAAGACCGGGCGCCGGAATATCCGGCTTGTGAGCTCAGTACCGGACCTTCAGGCATGGATCAATATTCACCCCCTCAAAAACAACCCGGATGCCCCGCTTTTTGTCACTTCCCGGAGACGCGGGAACACATCACTATCGCGTCTCACCGTGCGCAGGGTGCAAAATATCTTTGCCCGGCTAGGAGATCTCGCAGGATGCGCCAAGGATACCAACCCCCACGCATTCCGGCACGGGCGTCTCACTGTAAGAGGTAAGCAGCTCACCGAGTCAGAGCTACGGGAATATGCCGGATGGTCCCCGGGATCCAGCATGGCCCGGGTCTATGTGCATCTTTCCAGCCGTGATATCGACAACAAGATCCTAGCAGTGGATGGGGTTAAACCGGAAGAAGAGCCGGAGGCGGACCCGATGGCAGCGCAGATATGCCCCAGGTGCAAAAAGTCAAACGCCCCGGACGCTATGTACTGTGATCGATGTAGTATGGCCCTGAATGATGAAGCAGTGAAAAATATCGCAGTGCTTCAAAATATCAACGAGGATCCGGATACTCATGCTGATTACGCGGTGTGGTTGAAGGCCCGGAAAGAGAAGAGGGGTTGACCCCCGCGCATACTCATTTTCCCTTAAAAAAATACATCTGTTTTTTTAAAAATTCAATCAAATTTTTGTGATTAAATCTCAGGCATTATCAGACGTTTTTTTGAGGTTATAAATATCATTGTAGTCGTTAAAGGATATTTTACAGAACAAAATCTTTAAACGGTTAAAGGAAATCGTTCCGATTTTAAAAAGAAGCCTAAAAATTGGTTTTATTACCAAGAAAGTTATATAGGAGAATTTTTGTATCTTTAATTATGCAATCACCAACAGTAACAATACGGATTGATGCAGCCGCCCACGAAAGAGCGAGGAAAGCGGGGCTATGCGTCAGTAAAATTGCATCCCAAGCCCTAATTCGGGCAGCGGATACCCTTGAAGGAACTACAACGAAAACCAAAGAACCCCGGGAGAGCCGCCAAGCATCAACCCGGGATACCACTCCATCATCAGGAGGGCAGGAAAATGTCCGTTCCTCAACCTGATAAACCCGTTGTACCCCTTCGGGTGCCCCGTGCCACTATTGAAGCATTCAGGGCGACTGAACCCCTGTTTACGGAGTTTCTTCTCGAAACCGGGCGGGTCGTAATTGAAAATTTACCGGGAAAGCCGGCGGCAGCGAGGAACGATCATGGTATCAAATCTTCTTCCCTTTGAAATACCCCGGGATCGCGCTGATGTGTTGCACCTCTTACGGCAGCACGATGACGACCTCAATGATTTAAGCCCAGTGCAGATCGCCGCCATTCGGAAAATTTACCGATTAGACGACCCTCGCACCATCGCCGAACTTATCGCAGCGGGGGAGATCATTGTCAGCAAGACGGATATCGAGGCGGGGGATTCAAAATGATGGAAACGAGCCTCCAGAAAATGTTGTACCGCCACGAACTGGCATGGTACGTTCGCTCCCGGCTCGATGGGGACATTATCGGGCCATCGGGGCGCGACTGGGCAGAACGTAACCCGAAAGTAGCGCGACGAATAAACCAAGTGGTCCCGGCAGGAGAAATCCGCGAATCTGTTTGGGCTGATTATATCAAAAAAGAGATCGACTCGGCGAAAAAGGAACACCGGCGCCCTGCACCGTGGGCAGAGGGTTGGCCATGACCTCATCAGCACCGGCAGAACCCCAAGAGCCTCCAATACACCTTTGCTGCGACGACGACCCAGCCGACCTTAAGGAGCTGGATCGCAAGTGTGGGGCAGCCTTCGCGGACCCGGCCCGGTTCGGAGAAGCGGTTGATCTTAAACGGCAGCTCGCTGCCCGCGAGGAGTCCACACAGAAGGCCAAGGAAGCGCGGCAGCCAGGACCAACAGAACATACCACGGTACCCGAGAAAGTCCAACAGACAGCCCCCGTGAGCACACCTGCCGCGCCACTCCCGGATACCCCTGTCAACATCTGGCAGTTTGATCCGGTTCACCACAGGCTTGTGTTCACAGCATCCGAAAAGGGAAGACAAAACCGGAAAAGCCTTCAGTGTAAAGAGTTTCCCCGGTCGGATCTTGGCAACTCGCAACGATTCACCCTCCGGTTTAAAAGAGACGTTCGGTACAGCTTCCCTTTCAAGAGCTGGTTTATCTGGGACGGATCCCGATGGCAACAGGATAACCAGGGGCTGGTGTACGAGATCGGCAAGGAGGCCGTGTTTCGTCTTGGAGATGAGGCCCCACTCTACGAATCTGAAGCAGAACGAACGGCAGCATTTAAGTGGGCGGCAAGCAGTCAGAGTAAAAGCGCTATTGAAAATCTCGTTGCCCTTTCCCGGTCATCACTTCCGATATCCCCGGACGATCTCGACCGGGATCCGTACTTGTTCAATACCGTAAATGGCACCCTTGATTTGAGATCGATGGAATTCACAGGGCACCGGCAAGAAGATCATATCACCAAAATGGCCGGTGTACCCTATGTCCCTGAAGCCAACTGGACGCTATGGCAGGACCACCTGCGGCTAGTGTTTAACAACGATGAAGAGTTTATCAATGGGTTTCAGGAGATGGCCGGGTATTCACTTATTGCCGGCAATCCTGAACAAGTGATGTTTATCCTTCACGGCACCGGAAAGAACGGTAAAAGCGTCACCCTTGAAACGCTCTCCCGTGTGTGGGGGGAATACTCGGTCAACATCGCACCGGAAAGCCTGATGCAACGAAGGAACAACGAAGCCCCACGGGGGGATATTGCCCGGATCGCTGGTGCCCGGCTGATCACCTCATCTGAAGGTGAAGACGGCGCCCGGCTTGCTGAATCTATCATAAAGATGCTTACCGGCGGCGACCGCGTAACCGTCCGTAGACTCTATGAAAAAGAGTTTGAATTCACCCCCTCCGGTAAGATTTGGCTAAGCACGAACCACAAGCCCGTAATACACGGCACTGATGTTGCCATCTGGCGCCGGCTCTGGTTGGTCCCTTTCGATGTTACGATCCCTGAAGATCGGCGGGATACTCATATCTTGGAAAAGCTCGCGCTTGAAGGTCCCGGGATCCTGAATTGGTGCTTGGAAGGATTGAAACGATATTTCGCGAAGGGCAAACTTCTCAAACCGGCCCGGATCGCTGAAGCATCCGAAACATACCGGGATGAAAGTGATCTCTTGGGGGAGTTCCTCGCGGACCGGTGCACCATGCAGGGAGAGGTGGAGCGCCGCAGCCTGCTTGCAGAATACAAATCCTGGTGCAACGACGTTAATGAAAAACCCGTATCAAGCAAGCGTTTTGCATCGCTCCTGCGGGACCGTGGGATATCAGAACGTAAAGATCTTGGTAACCGGTTATGGGTCGGAATCAGCCTTGTTGGGCAGGTAAAATTCACACCATAACCCCCCAACCACTTTTAACCACTTTTCAAAAAAAAAAGCCCGTATAATTGATTAGGGCAGCAAAGGGCAGGATATTATCTATTTCCATAAAGTCTCTTATGAGAATTCTACCAGAAAAGTTTACAAAATAGGAATCTATGTGCCCTCTTCTGCCCTTTTTGAAAAAGAACCTCAAATTATAGAAATATCTCCCAATAAGCAATATCTCCTGCCCTTTTTGAAATTAACAATAGGAAAGATAGGAACCTATGAACTCTGTGAGACTGTCAAGACGGCCCTAAATTCACCCCCGGATCCTTGCAACGAGGTAATCATAGAGGTAATTAAAAGACCCTCGATGATCTCCGAAAAATTATTCATTCAGATACCTGAAGACACCCCCTTTCCTGCTTCTCACTACGACTGATGACCCGGATCCTCATGCACAGTCCTTATGCAATGGAAATTAAGGTAGTTCCTGTGCGTGAATCGAAATACCCTTATTTCCTGTGGAAACTCTCCAATGGAAACCAACCATAACCGAACGTTTACGGTGTGTTTATATACAATACACACTAAAGGGTAATTATGGTGTATTATATTGGATATGCCCGGGTGAGTACCGGCGATCAGCACAAGGATAATCAGTGTGTCGAGCTTCTAAAGCACGTTGACAAAGAGAGGATCTTCGTTGATACCGTCAGCGGTAAGACCGAAGCCCGGAGCCGTCCAGGATACTCAAAGTTGTATCAATATGTGAAGAGCAACCCCGGGGCAGTCTCTAGGCTATACGTCTATGAGATCTCCCGTATTGGCCGGACGTATGCAGACGCTATCCGGTCTATCCTAGACCTTGAAGATCTCGGGATTGAAGTATGGTCCCTCTCCCCGGCAGAGGCGTTTCTCAATAGCTGCACCGATAAGGGCATGCGCCGGATAATGCTTACCTTCATGATCACCATGGCAGAGCGCGAGCGGGACCTGTTAAGCGAGAGGACAAAGCAGGGACTTGTGGCAGCCAAGGCCCGGGGAGTCCATGTAGGCCATCCGTTCCGGGATATCGATATGCAAGCAGTCAAGGCCAAACGTAAGCAGGGTATGACCATCGCAGAGATCGCGGAAGAGCTGGGCGTCCATGTAAACACCCTCTCACGCAGGATACAGAAGGGACAGTGACCGGCCCCTACGCATACCTGCCTTCACACCATCACCCCGAACGCACCCAAAATAACGCCCGTATGAGGCTGCAATAGCCAATAGGAGCCCGTATTCTCGGTTGACATCAGAAAATTGAATTCGGATCCTTGCCTGGGCCTTTTTTTAAAAATCGGGGTATTTTGGGGTTTTTTGAGGTCGTTATAAATTGGAAAGTGCCCCGAGTCCAAAACAAAAGACCGCCAAGGCGATCAGGGCGATGAAACCCAGTACGATCGCTACGGATATCCCGGTGGCAAATTTCCCGCAGAAAGATAGCAGGTCCATTCTCTCAAACACTCTTTGATTTGGTTTTTCCCCTTGACAAGATAAAACGTGTGGGGGCTCTGGATAAAATAACAAGATTAATCCCAGTAAAAGTATCTTAAACGACATTATGAAAAAGAGTATTATTTTTACTGGAGTATTGCTTTTGATCATCGCGGTGTTTGTTGCCGGGTGTACATCTAATTCCCCCGCAAGCACCGCCACTCCGGTACCAACAACCCCCCAATTATCAACAGTTGACCCTTCAGACATGGCACTGGCATTATCAGATGTCCCCGCCGGTTTTACAATAAAAGAGGGATCCGAAAAGACCACTTCTGATATGAGTCAGGAAGCTCTCGCAAATGGATGGAAAAAGGGATATGATGTAGAGTTCCAACGAATGAACACTGCGACTCAAGATTATGAAATTTTAGAGCAAACAATAAGCGTTTATCCAATAAGTAACCTGAATCAGGTCATGACGGAAGCCACCACCGAAACATTGCAAAAGGCAAATGCGACAACAACGGTGGAACAGTTATCAGATCCGAAAATTGGAGATTCGAGTAAAGCCTTTAGAATAAAAACCAGTTATTTAGGCGTTCCAGTCACATCATTTTCCATATATTTCATAAAAAAAGATGTATATGAGGGGTTGGTAATTGGGGGCACATCGGCAGATTATGAAACTCTCAAAGGACTGGCAAACGTTTCAGCCTCGAAGATCAGATAAATAATCAATCATATTTTTCGTTTTTTTAGCAAACTCACGTCAGAAAAGTTACTGTTTACCTTGTTCAGCCTGTATACAAAAAACAAATTCACTTGCCTTAACTAAAGTAAAGTTTATATTGAATAGTGCAGTATAGACTATTCATTATGAGAACTATCATCAGAGGAGAGAAAACGTACTCCTTAACCTCCGTGGCAATCCCTGCGGATTTGAAGGCCCGGGCACAGGATCACGATGTCAACATGACCCAGGTCTGTGTGAATGCACTTGAACGGGAAGTCGAACGTCTGGAGAAGGCAGGGGTGCCCGCATGATATCCGATGAAGAATTACACCTAACCCCCGCCGAAGTAATGAACCGGGACCGCAAACAGCGTGCAGAGACAGCCCTCGCGGAAAACGAAGCGTACCAGCGCGGTATGGCCGAAGGGATGCGGAAGTTTAACAGTACCCTGTTGAACCCCGAAAACAATCAGGAGAAGGTGCAGTAACATGGCCGTCTCCGAAATGCAGATCGAGCTTCTACTCCGGCCTTCAATGGCAGATTTTCAGCGAGCGGTCTTCAAGGTCGCCGATAAACTCCAGAGGGACCAATTGGCGATCAACGTCCAAGAGATCGAAAAAGGGTTCAGGGACGGTCAAAAGGCAATCCCGAGCGCCTACGCAGCCCTCAAATATTACCGGGACGATGATCCCGACCTTCGCGGTCTTCCGCCGGGTAAACGGAGCATGGAAAGACAGACTTTGAACAAGGGGGTCCGTGAGGTCCTTCGTGCAATCCGGTGGTACCGCAAGCACCCAAACGCAACCGAACGGGACCTCATGCAGATCCGTAAGGTGTTACGTGATTTCCCCCAGACTCTTGATATCCGTGCGATCCCGACACTGGTGTTGTGGGGCGACGTCTTCACGATGCTATCCCGGGCGCAAAGCGATGCGAAATTCGATCTCGATCTAGAAGAGGATGAAGCCGACGACAATATCCTCAACCCCCGGCAGCCACTAAAGCCGGAGGACGACACAATGCTGCCTAACCCCCGGGGCCCCGGTTTCGAACGATGAGTCCGGGACAAAAAAGATCCAAACCAGTCGTGTGCCGGCAATGCGGCAGAAGGTTTGCGGACCGGGTGACGTTCGTCCAGCACAAACCCTGTAAGGGCGTACCCGTCAAAGCCAAACCATAACCGACCGGGGGGGCGAGCGGGGACCGGTTCCACCCCCGCGATGAACCCCTGCATCGCCACCTTTGTGCATTTGCTGCATCCCCCCGGGGACTTGCTCCCCGGGGTCGTGCCTCTTTTGTAACCGCAATCCCCGCCAAGGCCTCTTCCGTGGCGTTTCTCTGCTCTGATGGGTAAAAGTATGCAGCAAGTGGGAAAAAGCCGGTTTTATGAGAAACAAACTTTAGAAAAGTGCGAGGGATGGGATTCGAACCCAAGAACTCCTACGAGATTAGGCCCTCAACCTAACGCCTTTGACCTGGCTTGGCTACCCTCGCCCATTACTTCTTTTTTTGAGGGATCTCTTTTTTGTCGTGCGATGCAGCGAATAAACCTTGTCCAAGGCCCTCAACCTAGCGCCTTTGACCTAGCTTGGCTACCCTCGCTCTATTAAGAATATGCACTCGCGACGCCGGATACCCGGCTTACCTCGCTTTTGTGCCATAACAAAGAGGTTGTCTATCTAAAAGAATGTTATGGCATATTTCGGGCAGGCCACGTCAGAACATTGGGAATCTGAACGATTTTCCCGGGACCCGGGCGCCCGCCCGGTTTGCGATGAGCCGGGTCAGCCTGCCCTGTATGTTCCCGGCACGTCCGGACTCTTTTTTATAGACGCTGATGACATGCAGGAAGCATACATGTATATTTTCATACGTTTTACCCGGTGCGTGTATGTGGTCTGATATCATCCACGAATTTGCCGACTCGCCGTCACAGGGTCGCGTGGTGCGTTTCCTCCTCGAAAACGGTTTCGGGGTCAACAACGACGGGAAGATCTGCAGTAACGGCATCGATATCCCGGCAACCGCCATTGCAAAAGCGATCGGTTCGGACCGCCGCGTCGTGGATGCCACCGCCCGGCGCATCCTCGAACGCCCGTTCCTGCGTGGGATCTTCTTAAACATGCGCTCAACCCCCGACCTGAGCCGGGTGGCAGAATCCCTCGGGCTCTCGGTAATCACCGTTATGCCAAAAGACGCAAACGAGAAAGGCATCGTAGGGGCGGCGGTCAGGGTGCTCTCCAACCATTCACTTGCAATACGGCAGATCTTTGTCACCGACCCCCAGTTCTCCGAAGACCCGAAGCTTGTCATCATCGTGGAAGACCCGCTGCCTGCCGGTGTGGTGGACGAGATTCGTGCCCTCCCGCAGGTGCGCCAGGTCATCATATAACATAAAAAACGTCTTTTTTGCTTACTGCGTAAGCCGTTCTACTTCGTCTGAAAGCCGGCGCATCCGTTGCCGTATCTCTTCTGGCAGGTGGCTGGCCGATGCGATGCTTTCCTCGATCGTCACCCGCTTTGTACCAGCGATCAGGTTATCCGCGTGGGTAACGATCTTCTCCTCGATCGTCCGGGGCATGCAGTCCCGGGGGGCAAGCCCGAGGGCCAAACATTCGTCCGCGGTCATCCCGGCCCCGGTGTGGCACTCCACGATCCGCGCCACGCTCTCGGGAAATCCTTTTTCGCGCAGGAGGTCCGCACCCTTCTGCGCATGGCCGATCCCGTGCGTGATCCCCCGACCGATGTCGTGGAGCAGCGCTCCCGTCATGACAAGGTCTTTGTCGGCACGATCGCACTTTCGTGCGTACTCCATCGCACAGTCACAGACTGCCTGACAGTGGGCGATCACCTTCGGGCTGCACCCGGCACTTTTAAGCAGGGCAATGCAGCGATCCTGTATTTCAGGCATGGCCCAGCGTTTTTTTCATGGCGTCGATACGCTCCCGGAGCGCTTTTACGAGCATCTCGTTATCAAAATGAGAGAGCGGCTGCTCGCAGTTCGGGCACTTGAAGTCGCCGCCTATGGCCTGCGTAAAGGTGAAAATATCGTGGCAGTCCTTGCAGATGAAAAAATCGTTCTCCTCTTCGAACTGCATACGGTGCTCGAGTTTGTCCAGCACCACGTCCATATCATCGCGGATGGCATCGTGGATATGATCGAGCCGCAGTTGCCAGAGATACGTGAGCCAGCCGGTTTCGTTGTTCTTAATCCTGTGATATTCGGCGAGCCTTCTCTCATACAGCGTATAGAGCGTGTGGCGCACGGAGTTTAAGTTAATCCCGGTACTTGCGGCCAGTTCTTCATCGCTGTGTTCACCCTCTTTTGGGAACTTTTCCAAAAGATTGAGGCCTTCATCGCCAATCAGCCGGTGTATGTAAGACCGCATTGCCGGATTATTGAGCACTTCTTCCACAGGATCCATTAGCGAATATATTGTCGGACAGAGCTAATATTTTTATCCAGCGCAGAAAGTGCCTCATCGCGTGTTTTCCCGGTCCCGGACACGCTCACAACTGCCTGTTCTTCTTCAAAGAATGTCCCCGGCCACGGGATGTCGGACACCAGCGGCGCGAGATCCCTGAGGTCTGTATCAAGGGTCATGTCCCGTTCGGCAAAGATGATGCGCCGCGCTGCATATTCCTGCAGTTCCGGCGCTTCCGGCAGCGTCCCCGCGCAGGCATTGACATGGTACCGGAACAGGCTGCACCCGTATGCCATCTCTACTGTATCTACCGTTCCTTGGAACCGGGGGTTCACTTCGATCACGTACAGGGTGTCGTGGTCGATCACAAAATCGATGCCAAGCGTGCCCGTGCAGCCGCTTGCTGCGGCGATCTTCTCGGCAAGGGCGATCATCTCGCCGCACAGGGGATGGTTAAAAGGCGTGACCGACCCGGAGAACCCGAATGCCGATTCACCCTCTCCCCGGAGCAGTTGTTCGTTTACGGCAATCGCACGGGCAGCATGGCCGTTTGCCACGCAGCAGACACTTGCAGGAATGCCGTCAATCACCTGCTGGCGGATATAGGGGATGTCCGGGTACAGGGACGCCCATGCTTTCTCTTCTGCGGCATCGCGGAGCACCGCGTTACGCCATCCACCCGCACCCCGGCGCGGCTTTGCCATCACCGGGTATTCCCCGTCGGCCGCAATGCGGGGCACCGGAACTCCCTGCCCCTCAAAAAAGTGCTGCATATCCAGTTTGTCAAGGAACCGGCCAACCTTGTCCCGGGGCGTCCCGCAGAGCGGGACCGGGAACGTCAGGTCTTCGGCACCCGAAGTAGCGACGACAAAATCAAAAGAATACGTGCGGCACATCCGGTCGACCGTCCCGGGAAGATCGGAGAGATCTTCAAACTTCATCCTGTCCCGGGTATACCAGGACAGGTCCTGGTCACAGAAATGGTCGACCGCACAGACTTCGTAACCGGCCTGTGCCGCCGACTGCGCCACATGGCGCGTGGAAAACCCGGCAACGAGGACCCGGCCTCTCACAACTCCTCCGTCTGCTTCCCGGCCTTTGATGGCACGATCCGGATCTTCGCGTCGGGGAACGGGTGGGAGAACTCCGCTCCTTCAGAAAGGTGATCCAAAAAGAGCGCGAGGCTTGAGATCTCCGAATGGGGCTGGCCGGTCACGGCAACATTGTAATCCGCAAGGCCGTACATGTCGCCGGGCACCTTCTCCGCCCCGACCACCACGAGAAGTTTCCCGCACGGCCGGATCTCGCCGATGATATCGGGCAGGTTGATCCCGTACATCGTGAGGTGGACAACTTTCCCCCCGGCAGCCTTCCAGTCCCTGATACAGGCGCGCCACTTGATGTTATCCTCGCAGAAAAATTTCCCGCCCCACCGGTCTGCCACATCATGGACACTCTCGACCACGCCCTTGTCGCTTGCGGCGAGATACATGCCCGAAGCACCGAGCGCCCGGCCGGTCAGCGCGACATGAGTGGTCACCCGCTGGTCACGCTCGGGCCGGTGCCCGATACGGAGTATTGCAACTTCCTTTCCTGTCATGCTTATTTCTTCCTTGCTTTTATCACGCCATTTTCGATAACGTACGGAAGCGCATTATCGTATTTTACCTGGCATTGAATGAGCGCCTCTCCCACGGAGAGCACCCGGACGTTACCGCCGGTCCGGTCGATAAGGAGATTGTGGTCGAGCCGGGCGAGCGACGCGGCAACAACTGCTGCGTCAAGGCCGCTTTTATCGGCCAGTTCATCCGCAGTAATCTCGCTCTTCTGCGCGATGAGATGGTAGATCAGCCAGTCGGCGTCCTCTTCTTTCACCTGTAAATATTCCCGCCCGGCCTGATTATAGTTTATTGCCGGTGGATTCTTTATCTGGCCTCTACGGCATTCTTTTTGTTCTTTCCCGCGAACCTTATCCCATGGATACAGAAAATCCCGCGCCGTCATTTTCCGAACTGGTCAGGATAGCAGACTGCCTGCTTGACGAGAGCGGCGAGGACGAGGATGCGCTCGTGCGCCGGCTCGAAACCCTGCCCGGGCCGGTGAGGAGCGAGCTCCTTGTATCGGATCTTTTGAATGCGTGGCAGGTATTCTACTATTTCTTCCGCACCGTGCCGGATGAACTGGTGCGGGAGCGCCTCGAACTCGAACCTGCATCGTCGCTCGTCGATGGGGTGGAGATTGATGAGATCGAATTGCTGACCCGGGTATTCCTCGTAAAAAACAGCATGCCCGTGATCATCGTTACTGACGGGAAAGACCCGCTGAAAACATTTTCCGGTGCCAGTGCGGTTGCCGACAGCCAGTCCTATATCGAATCGACATTATAACCGGTCGCCGGCGCTTATCAGCTGTTCGTCCACCCGGGCCGGGACAACGGGGGGGACGACGCCCCATTTTATCACTGTTTTTCCCATAATCGCAAAGACGCCCTGTACCTTGTCAGGATCGAGCTGCTCAAGGATGCCCTGATCGTCCGGTCGTATCTGGTTGCAGACTGCTGTTGCCCATGCATCGGCGAGCAGGGGATCGGATGCGAAGATCGTGACCGCATCTGCGATACCAAAGGAGATGGACGGGCCGACCGTCGCTGATGATGTGCAGATGCCAAACGGTGTATTGTGCGGCGGGACGACAAAGGCGATTTTGTCTGAGAGCGGTGCGGTCCCGGCATGCACGCCGACCCGGACGTCCCGGTCGCTGACAAGAGCGATGTCCCCGCCGTTATCGATCACCCCGAACCGGGCACCCGCCCAGATCATGGCATCGATCCCGGCGGCGGCAATGGCGCCTGCAACGGTCGCCATGGGCCCGACACCGGCGTCGGCGGCAGCGGCGGCCATGTGCAGGATCAGGGGCTTGTCCGTATCCGGTGCGTAGGGTGAAAAGGTGCTTGCAAAAAAAGGGTCGCGGGCGATATAGCCCTCGAGCACCTGCCGGGCAGCGATCATACCCTCCTTAGCTGCTGCCGCGTGAGCGGGAGTCTCTGCGAGGATCGCCGCAAAGGTCTCGCGGAACCGGAACGGCTCGCGGATCATAGGGGTAATGACAGCGCCTTGTGTGGGCACGCGTCCACGCATTTGCCGCAGAGCACGCACCGGTCTTCCGCGATCGTAAGTTTCCACTCACGGTCAAACGAGAAGACCTCGCGGGGGCAGATCGAGATACAGGCGCCGCAGTCCACGCACTCGCTCGTATTGAGGTTGATCCCGTGTTCGAGCAGTCGCACGGTCGCCCCGAGCCGGGTCATGGTTGTCCGGATCAGCTGGCACTGGTCGTCCGGCACTTCGATGAGCGCCTCGCCCTCCGATGAATCGATCATGGCCCGTTCGACATTGATGAGGACGCCGGTATCCTTTACCGCCTGCGCGATGATCGGGGCGTTTCCTTTCCCCCGGGAAAAGTTCACGAGCAGTTTCATTTCAGCCACCTCCCGCCAAAGAGTTTCCCGAGATTGATCGCGGTGAGAATGCCTATCACGTGCCGATCCTGGTCGACAACCGGCAGTGCGCTGATGTTATTCTGTTCGAGTTTCCGGACCGCGATATCGACTGCTTCATCGGTCGTGGTCGTTACGACCCTCTTTTTCATGATGTCGCTTACTGCGCACGCCTTCCCCGGGTTTGCAACCGCCTTTGAGACATCAAATGTGGTCACGATCCCCACAAGCCTGCCATCGTTCCCGATGACCGGCAGGTGGTTGGTCTCCCCTTTGAGGAGTTTCTGGGCTGCCGTGCGGATCTCCTCGGATTCCCCGACACTCACGACATGCCGGTCCATGATGTCCATCACACGCGGGCCTTTCCTGCTCTCGTGCATCGGGTGAACCTTCTTTGTCGCATCGATCGGCCGGGTAGGCAGTGCGAGTTGCATGGCGCCTTTCCCGATCCAGTCTTTGAGCTCTTCAGCAACCTTACGTGCCCTCCTGAAACTCGACAGCGAGGAGGTCCGCACCTGCTCGCCGTTGATCTCGACAGACCCCGATCGCAGTTCTTCATAGGTCACGCTCCGGATCAGGGGCCGGTTGCGGCTCGGCACGCCGTAATCGATCAGGTCGACCGAGATATCCTTATCCCGGACTGCCGTTGCCCGGACCACGTCAAGGTCGAGCACCGGCAGCGGCACCCCGAGCCCCACGTAAAGCGTAACACCGTAGCCGGTCATGGTCGCGGCACGGAGGTACTCGGAGGACATCTCTTTGAGGTTGCCCGTGACCATCAGCGTCCCGAAACCGCCGCCCGGCGAGTGCTGCGTCCCTTCCCCGATTACCATGCCCTGCGCACCGCACAGGAATATTGGCACACCGCTCCCGATCAGCCGGAGTTTCGGATCGTTTGAGATCGGATTTAACACGCCCGCTCCCGAGTAGGTGATGTTACCGGAATTCGGGAGGAGCGTTCCCATGTATGTATGCAGGAGCCGGTCGGTCGTGTTCGTCGCCGCGTTGTACCGCTGGTAGGCGTTCCGCGGGTTGCACATGATCGCCTGGTTGAGGTTTTCAAGAAGCAGTTCGGTCGTAATGGTCCTGCGCGGGTAACAGTCGGTGCCCCGGGAGGTTGCCCGCAGTTCCACCGATTTTCCCGAGACAAGATCCTCAAGTACGTGAGCGCCGCCGTACTGCTCCTCGAGCGTATCCGACTGCTGGGTCGCGCCGATATACGTATCGACCGCGGCAAGCCCGCCGTAGGCCTCGACGTCGTTGAGCCAGATCCGCTCCATCCGGATGGGCGGCTCCGAATGCCCGAAATTCAAAAACGCGCCGGATGAACACATCGCACCAAACGTACCGGTGGTAACAACATCGACTTCCTTGAGCGCGCCCTCCTCACCCAACTCGTCAACGAGGCCGGGCATCTCTTCTGCGGTGACAACACGGGCACTGCCGTCACGGATGCGCTCGTTGATCTGTTCGATGGACTTATGCATGACCAGATATGCCATTTTATGAATATTAAAACTCACTGCTATTACTCAAAGTAATAAACGGTATATATCCCCGACCAGCGATACTTCTGTATATGCACCTGCGTGCTTTTGCAGAAAAGATGGAAGCACTTGCCCCCCCGGCCCTTGCCGAAGAGTTTGATGCCGGCAGGATCGGGCTCGTGGTGGAGGGAAGACCGGAGATCGACATGATCTGCTGTGCCTTGGATGCTACGCCGGCGGTGGTTCGGCAGGCAGTAGCATCCGGCGCTGACATGCTCGTCGTCCACCACACCCCGATCTGGACCCCGCTTACGGCTCTCATTGGACCCACCGCTTCCCTGATGCGGGAGATCCTCGCCGGGAACCTGAACGTGTACGTGATGCACACGAACTTCGATCACGCGGCTGGCGGCGTCAACGATGCTCTATCAGAACTTCTTGGACTTTCGGATTGCGAGCCGATGTCGCTTGGCGCGGTGGGCACCTGCACGCTTCCGCTCCCGGAGATCTCCCGAAGGCTGGGCGGCAACCTGCGGGTCTGGGGCACCCTCGCATCGTACCGACGGCTCGCGGTCGTGGCCGGCAGCGGGTTTGATCTCTCCCTCATGGCCGAAGCACGGCAGCTCGGGGCCGATGCATTCCTCTCGGCCGAGATGAAACACTCGGTCGCCCGGGCCGCCCTGCTTCCCTGTATCGAATCGACTCACTATGCACTCGAAGCGCCGGCCATGAAACGCCTTTCAAGCCAGCGGGGCTGGCAGTACATCGACGATCCGCCGTTCCTCTCCGTGTGCCCATGAGCGATATCTGGCAGCAGCTGCATGAAAAAAAAGCGCTGGATGATGCGCTCCGCGCCGGCATTGTCGCTGAATTCGGGACCCGGGGCACAAAGGCACTTGACGCGATCGACCGTCACCTCATAAAAAAATATCTTGATTTCTTTGTCGTCACCGGGTCGACCGGTGAACACGTGGTCTCTGAAAACGTCTGTACCTGCCGGGATTTCGCCTTCCGGCAAAAGCCCTGCTGGCACCTCATTGCGGTCCGGATTGCAGAAGCAACCGGTGCGTATGAGTCCATTGATGCATGGTACCAGGAAAACTGGAAAAAATAAGTGCAGCCAAAGACAATAACTATCCTGGTACCCTTAATTATACAAGCAGTACGTGGTTTTTCATGTTCGAAGAAGAATACCAGCTCGAATATTTCAAGAATCAGGGGTTTACACGGAAGATCTGCAAATCATGCGGTTCCGCTTTCTGGACGCGCGACAGCTCCCGCGATAACTGCGGTGACGCTGTCTGTGAACCCTATACGTTCATCGGAAATCCCGTCTTTACCCCTCACACAGTTGATGAGATGCGCGAGGCATTTCTTTCCTTTTTTGAAAAGAACGGACACACGCGCATCGAGCGCTACCCGGTGGCCGCACGCTGGCGGGACGATATCTATCTGACCATCGCCTCCATCGCCGACTTCCAGCCGTTTGTGACAAGCGGGATTGTCCCGCCGCCTGCAAACCCACTCACCATCTCCCAGCCCTGCATCCGGTTAAACGATCTCGATTCGGTCGGGAAATCCGGGCGTCACCTGACCTCGTTCGAGATGCTCGCCCACCACGCATTCAACACGCCGGATGAGGAGATCTACTGGAAAGATCACACGGTCGAACTCTGCGATCAGTTCCTCGCATCCATCGGCGGTGACCTCACCAAGGTCACGTACAAAGAGCACCCATGGATCGGGGGCGGGAATGCCGGTCCGAGTGTCGAGGTTATGATTGGCGGCCTTGAGGTCGCGACCCTTGTGTTCATGAGCCTTGGACGGCAGAAAACAAACCATCCCGGCTATGACCTCAATGGCGAGATGTATTACCCGATAAAACTCCGGATTGTCGATACCGGGTACGGGCTTGAACGACTGGTCTGGGCATCGAAAGGATCACCGACGATTTACGATGCTGTCTTCCCTGAAATGGTCAGCCGGGTCATGAGTTCGGCCGGGCTTTCACACCTGCTCGAAAACAAGGACTACACAAAGATCCTGGCCTTAAACGCGAAGTTCGCCGGGCTCATGGACATCTCCGGCTCCAACCTCTTTAACCTGCGAAAGAAAGTGGCGGCCGCAATCGATATTTCTCCCGAGAAGCTCGACCGGATGATTACACCGGTTGAGAAAGTGTACGCGATTGTCGACCACACCCGGTGCCTTGCGTACATGCTTGGCGACTGTATCGTTCCATCAAACGTCCGGGAAGGCTACCTTGCCCGGCTCGTCATCCGCCGTACCCTGCGGATGATGAACGAGTTCAAGATGAAGGACTCCCTTGCCGATCTCATTGAAGAACAGATGAAGATCATCGGGATGAACAAGTTCCAGCAGGATATCGCCATCGTCCGTGAGATCGTCGACCGCGAAGTCGTGAAGTACGCCGACACGCTCGATCGCGGAACCCGGATCGTCCAAAAAGTCGCAAAGACCTACAAGGCAAAGAGCCAGCGTGTGCCGCTCTCCGAGATCATTACCCTGTACGATTCCCACGGCATCCCGCCCGAGATGATCAAGGATATCGCCGCAAATGAAGGTGCGGTCATTGATCTGCCGGACAATTTCTACTCCCAGATAGCCGACATGCACTCCGAGTCAAAGAAGGAAGCCATTGTTGATAAAACCGCGAAATATGCCGAACGGGTGCAGGGCCTCCCGCCGACAAAGAAACTCTATTACGAGCAGCCCGAGGACTTCGAGTTTGAAGCGGTCGTCATCGACTTTTTCGAAGGTTATGCGGTGCTCGACCAGACGCTCTTTTACCCGGAGGGCGGCGGCCAGCCGGCAGATACCGGCAGTCTCGTGGGTTCTGAGAGCATGGCGCGCGTTGACGACGTGGTCAAAGTCGGGGATGTCATCCTCCACCATATCAGCGGTGGTCTCCTCCAGCGTGGCGAGCGGGTCAAGGGAATGGTCGATGAGGAACGGCGTTTCTCGCTGATGCGCCACCACACGGCCACCCATATCCTTCTCCATGCCTCAAAAGAGGTTCTCGGCGCTCATATCCACCAGTCGGGTGCGCAGAAGGGGGAGGAGAGCTCGCGTATTGACATCAGGCATTTCAAGCATATCACCCCGGAGGAGCTGCGCAAGATCGAGATCGCGGCAAACCGGATGGTGATGGCGAACCAACAGGTCGAAATCTCGGTCGAGAACCGGACGAAAGCCGAGCAGGAGTACGGCTTCTCCCTGTATCAGGGAGGAGTCCCGCAGGGAAAGGATATCCGTGTGGTAAAAGTCGCCGGGGATATCGAGGCTTGCGCCGGGACACATTGCCGGAGCACCGGGGAAATCGGGATTATCAAGATCCTCCGGGTCGAGCACATCCAGGACGGGATCGAACGTATCGAATTTGCAGCCGGAACGGCAGCAGTCTATTACCTGCAGCACCTTGAGCAGCTCGCGACCGCCTCTGCTGATACCCTGTCCGTCCAGATCGAAAACCTCCCGGCCACCGTCAACCGGTTCTTCTCCGAATGGAAAGACCAGAGAAAAGAGATCGAACGCATGAGCCAGAAACTGGTGGATCTTGAGATAAAGACCGTCAAGCCTGAGACCATCGGCGGAATATCTGTTGTTGTAAAACGGATCGATCTCGCGCCGCGTGAACTTTCGACGATTGCCACCGCGCTTTCTGAACATGGCGGGGTTGTTCTCCTTGCGACCCCGGGTGAGACCGCACGGGTCGTCCTTGCATCGGGCGACAGCCGGGTGAACGCCGGGGAGATCATCGGACAGGTATGCAGCCTTCTTGGCGGCAAGGGCGGCGGAAAACCCTCGATGGCACAGGGTGGCGGGCCGGATGTTGAAAAACTCGACCTCGCCCTGAACGTAGGGCGTGAGCGGATCATCGCGGCGCTGCAGAAAAAGTAAAAAATGACCGGAAATGTGGTGGTGCTGGAACCGGGCGACGAACGGGCGCAGAAGATTGCAAAAGCCATGGCCAGCCAGACGGCAAACGATATCCTTACCCTCCTTGCTGCCGACACAAAAAGTCTCACCGATATCACGGAGCAGCTGAAAATCCCTCTCACTACCGCAAAATATCACACCGAAAACCTGCTCGACGCCGGCCTTCTTACAGTCTCTGAAACACGGTACAGCATCAAGGGGCGCGAAGTCAGGATGTATGCACTCACCGATCAGATCCTGATCGTCGCACCAAAACAGACCGACATCCGTGCCCTACTTCTTAAGTACAGTTCCCTTTTTGGGATTGTCATCGCCGGCACGCTCTCGATCTTTGCCCTTGCCCCCCTGTTCTCTTCACAGACCGCGATTGAGGCAGCGCCCATGATGGTGACCCCGGAAACCACGGGAGCGGGCTTGTACGCGGCAAAAGCCATGGCTGACACGGGCATGGTTCAGGAAGTATCACCTGACTTTGCACTTGCCTTCTTCTGTGGCGGGGTATTTGTTATCTTTGTCCTGCTCTGCTACGAGGCATATCTCTGGAAAAAGAAACGATAAACAGGTTCGTGGCTAAACCATTTTTTATAAATCCGGTCTCCCCGTTTGGGGGGAAGTATGCTGCCTGAAGGTATTGAAGTATTTCCCTGTTTTTACGCTCATTTAAAAAAAATATTTGAAGGATTTTTATGTACGGTCTTTTTTGATCCTGCCTGCAATCAGCATGGCGATCAGGAGCGCCCCGATCACGATACAGGTTGGCAGGGGGGATTTTGTGGGAGTGGGAATCGGCGTATAGGTAACCGTCGGGGTGGTATTGACTGTTTTTACCACTGTTAATGTGGGCACGGTTGTTGCAGTTGTCGGTGCCACCACGTGGAACGTGATAGTGGCAATGGCGCCATTGGCATCAGCGAACTTGACATCATAATCATCCGGTTGCGTCACGGAAATCGTCTGCGAGAAAGCACCGTCACCGCTCTGGATCATGGTTGTGGTCGGGATATACTGGGGGCCAAACACGCGACCGGCTGACTCGCCGTCGACCTGAACCTGTATGCCGGCGTTGCCCCCTTTCTGGAGGGAACCTGCAATCACGAGCGCATCGGCAAGATTCTGGGTTGTCGGGGAGGTGATAGTAAGTTCGCCGGATCGATCGGTGAGTGTGACAAGCTCGCTCATTATCGAGCCAGAGCGTGGATCCGACTCAACACCGTTGAACTGGAGCTCAACCTTGTACTGTCCACCTTTGAGACCTGTCGTGTCAAAGAGTTTGTACTGGGTAGCCTGGTTTGACTGGACGGTCATGGTCTGACGGTCTAGTTCTGTGGACGTATACTGGGACTGGTAAAAGACTACATCGAAACTGGTCCCGGGCGGGTAATCGGAATCAATCGCGCATTTCAGTGTCTGACCGACCGGGATTGTATTTGGCGAACAGTTCAGGTAAATACCATATGCGGATGCTGATCCCACAAGGAACAGGGAGAGCAGGACGAGGACAAGAAGATACCTTTTCATGTCTACATGGTCGATTGCGCAAAATTAAAAAGGTTCCCCTTTCTCTCTAAAAAAAATTTCAGGATTGTCCGCATTCTTCTGATACTTCAGACAAAGTCGATAAAATTTTTGAGCAAGTGCAAGCCGACTGCCCCGCTTTTTTCAGGGTGGAACTGGACCCCATACACGTTGTCCCGGACAATGGACGAGGCAAAGGGGACGATATATTCTGTTGTCGTAAGTGTATATTCCGGTGTCGTATCAGCATAGTACGAATGGACAAAATAGACATACTCTTCCGGGGAGAGCCCGGAAAAGAGCGGGTTGTTTTCTTTAGTAATCCGTATGGTATTCCAGCCCATATGAGGTACTTTTGCTCCCGGGACATGCGGGAACCTGCGCACGCTGCCCGGGATAAGGCCAAGACCCTCATGCGTCCCGTGCTCTTCACTCGAGTCCATGAGCATTTGCATGCCAAGGCAGATACCAAGGAGAGGTATCTCTTTTGAAGCAGCACAGACCGCCTCTTTGAGGGGGCCCAACTGGTCCATACCCTCGTGGAAAGCACCGACACCCGGGAGCACGATGCCATCGGCCGCTGCGATCTCCTCTGTATTCCCGGTAATGATGGCACGAGCTCCTGCGGCTTCGATCCCGCGCATGACGCTCCGCAGGTTCCCGAGGCCGTAATCAATGATGGTGACGTTCTTTCCCATGGACTCCCTCCTTTAACCTCCATGCCCCGCTTGTAATCCAGTCGTCCGGCAGCCCCTGTGCCTGCTGCCAGGCAAGAAGTCGTTCCTGCCATCCGTTCCAGAGCCCGGCAAAGTCGCTCTCGATCATGTGGATCAATGCCATATCACTGGATGGGCACATGAAACATCCGATCCGATCCAGCCGGTGCTCGTAGAGCCGGTTGTAGGGCGCCTCTTCCCGGAACAGGTACAGCCAGACATGGAGTGCGGTCCAGTCCTGGATCGGCGCAGCGGAAACCTGGACTTTTACCGTCGGGTTCCTCCAGACCCGGTCGCTCTCTGCCCGGGAGAGGGATTCATACCTGCGCTGCCCGATAAAGGAGAGGCATTCGCCCCAGGTCGAACGGATGGTCGCGGCGACCGGCAGAAGTTTACAGACGCTGCAGCACCAGCGGGCATTAACAGCCGGCGGGCCCTCCCGGGCGAGCGTCTCATAGAATTTTTCCGAGGTTTTTGTGCGGATGACCTCTGCATTGTACTTCTGCTGCACTTCCTCCACGTTTGCATACGTGTCGGGGAACTCAAGACCGGTATCGGCAAAGAGCAGCGGAACATTACCGAGTGCTTTTCTGACCACGAGCATGGTTACGAGGCTGTCCTTTCCCCCGGAATAGGAGATCGTGGGCTGGAGGGGGTACGCGGCAGCGACGTCTTTTACAAACCGCACCGATTCGTCTTCAACCCGTGCAATCACATCGGCATTTGCCCGGATTGCATCCTGCCATGTTGCCTTTCCCAGCACGATCTGCGAGGGGACGTTCCTGCGGTTGCGGACGATCTGGCCTTTCTGCATCGCCCGTGCCTCCTCTGCCCCCGCTTTTGCCCGGCCCACCGCAATACACTCCCCGCTTTCGGTGACAACAAAAACCTCATCACCGGTACAAACCGCGTCATCAAGAGAGACAAGGCCGGGCCTGAGGACGCTCATCCCCTGATCACGGATGAACGGTGCAGCACTGTCGTCCACTACAACGACGTGTTTTGTTGGTTTGAAGAGAACATATGCCTCCGGCCTGGGGATGGGTTCCCAACGTCGCTCTTTTGGAATATACCGGATGGAACCGGCGATTCCGCCACCGATCACGATCTCTTCCATACGGTCGTTGTCCGGGACCTTGTTCAAGAGGACCGGGTGCCCGTCCGGAACGAGGGGAACCCCGAAGTGTTCTTCAAAGATACTGTTGATGAGAGAGATATCGGCCGGAAAGGCCGGTCGAGCATCTCCCGGGGGGGTAAGCGGCACTTCGCGGGTCGGTGCACCGCAGGCGCAGGTTTTTGCAAGGACCGGCGTATGGCACTGGTCGCACCAACGCAGCAGGATCTTACCGAGATAGGACGGGTGCATTCCCACATCTGTTCGCGTTTGTCCGATAAAAGAGTAGGCGCCTCGTCCTGCGCACGGTTATAAGATCATTTATTGTATCCCTGGGAAAAATGTCACCCTGCATATGGGAATTGAACGAGGTTTGATATGCACCGGTTCTCCATTTTAATACTGTGATACGAGACAGCAGGGACCCCGGTAATCCCGGGGTTTTCGGAGTGTGATTGCAGGTGACCCTTGACATCTGGCTTTTTGCGGCAGTCTGCCTTTTTATTCTTGCTTTCTGTGCAGTACTGCGTGTCATTCCCGGTCCGACCCTGCATGACCGGTTGATCGCAGCAAATATAGCTACAACCCTTGCCTGTGCGGGAGCGCTTTCCCTCACCATTTCCGCAGGGTATTTGATTATCCCGGTACTAGCAGGGCTGCTTGCATGTATCGTGTTTGCGACCACCATACGGATCTCCCAGGTACAAAAGGGGAAAACTCCATGATCGAGTTCGCCGTTGACGTGCTCCTATATATCCTTCTCCTCACGGCCATCGGGTTTGGAGGGATCAGTGTGATTGGCCTGCTCCTCTTTCCGGATATCCGGAGCAGATCTTTTACCGGCCTTCGGGCTGGTATTATTGCCATGGCGCTTGTTACCGCGTCCGCGATCTGCTATGGCCTCTTTACCTGGACAAGAGATGGCGGGATGCAGTACCTGGTGCTGGTTCTTGCCGCTGTCCTCATGCTTCTCATTGTTGTCGCTTTAAACCGGATTGCTGCTGACGCTATCTGCCGTAATGCTGCGCCGGCCCCATCGCATTCCGGCGAACAGAAAGATCAGTCCTAATCTTTTTTACAACCGCCGTACCGGCTGGAATCAGGTACCAACAGTCCTGATGAGAGAAAAAGTGAGGACAGCATGTTATTCTAACCCCATAAAACAAAAAAAAATTCTGTGTTACCCGGGCAGCTCCCGATTCAGGAAATTAACCCGAAACATGAGTGTGAAAAAGTATGGCAATCCCGGTCGATGTTCAGTACAATTTCTCCTGACTTGCCCCATCATCCCCGTTTTCCTCTGTTTCAAGATCAAGGAAACAGAGGAGAGCTGCAATCCCGAGGACAATGATCGCCGGCATATACCAGTACAGTAAATTGAGCGTGCCGGCGAGCGGGACTGACAGTGTGATCCAGACCGCGGAGGAGAGCAGCATCCAGCCGGCAAACCGGGTTTCGCTATTTGCTATTGCCGCACCCATCAGGCCAAGGCTGGAAAAAAGTGCAGTCTGGACACCGGAAAGTGTCATTTCAGCGGACCCCGAAGAAAAAATCACGTATCCCGCGGTTGCAATACCCAGAAATCCTCCTATTGCACCAATGACAAATTGCCGCTTCATCTGTACACGATAGGACAACACACGCTCATAAAGATTACTTTTTTATTTTTTGTTCAAAAATAGCCGGGACCGGATGAAAGCGCATGAGCCGTATTTTAAAGAAAATCCTGCTGCATAATGAATTTGCCGAGTACCTCTATATTGGATATACTAAAAATAATGCTCGATTAACTCGTTTTTTGCCAAACAAAGCATTATTGTGAGGATTGCGCATTTCGCTCCTGATCGCCCGTAAAATCAGTTCTATTCGGGATACCCCGTTTTTGCGTGGGACAAAGTTGAGGTTTATAGCGATTCTATGCAGGAAACTATCATTTTGACCAAAATATTTATGTATTCATAGAATAATGAAAATTATAACCCTTTCCGGTGGGAGGTGTGAAGAAGATGGTTGTAGCAAAGAAACCAGCCGCAAAGAAGGCTCCAGCAAAAAAACCCGCCGTAAAGAAGGCAGCCCCTAAGAAGAAATAATATTTGGGGTCTCATTTTATTTTTTTTAGATTTTTAAAAAATTCTCCGAAAAAGTATGTGTTCGTTTTTGGAGTTCCCGATCTAACTCCCTCCCTCTGTATCCAATTCGGGCTTAATACTACCTTCGAAATACCTTCAGTCCGGACCAGATCCCGTGATCCCGGTATACCAACAACTGGGGATAAATGATGAAGCCGGACCCGACGTGGTGATTACGTATTTTTCAGGAGATTATTGAACAGCAGCAAACCTGTACGCACCCTCCGGGACTATCAGCTCGAACCGTGCCCCCGATCCTGGTTTACCGGTCTCCCGTATAGTGATACCGGTAATCGCAAGGATTTCCCGGGTGAGGAAGAGTCCATATCCGGTATTTTTTCCGTATCCTCTGGTAAATATCTGCTCTTTATCCTGTTCGGGAACACCAATACCATCGTCTTCAATGGCAAGAACTACGTTTTTTTCTGACTGCTGGTATGATACACAGATCCGGGTGACATGTTTGCCGTGGCGGAGTGCATTTTCAATAAGATTGAAAAAGACTTTCTCAATAAGGAGGTCTGCATAAATCTCCAGATTTCCCGTGTTGAGCACAACAGATACGTTTCCGACATTTGCCGTTACGAGAACTGACTCAACACTCGTTTTTACGTTTTTCCACTGGGGTGGTTGCACGCCTACATTCTGGTAAATCCGGGTGAATACAATCTGACTATGGATCGTCTTGACAATATTTTCCTCTTTCTGAATCATCCCTGCAAAGATATCGTCACCTGGTTGTTTTTTCAAGCGGGAGATGTACCCTTCCAGCATGGTGAGCTGATTAAGAATATCATGCCGTGTGATACTGGTTAAAAGGCTGACTTGTTTATTCGCCTTTTTTATTGCATCCTCTGCCTGCTTACGTTCCGTAATATCTCTGACAACCGATATTGCCACCCGTTTTCCCTGGAGACGGCCGATATGAACATTGATCTCGACCGGAACGAGGGTGCCGTCCTTTCTCCGGTGACGGGTCTCGAAGACCGTATGGCCAGTCGTGGACAATTCCCTTGTAATATCTGGTAAAGGTCGGTTGTGATCACCGGAATCAAAATCCAGAGGTCCCTGCTTCAGCATTTCGTCGCGGGAATACTGTAGTATCCGGCAGGCTGTTTCGTTTACATCGATAAATTTTCCGAGCCCCCCCTCATTTCCAATCTCATGGAGGTGGATTCCGTCATTTACTGTGTCAAAGATGCCCCGGAACTTCTCTTCGCTTTCCTTCAATGCGTTCTGTACCTGGATTTGCTCCTGAATCTGTTTCTCAAGTGCATCGTTGGTCACTAAAAGCTCTGCGGTTCGGTCTTTAACCTGTTTTTCAAGAACAACCTGGTATTTCTTCATTTCTGTAATATCTTCAAAGATAATACCGACGGCCCGCCCGCCTTCTTCAAACACGAGGGGAGTAAATTTTATCCGGAAATATCGGTCTTCATCATCCCCTTGTATATAAATATCAAACACGCTGCCTGATCCATCGAGTGCCCGGTTGACTGCGGCAAAATGTTCCCCGGTAAAATAGGGAGCAAGGGAGGAATGTTCTAATTGCCGTCCCTTCAGATCCCCTTTTGAAATATTAAAATAGGTGAGGAACGAGTCATTGGCTTCCTGTATGAAGAGATCCTTATCGAGGATAAGAATAAGGTCTGATGCAAGGCTCAGCAGATTGGTCAACGGAAGCCGCTGGGACAGATAGAAAAGTTTTGCCCGCCCCAGTTCTCTCATGTCTGCCTGACCTGACATCACCAGAGAATTGAGGTATTTTGCAGATGTTGCCCGGTTAAGCGAAAGTTTTTTTGAAACTTCCTCGATGGTCAAACCCTTTGGATTCAATCTCAATATCTCTTTAATCCGTTCCAGTTCGTTTTCCCGTTCCAAAATACCAGCGACCTTATAGGTTAAATGTAATCACTGACAATATATATTATTTTTGTTCAACTCTGATAAACACTCTTGATAATCATCATCAAACCAAATATTTAAATAGTTTTCAGATAAACAATGTGATTGCTGCCCAAAGCTGTATCAGACCGGCTCTGGGAATTTAACATTCTAAAGCATCAGGTGACGGATTTGAATGCAAAAACAACAATTCTGGAAAACCGGGCAGGAAACGGACCTACCAACCGGTCTGTTGAGGATGATCTAAAGAGGCATTTTGCTGTTCTTTACGTCCTCTCGCAAAAATTTGAGGACTACAGAACTATCCCGACAATCCCCGTCGATTGCCAAACGGGGTACAGGTAAGAAAAGGACACTGCGAGGAATTATGAATCACCTGCTCAAAAAACAGGAAACTGCTGCGCTCTGGGTGCAGTATAATGATCTTATGGTCCCGGTTTTCACAACCGGGATTTCCCGCTGGATGGATAATGGAGCACGGGCAGCCGGGGTTCTACAGCAGGCCCCGGTCAGGTTCGGTAATAAAGAGATTATTGTTGCACAATGAAACCGGAGGGAGTATACGATGGATACTGAAACAAGCACTATCAAGGACACTATCAGGATTGCCGATACGACCGCCAACCCGACACCGCTTGGACTACTGGCTTTTGGCATGACCACGGTGTTGCTGAACCTGCATAACACCGGGTTCTTCGCGATGGGATCAGCAATCTTTGCGATGGGGATATTCTTCGGAGGTATTGCACAGATCATCGCAGGTATCATGGAATGGAAGAAAAATAACACATTCGGTACGACCGCGTTTGTCTCGTATGGTTTTTTCTGGATTTCGCTTGTGGGCCTGATCCTTATGCCAACCCTGGGCTGGAGCGGCCCGCTCCAGATGGAAGCGCTCGTATCGTTCCTCACCTTGTGGGGATTATTCTCATTTGTGATGTTTATCATCACATTCAGGCTGCCAAAAGCGTTTCAGGTGATCTTCGGATCCCTGACATTATTGTTCCTGCTCTTAATTGCGGGGAACGCGACAGGTAATACTACCCTCCTCCAGATTGCCGGTGTCGTAGGTATTATCTGCGGACTCTCAGCGATGTATACCGGCCTTGGGCAGGTAATGAATGAAGTGTATAAAGAACAGGTTATCAGACTCGGGTGAAAAAAATGGTAGAATTACAAGACTTTACGGAAATGTTTGAAAAGAATCCACTGGCACATGCAGTTGTTGACGCCAATCTCAAGTTTCTGCTGGTAAATAATGCATTCTGCAAGATGACCGGATACAGCAAGGATCGGTTGCTGGCGATTAGATACTCCGATTTCCGGGCACAGGGAATGATGAAGTATCGCGATGAATCAGGGGAAGCACTGTCCGATGCTATTAACGGCAGACGGACTACCGTGGGCCAGAGTACGATTGAAACCCCCTCAGGATCGCATGTTATCGTCCGGACCAACATTCCGCTGTTAAGTGAAAACAGGGATGTAAAATACGTCTATGTCACGTACAACGAAATCACGAAAGTAGTTAAGGCCCGGAAATTTATGGAAAACGAAGTAGAGGAACTCAGTAAGATCTACTCCAGGATGGCAGAAGGAGATTTAACGGCCCGGTACGAGGTCACCAAGCCGGATGAAGATACCAAAGAGACCTATGACACGATCATAGTACTCCGGGATGCGGTTCGTGGGATCGTCATCAACCTTGAAAACAACATCAAAGATGTCAACAAAAAGATGCAGAACCTGATCTCGACCGCCGACAATGCGACCCGCAGCGTCGAAGAGGGATCCAAGGGAGTCCAGCAGATCGCGCAGAACGCAGGTAAAGTCAGCAGCAACGCCGAAAAAGCCTCACAGGGTGTTGAACAGATCGCAAAAGCGATGCAGGACATGAGCGCCGCTGTGGAAGAGATTACCTCAAGCATGGAATCGGTCTCGAACCTCTCCAAACAGACCAATGACCTCTCCCAGTCCGGTGCGGCACTTGCGGGCAAGACCGAGAAGAGCATGAGCGAGATCTCTGTATCCTCGGCAAAGGTCTATGAGATCGTGTCGGACGTGGAGAAACAGATGGGAGAAATCTCCAAGATTGTTGTGCTCATCCGCGAGCTGGCCAACCAGACAAACCTGCTGGCACTCAATGCCGCTATCGAAGCTGCCCGTGCCGGAGAGGCAGGAAGGGGTTTTGCGGTTGTCGCAACGGAAGTGAAATCGCTGGCCCAGGAGTCCCGGAATTCCGCCGAGCGGATCGAAGATATGATCGCGACCTTAAAAAAGAGCACCCAGAACGCGTCAGCTGCGATGACCGAATCGAAAGGGCTTGTCGAGCAGGGTTCAAAGATGGTAACCGAGACGGTGCAGTCATTCAACAAGATTGCGGCTGCTGTTGAGAAAGTGGCTGCAAGTGCAACTGAAGTCGCGGCGGCAACCGAAGAGCAGGCGGCAACAACAGAAGAGATTACGGCCAGTGTCAGCGAAGTTGCGCATTTGGTGGAACAGACCGCAAAGGAAGCCGGTGATGCGGCAGCAGCGACTGAAGAATCTTCAGCTGCGCTGGACGAGATCACCCGGATGATGGAGACCGTAGATAAAATCGCTGTCGAGGCAATGGAAGCAAACAAAAAATTCAAGGTGGATTAAACGGGGTGCGTTACCATGGCGTCAAAAGTAAGTGAGCCACAAGAAACGCAGGCCCAGAATACGGAAGATATTGTCAGAAAACGGCAAAGCAGCATCCAGATCGTGGAGTTTGTCCTAGGTAAAGAACTCTTTGCCATCGACCTCTTCGATGTCAAGGAAGTCGTCGAATACACGACGATCACCAAACTTCCCAACGTGCCGGCATACGTGAAGGGGATCATCGATCTCCGGGGCGAGATTACCACTATCATCGATCTCAAGCACCGGCTTAACATCACGGAGACCAGCCAGGTTGCAGCTGAATCCTCCCGGATCATCGTGCTCGATGACAAAATCACCGGCACCAAGATCGGGATACTTGTTGACGATGTGACCTCGGTTTCGACATTTGAGGCAAAACAGGTGGACTATACCTCTGCATCCGTGAGCAAGGAGGATACGGCAATTATCGGGATTATCAAGAGGAAGGTGAAGGTCAAGGACAAGGAGAAAAATGAACTGATCATCTGGATCGATATCAAGCAGCTGCTGGGAGATATTGATACATCGGTCTGAATTCATAAACCCCCGGCTATGTGGTGTTATCCGGGAAAATATCGAAACATGATCATCAAAAAGGCGAGGGCAAAACCCCTCCCTTTTTTCACTCAGGCAAGGTCTGGTACTTAAGGATGGGATTTGTTCATGATTTTTATCCACTATGTCGATGACTGGTTGCCATTACTCGATACCATTGGCCGTATCCTGGAGAAAAAAGGAGATATTGTAGTTGAGACATCTTACTCAATTGAAGATGCATTGAGGAAACTGGATTACCTCTCCTTTAATGTCATTGTCACGGATTACAATTCCAAGGAATCGGCCGGTATCGAGCTCCTCCGAAAAACCCGACAGAAGGGAATTATTGCCCCCTTTATTTTCTTCACTCTGGAGCAAAACCGTGGCTTGGAACAGGAAGCCACAAAGTACGGCAGGGTTGCATTTGTCCCAAAATTGCTCGATTGTGGAGCGAACTTTGACGAGCTTGAAAGGATAATCCGGTCCATTGTGTCGGTATCCCGCCCGGAGAAGATGCGCTCCCACAAGGATCCATCTCCCCAATAAGGGGAGATCCTCATCAGGATCTCGGTACTCTCTGTTGATGATGAACATTCCCTGCTTGATATAGGCAAACTCTTCATTGAGCAGAAAGTGTAGTTCCGGAACGGTGAATATATTATCGTCTGCGATGATGATGGGATTAGTATCCCCCAAACTGAGAAGGAAAAGATTTTCGAGCGGGGATTTGGAAAAACTACCGGGCTTGGACTTTTTCTTGCCCGGGAGATCCTATCAATCACCGGCATCACCATCCGGGAAACCGGGGAACCTGGCGCGGGAGCCCGGTTTGAGATCATAGTGCCGAGGGCAGGGTACCGGTTTGCAGATATGCAGAAAAATCCCGGGAGATCCTGATATTTTGATGAATGTTCCTTTTAAATAACTGACCCGCCGCAGCCCAGGAATTGCGAGATACAGTGTTGTCCGCTGACCCCAATCTGGGCCCAATCCAGCCTCCGATTACCCTTCGCACACCCGAAAAGAAACCCGTATCGGGCTCCATTTACAAATATCCTCAAATCGGGCTTCTTTTTTAAAACGGACAAATTAAAACGGACTCGATAATGCGGTTCTTTTGGCTGATTTCATGTGGAATTACCATTTGGACGATCTAAAAAATAAAGGCCGCCAGAACGCGTATACAGGGCTGTAAATGTTATTATATGGGGCTTAATTTGAGCGTATTTTGGCAAAAATGTTGATAAAAAGAGCCTGATTTTTGAGGATCGTAATCGGACGATTTTACGGGCGTTTCAGATGTCCTGAAGTGGGATGACAGGCACCGGATCTTGTATGCCCGTTCCTGAAACGTCTTAAAAAAACAGAGCTGGGTGGTTTTTTAAGAGCCGCTAAAAAAGGAGATTAGAGGTACAGCATCAAGACCAGCATTACACCGGTAATGAGCGTTAGTATAATCGCGACCGGAGCAAGCTTTCGCACGACTTCCCCTTCTATCCCTAACTTATCGACAACCGCAGCAGCATTGATAATCTTTGCGACTGCAACACCTGACGCAATGCCTCCTGCTACCAGGTGAGCGGAATAAACTTGGAGGAAGTTAAGGTTGAGGACATCGGTCGATTTTTTGATAATACCATAGAACATGACGTTGGATGACGTCTCACTTCCCGCGACAAATGACCCGAACAGTCCCAGCATAGGGCTGAACAGAGGGAACGCGACGCCGAAGATAAGGGCCAGCACGAGGCCGATAACCATGTTCATGTTTAATGCCGCCGGAGCTAAGGTGAGCGCACCGTTGTTCACCGATTTTCCTGACCAGTCCATCACATACGCAATGGCAAAAAAGACCATCGCGGCCAGGGTCGGGCTCCATGCCCGTTTCAGCCAGAGTTTGGTAATCTTTCCAACCTCATCTTTTGACCGGATCAGGAGAGGTGCCGTGACAAGCGTACTGATGAGCACCCAGAAATACGCCTGGCTCAGGAGATTCAGGTTGACAATCTGGTCGGCCATAACCGGAATTTTCTGCATGTTGCCGAGTATCGAAGGCAGACCGGACTTGATAACCGGGATGCTGATGACAATACAGAACAGGACCAGCACCACCCAGGGAAGCGCTGCCTTCCAGAGTGGCATCTTACCTTTCCGTTCCTCTTTTGCGGCCTGGATTGCGGCAGGCTCGGCGACATCGAGCGGCCGGCCCCGGATCTTCCGCATCAGGAGGATGACTACAACGGTAACGAGACCGGAGAAGACGCCCACAAGGCCGATCGCTGCTGGCGGGAGGATATGCACGAAGAGGATCGCACAAAGCCCCAGCGTCAGACCGGCGACCAGTGCTGTGACAAATCCTTTTTTCACGCCGGCGATACCATCTGCAACCCAGAGCATGGCAAGCGCAATGCCGGTCGAGATCACCGGCAGGAACCACGCGACCGTGATGCCGAGTGACCTCACGTCAAGCCCGAAAACGGATGCCGGAAGCGTTATCGGGACTGCAAGGAGTGAGAACGAGGTGAGTGGATCATATCCCAGACAGGGCAGGGCAACTGCTGCAATGGGAGAGAACCCGAGCGCGAGCATAATGGGTGGGAGCATGGTCACCGGGGTCGCGCCGATAGATACCAGAAATGTCCCAAAACCGACGTTCAGGATCATAATCTGTTCGTACCGTTCCGCAGCCACCGTTTTGATGTACGCCGTAATGCTGCTGATAGCACCCGTCACGTCCATCATGGTGACCTGCAGAATGGAAAAGAGCACCATCAGCGAGATCCCAAACGACGAAAGTACGCCGTCCCAGGATGCCGCCAGTGCAACACTGGCACTTGTCTGGAAAAAGAATATCGCAATGATGATGGTCAACACCCATCCGACAACACTCATCAGCGTTCCGGACTGCCGGAAAAGGACAAGCCCGATAAAGATCAGGAGCATTGGCAGGATGGCCAGGATAAACTGAATACTCAGGTCCACTTTGATCTACCCTCCGGGGTATGAATATAAAGTCTGCTATGTTATAGCATAACATTATCGATTTGATCCTGTAAAACCTGTGAGCTGGAAGTACGGAACGGGGGATTACCCGCAAGGCAAAGGAATGGTGAGTTCTATAAATGCTGCCCGCCAACATTTGGGCAGTGAAAACGGCAATTCTCGGGGGCGGGTTATCGGGCCTGACGCTGGCCCGGCTCATGCACGAAAAAAATACAGATCTTGTAGTCCTTGAAGCAGAGCCGGAGTACGGCGGGCTCTGCCGGTCGCGGACCACCAACGGGTTCACGTTCGATCTCGGTGGTTCGCACATTATTTTTTCACGGGACACCGAAGTGCTCACGTTTATGCGGCAGATGATCGATGGAAACGAGCAACAAAACGCCCGGAATACGAAGATCTTCTACAAGGGCCGGTACGTGAAGTACCCCTTCGAGAATGGTCTTTGTGACCTGCCCGCAGAGGACCGGTTTTTCTGTATCAGCGAGTTTGTAAGGACGCTCGTGGCCGTGGAAAAAGGCGACCTTCCGGCACCGGAGACATTCCGCGACTGGATCTACTACACGTTCGGGAAAGGGATCGCGGAGTGTTATATGGTGCCGTACAACGAGAAGATCTGGAAGTACCCGACCGAAAAAATGTCCCGGCACTGGGTAGACGGGCGCATCCCGAGGCCGCCGGTCGATGACGTGATCAAATCTGCGATTGGCATCCCGACCGAAGGGTACACTCACCAGGCGATCTTCTCCTACCCGCTTGATGGGGGAATCGAAGCGCTCGTAATGGCAATTGCGCGACCCGTTGAACCATACATCAGAACGAATTTCCGGATCAGTTCGATCAGAAAAAAGGGAAAACAGTGGATCATCAGTAACGGCACTGAATCTGTCACGGCAGACCGTATCATCTCAACCATTCCCATCCAGCACCTGATTGCAGCACTTGACCATGTACCGGGGGAGGTCAGAAAGGCCTGCGGGGCCCTCACGTACAACTCGCTTGTCTGCGTCAACATCGGCCTTCGCGGGAGCGTGCCGGATTATTCGTGGCTCTACATCCCTGACCCGGCAATCGGGAAGACCAACCGGATCTCGTTCCCGTCCCAGTACAGCCAGCACGTGGCACCTGATGGACATTCCGCGATCCTTGCCGAGATCACGCACCAGCCCGGTGACAGCGTGGCGCAGATGACCGATGACAATCTTATCGCAGAAGTCACCGACACGCTCACTGAAATGAGCCTGGTAACACCGGATCAGATCGTTTCGGCATCCGTCGTGCGCCAGCCGTTTGCTTACGTCGTCTACGATACAGAATACCAGAAAAATATTGCCATTCTCCGGGACTACTGCGGGTCGATTGGCATCCCGCTCGTGGGCCGGTTTTCCCAGTTTGAGTACCTCAACATGGACGGCTGCATCAGGAGCGTGCTGGATTTCGTAAAATCGCATCCGACATGAAACAGTTTCCCCCATCTCCGGCATCACGCTTATAATCCGACAACCTAAAAAATGTACAGGAGTTTTTCTGACCCTCATGATATCGGTAATCGTCCCGTCATTCAATGAAGAGGAGAATATCGCCCAGTGCCTCGTCTCGCTCTCTCACCAGACCCTCCATAAAAGCGAGTACGAGATCATTGTCGTTGACGGTGGGTCAACGGACAGTACCTGCGAGATTGCCCGAAAGTATGCCGATATGGTCTTTATCCAGACTTCAAAGAAAGTTGGCGGGGCGCGAAACGACGGTGTTATGGCCTCAAAAGGCGATATTATCGCATCGACCGATGCTGACTGTATCCTCCCGCCGGACTGGATCGAGCGGATCAGGAACGATTTTGCGGATCCGGCCATCGTGCAGGTGTATGGCCCGGTCTACCCTATCGAGGACAGCGTCGGCAACCATTTCTCACTTTTTCTCGCAAATACCTTCTCCCGTATCGGGTACTACAGCCGCACATTTTACTACACGCTCGGCTGCAACACCGCGTTTCGCAAGGATGCATTTCTCAAAGCCGGCATGTACCGGTGCATCGATGCCGGGGACGACATTGAGATCGCGATGCGCATGAAAGACGAGGGAAAGATCCGTTTTGACGGGAAATTAAAGGTCGGATTTTCCATGCGCCGGTACCAGCAGTACGGTACGCTCAAATCGCTGTACGAATGGTTCTACATTGTTGCTCACGGCGGGGAGACCCAGAAGTATGCATATTCCCAGAAAAAATACAAATGATCGCTGGGCGGGCTGTTCCATATACGTGGAACGCTTATGACCTACGCCGGAAAAACGCCGGCCGGTACCTCACCGGATTTTGTGCGCGAACAGGTTGCAGCATTCGAAGGTAATGCTTTTGCCCGGTTGCTGGGTCTGCACATCATTGAGGCCCGTGACGGCTATGCACGCGTTGAAATGGACTGTGCCGGAAAACTCAACCCGCACGGTATCGCGCATGGCGGTGCCGTCTTTTCGCTTGCCGATCATGCATTTGGTATTGCATCGAACTGCGGTGAAAACCACTATACGGCGGTCTCCGTACATATCCAGTATATCCTGCCCGCGAAAGGCCGGCTCGCTGCGGTTGCGGAACGTATCGCTGCAAACGAGATCAGTGACACATTCCGCGTTATGGTATACGAAGGCGACCGCACGGTTGCGGTTTTTGACGGCGTTGCGTTCAGGCTCCCCTGAGTGCCGCGCCGGGATTTTTTTCGCGCACCGCCCCACACACCCTGCGACTTTATCACCCGGCAGTTTCTCATACTCACCCATGACTGTTGAGAAAACAGCAGTGACTGCAGTCGCCGGACTCATGGCGCTCGCAGCCCGCACCGCACCAAAAGCACATGGAGATGATGAGATCCTCCTCTCCGTGCTCACGGACGCCCAGATCAAAAAACTTTCCCGCGCGATGTCTGACTATGGCACGAAAAACGGGCTGGGGTATTTCCTGCGCGATGCCAGGAATGTTGCCGCTTCTGACGCGTGTCTTGTCGTCGGCGTCCGCGGGATTGCCACGGTCGGTCTCAACTGCGGGGCCTGCGGGTATGCAACCTGTGTCGCCGTTGTAAAAGCAGCAGAGAAAAAGAAATCCGCAACAACCGTGTATGCCGGCCCCAACTGCGCGGTACGGATGGCGGATCTCGGGATTGCCCTTGGGTCTGCGGTAAAAACTGCCCAGATCCATAACGTGGACAACCGGATCATGTACACGGCCGGATCGGTTGCGATGAACCTCGGGTTTCTTGGGAAAGACTGCACGGTCGCCTTTGCGATTCCGCTCTCGGCATCGGGGAAAAGCATTTTCTTCGACCGAAAAGCATAACCGGTGACAGACAATGCCAGTCATGATGATACGCGGCGGCGATCTCGACCTCGTTGAATACGAGTTCAGGTCATTCCTTCCCGGAGAAATTACAAAGACGCTCGGTTTTGAGAAGAATACCTACCGGCTGCGCCCGAAAAAAGGTAAAGTCGTGGTAAAGGCACCGGCCCGGATCCACCTCTCCGTCCTTGACATGAACCGGTTTGCACCGGATCACGCGGGCGGCGGCGGGATCGGGTTTGCCATCCAGTGCTACTGCACCGCTGAAGTTGAGTGCACCCGGCAGGGTCTCGTGATCGATTACAACCGGTCGGCCATTATCGAGAACTTTGTCGCTGTTTTTAACAAGGTGGTCGGTTACACCGGCGGTTTTAAAATAAAAGCGATCGACCACCAGCGCAAGCACGTCGGCTTCGGGTCGACGAGCACCGTGATGATTGCAGTCGCGACTGCGATGAACGAAGCAGTCGGCTCGCCGCTGACGAATGCGGAACTGCGCCGGCTCATCGGCCACAACTATGTCGAGGAGACTGCAGAAGGGACCATTGCGTTCGGCTTCGAGACCGGTGTCGGCCCGGCGGCAAGCACCCATGGAGGCATGGCAGTGATGGGAGACGAACTCGTGCTCGTGTACCACCACCCGTTTGCAGAAGGAAAAAATGTATTTATCGTTGTTCCGCCGACCGACATTTCGTCAGCCGGCACAAAAGAGTTTGACCTCCTGATGAACCGGGCAAGAACACTTGACTACCGGGACCGGGAACTCAAGGCGTACCTCTTTATGATGGATTTCATCCCGGCGCTCGAACGAGGGGATATAAAAAAGATCGGGGATGTCGTCTGGGAGATCGAGTTCAGGGGATCGAAACGGGCAGAGATCGAACACCATAGCTACCGGATCTACCAGTACATGAGCATGCTGCGCGAGGCCGGTCTCGAATTTGTCGGTATGAGTTCTGTCGGGCCGTCAATTGCAATTGTGACCGATAAGGACCGCAAAGCAATCCAGAAGATCCTCAAACCCATCGGCCTTGAGATCGCCATCGCGACAAAAGTGGATAATGAGGGTATGAAAGTCACCTGCAGGAAATAATGGTGACTGCGTCTGGAAAACTCTTTTTTTTAATAATTTTACGTTGTTTCACCGGTTTCCTGTCGCATCCGATGTAATTTTTAACAGTTCTGTGAATGGTAAAATTACTGGCCGTCTGGTTTACTCTTCTGCCGGTAAGCCTGGATGATCCCGGCAATGATGAGGAGGATCGTCCCTGCAGTCACTGCGAGAACAAGGAAAAGCAGCACGCTCATATTCTGCTGGACAACCGGGAGCCTGCCAACGTAATACCCGGCGAGCACAACGACAAGCGTCCATGAGACTGCCCCCAGCACATTGTAGAACAGGAACTTACGGTATTTCATCGTCCCGACGCCTGCAAGGAACGGTGCAAATGTGCGGACAACGGGCACAAACCGGGCAACAAAGATCGTAGTGCCGCCGTACTTCTCGTAAAAGGAGTATGTCCGGTCGATGTACTCTTTTTTGATAAAGTTCGGGAACCGTTGCTGGAAAATATGCAGTCCGATGTAGCTGCCCAGCCAGTAATTGACAGTATCCCCCAGGACCGCCCCGAGAATATATGCTGCGATCAGGAGATCAATGTTCAGGATCCCGCTTGCAGCTGCAGCTCCGGATACAAACAACAGGGAATCCCCGGGCAGGAACGGTGTGATGACAAAACCCGTTTCAAAAAAAATGATGCAGAACAGGAAAAAATATGTCCAGATACCGTAGCTCTGGGTAACGGCCATCAGGTGGTGATCAAGATGGAAGATGAGGCCGAAGATCGATTCTATCATGAATGATACAGATATTGGACGAGCGGTCTATAAGAACGTCACCGATGTTTTCGTCTCGGAATGTTTGCCCGGCAGTAGCATGTCAAGGTATATTGTCGAAAAAAACAGATCAGGTATACAGACAACAGTACGTATGCACGGTGATCACCATGACATCTCACAATAAAACCCTGTACCCGCTCTTCCTGTGCGGCATTCTCTGTATCGCACTTCTCCTTGTTGCTCCGGTGAATGCATTCACGGCAGATTCCCTTAGTATCACGGTTGCAAAAAACGGTGATGCCACTGCCGCGTTTACGTACACCCTTGACGGGGTAATTGAAAATGCCATTCCTGAATCCATACTTCAGGAACAGCTGGTCAAAGGACTTGAAACAAGTTCGGATCCACCCCAGGTCCTCTCGTTTTCCAAGTCAGAAGCAGATCTCTATCTGAAAAATTTCGCCATGGTAACCGACGTACCGACCGGGACTGAGTACCAGACAGCGTCCATGGATTTCAAGAAAGCCCAGATTGCCCTCCAGAACTCTGCCGTAAGCACGGTGATTTCCGCGGATTTCTCCCCGAAAGTTACAACGGTCACCTTCCCTGATGGGTATTCCCGCCAGCTGACTTCTTCATCGGTCCTGCCAAGCCTTGACCATACGGTTATCGATCCGGCAAAAGCGAGCGCGGTACCGACCGTAAATACCTCGGCGCTTGGGGCTCTTAATATCAGTTCATCCCCGGAGAATGTGCATGTGTATATTGATACGAACTATGTCGGGGACACTCCCGGAATATTTTCTCAGATATCCCCGGGCCAGCATGAGATTATGCTGGAAGCAGACGGGTACGTTACCCTTACAACAAATGTTACCGTAAACGCAGGGGAGACGACACCGCTTATTGAGGATCTGGACATTGTCCCGACACCAACAACGAAAGCAAACGCACCGGATGCAGGAACAGTTATCGTCGTTCTCGCTCTCGCGCTCTGTGGCGTGGCGGTTCTGCGCAAGAAGTAAATCCGGGTTTTATTATTCAGGGGAATCGTTCCCGACCCTTTTTTGGCATACGAAAAAAGTTTGGTTATTTAATGAATTGCAGAACACCTGCTATTGGGGAAAATTACTACCGGCCATTTACGTACGATGAATGCGGTCGCTCTGGAAGTGGTGCTGCCTGTTGCGGATCAACAGACAAAAAAATGCACACCTGGTTCATTCCCCCACTGAGGTGGGCAGGGCTCTGTGACGGGAGACCCTATCCCATTTTCTCGTCTTCAGGATCCTGTTTCCTGTTGTAACTGCCCTGACCTATACCGGATTCTACAGAGCGATTTTTACTTTTTCATGGTACAGGTTTTCAAGGGAGCATCCGGGAATTGTCCACGCAAATACGGGACCGGTGATTCGTAGTATTGAATCTTAAAAACCGATGAGACCTGTCCGGAACGAAAAAAAGAGAAATTGTGGTTTTAACGCCGTGACCGGATCGAAAGGATACCGATGACACCAAATGCTGCAAAGACAGCAAACGGCAGGCTGCCGGATTTGGTTGGCTCTGGTGATGTCTGGGCTGCGGTCGTCATTTCAGCGGTAACATTGGCCTGGGTACCTGCTGGTGCCGGAGCGGTCACATTTGCCTGCTCTGCAGTTGTGTTTGCTGCTGCGAGCGGAGCGAGGGTCACATCAATCTCAACAGTCTCGTTCATTCCCGGGACTGATGTTATGTTTGCCGTGTAGAGTGCATATCCTGCCTTTTCAACGGTAATAACCCGGTATGGCGTTCCGGTCGTGTAGACCGGCACTTCCAGCTGGCTGTTATTCGTGACACCCTTGAAATCTGAATCAAAGGTAACATTTGCTCCGTCCACGTTTGCCTTGACAAGGTAGGTCCCCATGTCCCCCCCGATAAGCTGCGGGGCGGTAGTCGCCGTTATGGCCGGCGTCTGGTTGTCTGCGGGTGCCACTGCTGATACGCATCCGATAATTGCCATGCACACAATAAGAGTTACAAAGAATACTCTCTTCACACAATCACATCCAAGTACGGAATAAAAGAACGTTTCACGTCCATTTAAAAATTCCTTCTTGATCCAGAGGACAATGGTGAAATTAACCCTTTTTCAGGAAATTTTTTTAAACGTGGCTGCAATCTCGGCACGGGGGAGCGTTTTTCCGCGCACCGTCATTGTCCAGCGTCGGGTTTCACCTTCCCGGGGCTGTAACACGCGGAAAAGTTCACAAACCTCATCTTCAGTGAAGTAATGGGTAGAGATCCCGTTTTTCCGTACAAATGTGCCCGGTTCAGTCTCGGTGCCGGTGCCGGCCCGAAAATCCCCAATTGAAAAACCGGAAAAATACAGGGTCCCCCCCACCTTGAGCACCCGTGCCGATTCCAGAGCGCACCTGATACGTCCGGTTGCCGGCAGGTGACCGATCACATGGAACGTGATTACACAATCAAACGAAGCATCGCGAAAAGGCAGGGAGCGGACATCGGCAAGGGCGATCTCAGCGCATACGCTTTTCGGGGAAAGAGACCTGCACAGGATTGCCGCAGACGGTGAAAAATCGATGCCGACAACTTCGCACTTTTTCTCTGTGAGTGCGGAGAACGTCTTCCCGTTCCCGCACCCGAGTTCGAGCACCCGCTCCCTGTCACAGAGCGGAGGCAGGTGATGGACTGCCCCGCCCCAGATCCGCCCCCGCCGGGAATAATCGTTGTCCCAGTGGTCTGCATCGCGATCCCCGTTCATGTGAATATATCTCTTTTAATCACGCTGCCTGGATACGTATCCCGCCGCATGGCAGAACCGGCATGCAGGGATCCATTGCATCCAGACCCGTACTCTTATTCGAGGAAGTGGTGGGTCAGGTTCATGACATCCCGGTACTTGATGACCCCGACAAGGTGCTTGTCGTCATCGGTGACCGGCAGGGCCCGGAAACTATACCGCTCAAATTCCTGCGATGCCTCTTTAAGAGTACTTCCTGCCTCCAAGCCGATCACATTCTCTGTCATGATCGCAGAGAGAGGTGCCTTGTCATCCGCGCTCAACAGTTCCTTTAAATCGATGACGCCCAGCAACCGGTTCTCGCCATCCACGACATAGATGTACATAACCACATCTTTTCCCCGTGCATGCCGGGGATAGTCATTCTGCACGTACTCGACAAGGGTATCGGGGGGGAACGTGAGGATCTTCTGGGTGGTGTAGTGAATCACCTTCTCCTCTTGTTTTTCCATGATCGCCCGAAGGTTCCTTGCATTATCCGGATTGAGTGCCGCAAGGATATCTTCAGCATCCGCATGCGGAATGACCGAAAGGACGTCTGCCGCCTGGCCCGGTGTCATATCGTTGATGAGCTGGACAACCTTGTCTGTAGAGAGCGATGAGATAATATCGCGCTGTACATTTGGTTCGATCTCTTCGAGGGTATCACTCGCATGCTCGTGATCGAGTGTAGAAAAGAGCATGACCCGCTGCTCATGGTCCATCTCTTCAAGGATATCCGCAAGATCTACAGGATGGATCTCCGAAACTTTGTCTTTTAAGACATTCAGTTTGATATTGCCCTTGAATCTCCCGATATTTGTCGGGAGGGGCTGAATGTATTTCCACGAGATCATCTGCTCTGCTTCGGAGTCGGAAGCGGAGTAAAGTATCTTCGCAAGTATGCCGAGGCCCAGCCTCCGGAGACGGGCCGCTTTTCCGGTATCCACATCGGTGACATACAGTTTCTTGTTCCGCAGGACAAGCCGGATATCGTAGACTATTTCGACTTCATTCTCTTCAAGGTCGATCACTTTCTTGTCGAGAACATAATCCCGGAGGAGAATGACATCATCTCCCGGTTCGATCTCATAGGGTGTAAGATCCCCGAGGGTGACCTCGATTCCCCGGCCGGTGAGGGTGTGGACATTCTCCCATGGGATGAGGAGACTGGGATTGCCAAAAGACCGGGAGACGTACAGTGACCGAACCTCGGGGATCTTTGCAGTCTCTGCAATCACGAGATCAACAAGCGATCCTATTTTTTTTCCTGAACGCAGGACCGGGACATTCAGGATATCTGAAAGAAGGATCTCGAGGTCCCCGGCCACCGCAGAGGTAGGTACAGTATCCTGCTGCGTCATCATGCACCCCCGTGGACAATCGTCCAGAATTTGTACCCGAGCAGGATCACAAGAAAGATGAGATACAGCCTGAGAAAGAGGAGGGCAAATTTTGCTCCTTTTGAAAGTTTGATCTTAGGCGTTGCGTATCTCGTGTTGATCCTTGTGATCATCCCGGTCAATTCATGGATGGCACTTCCGATCCGTTCCCCAAAGACGCTTTCAATTGCTACCATTTTGCTCCCCCCCTTACCCGAACAGGTTCGGGAATAGTGTGCTGATACCGTAGAGTGTTGACACAATGATAATGCACACAACTATCGATATGTTCGCGATATTGTCAAACAAGGTATTTTTGTATTTCCCCATTATTTCCTCGCTGTTCAGGAGGATGATCAAAAATACCAGCGCCGCCGGCAAGAGTGTCACAGCAACGACCTGCACAAAGAGCGTGATCAATACCAGCGGAGCGTTTGGTATGAGAACAACCGCCCCGGCGGTGATCAGTCCTATGAAGTAATACACATAGAACCAGAACGCCTCTTTTACCTTATAGTTCAGGGAGTGTGCCCACCCGAAAACCTCACCGAATGCCCATGAGTTTGTGAGCGCTATGCAGATCGCGCCGAGGAATCCGGCATCGAAAAGACCTATGGCTACCAGCGTCCCTACCCACGGGTGCGTTCCCATGATGACCTGTGCTGCCTGCGCGGCACTCTCGATATCCATACCGTAGAGAAGGGTCCCTGTTACAACGATTACGAAGATCGCGACAATTACTGTGAAGATTGCACCGATAAACGTGTCGAATTTTCCCCACGGGATGTCCTTCTCTTTCATCTGCTTATCAACAACAGCACTCTGCTGGAAGAAGATCATCCATGGCGCGATTGTCGTGCCGATATTTGCCATCAGAAAGAAGAACAGCTCCCCGTTAAATCCTCCCGGGAAATTGGGGATAATACCCGCCCGGAGAATATCGGAGACCGAGGGGTGGATGATAATTGCAGCCGGGATATAGATCAGGTTGACAAGACAGAAGGCCATGGTGATCTTCTCCCATGTCCAGTACCGGCCTGACATGACAATGCCGAGCATGACGAATATAACGATGATGACGGTGAGTATAGGTGGTACACCGAAGATGCTGAGCGCTGCAGTCATACCGATAAACTCAGTGACCATGGTCAGCCAGTTGACGATACTGAGATCCAAAAGGGAGAACCAGCCCCAGAACGAGCCAAATGCACTGAAGATCGCCTCCGCATGCCCGTGCTTGGTGACGGCGCCCAGACGTACTGTCATTTCCTGCACGAAATACGCGACAGGCCCGAGCAGGATGAGGAACCAGATAAGGTTGTACCCGAATTTAGCACCGGTTGCTGCATAGGTTGTGATCCCACCTGCGTCGTTGTCCGCGATCATCACAATCAGGCCTGGACCGGCAAGCAGCAGGTAGATCTTGATGGTCTTAATAATTCGGCTGTAATTAAAATAGAATTTTGATAAAAAATCCATGGTACCCTTCCTTTCCTTATTTTTAGTTCATTGTCTCTGTCATCCCCCCATTCGATCTGAATGGCAGTTGAAGAAAAGCTTCCCGAAAAACGGGGACGTTTCCTACCACCAGACAGGTAGATACCTGAGTCATATATAATTATCCCGTTCGACGGAATTTTTTCGGCAGTAAAACGCCATCTGTGAGCACGCTTTAAAACGTCTTATCAGCACGGGCAAAAATCTGCGATTTTTAATCGAATAAAACACGAATTTGCGGATTCCGAATATTTTTATGAGGATACTGGTGGTTTTTGGGGAAACCGGGAACTGCGGTATGCCGACCGGTATCTTTCGCTGGTGTATTGAAACATAATAAGATACAACAAGATACACTAATACAGGAATATAACATCTGAACCAGTCCCTTGTAACCGATGGGTATTATCGTTTGAGGTGCGCGAAATGTTGGATATCAGGTTTGTACGGGAGAGCCCGGAGATCGTAAAAGCCGATCTGGTGAAACGAAACTCTCCGGAAAAAATTGCATGGGTGGACGAGATTCTTGCAAAAGATGCGAGGTCCCGCGAGCTCAAGGTACAGACCGATGAACTCCGGCGCCGAAGAAATACGATTGCACGGGAGATAAACGAGGCGAGAAAAGCGGGAAACGATCCGGCGTCCCTGATGGCAGAAGCAGCAGGGCTCCCGGCAAAGATCAAGAATAACGACACAGAGCAGGAAGAGATCCAAAAGATCATCCGCACCCGGCTCATGCGCCTCCCCAATATCCTGCATGAGACTGTACCTCAGGGAAAAGACGATACCGAAAACCTCGAGATCCGGCGTGTCGGCACCCCGCGCACGGTTGACTTCGAGATCCGGAACCACGGGCAGCTGGCCGCTGACCGGGGCTGGGCGGACTTCGAGCGGGCGGCGAAGATCTCCGGCGCAGGCTTCTATTTCCTTAAAGGCAGCCTCGTTATGCTGGACCTTGCGCTCCAGCGCTTTGCCCTCGACCTGCTTGAAAAGAAAGGATTTACCCCGGTTGTCCCGCCGTTCATGATCAACCGGGGCTCGTATGAAGGGGTCACCGATCTCGATGATTTCGAGAAGGTGATGTACAAGATCGATGGCGACGAGACATACCTGATTGCGACAAGCGAACATCCGATCGCCGCGATGTACCAGGACGAGATCTTTGAGGAAAAAGACCTGCCGTTGCGCCTCGCCGGACTCTCCACCTGCTTCCGGCGGGAAATCGGCGCTCATGGTCTTGACACAAAAGGGCTCTTCCGGGTCCACCAGTTCACAAAAATAGAGCAGTTTGTTTTCTGCAGGCCGGAAGATTCCTGGCAGATCCACGAAGAACTGCTGGCTAATGCCGAAGAGGTTTTCCGGAAACTGGATCTCCCCTACCATGTTGTCAATATCTGTACCGGGGATATCGGTACGGTTGCAGCAAAGAAATACGATATCGAGGCATGGATGCCCCGGGAGAACGCCTACAAAGAGGTTGTTTCCTGCTCCAACTGTACCGCGTACCAGGCAGCTAGTCTCAATATACGGGTACGGGACAAGGAAAATTTCGAATCAAAACGGTATATCCATACCCTCAACTCAACCGCGATTGCCACATCACGGGCCCTGCGGTGCATCTTGGAGAATTACCAGAACCAGGATGGATCGGTAACTATCCCGACCGTGCTGCGCCCCTACATGAACGACCGCGAATTCCTGTAGAATCAGCCGGTATTACCTCTCCTTTTTTATCATCAAACGCAGTACATCTGATAAATACTTATTTGCCAAAGATAGTGCAAGAGTATAAGTGAGAATGTGGTACTATGGGCTATCCCGATTTGAAAAGTGATGAAACCATTATTCTGACCGCACAGCAGGTAAAGGTAAAATCTGTGCCGTTCGAACTGGTGCTCACCAACCGGCGTCTTATTATCATCGACAGCGATAAGAACGTTGTCCCTACACAGCAGATCCCGCTTGTCACCATCAGAAACGTAACCGCCGGGGAGAATGCAATCCGCGACCCGGTCATCACCCTTACCATCCTGACCGATACGGCGGATACCCGGGAGATGGCGCTTACTTTTGCCATGCAAACTGCCGGGGAGCGCAAGCGCGAGGCCGGGGAGTGGGTCAAAGCCCTCAGGAAATATATTACTGATGCGGTATCGTATCCGGTGGAGATAGCCCCGGATACACAGGCTCCCGTGGAAACCCGTCAGGACCATACCGGAACTCCCGGTATAAAAAAGAAGATCGAGATTGCCCGCCCGATAAAAAAGATCATGGTAGACACGAGCCACATGCCGCCAAAACCTGTTGAAATATCGACATTGCCCGAAGGATCGTTCTGTGGCCGGTGCGGGAACCGCATGCCCCCGGGATCAACATTCTGCAACCGGTGCGGAACCAAAGTTGCGGCCCCGTTCGGACAGGAAACTGTTTCTGCCACGCCGGAACAGATTACGATAGCCCCGGCAACCATCGCCGCATGGCCCAGCGACCACAGGGGCCGGCCCATTGAGCAGATCATTCACTCAATCGAACCCCTGATCGAAGACTCGGTGCCCCGCACTGAAACCGCACCGGCCATACCGGAACCGGAACAGGCACTCTATGTTCCACCGGAAGTACCCGCAGCCCCTGCAACTGAGACGACTACGGCCGCTGAAGGAACGCCGGCACCGGGAGCAGAACCGGCACCTGCAGGAGCCCCGACAGTCCCGCCCATGCCGCCGATCCCTCCGCTGCCACCGGTACCCGCAGCACCCCGGAAAAAACGGTCGAAGATCCTTGCGGCAGCCATTATCCTCATCGTGATCATTGCAGTAGCAGCCGGGGGATTTATGGTCATGAAAAACATGCAGAAGAGTACCGTGGTCACTCCGGTGACAACGACAACACCGATCCCGGCCGCCACCATCCCGACAGCAAAGCCAACAACCGTTGTGCCGACCGTTGTCACTACCGCTGTGCCGACAACGCCGCAGGTGCTGATCCCGCAAACAGGTGTCTGGGTTGAGGTCACGTACGACAAGACCTACACCGGACAGGTAGGAACCCCGGGTTCGCAGGTCGCAGTGACTGATACCGGTGATCATTTCTACATCGTCCCGACCAGTACCGGAACCGTTGCCGTATCCCTCCAGAAAACTGATGGCTCCGGTGACGAACTCAAAGTGACCGTCTACAGTGCCGGTACTGCAGTAAAAACTGTATCAACGACTACCCCTATGGGCCGGATTGATCTGCAGTTTGCCCTTACGGCCCCGACAACTCCCCCGACACCCGTAATAACAACAATTCCCACGACACCCCTTTCATCGACTGCATCAGCAACTGCAAATGCAACCAATAGTACGGTGTAACGGCGAAAATGCCGTCAACCATCACTGGTTTTTGTCCGGGCGGCAACAGCCAAAAAAGATGTGAAAGGATGAATCTTTATGATATACCGTAACCTGTTTGCAGGAATTTTCCTGTTTTTCGTGCTCGCTGGTGCGGCCGCCGCATCCGGATCGATACAGTCGTACCTGGGCGATACCGTCAAACTTTCCGGGTATTGTTATGACAGCCAGACAGTCTACCTCTTCCTGACCGGACCGAACCTCCCGGTAAACGGGGTGGCCTTGGATAACATCAACAACCGGGCTGACCAGGGAGGGTTTACTGAAGTCAGCGTTGACAGTAACAATCACTGGGAATATGACTGGGGAACAAATTCACTGGGTGGGAGACTCGATTCCGGCACATATACCGTCTGGGTGGTTGACAGCCCCAGTGATCTTTCTCAGCTTGATGATGCAGAATACAGCACAATTTCTGTGTCTCTGGGGAATCCAAGCATCAGCGTTGTCACCCCTGTTATTCCGGGCAGCTTCGATCTCAGTTCTATCCCGGACAATGTATCCGTGGTAATAAACGGGGACTATAAAGGGAGCACTCCCCTGACCGTGTCCGGTCTTGATCCCGGCACCTACAATATCACTTTCTCCCGGTTTAATTACGAGAAGTTCTCCACACAGGCAGCGATCGAATCCCGTTCGATTACCGAAGTGACTGCAACGCTCCAGCCAAAGACAGGAACCCTTGTAATCAACACAACACCTGTGGGCGCGCAGATAGCCCTTGACGGGACCGTTGTGGGCACCGCCCCGGTCACCCGTACGAACCTTGCCGCAGGCAACCACACAATCAATACAACGCTTGAAGGGTACATCCCTGTCGAAGAACAGGTTCATGTGATTGCTGACCAGTCGGTTACAAGCACAATTGAACTCAAAAAACCTGCCACAGTCATCCCGGGAATTTCCGTGCTTGTACCGATCCCGGTGACTATCGGTGCCTGCACCTGTGCGATCCTGATTTTTGCGTTCTGCCGCCCGCGTACGGGCCGGTGAAAACTGCTGAAGTGGCGAGTCCCGGAAAATACCGGGACATTTCCTGTTTTGTTGGATATGTGACGTATCACGTTCCCGGATACTGATCGATAAAAATACCGGGGCAAGACTGCTCCATTACTGTACTTTTATTATACGGATAGTGAGGAAGGTTCCACCAGAGGAGTACCTGACCAAAGGGCTATATACCACGTTAGGCGATTACCAAATATCCAGTGTCGATGGAGTGAACCTGATGGCAGAAGAAGAATCAAAACCAGTACTAGTCCGTGAACGGCTCGATGTCTGCGAGCTGGACCGGGCCCGGATGTCCCTCTTAAACCCTGCGCTGATTGCGCAGAAGATGGCTGAACGGACAATCGATGAGAATGCAAAGCCCCTCATCGAGATGGCGATGAAGGAGGGCATTGAGACCGTCTGGGACCGTTTTGAGATGCAGCAGCCCCCGTGCAAGTACTGCGAAGCGGGGATCTCCTGCTCGCGGTGCACCATGGGACCGTGCCGGATCATACCGCCCCACCGGATCCGGGGCGTCTGCGGAGCCGATGCAGACCTGATCGTATCGCGCAACCTGCTTGACACTATCGCGACCGGATCAGCAGCCCATTCTGATCACGGCCGCGACATTGTCGAGACGCTGTACCTTGTCGGGACAGGTAAGACCACTGATTACGGTATTGCCGATCCGGACAAACTGCGTCTGATCGCAAAAGAGTACGGCATTGAGACCGCAGGAAAGAGCGCACATGAACTCGCTGCTACGGTCGGGAGCGCCATGCTCGAAGAGTACGGGATGGTAAAAAACACCCTCCAGTTCCTCAACAGGGCGCCAAAAGCGACCCGGGAAATGTGGGACAAACTCGGTATCTCCCCGAGAGGGATCGACCGCGAAGTGGTGGACTGCATGCACCGGATCCAGATGGGGGTCGGGGCGGATTACGTAAACATCCTGTTACAGGGCCTCCGGTGCAGCCTCTCGGACGGGTGGGGCGGGTCGATGATGGGAACCGATGTTTCCGATGTCCTCTTTGGTACGCCGACCATCAAATCGTCACGGATCAACCTCGGGGTGCTCAGGGAGGACCATGTCAACATCGCAGTCCACGGCCATAACCCGGTTCTCTCCGAGATGGTCGTAAAGGCGGTTGCGGACCCCGAACTCGTGGCCCTTGCCCGGAAAAACGGCGCAAAAGGGATCAACCTTGTCGGGCTCTGCTGCACGGGAAGCGAGCTTTTGATGCGTAAGGGCGTCCCGATGACCGGCAACCACTTAAACCAGGAACTGGTCATCACGACCGGCGCTCTCGAAGCGATGATCGTTGATTACCAGTGCATCTTCCCCTCGCTCCCGAGAACCGCAAGCTGCTTTCACACCCTGATCATCTCGACCAGTGCAAAGGCGACCATCCCGGGATCGTATTTCTTTGACTTTACCCCGGACAAAGGATTCCTGACCGCAAAAGCGATCGTGAGGATGGCTGTCGAGAATTTCAAAAACAGGAACCCGAAACGGGTTCTGATCCCCGGCACACCGGTCCCACTGATGACCGGCTTCTCCAACGAAGCGATCAAAAATGCGCTGGGCGGATCATTCAAGCCCCTCATCGATCTCATCGCTGCCGGGAAGATCCGTGGCGCTGTCGGGATTGTGGGCTGCAACAACCCGCACGTGAAGCATGACTACGGCCACGTGACGCTCTCAAAGGCCCTTATTAAGAAAAATATCCTCTGTGTCGAGACCGGCTGTGCGGCGATCGCCTCGGCAAAAGCCGGGCTTCTCATGCCGGATGCTGCGGCTCTCGCAGGTGACGACCTGCGCGCGGTCTGCGAGGCACTCAAAATTCCGCCCGTGCTTCACATGGGTTCCTGCGTGGACAACTCCCGTATCCTCGTGCTTGCGGCGGAACTCGGGAACGCGCTCAATGTCCCGATCCACAAACTGCCCATTGCCGGCGCGGCGCCGGAATGGTACTCGCAGAAGGCGGTCTCGATCGGTGCGTATTTCGTTGCATCGGGAGTCTATACTGTGCTTGGCGTGATGCCGCATATATCCGGCAGCTCGGCCGTGGTCTCACTCCTGACCGAAGGCCTCAAAGGGGCGGTAAACGCGAACTTCGCGGTGGAACCCGATCCGGTCAAGGCGGCAGATCTTATCGCAGCCCACATCGAAAAGAAACGAACGGGACTTGGCATATGAGCGTTCCTGCCGGAACACGGGTTGTGCCTGTGCCCCTTCCGGAAAACTCCAGTACACCCGGGGCAGGGGAATGCGGGATCCGTGTCGTCATTACTGGTAAGGGTGGTGTCGGAAAGACCACGCTTGCAGCACTCCTTTCCCACCTGTTTGCCCGGGAGGGAAAACGGGTCCTTGCGATCGATGGCGATCCCCAGCAGAACCTTGCGGCGACCCTGGGAGTCCCACCGGATACTGCAGAACAGATCGTGCCGGTTTCAGAGAGTGTGGATTATCTCCGCGAAAAGACCGGTGCAGGTCCGGATATCTCCCCGGGCGGGCTTCTCACCCTCAATCCTGACGTAAGCGATGTCATCGACCGTTTTTCGATAACGGTTGATAAGAATCTCCGGCTTC
>CAYVTY010000009.1:0-66655 GCA_964454995.1 uncultured Methanoregula sp.
ATGAGAATATCACCAAAGACGGGACCCGGGTCTGGATCCGGTGGAGTAACAAACCAATCTACGATGAAAAAGGTGAATTGATTGGGATGTTTAGCATCGGCACGGACATGACCGAGAACAAAGCGGAAGAAGAATCGATCTTCCAGGCAGACAAAGATATTCTGACCTGAAATTCGCCCTACAAGCAAGATATGGTTTAAGGGGAGCCAATAACTCGTTTCCTACAAGAATTTTCCTTGTGCCTCCCGGTTCCGGAGAAGCACGAATCCGGTACCGTTCCGGCCCCGGGTCCGGGCTGGTGATCCCCCTACCCCCTCCTCTTTTTTTATAAGAGGGGGTCACCCCCCCACCCATCGCACCAGACCCCCCCGTCTGATTGAAACCGGCTAAAAAAAATATAACCGCAATTTATTTTTCACTCAACGACGGGCATATCCCATCTCCCCATAAAAAATTACTATGGATCGATGCGCTCCCCCGGCAGGGGATTGTGCATGTGACAATAGAGGTAGTTTTTTACTATGAAGCACCGGCATTTTCTCTCAGGTACCTGCCTGACGGTCGTGGTCATGTTCCTTTTGGCCATGTCCGTCCATCCGGCAATGGCAGCCGAAGCAATCAATAAGGAAGTCGCATGTGCGACATGCGGTGGAATTGACGATCTCTCCCCGATCCCCGGTTTTGAGGGCAAAAAAGCCCCGGTCGTAAGTATCCGTGAAATCATTCCCGGTAATCCTGTGGGAGCTTCGTCCGGTCTGACTGCTGCCGCATCGGCAAACGCTGACGGAATACAGACGCAGCATATCAGTTCCGCGATAACGCTCGCCATTCAGGATCCCCGCAGCGGACAACAGAACTCCCGGGTCATGGCAGCTGCCGCCGGCCCGGAAAGCCCGGATCCTGCTCTTGCCGCGTTTATTACAAACATGAGCAGTGCCGGATACGATTTCACCGATGAAAGTTCGCACCAGTACGAGTCAACGGTGCAGTCCGACGATTTCCTGACCATAAACAGTACCCAGAAGCAGGCGCTGACAACCGGAGGATTTACCCAGACTGCGAGTGATACCGTCCTCTCCCACCAGGATGTGACCTATTATACCTTTACCAACAGCACGACGCAGACCCAGGTATACGTGATGGGAGTCCAGCGGATCGATGCCGGTGGAAACCCGGTGGGCGACCGTGAATACTCCGTAAGCCCGGAGTTCAATCCCGATGGCACAGCTGTGGCGGCATCCGCTTCCGCTCAAGGGTTGGTCAGGGCCGCGTCGTCCGGCCCATCCTGCTGGTGGTTGTGGGTAGCCCTGGTATTGGTTGGCCTTGTAGTCCTTGCAGTCATCGCAGCCCTTATCTTTTTTTCCGCGGGCACGTACTCTCTGGTTGCCGGTGCATTGGTTGCCGAAGCAGTCTGGGTTACGGGCGCGGTTGCCGGAAGCATGATTGGCGGGACATTCGGAATCTATAATCCTTCTTCTTTTGCTGCAGCCTGGTCTGATTCATTGTATGCGTCCGATATCATTTTTTCAGCGTCTATGATAGCTGCGCTGACCGCAGCCTTTCTCCTCGTTGTCGTGCTATTTTTGTACACTCTCTATAAACTGGGAGTCTGCATGGGCTGGTGGGATCGCGACTTCTGGCTGAATCATGACTGGGACCATGCGGCTGGCGATTTTGGCCTGGTGGACAACGGGAAGCCCCTGGAACTCTACAAGAATGACCGGATTCTGCTGAGTCTTTTTGCAGACACGACCGTGGACAAGGACGCCAAATGGACTATCGTGTCGCAGGGAAACCTTGTTATCCGAAAGAGCGGCCACGTCAAAACCGAAAACGGGACGATCCAGACATGGATTGTCGAGGCAGCAGACCTCGGCTCTCATAACCTTGCCCTGAAATACGAGACAACGAAACCTGTTCCGCCAACGGTGGGAATTACAGATTATACCCTCCCCATCACCGTAAAAGAGATACCCTGGACGATTACGACCGTGGACGCTGCATTCAATCCGACGCCGTATGAACCCCTCCATTCCGAATCGCAGTACGTCTCACTCGCTATCGATCCGTCCGGAACTCCGCATATCAGTTATTTCGACGAAAAGAACCAGCGTATCATGTACGCGACATTTGCAAACGGCGCCTGGACCACAAAAAAAGTGACCGATGCTGTCGGTTATGGATCGGTATTGCTGGCGTTTGATCCGGCCGGTAACCCTGCGATAGGTTACGGCGGGTATCATATTAATATGGGCCTTGAGTATGCGCACCTGGACGGGTCTGCATGGTCATTTGAAAAAGTTGCTGACGGGGTCGGCTGGGGGAAAATCGGTGAAGCAGGAACGGGGTACTTTTCCTCGCTGGTCATTGACCCGGAAGGAAATCCGCATATCGTGTACAATAACGGCATGAAAGGAGACTCTGCATCCCTGATGTATGCGACGAAGAATGGAACAGTGTGGACGAACACCGTGATATCCCAAAAAGAACAAAATTACAATCCGTCGATGGTACTGGACAGGGACGGGCTGCTTCACGTCGCGTGGATCCCCATCGATTCCAGTGGCTCGATAAAGTATGCGGAGCAGGATGGTTCGGGGAACTGGCTGGTAAAATCCGTGGCCAATACCTATGACAGCAGCAGCGATAAGAACCGGCACCCCGGGTACCAGCTCTCGCTTGCGCTGGACTCTGCAGGGAACCCGCACATCAGTTACTATGACACATCGGATAGAGATCTCAAGTACGTGTCCTGGAACGGGACGGACTGGAACACTGAGACCGTCCCTTCCACCGTGGATGTAGGGAAGTTCTCCTCGCTTGCCATCGATGGGAGCGACCAGCCGTTCATTGCGTATTACGATGCAACGGACAAGGAGTTGCGCTTTGCTACCAAAAATCCGGGTACAGACCGGTGGTCGATCCACACGGTTGACAACAGTCAGGAACAGGTATATCAATGCGGAGTTGGCGAATATTCATCTCTTGCCCTCGATTCTTCCGGCCATCCGGACATCGCGTATTACGATTGTCCGAACCATGCATTGAAGTATGCGGGATGGATAGGATGACCGAAGGTCATCATTTTTCCCGGTAATCACTCCGCCGCCGGGGCTTCCTGCCGGGGTGGCGGCACTCCTCGCATTCTGGTGCAAAGAGTGCCCGCCACATGATCCAATCCGGGCCCGTATTGAGCCCCGATTGGTGTCCGACACAGTCAAAAGAAGCCTGTATCGGGCTCCGTTTAAAAATAAGCCCAAATCAGCCGTATTTTTGCAATCGGACGAAATAAAAAGTTCACGTAGTGCGATTTTAAGGGCAGATCTCAAGGCAGATGGGTTTTTGGTTGATCCCGGAAACAGTGGCCGCCAGAACGCGAATATGAGGCCGCAAAGGGCATTATACAGAGCTCAATTTTGGCGTATTTTGGCAAATGGGGGCGTTATCCGCATTTTATTTTCGGGCCGGGGAAACGAAAGATTTTTCGGGCGTATTTTCGTGGATACCCTGTGGGAATTGCATATGAGATCTCCCCCGCCCTCCCTTAGGTGCATAGGTGTATCCCCGCATTTCCGGAAAAGTTCAGGCTGCGACCCGGCAATTTTCAAAAATGTCCGGCTCGCGAGCTTGAGAATTCCGGAAAATCTTCGGATAGGTTGCTGAGAATTTCAAAAAATGTCCGGGTCGCGAGCTGCTGATCCAAAAAAAGATCGCCCCATGTGCCAGATATTCTAAAAAAAAAGATTCGGGTGAAGGTTCCCCCCTATCCCGTACAGTCACTCCTCATCCTGGGAGGGGCCATCGACCTCTTCTTCATACATATACACGTCGTCTATCCTGACGCCGAATACGTGTGCGATACGGAATCCCAGTTTTATCGAAGGGCAGTACTTTCCTTTCTCCATGGAAATGATCGTATTACGGGTAACTCCGACCAGCTCGGCAAGCTGCTCCTGTGTCATATTCTTCTCTGCCCGGAGTACCTTGATGCGGTTTTTCATGTTCTTTTGAGGTGTTAGTACTTTCTGTTATAATACAAATAAAAAGCACCATACGTGATAAGAAGGGCAGCAAGGACACTGCCGATGGTCATTCCCACGAGGCCTTTCTGTTCGTTTCCGGCAAATGCCTGGTTCCTGAACTGGCTGTATTCCATCGCCTCAACCTCGTTCATGGAGTGGATGTCCTTAATGGTAATGGTACGGATCAGGTTATCGGGGGTTTCCGGACTCCCGGGTTTATACAGGTTCATCACGAGGGACGTGGTCCCGTTCTCGTTTGTAAAGACGCTTCCCGTTATCTTCGGGCTCAGCGTACTGCTGAAAACAAACGAAGAGAGAATGACGGCAGCAATGGCTCCTGCAATAACGATGAACTCAAGCGTCCGCAGGGCGGCAACCGAGCGGACCTTGTTCATCCGCTCGTCGCCCATCGCTTCCTTCACGTTCCTCCGGCAGGCAAAAATGACAATAACCCCGAGCGGTATGGCGATGACCGGGACAAGGAAATTCCCTGCGGCTATCGACCACCCGATCATTGCTGCCACGAGGATGGAGACTGCAAGGGAGCAGGCAAGGTACGTGAAACGCTTCATGATGAATTCCCGTAAATGGGGATCGCTCTTGAACTAAAGAGGTCGCCGTACTTCATGGTCATGGTAGCAGTGTCGAAATCATCGTTGCTGATATTTATCAGGTATACCCCGGGTGCGAACTTGTAGGTCTCGAGCCTGAACGACCAGAGGTTTTCCCCGCCGGTCCCGTTTACGACTGCGGTCCCGCCAGTTGCTCCCGAGAATACCCCGGTTTCCGAAAACGTTGTGTTCGTGCCGGTATCCCGGGCATCGACGGAGAAATTATACGAGCCGGTTTCAAAGGCAGCGGGATAGACATTCATCATAATTCCCTGCCCTGCGGGAAGACTGGTGGTCCCGGTAATGACATAGACACTATCCGTATGAAGGTCAGGAAGCGTGTCGATTGTAATGTAGTGCGGAGAGCCCGGGGTTCTTCCGGTGGTGTTCCGGGATATGCCCGGGTACTGGGGAACATCGAAATTCAGGCTTGCAGAAACGGTGCCGGCGGGCGATGCAGTCCCGGTCGTGTTCCCGTTGATGACGACCTGGTACTGCCGTGGTCCCGGCGTACCGTTGTCAATCTCTATGGACCACCGGTTTACTCCTTCTGTCCCTTCGGTGACAGGGGTGGTTCCCCGGTATTGCGTCGGGTTGCCGGCGGTTATGTTTGTCACTGCATGCAGGTCCCACTCAAGCGGGGTTGCCGGCGCAAGGCTGGTGATGCCGGTAATTTTCAGGACGGTTCCTGCCTGCTCTAAGGGGTTAATCATGATATAGGGCTGCACGGCAGGACTCCGTTTCCGGATTGCACCGGGGCCGGCATTGTCATCCCCAAGCGTGAAGCTCCCGGTTACAAGGGGTGCACCCTGTATCAGGGAATAATTTTTGCCAAACGAATACGTGGCCACGGAGATCTGGTAGTCTGCCGGGGCGAGTCGCGAGAGGTCGAATTCGCTCCTCCAGCGGTTCCGTCCCCCGTCCGCCGCCGGGATGATCGTGGCTTCGTCCCATGTTGTTGTCCCGCCGGTACAGTTGCCCGGTGAGGGACAAGTGGAGAGCGTGACAGACATGTTGGCGTACCAGGAGAGAGAGGTCGTCCCGGTAAGGACCAGCATGTTGTTTTCGTCCACGCTTGAGCTGGTGACAGGATCTATGGCAGCGGAGGGTGGCAGGAACGGGAAGGGAAACGAGCTTAAGCAGATTGCAACGAACATGCCCACGAGGATCAGGGCGGCGGCAATTCCGGCGTACGTGAGATATTTCTTTTTCATAGGGGCCCCATGCAAAGTATGTTGTGCATTAAGACAAAATTTTTTATCTTTGTGTGTTCATCCCGTGGAAAAATCCGGATGCATTACCATTGTGCGTGCGGCGATGCGGGTACCGGCCTGTCCCGGAGAGGGTCAGGCCCCGGCGGGTGCGGTCACGTTGAAGAGCGCAAAGCCGGTCAGGTTTCCCGGCATGAAATCTTCTGTTGCAATCGACACGGACGCATTGTAGCGTTCCGGGGGAAGTATGCTTGTGTCAACGGCAAAGGAGACCCGGTTTAATGCACCATCGCCTTTTGTGACCTGGGAACTTCCCATGATGCCGGATTCCATCCCGGTCGCATCTGTTGAGAGCGGAGCCGGGCCGACCACCCATATGACCGGGGTACCGACCGGCAGGCTCGTTGTCCCGGTGATCAGGAACTGGTCCCCTCGCGCCCGGTCGCCGACCGGGTTGACCCGAAGGAAATCCGTGGTCGTGACTGACGGCTGTACTGGTGTGTCCGTGGTGAGATATGCACCGTGCAGCGTAAACGACGCTGTTTCATTGAGGCCTGCCGGTCCGTAATCTCCTTTTGCAGGATCGCCCTTCATCTGCATGACCGTGATGGTGCATGTCCCCGGTTTTAAGATGGAGGTATCAACCGGTATGGAAAACCGGTTTGTACCATGGCTGTCGGTGTACACTTCGGTATTTCCCCCGTAGTTACTCACCATTACCATCAGCGTTGTATTCGCGGGCAGATTAGTTGTCCCTTTGACAATCAGGAGATCCCCGGTTGCCTGATCGGCAACGTGGTCCACATGGATGTACGGTCCTGACGGGAAGGGCATCCCGATATGGAGCGGGTCTGCCAGGGGAAAACCCATGGCCATGCCAACGCAAACGACGACGGCAACGATACCTGCAGCAAGGATGCTGCCCATGACGAGGGTCTTGTGTTTCATAAGACTTCATGCACAATATACTGTGCATTGTGTATAAACTTTTTGGCATTATGCAAAAATATGTTTGCTTTTACAGTTCAGACCCGCCAACTCCGTACGACCTCCGCACATCTCTAAAAAAAGATCGACCCATGAGCCGGCCCATCCTAAAAAAGATCCGGGTTGGGGTACCCCCACCCGCCGTTCACCGTTCCGGTATTCTATAAATTCACCATCTGGTACAGCTGCGCAATTGCCGTCAGCGTTTTGAATCCCTTGTCCGTGATGATGTAATCCCCCCGCTCGTGCCGCTGGAGGATCATGCCGGCATCGGCAAGTTTCCGGATATGAAAAAGGAGGTTTCCGCCACGGAGACCGGTCAGCTGGGAGATGTCCGAGAACGTCCGGGTCCCGGTGGAAAGTGCCTTAAGGATCTGGAACCGCGGGGGACTTGCTACGGGTTCGAGAAGATCTCTTACTACTGCATCATCGGGTATACCGGAAAAATCGGTGTCGGTTCCGTTCTTCTTCCGGTAAATGCCAAGTGTCTGCATCAGCCCGACCTGGTTCTCAAAGAGCCGGCCAAGCTCATCAAAGCAGATACCGCACTCATCTTTCTTTCCTTTACTCCGAAGCGTTGTCATCTTTTCCCGATACGACCGGATCAGGTCTTCTGAAACCGTACCCTCCGCGATATGACGGGCTGAGTTCTCAAGGAACTGGGTAAAGACACCAAAGCAGGTTGTTTTCATGGGACAGTCGGCCACCATCCTGGCGGAGAGATCGGTCTTTGCCGCACCGATCTGCTGGTCCGCACATGCACCACCGTACTCTTTTCTGATCCCGCCAAGGACTGCATCCACATGCTGCTGATTCGCCCTCTCGACAAACCGTTTCAGGTCCGTCCGGAGCCCCGAGATCTCAGTCTTTAACTCGCGGATCTCTGTCAGTGTTCCTGCTGTGGTCCCCATGATCTTCCCCTCCGTATCGGTCCTGACGGGTAATGACCGTATGGGTCATTATTCTGTATCAGAACCCGTTTGTATATTTTTATGACGCTCATGTATATATCAATAACTTAACAATCGTTATCCGGTGAAAAAAATGCCTACATGGAACCACACAGGAAAAGAAGTATCGAAGGCAAAGGCTGAGGAATCTCTCAAGGCGATCAAGGGCGCATGTTTCGGGTGCCAAACCCACAATGCAGATTGCTCGATCGCAAAGGCAGCCGGCGAGATCTCCGTCATGATGGGTAGTGAGCCGTCAGTAAAGGAACAGATCCATGCACAGATTGCCGGCGCACTCAAAGGCGCGAAGTTCCCGGTCAAGACCCCAAAAGACCTGATTGCAGCATTCCCGAATGGTGCGGACACGACCTGCCAGGTTGGCGATCTGAAGATGACTGCCGGTGAGGCAGGAAAACTCCTCAAGGCAACTGATTTCCCCTTTAAGAGTGCGAAGGCTGTCGCTGACGTCATTGTCGAGCGGGCAGGACTGTAATCCTATAAAAAAATCGTTCAGGGTGAATTTACCATGGTGAAACTCACTGCAGACATGAAAGAAGCATTCGGTAAAATGAAGATCTTCCCGGTCGCGACCGCGTCAAAAGACGGTACCCCCAATGTGGTCCCCATCGGTGTGGTCGAGCTTGCGAGCGATGACACGATCTGGATCACGGACAACTTCATGCACAAGTCGCTTGAAAACCTTACGGCAAACCCGAAGATCGCGCTCTACGTCTGGGGCCCGGAGATCAAGGGCTGCTTCCAGATCAAGGGCCATGCATCAGTAAAGACCAGCGGCAAAGACTTCGATGAGATGAAGGCAAAGATCAATGCAAAGAACCCGGCCATGCCTGCACGTTCCCTTGTTATCGTGAAGATCACCGAGGTCTTCGAATGCCAGCCGGGCCCGAAAGCCGGCAGCAAAATCCTTTAATCTTTTTCACATTCCGTTTAATGAAGAACAGCCGGCACCGGATCACGATAAGGGTAACGTTCTGCCGGGTCTTATGAAGAATTCCAGGGTATCCTGCACACGGTCTTATGGTCACCGGGGAATACCCGGCCCACAAATACCCGTATGTAAAACGGAGAACGTATGGCATCAGATGATTTGAGCATATTATTGCCGGAGATGGCAAAGAACCTCGGCGCTGACCTTGCCGGTATCGCAACCCGAAAGACCCTGGCCGGCGGTCCCCCGTCCGCGGATCTCACCTCTGTCCTGCCGACTGCAACGTCCGCGGTTTGCTTTGCCCTCGCTCTTGATCAGGATAAGATTGAACGCTATCTGAAAAAAGAGAACCATGAAGCGCACAATCTCAACAAGATCCGTGCCACTACCCTGGCAAATGGTATCGCACTCGAGATGTCCAACTTCCTCAACCAGCTCGGGTACAAATCCGTCCCCGTCTGCTCGAACTTCCAGTACCGCAATGAGGGGGATACGAAGTATTCAGACCGGAAACCCCTCATCTCCCACCGGTATCTCGCGGTCAGGTCAGGGATCGGGTGGTTCGGCTGGTCGGGGCATGTCATCACCCGTGACTACGGGTCTGCAATAATTTTTGGTTCCGTAGTAACGGAAGCCGAACTCAGGCCGACCGAGCCGCTCCCGGCAACGGAAAATTACTGCAACGGGTGCCGGCTCTGCCGGGCGGTCTGCCCATCGGGATTCATCTCCCCCGATGAGATCACCACGGTCCGGCTGGGGGGTCGGGAATTCTCCTATGCGAAACGGGGACTGTACGCACGGTGCGGATACGTATGCGGGGGAATCGCGGGACTGGACCGGTCAGGGAAATGGTCGAACTGGTCGGCCTCCCGGTACCCGATTCCTGATGATGACAAGGATCTGCCCCGGGCAATGGAACGTGCCATGCCGGCGTACCAGAAACGGACCCCAAACGATCACCTCTTTTACATCTCCTTCAGGCCCGGGTATTCCCTTGATTATTCCTGTTCCCATTGCCAGCTGGTCTGCCACCCGGATCCCGCGGTCAGGAAGGCACGGTACAGGATGGTGATGAATGGCGGCGTTGTTGTCCAGAATGATGATGGATCGTATTATGCAGTTTCCCCGGAAGAAGCAAAGAAGCGGCTTGCTGCAATGGAGCCGGAACGGCGACTCCTGTACGAGCCGGACGATCTCCCGGAAAAATAATATACCTTTCAATCCCTGATTTTTTTGGTCTCGTTCCGGTAATTGCTCCGCCACGGGTGCTTCCCTTCGGACTCGGTGGCACCCCTCGCATTGTTGGGCAGAGTGTGCCCTCCACGTGATCCCATCCGGGCCCGTATTGAGCCCCGATTGGTGTCCGACACGGCCAAAAGAAGCCCGTATCGGGCTCCGTTTAAAAATAAGCCTAAATCAGCCGTATTTTTGCAATCGGACAAATTAAAACGTTCACGTAGTGCGATTTTAAGGGCCGATCTCAAGGCAGATGGGTTTTTGGTTGATCCCGAAAACAGTGACCGCCAGAACGCGAATATGAGGCCGCAAAGGGCATTATATGGGGCGCAATATGGGCGTATTTTGGCAAACGGGGGCATTATCAGCATTTGATTTTCAGGACGGGGAATCGGGCGGTTTTACGGGCGTATTTTCATGGATGCCCCGTGGGAATTGCATATGAGATCTTCCCCATCCTGATCCGCCGCGTGGGTGTCCCTTTTGGGGCGGGTCCTGACCCGGGCCCTGGACCCGGTGACGGCGCAGCAGGTTGTGGTGGTGATTACGAGGATGGGAGGATAATCCCAATTTTACTTTTTCCGGTATTTCTTTCCGGCCGAGAACGCCTTTTCGACCTGTTTTCCGATATCGAAATAGGTGGCCTGGGCAAGTAAGATCGGGTTTACCTTCGTGACATCCGGTTTTCCGTCAGTTATGCAAGCCTTATCAGCGTAGACCTCGACAACCTCGCCAATATGCAGCAGGTGGCTCCCGCAGTCAACGGCTTTGAAGAGTTTGCACTCGATATTGACCGGGCATTCCTCTGCCATGGGAGCAGTCTTCAGCGTGCCGTAGAAAGACCCAAAGACCCCGGACTTGTCCTCCTTGGCACCTGAGACAAGACCGCAGTGGTCGGCCTCGACTACCCGACTGGCTGACGGTATATTCAGGCTGAATGTCTTGTTCTCCTTAATTCCCTCAACCGTGTACCGGGCCTTGTTGAGCGCAACGCAGACCATCGGAGGAGCCACGCATGCGATCGTTGCTGCCCCGGCGGTCATATAGTTTGCTTTTCCGTTCACATTTGCTCCCACGAGCACCGTGGGCATGACACTCATATACGGCATCGGGCCGAGCGTGATTTTGTCCATGATTCCTCTCCTCGGTGATGTTTGTACAGGTGGAGTTTAAAGATATCTTTGGAGGGTTCCGACAGGTTGACGGGACTTCATAGTGAAATCAGGTGAATTATACATTTTCACCAACGGAGAAATGTGCAGAATCTTCCTGACATCCCACTCATGCCCCGGCTTTTGGTAGTTTACCGGATCAAACACCTTATCAACAACTCGTGCCATAATTCCGATCATGGAACACCTGATAACATACTTTGAAACACTCGATCCGGAGAACACGGATATCACGTTTCAGTTAGCACGCGAACGTGCTCATCAGCTCGAAATCAGGAAGATAGTGATCGCGTCTACGAGCGGTGCTACTGCGAAGAAAGCAATGGAGTATTTCAAAAAAGACGGTATACAGCTGATCGTTATTCCTCATCAATGGGACTTTCATCGCGAGATCAATGCGTTTCCCGAGGACCTGGCAAAAACATTGAGGGAAGCGGGACATGTGGTTCATTTTGGCACGATGCTTTTTCACACCACCGACCTCTATGAATCGACAACGCCTGTCGTTATGGCAAACCTGCTGCGCTGCTTCTGCCAGGGGTTCAAGGTCTGTTTTGAAATTGTGCTCATGGCGACCGACGGCGGTCACGTAAAGAGCGGTGAGAAGATCATAGCCATCGCCGGCACAGGAAGAGGATCAGATACGGCGCTCGTCATGCAGGCGGCATCCTCGCAGCATCTGAAAAATCTCCGTGTCCATGAGATCCTCTGTAAACCGCTCAACCCGCTGAACCTTGAAGAGGTCCATGCAAGAATGAAAAAGGAATTGTCCCGGTAATCCCAGGAGCAGCCATTCCCAACGGTGCTGGTGCGTTTACTTTTGATTTTGATTATTTTAACGAGGTGAAATACTGGTTACCAATCAAAAGACGTAACAGGACCACAGACCCGGATTATCAGATCCCTCCAGGATCTCGCCGAAAAACCGGTCATCCTATCAATACCAGGCCGAAACGGTTAACCCCGGGGGATTTTTTTGCCAGTATCTCTTCATAACTTTCAGTCAACACCTGGATAGAAAATCCATTGTTCCGTACCGTCGTGAAAACATCGATGCCGCAGGATTCCATCGAAGGACGGGCATCCCCGGGGTGCACGCATTGTCCTTTTGCACACGTTTCGCAGAGCAGACAGGGCCCTTCGCCAAGTGCGAACGCTTTGTAATATCCCGAAAAGAAAAGCTCTTTTTCAAGGGCAGTAACGATCTCGGTCGGGTGTGTTTTACTCCGGAAACCCTTTTTGTAATGTACCAGCAGTGCATGTTCATAGCACTGTATCAGTTCCCGGGTCTCCCGGTAATCTGGGCTGTTCGGCGGGCAGCAGAGCGTGGACCCGTACATCCCGCAGCCATAGTGACATTTCCAGCGGACCCAGGCAGCGGTGACAATGCTGTCGGTCTTAATGATCTTCGCATCATCTGCACCGAGCTCTCTTGCCCGGTCTATGAATTTCCCGTATTTTTCCATGCTGGCTATCTCCGGTTTTCACAATCAATCCGGAGATAAAAAAAGATTGTTATTTCGTGCCCCGGGAAGCCTCGCCTGGATGCTCTCCTCTCATGGCTGCCAGTTTCGGGTCCTGGACCCGGATCTCGAGTTCATCGTTTTCCAGCGCTTTCATGACCGGGACGATGAATTCAGTCGTGGAGAGGCCAAAATACGTCTGACCCCGGGCTTTTCGTGCACCCTTGTCCAGGTTCGTATAGACCATCGGCGGTATAATCTCGAATACTTTCACCGGTGTACCTTCAAGTTGTTGCCGGAGCGTCAGGCTGAAGGAATGGACAGCCGCTTTTGTCGCGCAGTAAACAGGCATCGGTGCCATCGGGTAAAAGGCAAGGCCTGATGAGACATTGATAATTGCTGCTCCTTTCTGTTTCATCAGGTGGGGCGTGAACAGTGCGGTCATGTAAACAGGCGCTCTCAGGTTGACTTCGATCTCGTCCTCACCGTCCTCGGCCCGGTGCCTGATGAGGTCTGCGGTCCCTTTCTTAAAATCGATCATTCTCTGGATGCCGGCATTATTGACCAGAACGTTCAGGTTCCTGAAATTGTCAACCGCCCATTCATATAATTCCTGGCGTTCGACCTCTTGTGCTACATTGCATTTTTTTATGTGGAGCGACGGCAGCTTAGCTTTTGCCTGATCCAGGGTTTCCTGCGTCCTTCCGCAGACGATAACCTCGCTTTTTGCCTTCACAAACTCTTGGGCCATCGCAAGGCCAATTCCTGTCGCTCCGCCGGTAATGAGAACCGTGTTTCCCACAGTCTTCATGATAATCTCCTCAAAGATTGATGAAAATAAAGACGCGGTATAATGCGTCTTCAAATTCACTGACATCCGTAATCCACATAGCGTGTGTGATACGCTATAAATTCTTCCACTGGAGGGACCCGTCAGATCTGCGATGGGGGATGTGTCTTGTAAAAAGAGATTTTAAGGGATCGATGTGGCGACACGTATCATCTGCCTATAAAAAATACGGCAAAGACCCACAAGAAATTATTTCAGGGCCCTGCGGGGATTATGGATTATGGAAAACAAGGCCCATGAAAAATTGCCTCAACCCGGTGATCGCAAAATTATGCGAACAATCACGCTTGAAGAGCACTATGCCAGCCCGGCCTTCCTGGATGGCCCGGGACGAATGCTCAGGGAACAGCCCCGGATGACAGGGCGCCCGGGTTTTGGGAGTATGGCCGAAGATTTGTCAGATCTCGGTGAGAAAAGAATCGCGGAAATGGATGCCGCAGGTATTGATGTGCAGGTTTTGTCGCTGACCGATCCCTCCGTGCAGCAACTCGACGCGACCGGGGCAGTGGAACTTGCCCGCGAAGCGAACGACTATCTTGCGGAGGCAGTAGGGCTGCATCCCACGCGTTTCGCCGGATTCGCCACCCTCCCAACTGCTGCACCTGACATCGCTGCCGACGAGCTGGAACGCATGGTTAAAAAACATGGCTTCAAAGGAGGGTGGATCAACGGACACACCCGGGGCCGTTACCTGGATGACAAATCCTTCTGGCCGATCCTGGAACGTGCTGATGCGCTCAAAGTTCCCCTCTGCATCCATCCGACACCACCACCGGCGCCGGTGGTTGAAGCGTATTATTCAGGTTTCTCACCGGAGGTAACATTCGGCTTATCCCGGCACGGGTGGGGCTGGCATATCGAGACTGCGGTCCATGTCCTCCGCCTCATTCTCAGTGGAGCTTTTGACCAGTTTCCGGATCTCCAGATCGTGATCGGTCACCTGGGGGAGGCTCTTCCCTTTATGATGCCCAGGCTCGACAAAGGGTTGTCAATGAACATAACAAAACTTGATCGTCCTGTCGCAGACTATCTCCAGGAGAATGTTTACTACTCGTTCAGCGGTTTCAACTTTACATCGACATTCCTCGACTTGTATCTTCAGGTCGGGGCCGATCGGATCATGTTCTCTGCCGATTACCCGTATAGTTCCATGGCGGAAGCACGCGCCTTCCTGGATCACCTCCCGGTGAGCCTTGCGGATAAGAACAAGATAGCGCACGGAAATGCGGAACGCCTCCTGCGACTGTAATGCCGGGACGAACCCCGATTCCCGGTGATACAAATGACGGTTCTGAAGCGGTGGCGGTTGATATCCGATTTTTAATGAGGCAAAAAAGTGGTCGCCACCCATCAATGCAACAGAATCTGTCCCCCCGGCGCCCCCGGGACCAGTTACTCCTCACCCAGTACTTCATCAAGACCATCTGCGGTCAGGTCTGCATGTATGGTCCTTGCAATAAACGGCAATGCGGCACCGGAGGGAATCCCGAGCTCGGCGAGAACCCGACCTGCGAGAACCTGCGGGTCCGGGGTGCCGCGGATTTCTGACGCGGCCTTCTTTACCGCGGCGTGGACATGCCGGATATAGTTGAGGGAATCTGCAAGACGCTGGTACGTTGCATCGCCTGTTGCAGGTGTATCGTGTGAGGGGAGATAGTGCCTGATGCCAGAAATCCCCTTCAGCCTCCGGATCGACCGGACCAGCGCGACCGGGTCTGTGTAGATGGGTGCGCGACCGGGTGCCTGCACCGTGTCCCCGGTGAAAAGGGCCATTTCCTCCCGGAGGAACAGGGAGATGGAGCCCGGCGAATGACCGGGCGTATGAAGCACTTCCAGCGTGAGTCCTCTCCCGAGGCTGATGGTGTCACCATCGCCAAGGAGCCTGCCAACCGGAACCGGCCCGCCAACCATTGGCGGGACACCAGGTGCCGGGCTTTTCAACAGCGCCGGGTCAACATTTTCGATCGCGGGGGCATCCAGTGGATGCGCAGCAATCGTGCAGCCTGTCAGGTCACGGATCATCTTTGCGGATCCGGTGTGGTCCGGATGTGAATGGGTCAGAATTATCAGTCCGATCTCGGAGGGGTCCCGTCCGGTCAAGCGGATATCCTCATAGATAAGTTTCTCAGAACCGTTGAACCCGGTATCGATTACGGTAATACCGTTCCCGTAGACAAGGTATACATTCACAAACCGGTCCGGTGTTGGCCCCAGCGGGGTCCTGACAGCATGGATGTGCGGTGTAATCTCCATTGAATCGCCTGCATCGATCTCCACCGGCAACCATAAAAACCAGACCGGTGACTACGGTCCCGGATGCCAGACACAGGATATTCCGGCGGCGCTCTTCGCTCGTTCAATGGTGTCGAGCCATCAGCCCCCCGCTCCCCTTCAATGCATGGGGGTACCTCCCACGTTTCCGGAAAAAGTCCGGTAAGGTTATCGAACTTTTCAAAATAACTGCTCTGTAGAAATCCACGATAAGATTCATACAAAACGCTCTTGGGGGCTCCGGCAAGCCTCCGCCCCCCGCACACTATAGGCATCCCCCCAGTTGCGATGATGATGTATTACCTGTTCGCAAATTTGGGTTCGAGGGGAGTTTGTGCGTACAGGTAATACCTACACTATCGCAATTGCGCCCCGTCCCCCTCGGGGGACGCATTGGCGCAAGAGGGGGGAGGCATATCTTAAAAAGAGGAGTTCTACAGAGCCAAAATAACACATTGTTACCTGTGAATACAAGTAAAAATTATTGATTGCCCCATTTCTTGTGTCAAAAATTTTACACGGTCACAAAGTCCCGGTTTTTTCACTAAAATCCAATTCACAATGATTTTTTCCTTCCTTGTGTTTGTAAGTACCTCCCGAGATATGAGCATCACATTCGGTTAAATGTGGACAGTTGGTGCAATCCGATAAAGTTTTGTAGACCATTAAATTCGCGACACCTCATCTTTGGGGGGTGCCCGTAATAACCTTGTTAAATATTTGCCATTGTTGCGACCGGATACCGATGCCCCCAAGCCGCATGGTCATTACGGTCCCGTCACAAAAAACCCGTCACTCTTTTTTCTTGGGAGACGTGAAGTGGATATACAGCGAAATCCCTGATACAACAAGGACGGAAACAGAACTGATTATGGCCGCGAGAATCGTCGAGTTTCCGAGCAGGCCCGTATCCTGCGTGGGTTCGGGTACAGCCGTGACAACAACGGCGATCACCGGGACGGTTGCGTTCGTGGCCGGTGTCAGCGCCGCTGACGTGTCCTCTATGGGCTGGAGCGTGCCGTACCCCTCTGTCGTCTGTCCCGCCACGACATAGATCGAGCTCTCGTAATTAGTATACCCGCTCAACTCCAACTGCAGAAGATGGTTTCCCGCAGCCACGTCAGTCACGGTTTTCGGGGTTGTCCCGCAATAGAGCCCATCGATAAGGATACTGGCGCCGGTCGGGGAAGAGTACACACTCACACTGCCGGTATTAGGGGTCTCCGTGGCGTATACGGTCGGTTGTATTGTCGCCACAACGGTTGTCGGCTGGGTAACCGTGACCGTTGTATTTACGGGAGTGGCAGTTGTCACAGTGGTGGCAACGGTCGTCGGTGATGTGGTTACGTTGGTCGGTTGTATTGTCGTAACAACGGTTGTCGGCGATGTTGTGACGGTGGTCTGTAATGTAGTATCGGTTGTCTGGGATGTTGTGACATTGTCAGCACTGACCGGGAGTACAATGAGAAGTATTGCGAGGAATACTGCGACCGATATGACCGATGATCCGCTTCTACGTGACATTGCTACAGTCCTGCCGGCTGGAGTTGCCGGTGATTTCTTGCAGAATTTACATTGTTGTTATTGGTGATAAAACCGTTTCACTCCAGAGCACGTCCGGACCCGGAAACTGCCTCAAGCAATGAAATTCAGGGTCACACCGGAACCGGATGTCCAAATCCACCATCCCGGCCATGTGGAAGCCTTTTGTAGTTTCATCGTATAAAAATGATAATTGATATTCAAGTGATCACCATGACTGAAAAGAAAGGGCACTTTGTAAATGGGCTCTGGGTGGAAGACACCGTTGCAGCCCCTGCAAAAGAAGAGCACCCGATCGATGTCCGCCTTACCGCAGCCACGAAATCGGTTCTCTCTGCGATGGACGATCTTGCAAAAGTCACCCACGATCTCGTGGCAACTGACGAGGGCAAGAAGCATATCGAGAATACCGTAAAAGAGACGACGGCTCATGTCCAGAAATCCTTTGACGATATCCTGAGCCGTGCGAAAGCCGAAGTGGACAAGGCGAAGGCTGATGTTGAAAAGGTAAAGGCTGAGATAATTAAGGCAAAACCCGAAGGGGAAAAAGCAAAGGCCGATACAGGCAAACCCGCCGAGCCAAAAAAGTAAGCGAGAGTAGGGAGATTCCCGCACGGGATCTCCATCTCTTTTTCCTGTGTGCATTTTTGTATTCTGTCAGGTTGGTTTTTTGGTTCTTTTCCGGAATACCGGGGATTTGGTTGCCGGTGATTTTTTTTAAACACCCATAATAAAGCCTATGCCAGATCGGATATGAGTACCTGTCCGGCATGATATCAGGTGATCTCTTCGGGACCCATGACTATTTCGCGTTTCTTATCGCCGGCATCGCGCTCAACCTCGTGCCCGGCCAGGACATCCTGTATATTATAGGGAGGAGCCTTGCACAGGGGCGGACGGCTGGCATTGTTTCGGTCCTCGGCGTCGGTTCCGGCTGTCTGGTCCACGTCACTGCGGCAGCTCTCGGACTCTACGCAATCCTTGCCCTCTGTCCCCTTGCATTTACTGCGGTGGTCGTGCTCGGTGGGTTCTACCTCATCTGGCTGGGCATTAGCACGTGGCTGCACCGGAAAAACGCCCGGCCCGGTGTCGCTCCCGGCGCTTCGCACGAAAGCATGTGGCTGGTGTACCGGCAGGGTGTCCTCACGAACCTCTTAAACCCGAAAGTGGCGCTCTTTTTCCTGGCGTTCCTGCCGGGGTTCATCGATCCCACTGCCGGGTACGGGGCGCTCTCGTTTCTTTTTCTTGGCGGGACATTCCTGGTCACCGGTACTATCTGGTGCATTATCGTCGCGCTCGGTGCAGCCGCTTTTGCCGATGCCCTGAGGGATAACCCGAAGATCCAGTGGGGTTTCGATCTCTTCGCAAGCCTTCTCTTTGCCGGGCTGGGCGTCGCGATCCTCCTCATCCACCTGTGAACACCGGGCCAATAATTGTGGTGTATCGTGATATCTTATCAGTCTGGCAAAACCAGGACCGCCACTATAGTCCCGGCAACTCATAGCAAAAGTCCGAAATTCCCTATAGAGACTATTGTGCAGGTAATAGGTCTCGTGTCCTCTCCTTCGGGAAGAATGAAATAATCCATCGTCGTAAAAAAGGGTGACGATTATGATGGATCTTAAACAGAGTATCGAGCTTATACACATCAGTGCCACACATTCATCCGTCGAATCACGAAGGGTGGCAATTTCAAAATATCTCGCACAGCACCCGGAGATTGACAAAGACGAACTCTTAACGATAATGCCGGAAATGCACATCTGTTAAAGATGCATTTCAGCGGTGACTGCGAACTTTAACGGTAGTGATAAGATCCGCTGAAAATAGGCAGTCCCTTCACCCCCACATTTTTATCCCAAAACCTCCGACACACACGTATGAAACTTCTCGCAATCAACGGGAGCCCGAGAAAGAAGTGGAACACCGCAACGCTTCTCGACTTCGCGCTCAAAGGTGCAAAATCCGAAGGAGCTAAGACCGAACTCATTCACCTCTATGATCTGGACTACAAGGGCTGCACCAGCTGCTTTGCCTGCAAGCGGATCGGGGGAAAGAGCTACGGGCACTGCGCCGTAAAAGACGATCTCCGGCCGGTCTTAAAAAAAGTCGGGGCCGCTGACGCGATCCTGGTAGGCTCGCCTATCTACTACGGGATCACCACGGGAGAGATCCGGTGCTTCCTCGAACGGCTGATGTTCCCATACTCGGTCTACGATAAAGAACGGTCTACGCTGTTTGGCCGGAAGATCCAGACCGGTTTTATCTACACGGCCGGGGCAAATGAAGAGATGGTACGGGAGAGGGGCTTTGACCGGAATGCAGAATTGACGGAGATGGCGATGGCCCGGATCTTCGGGTCGTGCGAGTCGATGTTTGTTACCGATACGCTCCAGTTCGATGATTATTCGAAGTATGTATCCACGCTCTTTGATCCGGAGGAGAAGAAAAAACACCGGGATGCGCAGTTCCCGAAGGACTGCAAAAAGGCATACGAACTCGGGGCCCGGCTGGTCCGGAACGTGGCGTGAAGATTTCCGCCCGGCGGGTGTGGGGGCATCAGCCCCCGTCCTCTTGATCCCACTGCCAAAATTCGGATCACCCTGCCGCACGTTTCCGGAAAAGTTCAGGTTACGATCAGAGAATTTCAAAAAAAGAGCGACTCAGCAACTGACGATTTTTAAAAAAGTTCGAGAGAGTTGTCAGACTTTTCCAAAAAAGTCCGGTAAGGTTCGTGAAGATTTTCAAAAATGATCTGATCAGCAGCTGAAGAGTTTAAAAAAAAGTCCGGGGTCGCGAGCTGGCAATTCCGGAAAAAGAACGGCTCAGGAGAACAGGCCCCGGTGGCATACCCTTAAAAACGTGGTCTTCCTGATCTGGCAGATATTCACACGCCAGTAATAGTTATGTGCACACCATGAGTTTTGCCTCACAGGAGGGCGCACATGTATCCCCGCCTCCGCCAATCTTACAGAACATGATACAGATATAATAGGCAGGCAGGTTGATGATCGGGAAATAACATTTGGTACCACTCAGAACCCCTCCCAATCCCGATTCCCCGGTTATGCGGGGCAACCCTGAATTGCCGCAGGACGAGCCGGCTGCCGACAATTTCACCGGTGCTGCACCGCCGCTCTTCTCTGCCGCACCATACCCGGCCCCGGCAACGGTTCCCGCAAGGGCCAGCAGGAGCAAACAGCATGCCAGTTTTTTGAATGCGTCCGCCATTTTGGATTTTCCTCTCGTGGAACCCTTGTCTTCCCGGGCAATAAGGGCGGCGTTGAGTGAAAAGTTTATTTCAATCAATTGTTCTGGCCGAAAACGGGAATATGTCCTCGCCCCGGTTCCCCCTGTACCCCTTGTAATCGGGAGCCGGTCCTTTCAAAAAGGTCCGGCCCCTCAATCAGGTTCAGGAAGAGTACACCCCCTTTTTCCTACCCCTATCGTAAACTTCATTACCTCCCGTTCCGGATCGGACTATATGCACGATGTTGTCAGCAGCAGGAAGATGGAGAACGGGATTGTCGTTTTCTGGGAAGAGAAGAGCGAAAAGGTGTATGAGTCGTTCAATTACGCCGAACTCATCGACATGAATATCAATGCACTCGACCTGCTCGAACGCCCGAAATCCTACAAAGTCGACAAGGGTGCGCACAAACTCATCGTAGAAAAATAACCGGTAACCACCGGTTTACATCCCGGATTTCAGACCGCTTTTTCCGGCTCAAGACGGAGCAGCACGACGGCTCCGTCTTTTTGTGTGGACAGGAAAAAAGTGAAGTTCTTCGGGAACGTCCCTGATCTTGAGGCTGACCACTGCCGGGCGACGGGTTACCGGCAGTCCGGTTTTATAGGTCTCGTTGACAGACGCCCTGATCGCACAGTCTGGACAAAACGCAGTTTTTCCGCATCCCTCGGAAAGGTAAGCGTTGATGCATTCCAGCACTTTTCCGCAGATGGTTCCCCTGACCTCTGCAACGGGTTTTTTCGTCATCTCAATCGCGAGGGTATTTGCCGCAAGGATATTGACATCACTGTCCACAAGAAAGACCGGGGCATCGAGCATATTGAGGAATTTCCGCATATTGAACCCGTACTGGTTCAGGATCTGGTTGTAACAGGACCTGCAGATACCATGGCTGACCGGCTCATCCGGTGATGAACCGGCCTGAATCATTGTATTACAAAATGTGCAGACAATCTTCATGCTCATTCAGGTGGATGATCATGGAAAGTATTCGGATATATATCCAGACTAAACAGGTTCAGGCAGGGTGATGAGTGCCAGGTCCTTTGAATGAGGGAGAAAACCGGCCACTCCCCGTTCGTCCGCCTGGATCTTACTGTACATCCGAACGCCGGATTGCACCATGAGGTATGACCATCTCAAACCGTGCACCCTTCCCCGGCTCGCCGGTTTCCGCAATGGAGATACCGGTGATTGACAGGATTTCGCGGGCGAGAAAGAGCCCGAGCCCGGTGTTCTTCCCAAATCCCCTCTCAAAAATCTTCTTCTTATCCGCCTCTGGAATGCCGACTCCGTCATCCTCGCATACGATGATGTGGTTTTTGTTCCTGACGTCAAAGAAGAACCGGATGGTCGTGATCCTGCCGCCATACCGCACGGCATTTTCCATAAGGTTGTAAACGACCCTGACGATAAGCGGGTCGGCGAACAGTTCCAAACCGGCAGGGATCTCGTTTTGTACCAGGACGTTACCGAGCGGGGCCTCTTGTGCGGCAGTGTCCACAACGGTGCGGGCGTCCTGCCATGTGGGAGCTGCGATCCCGATCGTCTCGTATTCCTTGGTGAACCGGATCATGGTTGCAATACGGTTCATCGACTGCGTAATCCAGCCAAAATAGTAATCGAGAGCAGGATCCGGGGCTTTTTCATGGAGTAATCCGATAAACCCGTTCAAAGCCATAAGCTGGTTGTTGATGTCGTGCCGTGTGATGCCGTAGAGGAGGTTGAGGTTCCTGGTTGCCTGGCGGAGCGCATCTGCCGCCTGCTTATGCTCGCTGTTATCCGTGATGTATCCTTCAAGGGCGACAAGTTCGTCGCTGGCATTGAAGATCCCCCGTCCCTGCTCCCAGACCCACCGGATCCGGCCGGTCTTATCGGTGATACGGTATTCTATCTGGAACGGGCACCGGTCCTGAATACCTTTCTGGACCACTTCGTACACGTGCTGCCGGTCTTCCGGTACAATAAAGGATCCATATGACACGACACGATTGTTGATCAGGTCGTCGGGATCATACCCGGTGAGATCCTTACATCCCCGACTCACAAATTCCATGGTCCAGTCAGGATCGTTACGGCACCGGTAGACCATGCCCGGCAGGTTCTGCATGAGGGTATCAAGCATCCGCCGGTTATCGGCAAGTGCCTCCTCTGCCAGTTTCTGTCCGGTGATGTCCTCCATGTGGACCATGATAAGATCCGGGGGGACAAAGGCAGCGGTGGCGTGGATGACCTTCCCGGGCAGGAAATGCTCCGACACGATCTTCTTTGAGATCCCGGTCCGTTCGAAAAAACACTGCCTGATCTCGGCCATGAGCTCCGGCCGGGCTTCATAAAGATCGGATGCACATTTCCCGAAATATTCGTCTGCCCGACCGCCGGTGAGGGATTCTGCTGCCTTATTGCAGCCGACAAAAACAAAATCCCCGTCCCGGTGCTGCCAGGTGAAGGTGGCGAGCGGATTGTTCTGGTACTGCTCGCGGAACCGGATCTCGCTCTCCCGGAGTGCTTCTTCAACGCGTTTGCGTTCCGTGATATCTGTCCCGACACTGAACAGGCCGGCAAACTGGCCGTTTTCATCAAAGAGGGGTTTGTTCTGCCACCGGATCCAGACCCGCTTCCCGTCGCGGGTGATGTTCTCGTTCTCGTTTTCTGTGTAGTCCCCGGGATGGCGGATGATGTCGTTGATCATGAGACGGAGATCACGGTCAGATCCGGATTGGGTGGCCGGGACAATCGTTCCCATCACGGGTTTCCCGGTAATTTCGTCGCTGGTATACCCGAAAAACCGCTGCGCATATTCATTGAAGAAGGTAATGTTCCCGTTTTTATCCCATTTCAGGATGATATTGTTCGCATTTTCGACCAGCTCGCGGTATTTCTCCTCGCTCTCCCGCAGCATCTGTTCGGCCCTTTTACGGCGTGATATGTCACGAAGGATGACAAGACCGGCGGGTTTGTCGTGGTACCGGAAGGTCGAGACCGCCGCTTCGATATCGAGAGGGGAACCGTCCATTTTCAGGTATACTGTCTCACTGAGCCCGACCGGTTTCCCCTCTTCAATGACAATGTGTGCCCGTTCGCGGATCACCTCATGGAAATATGGGTGGACCCGGTCCTGGAGCGACATCCCGAGCAGCTGATCGGCAGACGCCGCGCCCATCAGCCGGACCATGGCGGGGTTGACATAGGCAAATGTCTCCCCGACGATAATATAAATAGCATCAGGGGAACTTTCAACGAGCCTCTGGAAATTTTCCTCACTCTCCCGGAGCTGCTTTTCACTCCATTCCAGTTCATTATACTGGCTGCGCAGTTCCTCATCAGAAGCGGTGATCTGCTCGTATGCGGCACGGAGTTCTGTCTCTGACTTCCTGCGTTCGGTGATGTCCCGGATGGACTCGATTGCACCGGCAATGTTCCCGTTCTGGTCAAAAAGCAGGCTGGCCTTTCCCCAGAGATGGACCCGGGTCCCGTCCGGTTTTTGAAATGCAGCTTCGGCAGTCAGCATCCTGCGGTCGTGGATGGTATAGAGGTACCTGTCTTTTTCGATCTCAACATTTGGGACAAGAATAAGGTCGATGAGCATCGGGCGGCGTTCGTTATACAAACGGAGAGCATGTTCATAATTGTCCTTTCCGGCGACCTCTGCAAATTTAACGCCGGTTAACTCTTCCATCGCCTGGTTCCACGCGAGTACTTTTCCCGTCTTGTCGATGGCAAAGGTCGCATCCGGCAGGAAGTTAAGGATATCCGCTTCACGTCTCTCATGGTTACGGATGCTCGCCTCTGTCCTTCTCTGCTGGACCGCGAGGCGGGTCTGGTGTGCAAGCTCGGTGAACTGCGACAGGGGCTCCCCGCCTTTCTGGAGATAAAAATCGGCCCCTTCGTTTAAGGCCTGGATAACGATCTCTTCACGGCCCCGGCCGGTGAAAAGGATGAACGGGATGGTATTCCCTGAATTCCTCACGTTTTTTAAAAATTCGACACCATCCATGCCAGGCATCTGGTAATCGGAGATGATGGCGTCGTAGGCTTTTTGCTCCATCAGTCTGAGTGCATCCGGGGCAGACGTGATGATCTCAACGCTGAACTCCCCGTTCCGCTCAAGGAACAGTTTGCCGATCTCAAGCAGGCTGGGCTCATCGTCAACATATAAAATAGAGATCATACAGGTGTGTATCTTATAATTTCAATTCTTCCTTTGATACAGAAGAACTTTGGCATCGGCACATTCGTCTGAATACCATGAGAGGATCCCCGATGAAAAGAATGTCGGATAATTATGAAGATCGAAATAGTTCGGGAGGAAAGCCGGCGAAAACGGTTCATGGGCAATCATAAAAAAACGGCCCGCCCCACTTAGTTCTCCCGAGGCCGGGCAGAGGATACAATCTCATCCCAGTTGACGTGCGATCCTGACTAAAAAAAAAGTGCGGAAAACTGCCCGCCATTATTTCTTTGCTTTCCGGATCACGGTCAGGTCGCCCAGTGTCTGGGTGATCTTTGCCTGCGTCTTTTTCTCTGCATCGGTCGTGAGGATATCGACAAGCTTGATGCCGAGGACCTTTTCGAGTTTCTTCCTGACCTCCTCCTCCGGGATCAGTTCTCCTTTCTCGATTTTTTTGATGAGCAGTTCCCGTACCATCATCTGGAGGGCGAGGTCTTTCTGGGAAAGACCTTTTTCCATACGGGCGTTCCTGATCCGCTCTGCATAATCCTCGACGATATCGCCTTCCATGTAATCGAACATGTCCCGTTTCCGCTGTGCGGGGACGGTCACCGGCGGGGCCCGGGCCCCCTGGGCGGGCCGGGCAGCCGGTCGCTGCACATCAGTACGCCGGGCCTGCTGCACCTCGGTACCGAACTTCCCGCATTTGCTGCATACCTGGAGCTCCGCGCCCTCCACACGGATCAGTTTCGGGATGCCGCGAATCGCTTCTCCACACATTTCGCACTGCATAATCTCACAAACACTTTATATGCAGATTTCCCTATATACCTATTTGAGGAACCCACGTGGGCGATATTCTCCGCGATACAGCCGAACCGCAGAGCCCGGAAGAATTATGCAGGCTGTACCGCACGCTCAGCGAGCAGCTGCGTGATCAGCTCCAGCAGATAGAGAGCGACAAGCATGATCTCGAGACCCAGATGCTTGACCGGGTCAGTAATCTCGAGTCACGCAACCTTGAGCTCCGGGAGCAGATCCGCCAGGTCGAGGCAGACAAGCGTTATATCGAGACCCAGAAGATCCGGTACGAACGTGAGGTCAGGAAACTCAAGAGCGAGAGCGAACAGCTCCGGAGCCCGCCGCTTATCATCGGGACCATTGTCGATGTCGTCGATGCCACACGGGTCATTGTCCGGAGCAGCGCCGGGCCAAGATTTCTTGTCAGGAGTTCCCCGAGCATAAATCCCGAGGATTTAAAGGCCGGGGCCCGCTGCACGCTCAACCAGCAGTCACTTGCCATTGTCGAACTGCTCCCGAGCAGTTTCGATGCACAGGTCTACGGTATGGAACTCGTGGACTCGCCACAGGAAAGTTATTCGGATATCGGGGGCTTAAAAGACCAGATAAACGAGATCCGCGAAGCAGTCGAACTCCCGTTGAAACGCCCCGAACTCTTCACCCGGATCGGGATCGAACCCCCAAAGGGCGTGCTGCTCTACGGACCGCCCGGGACCGGAAAGACCCTGCTTGCAAAAGCGGTCGCCCACGAGACAAATGCGCACTTCATGCGGGTGGTCGGGAGCGAACTCGTCCAGAAATATATCGGCGAAGGTGCCCGTCTCGTCCGCGAGCTCTTCGACCTTGCAAAGAAGAAAGCCCCGACCATTATATTCATCGATGAGATCGATGCCGTGGGAGCCTCCCGGACCGAGGCGAACACATCAGGAGATCGCGAGGTGCAGCGTACCCTCATGCAGCTTCTTGCCGGCATGGATGGCTTTGAGAACCGGGGCGATGTGAAGATCATCGGTGCCACGAACCGGATCGATATTCTCGACAAGGCACTGCTCAGGCCCGGCAGGTTCGACCGGATCATCGAGATCCCGCTGCCGGACGAAGAGGGCCGGCTTTCCATCCTAAAGGTACACACCCGGTCCCTTGCGACAGATGATACGGTCATCCTGTCGGAAATTGCAAACCTGACCGAGGGGAAGAATGGCGCCGATCTCCGGGCAATCTGCATGGAGGCCGGGATGTATGCCATCAGGAACGAGAGGGCCTCGATCACCCGTGAGGATTTCCTGTCTGCGATCGAGAAAGTGCGGCTCGATTTCAACCGCTCTCTCCCCGATGTGGAAGGCAGGATGTTTGCATAAGAGTCTCGTGAACCGCAAAAGACCGTTCGTGCGACCGGTGGAATCGTTACGACGCGCGGTATCACACCCTGTTTTTTAATAATTGTCATGCAGATCCCCGTGTGCAGGTTTTTTTAGCCCGATTGAAGAGGAGCCGGTGTCAGGAGTGAGTGGCATGTTCAGGCAGCGGTCGCCCTCTCCGGTGACCGCGAACTTTTTTTCCCTCCAGAGCAAAGATATACGGAATCAGGATGTAAACAGAGTGGAACATTATGAGCGATCCAACGACACCAGATGATACCCCGCAAATCCCGGAAGAGAAGACCGTCGCTGTGGCAGAGAACACGGAAGCCCCGGCAGACACTTCTGCGGATGCAAAAGAAGAAACTCCTGAATCAGAGGATGCAGTTCCGGAGCAGGAAACTCAGGAGAAGCGGGAGAAACGAAAGAACCTGCTGATCACCGTGGGCGTGGCGGCAATCATTATCGTTGCCGCGGTATGTGCCTTTGTTTTCCTCACGCCGCAGGTGGCGACGACCGGCGATCAGGTATCTGTCTATTACACCGGGGCGTATGACAACGGGACCGTGTTTGACTCGAACATGAACGGCACACCGCTTGAATTTACCCTCGGTAACAAGAGTGTCATTGCCGGGTTTGAAAATGCGGTGATCGGCATGTCGAAAAACCAGGTCAGGACCGTGACCATTCCCTATACCGATGCCTACGGGGCGTATGACCCGGGACTCGTCCAGACCCTCAACCGTACCGGGCCTCTTGCAAATATCACCTTTACCATCGGGAAAACTTATACCGTTCATGATAAGGTTTCCAACACGTACTCCCGCATAAAAATTCTCAATGTTACCCCCACAACCATCACCTGGGATGCCAACAGCCCCCTGGCTGGCCAGAACCTCACGTTCACGATAACACTGGCAAACCTCACAAAAATGCAGCAGTGACCGGGATATCCCGGCATCACTTTTTTCATCCCGCCGGCTGTTTTTCGTTCACAAAATCCTGAGGCTTTGTGAAAATATTCCGGATGGTTGCCGGATTACCGGTTACTGATCCCCGTCGGTCCCGGCACCCGGGGTTTCCCCTGCATCCTCAAGGGGGATCGGTTCCCCGATGTCTTCCACTTCGTCTTCAGTACACCAGACTTCGATGGTGGCGTCGGTACCGGCGAGGTCACTGGAATAGTCCTGTGGTGCCGAACCCGGTGACATCACGATCTGGCGGGCCAGTTTGCCATGGGAAAAACCGTAAAGACGGCGGAACGCCCATGTTTTTCCGAGTATCATGGTTCGCTCGTAGTAGACATCCTGCGCGAAGGCCTGGGTGCAGAAGATCCCTTTTTCCACTTCAAACAGCGTCTCTCTCACGTAGCGCCGGATATACCAGCGCAGTTCTGACACGAGCGAGAGGGCGCTCCCGAGCGTGGCGACTGTGATATACACACCGGAGGGAACCTTTTTCGGGTGGTAAAACCGGAGTGCGAGACGGCTGGTCTCGGATGCAAAAAGCGTGTGGTGAAGGTCGATGCCTTCCCGCTGGATCAACAGAATATTCATCCGGGCGCTCCGTGTTCCTGCTGACCGCCCCGGTCCCCGGATCAGGTATACATCCGGGTATCGGTTATCGTGTCAGCCTTGACCTTGCGCACGGCATTGATAAAGTCCGGCATCTCGGCCGAAGACGCATCCCGGCGCACGGCCATCATACCAGCCTCGCGGCAGATCGCCTGGAGTTCTGCACCGGTGGCGGCCTCGGTCATCGTTGCAATAACATCGAGGCTCACGTTTGCGAGATGCATATTTTTGGTGTGGATCTTTAAGATCTCGAGCCGTGCGGTCTGATCGGGCAGCGGGATCTTGATCAGCCGGTCGAACCTCCCGGGCCGGAGCAGGGCAGGGTCGAGCATGTCCACCCGGTTTGTCGCTGCCATGATCCGGATCTCCCCCCGGTTATCAAAGCCGTCCATCTCAGCAAGGAGCTGCATGAGGGTGCGCTGTACCTCGGCACTCCCGCTCGTCCCGTCGTTTGTCCGCATGCTGCCGACTGCATCGATCTCATCGATAAAGACGATCGCCGGTGCCCGCTCGCGGGCGAGCGTGAAGAGCTCGCGGACAAGCCCGGCCCCTTCACCGATAAACTTGTGCACGAGTTCGCTTCCCGACATGCGGATGAACGTTGCCTTCGCCTCGTGGGCGACCGCCTTTGCGATCAGGGTCTTTCCGGTCCCGGGCGAGCCGTAGAGCAGGATGCCCTTCGGGGGCTCGACACCGATACGCCGGAAGATCTCGGGTTTTGTGAGCGGATACTCGACTGATTCCCGTACTTCCTTGATCTCATCGGTGAGGCCGCCGATCTGCGCATAGGAAATTTCAGGCGACTCTTCGAGTTCCATTACCCGGACACGGGAATCGTACACGTTTCCGATCACTTTGACGATCGAGAGTGCGTTGTTGACGGCAACTTTGGTACCGGGTTTAATCAGCGGACGGATTTCATCAGATGCATGGGTGAGGTACTCCTGGTTGTTCCCCTGCTGGCGGAGATAGATCTCGTTGTTCTCCAGAATATCGATGACCACCGCAACAAAGAGCGGCATGCGCTTGAGCTGGTTATTCTCACGTTTCAGCTGCGCATTTTCTTTCTGGAGATCTTCGGCTCTGACCTTCTGTTCAAGGAGCGCCGCCTCAAGCTCGTTTAACTGGATCTGGTATTTGAGCTCGTTCTGAGGCGCCGCGTTATCGACCGAGGTCTCTTCCATATTAATCATATATCTGAATCTTCAACCATTTATGTGGTGTGATTTTGCTCATTACCGGTCGCAGCATTTCAAGGGGCAGGGGAACGGGAAAACTGCTCGTCAGCCCGGCCCCCCTATCGTTTCTTTCGGGGGTCGATCCCGAAACTGGGATTATTGTGGAAAAAGGCCACCCGCTTGAAGGTACTTCTGTGGCCGGTACCGTGCTCGCGTTTCCGTACGGCAAGGGTTCGACGGTCGGTTCGTATGTGCTCTACGCCCTTTCCCGGAACAACCATGCCCCGGCTGCGATCATAAATACCGAGGCGGAACCCATCATTGCCACCGGGGCGATCATCGGGAATATCCCCATGATCGATCGGCCGGATATCCCGCTTGGCCGGCTCATGAACGGGACATGTGTCACCGTGGATGGCGACCGCGGGACGATGGAATACGAGGGAACCCTTCAGTAAGGCGGGAAGGGCATCACCTGCCGCATGCACTGTTACGTGCTGCCGCACCTGAATGGATGCCCCGACCGCGGGTTGGTAACTAAAAAATAGGCTTTGTAGAAAGCCTCTTTCATAATACGCAGCCCCCCTCTTGCACCACTTTGTCCTCGAGGGGGACGGGGCGCTGGTAGCGATGATGCCAGAACAGGTAATACTACATATCGCAACTGGGAGTGCCACAAGCGTGCGGGGGCGAAGGCAAGGATTGCCACAAGCCCTAAAGAAGCGTTGTTGCAATTCCCTTTAGGATTTCTACAGATCTAATAAATATAAAAAATACGGCTGACCTGCCGTGAATTCCGTGAAGTCCTGAAGCGGGGATTCCCGCATCTTTTTTCTGGTGTTCTGGTTCTGGTTCTGGTGCGGGCGTCTCTGGTTATGCCCGGTCCAACCGTGTAAAAAGATCGCAATGAACAAATAATGCAACCCCCCATCCTCTGGTATGAGAGCCAGTACATTCATTGTGGTTATTTTTCTCATCTGTGGTGTGGTTGCTGTCGCCGGCTGCACCAGTTCGCAGTCCTCAACAACAACGTCCACGTCATCAGGTACTACCGCTTCTTCCAGCCTCACCACGGCCCCTACCGATGTAATGCCCGCCAATATTGCTGTGACGGTTACGGTCGGAGAGAAAGATTACCTCGGCCAGATTCCTGTGACATTCGACGGGGGCCAGGGACAGGACAATGTCCATACGATTACCGTCACGCTGACCCGGTTCGATGGATCAACCCAGACTGAAACGCTTGGATCAGATAAAGGTGACTCCATTACTCTCGCCGGGACACGCGGCAGCGGATCCTTAGCCGGTCAGTCTGACCGCGTGCAGGTTGCTGTTACGATGAATAACGGTATAACCTACAACGTAGCCGATGTCCTCCGGGAGTACCGCTCACGAAGCGGAACCGGATCATAACCGGCAGATCCTTTTTTTAGGATGCGTGAGGACTGGTACTCACCATGCGGGTGAACTGGCGGGAGATCCCTGCAGCACGTAATTCATGTGCGGTCCTGCTCGCTGCCTGCGAAAAATCCGGCTGGCACCTTCGCCCGGTCTTAAGTCCTGAACCCGATATAACCTGTTATTCCCTGAATTCTATCAGCGAACCCCGGTACCGCGACGAGATTGCGGAGGCGGGTTGTATCACGGTTGTCGGAGGGCCGCATGCGACTGCCTGCTGGCAGGACGTTGCCACGTATGCCGATTACGTTGTCGTGGGAGAAGGGGAATACACACTTCCGCTCCTGCTATCAGAGCTCGAAGCCGGGAGAGACGGGCATATCCCGGGTGTCGCGACCCGGGACTGGTACGAGCCGGCAAAAAGCAGCGTCCGGCTCGATGGTTATCCGCCGTTTTCCGAGATACAGGGATACGTGGAGATCTCCCGCGGCTGCCCGTATGCCTGCGGTTACTGCCAGACACCGCAGATGTTCGGGCACTGCATGCGGCACCGGTCGATCGACGCAATTGCCCGGTACGCAAACCGGTACGGCCAGGCACGCTTTGTCACCCCCAATGCATTTGCCTATGGCTCGAATGGCATCCATCCCCGGTTCGATAAAATCGGCAATCTCTTACGAAAATGCTCCCACCAAATCTTTTTCGGGACGTTTCCCAGTGAAGTCAGGCCGGAATTTATCTGCGAAGAGTCACTTGCCCTGATCTCGGATTACTGCACCAACACGAAACTGCATTTCGGTGCCCAGTCGGGGAGCGATGCCATCCTCTCCCGGCTGCACCGGGGACATACGATCGCGGATGCGATACGGGCAGCAGAACTCTGCCATGATGCCGGGATCACGCCGATCGTCGACTTCATTGTCGGGTTCCCGTTCGAGACCGATGATGACCAGCGGGAGACCGTTGCCGCCATACATGAAATTGCCAGGATTGGAAAAGTCCACGTCCACCGGTTCATCCCGCTTCCCGGTACGCCGCTTGCCGGAACCCGTGCGCGGTCGCTCCTGCCAGAGACCGGGAAGACCTGCGGCGATCTTGCTCTCGGAGGAAAACTGACCGGTTCGTGGAACGAGCCTGAGATAAGGTTTTTTAGACCCCGTTTGAAATGATATACCATGAAAGATGTGCTTTTGATAGCAGATCTCCATGGTCAATTCGGTAAAATTGATTCATTTCTGGAATTGAATCCGGAAGCTGTATTTATTGCCGGCGATATCACCAATATGGGTCCGGTGGACACTGTTGACGATGTGCTTTCGCGCATTGACGTACCCTGTTTTGCGGTACCGGGCAACTGTGACCCCAGAGAGATCCTCGATACGCTTGAACACTCTGACGCAGTCTGCCTCCATGGCGCTCAGATGAACCTGGGGAAAATGACGCTCGCGGGCGTCGGTGGCTCCAACCCAACGCCGTTCAATACGCCTTTTGAGCTGACCGACAAGCAGATCGACGATCTGCTCCACGCTGCGACGGCAAAGATGGAAAAGACGGTTCATAATGTCCTCATCTCCCATGCGCCGCCGTATGAGACGCTCGACCTCGCGAACGGCGAACATGTGGGCAGCCAGAGCATCCGCCGCCACATGAAGGACTTTGATCTGGTCTGCTGCGCCCATATCCACGAGCAGCGCGGCGTCATGGATGTTGACGGCGTAAAAATCGTGAACCCCGGGCCCGCGATGGATGGCTACTGTGCCATGCTCCACTTCGGTACCGAGGCAAAAGACATAAAAGTTGAACTCCTCACCGTGTAGCGAGGACCAGTTCGAGATAGGAGGCGAGGATAGGCTCGCCGTAAACTCCCATCTCTTTTGCAAATTTCTGAATCTGTGCCGTCGCATCCGCACCGTCGTTTTCTGTCATGATCTCGATCTCGACATAGGTTCCAAGATCCTCAACGAGATCCAGCGCGAATGAAGCATTTTCGAGACGGTAGTTCTCCCGCCACTTGTTCACTTCGGCGGTCCTGGTAAACCCGAGCCGGGAAAGGATCTGTTCGAACACCTCTCCGGATTCAACCGTCGTGTTGAGCTCTTCGCGTGCCTTGAGCCCGAACTCGCGGAGTTTCTTTCCCTTGTACGTGACAAGAGCCGGGCCGTCTGTGTACCGTACTCTCAGGGCTTCGTCCGTTATCCCGAAGTCGCGGTGCGGGGCATTGTAATAGATATCGTGTTCATGCTGTTTTCCCTGGAACCCGGCGTGCCGGGCGTTCAGGTTCTGCCGGATGGGATCGAGGGAATCCACCTTTACTTTGAGTTCTATTTCGAGCATTGTCGTGCCACACTTTTATCTGTCCCTGTTGCGATTTAATATAGTCAGGTGATGTATGGCAATAAAAGAAGGAGATTTTGTTAAACTCAGTTATACTGGCAGCGCAAACGGCATGGTTTTTGATACTACCGAGGAAGAGGCGGCAAAGGCCGCGGATATCCACAGCACGACTGCCATCTACGGCCCGGTTACCATCTGTGTCGGGCAGAAGCACGTTATCGCCGGCCTTGACGAGGAACTCGTCGGGAAGGATGTCGGCACCGAAGCCGATGTGACCGTCCCGCCGGAAAAGGCTTTTGGCGAACGCGACCTGAAAAAAGTCCAGTCGTTCCCGAAGAACAAGTTTAAGGATAAGCCGACCCGGGGAATGCGGATTAATGTCGAGGAACAGGGAGAAGGTGTCGTCGTCGATGTCATCGGCTCGAAGGTCATCGTCGATTTCAACCAACCCCTCGCCGGCCAGACGCTTACGTACCATTACAAGATCGATGAGATCGTAAAGGACCCGCTGGAACAGTTCAAGGGCCTTATCCGGCTCTACGCCGGAAAGGATATGGAAGTTACCCTCGACGACAAAAAAGCAACCGTCACCCTCCCGCCCGGGATTAACTACGACCGGCGCTGGCTCCTGTGGCACGGCAGGATCCTCCACGAAGGTTTCGAACTCGTGAACGGGATCTCCGAGATCACGCTTGTCGAGACCTACAAGAAGCCGGAGAAGAAGGAAGTATAATCCGGTTTATCAGTACAATTATTTTTTTAGCGTTTTTTTGGCTGGATCAGATCAATGGTTCAGGGTTATTTTAAGTGGTATTGAGCTGGCGCAGCCGGAAAATTCTCCGGTCCTGTTAAACAATTTTTAATATCCTGCAGAATAACTGTAGTATATGAAAAATCCCGCCGGAATTTACCTTATCATGAGTATTTTTCTTATCATGTGCGTGACCATTATGGGCTGTTCCAGTAGCTCAGGATCGACTGCAACCACCCCATCGGGAACGGTTACCACTGCGACAACCATAGCCCCGCTGTACACTGCGGGGGATATTGTATGGAGCTCATCTGCCAGCACCACGGCTGCCTGGCTGATTATCAGTTACGATTCTTCGACAGAGTCGTACACCCGGGCATATATCCACAAAAACACTGACGGGTCCTGGGGATACCGTACAAACTCGGCTACGGAAACGTCATCGCGCTCGACGATGGAAAAAGTGTACACGGTAAAAATCACTCATGTGACCGTTTCATCGATACCCACAGCGGCGCCGACCCTGGTGGTGCCAACAACCGTTGTTACCACGGTGACCACCACCGTTGCAACAGCGACAACGACCGTTGCTGGAAAACCCTCGTTCAAGGATATTGTTCCCAATGAGGGAACTGCCGGGACGTCGGTTGCCATTACCGATCTGCTGGGGAGTAATTTCCAGTCAGGAGCGACGGTTCAGTTGGCGCATGCTGGAACCATCATTAATGCGACAAGCGTGGTATGGGTGGATGCATCAGACCTGACCTGTACCATTGTTATCCCGTCAACCGCAACAGCCGGATCATGGGATGTTGTGGTTACCAACCCGGATGGGCAGTTTGTCTCCTATGCAAATTATTTCATTATTCATGGATCCACCTCTTCGGTGACAACGACGACAACAACCTCGTCTGGTACAACCGGGTCGATCACGATTACGACGGTCTCTGCCATGCCTCTGGCAACGGGGACAGGTGCGAATATATGGTCAGGGAGACTTACCATTGATACCACCGGAACAACCCTCCAGCAGGAATTAACTGTCACGCTTTCAAATACGGTCTCCGGGGCTAATATTACTGTTAACAACCCTCCTTTGAATTCCAATACCGAGGCATATCCGAGTTTCAATGGGGTGCCGGCTGGGACATATAATGTGATTATTACGAATCCTGACGGGACTACCGGAACCCTGTCCAGCGGGTTCACTGTCAGTTAAGCAGATTGTATCAAATAGGGCAAACCCCCGGTACCCCGTTTTTTTCGGGAGCTCATGGACATTGATTTTTTTAGAACTGATATGACTTTGCAGAAAAATATGTGTGAGAATTCAGTTTTTCGTAAAATAAACCGTTATCACTTTACAAAAAAAATTACGTCTGAACGAATAAAAACCATGGTGGATGTACGTCCGGATTATGGTTAATTATCCGTAGTTCGGATGACTAACTGACACAAGGGTATTACGATACGACGGTTTTTACCGGATTTTTGCCGGGCAGTGTTTGAATCTGCTGTTTTTTTGTATGTAGGGCAGGTCTCCGACAATGCCGGAATACAGCTGCAGGCAAAGAACAGGACGCCGGATGCAGGACAGAATAAAAAAATCAGCACGCCAGTTTATACCGGAGCAGGGCGGCAATCCCACCCAGTGCCTCGAGGCGCTCACCGGGTTCAAACCCGGTCGAGAGGACGACGATCGTTGCCTGCATCCTTTCAGCCGTCTCAACGAGCTGCATAACCTCTTTATCACGGAGCTGGGTGTCGGCAAGCAGCACTTCATCAACGGCGCCGTACTCGATCGCTGATGCCACCTGTTGTTTCCCGTAGGCAACCGCCCCGTCCCGGGAAATCCGGAGGAGTACCTCGTCCATCAGTTTTACCTCCCGGGAGAGCTGGATGTCGCCGATCAGTTTTTCGAGAGTTCCCGCACCGATAACGTCCTGTACTGCGCCATGCCCGATCCTCCGGGTCTCAACTACAATTGCCCGCCCGGCGGGAGCGCTGTTTTTGTTCCTGGCATATTTGACAAAATCGTCTTTGACAAAGCCGGGGCCTGCAATGATGAGCGGCCCTGAGATCTCCGCGATAATTTTGAGCACAGCATCAAAAAATCCGGTCCGGGTATCGGTCTCACCTCCTTTTCCACTCCCTGCCGTGATGGTGACTGCGCTCTCGGGGCCGTACTGCCGGAGCCGGAAGAGCTCGGCCTCTCCCTCTTCAATGGTCAGGATGTGGATCACGCCAAAGACCGATGATTTTACTGCCCGGGAAATCCGTTCGAGATCGACCGGCCGCCACTGGCGGATGACCGATATTTCATACCCGGTCTCGACATTGATCGTGTGGTACGACCCGATGTCCACGCCGGACTCAATCGTCCCGGTGATCCGGAGCCTCACTCCGTGCTCGGAAAACTCCACTTTTTCCGTACGGACCCCCAGCCGCACCGGCCGTTTCTCGACCTTCTCGGGACGGATCTTGTCGGTCGCGGATTCGACGCTCCGGAACGTGGTTGCAAATACCAGGTCGCCGGGACATACCAGGTGCTGGAGATGCCAGAGATCATCAATACTCTCCGGCAGGAGCCGTATTTCTCCTGCGTTACCTTTTAGTTCGCCGTACTCCGCTTTCATGGCGTCCCCGAAATATCCGAACCCCCGGGCGGGACAAAGGCTGCAACCGTATCGGTGTTCAGGATCCCTTTGAGCAGTTTTTCCTCATCGGGACTGATATTCTGCCGGAGCAGACGAAGAACCTTCTTTGCCACATCGTTTGGCTCGTACTGGCCGGGTTTTAATTCAGCAAATGTTTTTGTCCGCGACCTGATCACGGCCGGGGGTCCGCCGATTACCGCTGCCTGCGGTTCCAGCACAAGGCCGATACCTACTGCAAGGGGGACATCGCGGTAATAAGTGCGCTCCCCACGGACAATGAATGAACCCCGGGTGACAAATTCCCCGGACTCCGGAGTCTTGCTGACCTGATTTGGTAGTACACTGTATACGTCGGCGGAAAAGTGTCCGCTCCGCCACGCGCCGGAGTACGATGCGGCAAACTGCGCCACCTCGTCCATCTTCTCCGTTGTGCCCTTTACGATCACGACACTTGCGCCGTGTACATCTGCATGCACAAAGAGATCGCCCCCGGTCATGTACTTTTTGACCAGTTCCTCGTTCTGCGATGCATCCCGTCCGCCCAGCACCACCACGCCATCGCTTGTAACAAACCACCGGAACCGGTGGTACCAGAGTTTCTTCATCGGGACAATATCGTGCCGGACACTTTTTTTCTTCGGCTTGATGGTCTTCATTGCAAGAAGGGCGCCTTCTTTCTTCTTTTTGAATTTTTTTATCACGTCATAGTAACGGCCGGCATTCTGCTCGACAGTCTCGTGGACGAAGATCTTCACCTTCTTTCCCATGTCGACCTCGACTGCCGCTTCATCCGGATAGAATGTCACGATACGTTTTGCATCGGCCGTTGAAGTGTCCCGGAGGTGGTGCTCTATCTCCTGCCAGGAAAGGCGTTTGCTTGCGGCATCAAGCGAGGAGATCACCTGCGCAACGAACTGATAGTTCTCGTAGATCGCGGCAACAATCTCGTCAGTCTTTTTTATTTTCTCATCAAATTTTTTTATTGCCGATTCCTGGTACTTGTGAATCCGTTCTGCTTCGGAGAGTTTTGGCTTTGACGTGACCCGGACTTTCTCTGCCTTTGTCATCGGGTAGAATGTTTCAAGCGCCTCGGAAAAACCGGAAAACCGGTTTTTGTCGTCCGGTGTGCTTTCTGGACCTGCGGCAAGCACGACCGGTTCGCAGCTTGTGGCAGAAACAACCGGGTGGCCGGCGTGCTGCACCATGTCAAAAAGTGCCTGGACTGCGGCAAACACCGTTACGGGATCGGTTTTTTGTGCCGGTGTGGATTTCTCGATACCGACAGTCCGGCACACATATTCCGCGTAGGTGCCGCCAAGCATCCCGGCTATCGCAAGGGCACGCACGAGATCACGGTCATCACCGGCAAGAGTCGCGGTGAGGTTTTCGGGCGATCCTGTCGGGTCGGTGCCGCTCATCGTGTAGATTGCATCGGGCACAATGTCCCGGTCCTTGAACCGGTGGTGGCGGAGTGGTTTTATGATCCGGTATGCTTCGTCAGTCAGGATCACGTTTCCTTCATCGAAGAGTTCGATGATGAGCCGGTAGGTAAGATCCCCTTTCCCGATATCGAAAATAAGTATCCGCTCTAACCCGTGCTGCCGGATCGCAAGCACCTTGCCCCCTGATATATATTTACGCAGGAGCATGGCAAACTGTGGCGGATTTTTCGGCGGGGCCGGGAAATTTTTCACTAAATGCGCCCGCCGGCCGGCCTCGATGAGTAACAGGTACTTCGCGTGACTCTCCCCGTTTAAACGGATCCCGAGGGTGCGGGTTTCAAACTGGTAGACCTTGTCGATCCAGAGCGGCAGCTTAGCGCAGAGCTCATGCGTCACCGCCCTCACATCGATCCCGCTCATTCCCTGTGCAGTCGCCATGGATTATACCAACTTACATATGGCTTGCGCACTAAAAAATAAGACTACTGGGTGTAGCCTGATGACCGAAGAAGTGATCGTGGAAGAGCAGCCGGCCCTTTCCCGGAAACAGAAAACCAAACTGGAAAAGCAGGCTGAACACATAGACCGAATACAAAGAACCTGTGTCGCCTGTATGATAGGAATCTTTGTTGGGATCCTGTCGTACTATCTCCAGGTGACGGTAAAAAGTGATATAGGGCTTCTTGCGTTCATGCTGATGCTTGCCGGGGTAGTTGTCCAGCGGCATATTTTCATCCTCCTGCATCAATCCTCAAAACTGGGTACAAAAGACTGGTTCTACCAGGGTTTCATGACGTTTGCATTCTGGTTCCTGACCTGGACTATACTGCTTTCAACCACGGTACCGGTCGCTGGTTTCTCATCAAACGTTATTTCCGGCACAACCCCGCTCACCGTTACTTTCAGTGATAACAGCACAAACACCCCGACTTCGTGGAACTGGAGTTTCGGCGACGGCACGTTTTCAACAATAAATGACCCGGAAAAGACATACGTGTCTACGGGAAACTTCACGGTGAACCTCACGACCGCAAATGCCGCCGGAACCAATACGATAACGAAGAACGATTATATCACCGTCTTTCCGGCTCTCCAGTCCTGATCCCCACTCTTTGAGATCGCCATGAGAATCGCTATTGTCCATAAGGATCGCTGCCACGCGAAGAAGTGCGGAACCGAGTGCATTATCTACTGCCCCCGGGTACGGACCGGTGATGAGACCATTGTCATTGGCGAGGATAACAAGGCGGTCATATCAGAGGAACTCTGCGTCGGGTGTGGCATCTGCATTAAAAAATGCCCGTTCGACGCGCTTGATATTGTGAGTCTGCCAGAAGAACTCGAACACCCCACCCACCGGTACGGGAAGAACGGGTTTGCACTCTATGGACTTCCTATCCCGGTGCAGGGTAAAGTCACCGGTATCCTTGGTGCAAACGGCATCGGAAAAAGCACCGCAGTGAAGATCCTCTCCGGGCAACTTCGCCCGAACCTTGGCAGCTTCGACACCGAAGTTGCATGGGAAGAGATCCTGAAACGCTACGCCGGAACCGAACTCTTTGATTACCTCCAGACCGTTTCAAAAAAGAGCAGGAAGATTGCGGTCAAACCGCAGTATATCGATTTTATCCCGAAAGTTTTTTCCGGGACGATCCGGGATTTACTCAAAACTACCGATGAGAGGGGCAAACTTGCCGAACTTATCCCTGTGCTCAAACTTGATGCAATCATTGACCACCATGTCAGCACGCTAAGCGGGGGAGAACTGCAGCGGGTGGCGATCGCCGCCTGCCTCGCCCGGAATGCCGACCTCTACTTCCTCGATGAAATAACGCCGTTCCTGGATATTTACCAGCGTATTTCCGCGGCCAAACTGATCCGTGAGCTCGCGATGGATCGCCCGGTCGTGATCGTCGAGCACGATCTTGCTATCCTTGATATGCTGGCAGACACGGTGCACGTAGGGTACGGCAAGCCGGCAGTATTCGGGGTCATCACCCGGCCAAAAGGCGTCCGTGTCGGTATCAACCAGTACCTTGAAGGATATCTTGCTGAAGAGAACGTACGGTTCCGGGACTCGCAGGTGATCTTCGAGAAGCGGGCGCACGAGAAGGGCTCGAAAAGAGAAGACCTGGTGGATATTCCGGCGCTCACAAAAAAGTACGATACCTTCCGGCTCACGATCTCCGGCGGAACGATAAAGGCCGGTGAAGTACTGGGGGTTATCGGGGCAAACGGCATGGGGAAGAGCACCTTTGCGAAACTGCTTGCCGGGGTTGAAAAACCCGATACCGGTACGATGGACACCAAACTACGGATCTCGTATAAGCCTCAATATATCAAACCGGACACGTCGGATTCGGTTGAATTGTATCTCCGTAAGTGCACCAGCAAATTTGATACTTCTTATTACCAGCACGAGATCATCGAACCGCTCTCGCTTGAGGCCATCCTCCAGTCACCGGTTGATTCCCTGAGCGGGGGAGAGCTCCAAAGGGTGGCGATTGCCGCCTGCCTCTCACGGGATGCGGATCTCTACATCCTTGACGAACCAAGCGCACATCTTGACGTCGAGCAGCGCGTGAAGGTGACCCGGCTCATCAAGCACCATGCAGAAGGAAAAGCGGTGGCGATCCTCGTCATCGATCATGACATCTATCTCATCGATATGATCAGCGAACGGATACTTGTCTTTGAAGGTGAGCCCGGAATCGAAGGTACCGCAGCCGGTCCCTTTGCCATGCGGGACGGGATGAACCGGTTTTTAAAAGCGCTTGACGTCACATTCCGTCGGGACCAGACCGGCCGGCCCCGGATCAATAAACCTGAATCTTTCCTTGACCGGGAACAAAAAAGCCGTGGCGAATATTACTACTATGCTGCTGATGACGAATAGTCATCAGGTTTTTTGTTGAACCCGTTTAATGGGTGCACTTCTCTAGTGAGCGCATTTTTTAGCTGGATACGTGAAAAAACCGGGAGAACCCGGAAAGGGTGGCGAAGATCCCGTCAAGGGGTGATGTGGCAGTCTGTTGCGGCACGTTTCCTGACGTTGTCGTTTGTGAGACGTTCAGCGGTTCAGGCACCGGTATTGGAGTGGGAGTCGGGGTCATGGTTTCAACGGCTATGAGGGGCTCTGTTGATGCATCCCCGGTATAGTAACCGACCTCAGCCGGCGTAGAGAACCAAAGCCGGTTACTGGCGTCGGTAAAGACGGTCCTGATGCGAGGGGTGGTGCCAAACCCGTCAAAGGGGCTCAGACGGCGGGTGATCCGGGCGTCTTCCCATACATAAATGCCGTTATCGGTCGCCACATAGAGGGCCCCGTTCGATCCCCCGGCCACATCACTGATAAAAGAGGTCCCGGCGCCTAGATCTGACAGATGGATGAGCGGTGTAAAGCCGGTGGCAGGGTCAAAGTGTGCTATCTCCGTAGAATTGAAGAAATAGACTCCCCCGAGTGCATCGCGCCGTACATGGCCAAGCAGCCCGAAAGGATCGCCCGTATCCTGTATTTTATCGAAACCTGCGGTACCGTTTGCTGTCGTCACCTCCCAGAGACCTTCATGGTCTGTGGCAACGAAGAGGGTGTCAGCTGCACTGTCGAGTGCCATGCTGTCTGCCTCATAGAATCCCGGCCCGTTGTGTGAGTATGGAGGAAACCATGTCCATGTTCCGTTGTGGTACCGGTTCAGCCCCGAATTCCCGGTTGCGACCCACATATCATCATCCCAGCGCTGGAGCCCCCGTATTTGGAGGCTTTTTAAAATTTCCTGATCCTGTATCACGGTATAATCGTGCCCGTTATAGATCTGAATCCCGTCTCCAAAACCAATCCAGAGGTTACCGGATGAGTCGTACTCAAGGGCCGTGACATAGTCATCCATCAGGCCGGCAGAGATGTTGTTATGGTTGACATGCTGTGTGGTCGTCCAGCTCCCGTTGTAGGTTGAAAGACCAAAGGCTGTTGCTATGAGGACTTCACCATGCGGCCCGTTGATAATATCGGTTACCTGCGTGGAATGGATCGATCCGGCCGCCGGAACAAAAAGGTGGACGGTTCCATGATTCTGCTGACCATCAGGAGATGCGGGAGTTCCCGTCAGATTCGCTGCCCCCGCTGCTACCGGAATAAGGATGAGCAGAAAACACAAAAGAAGTTCAGATCTCGTGTGCGACTCCATCTGCGCTCCTGACGGTGACCTTCCCGCCATCGTCTGGATAGAACGCAACGGTCCTGCCACTTTTTCCCCCGACTTCCTCTGATGCGATACGGAGACGGTTGTCTGCGAGAATCGCCCGGACTTTCTCTGCGTTCCGCTCCCCGATATTGAGATTATTGCCAAAATATTCAAACATGCATGCACCACCGGCCATTTTTACCACAAGCGATCCCTTTTGACACCCCATATCGGACAGTTTTTTGAGGAGGAGAAGAACCGCGGTATCAGCGTATTTTCCCGGCCGATCTGTGCGCCCGGAACTTTCGGGCAGCATGATATGCACCATCGCGCCAATATGCCTGTCTTTGTCGTAGATGGTCAGGCCGATGCAGGAACCAAGGCCGATTGCCATCATGGGTCCGGAGCCCACATGGTACTCGCCAATACCAATCATGACGGGTACTTTATTCTGTGAGGAGGGGTCAGGCATTCCGGTTCCGTTGGTATCAACTTGGTTTCATCAGGTTTTCCAGGCGTTCGACAAACGTCTTGAGCGTGCTTGTCTCCGGCATCATGATGATGTCACTGTCGATCTTGTGTTCCGCGCAGAACAGTTCCGTGGAGAACAACATGACCTCGTCAATATCCTCCTGCATCTGCGCGATGAGAGACTGCATGGCAGCATGTGCCATGTCGATGGTGAGCACCGGGGGTGAGGGGAGCATGATAAAGCCGAGGAGTTCTGCTGTCGCATCAAGAAACGCCGAGGCCATGATATTACCGACCTCTAAAAGAGCGCTCTCGTCCATCTCGTTGAGCGGCCGGTCCGGATCGGTCAGCCCCAGCATCGTATTTGTCAGGTAAACCGCAGATTTACGGGAGATATAAAAGATGATGTACCCTCCGTGCGGGATCTCGCCCTGTAACTCAAAGACAACGAGCGCCGCTGATTCTTCCCCTATGTAATTTGCCAGTTGGGCAACATCCACTACCTTGATTTTGGGAACACTCATCTCGACCGGGCTTGAAAGCATCTGGGACAGGGTGGTTGCGGCGTGAGCCGCCCCGATGTTCCCCAGTTCCTGCATTGCATCCATCTGAACTGATGATAATTTCATGGTTTGATCATTCCTGCATCGTGTTTACATCAAGAACCGGCACCACATCCCCGTCCCCGAGGATGGTCACCCCGCTGATGCCTTTCGTGGTCCCGATAAAACTGCTCAACGGCTTTACAACAACTTCCTGCTTTCCTTCAACAGCATCAACGGGAATACAGCATTTTCGTTTCTGGTACTGAACGACAATGAAGATCTCGCACCGGTCCGAACTCCCTACCATCTCGTTAAGCCAGAGGATCTGGAGCACTTCATCCCGAAGCAGGGTGACTTCGCCTTTCCCGATCCGGTGGCTCTTATCCTTCCTGAAGTTTGCCACTTCGACAATGCTGCTGATCGGTATCGCCAGCCGTTTCTTGTTGAGCCGGACTATCATTACATCGACGATTGCCATTGTCGGGGGAAGCAGGAGTTCAAACGTGCTCCCTTTACCGGGATTCGTCTCTACTCTTATTGTACCTTTGAGCGATTCGATCGCCCGCTTCACAACGTCAAGACCGACGCCTCTCCCTGAGATATCCGTTATAGTGTCAGCAGTGGAAAAACCCGGCTGGAAGAGCAGATCGATAGCCTGATCTGTTGCGAGTGTCGCAGCGACATCTTCCGTGATCAGTCCTTTTTCCACGGCTTTTTTCTTGACTTTCTCCACATTGATGCCGGCACCATCGTCTGTCAGTTCGATGATGACATTATCCCGGTCACGATGTGCTGAAAGTCTGACAAGGCCTTTTCTCGCCTTACCCGCCTTTTCACGGAGATCCGGATCTTCGATACCATGATTTACGGCATTTCTGATCAGGTGGAGGAGTGGATCATTGAGGCCGTCCATCACGCTGCGGTCAAGTTCGGTCTCCCCACCCTCCATGATAAATTCCACTTCCTTGTGGTCGTACTGGGCGACATCGCGCACTACCCGGGGAAGGCGGTTAAAAATATGGGAGAGCGGGATCATACGGATCGTCATCATAAGATTCTGGAGTTCGGAAACCGACCGGTCCACCATGCTGATCGCTTCATCCATCTCTTTTATCTTGTGCTCCTCTGCGATCTGCTTGAGCCGGCCCCGGTTGATAACCAGATCCTCGACGAGGTTCATGATATGATCGAGCTGGGTAATATCTACCCGGAGATTCTTTATCTCCCGGTTCTTATCCGTGGCTGCCGGCTGCTTCCTGTCGGGTTCCCCGGGTTTTTTTGCCAGACCGTGTTCGGCCGGCAGGGACAACGGCGTTTCCTGCGTCCGGATCTCTACAGAATCGATATCAGTTCCCATAGCGGCGGTTTTAAGTGCCTCTTCCCCGGCATCACTGGCGATTGTGAGATGTACCGTACCGTCAAACTTCCCTTCATCGATGGCCTCCTTTGACGGTTGCATGGATCGGATCGTGCCCTGTGCCTCCAGGTTCTGTATCGCTATGAGGGCCCGGACATCTTTCATCATGCAGTCCGGGGCAACCACGATGGTCATCGCAAATTCCGGCCCGGCATCTGTTGCGGGAAGGCCTGACGGTTGACATTCCATGACGGCACTTGTATCTTCCTTCTTTGAGGAAAGAACCGTTTTTTCTTGTCCGGTGGCAGCGCCATGCTGCTGCAGCCAGGTACGCAGTGCCTGTACCTGCTCATCGGGGTTTTTTGAAGATGAATCGCCGCCGGCTTCGATATCATCCAGCATCTCCTCAATAAGATCGGTGCACGCAAGGAGAATATTCTCAAGGTCTTCAGACATCTCTGTACTGCCGTTCCGTATCAGCTGAAACACGTCTTCCATGGTGTGGCAGAGGCGTTCCATGTCCGCAAAACCCATAGACGCGGAGGCACCTTTGAGCGTATGGATCGACCGGAAGATCTCGTCAATAGCGTTCTGATCGGCACCGTTTTCCAGTACCAGCAGGTTCTTGACGAGGTTTTCGTGGTTTTCCCGGGATTCAGCGACAAACAATGACCGGTACTGCTCAAACTCAGACATGTGCATCCTCCACCATCTTTGTCACAATCCGTATCACCGCATCCGGAATTCTTGCGAGCGGGAGCACCGAATCTACGGCATTTCTCTGAATGGCAGAGCGTGCCATGCCATAGACAAGGCAGTCTTTCTGATCGCAGATAATACTTGTTCCGCCTGCCAGTTTTATAGCCGATGCTCCGGCACCGGCATCGTTTCCCATCCCGCTTAAAATAACAGATACGATGTTTTTTCCGAAGACCTGTGCAGCGGATTCAAAGGTCTTATCCACGGCAGGCCGGACACCGTGAACCGGTGGAGCGTTGGAATGGATGATTCTTCCCGTTCGTTTCCCGTCTTTTGTCATTGCAGCCCCAATCATGGTATGGACGCCGGCTTTCGAAAGAAGCACCGTACCGTTTTTGAGCATATCCCCGTTCTCGGTCTCCTTCACCGGCATATGGGCTATACGGTCGAAACGGGCTGCAAGCGGTGCAGTAAATCCTACCGGCATATGCTGGGTGACGACAACTGCGGCGGGAAGATCCGCAGGCAGTTTTGAGAGAAGGACATCCAGCATCTGAGGTCCACCGGCTGATGACCCGATAAGGACGACCCGTTCGGCACTCCCGTCTTTTTGAGGGGCCATGGGTATATGTTCCTGCGGCAGGAGAAGATCTGTCGTGAGATGGTGTATGGTTGCAACCAGCTCATCCGCGATGAGCCGGAGCTGCGGGAGATCCTTTGGCTTGAGCAGGAAATCATCGGCACCCAGCCGGATGGCCTCGGTGGTCATCTCAGCTCCCTCCGAGGTGAGGGAACTCAACATAAGTGTTTTCGGGCGCCATGGGGCTTTTTTTAATTCCCGCAGTACCTCGAGGCCGTTCATCCTGGGCATCTCGATGTCCAGTGTGATCAGGTCAGGTCTGAGTGTGCTGATCTTTTCCAGGGCATCAATACCGTTTGATGCAGTTCCCACTATCTCAAGGGAATGATCCTTTTGCAGCATGTCCCGGATGACCGTCCGCATGAATACGGAGTCATCAACGATGAGAACCTTTGGCATGGCGGCAGCTAGGATGCGAGCACATTCTTGACTTCTTCGAGAACTTTGGGTGCCTGGAACGGCTTGACGATATACCCCTTGGCCCCGGTTTTTATGGCCAGTTTGACCATCTGTTCCTGTCCGACAGCAGTACACATGATCACCCGGGCGCCGGGATCGAGCTGCTTGATTGCTTTGAGGGCTTCAATCCCATTTACCTTGGGCATGACCACATCCATAGTGACAAGGTCCGGTTTGAGTTCCTTGTACTTGGCCACTGCTTCCTCACCATTTGCTGCCTCACCAGCTATTGTATGACCCCCGGAGAAGAGGATATTTTTGAGAAGAGTTCTCATGAAGAGTGTATCGTCAACAATCAGAATGGTTCCCATGAAGTATCAGACAGAATATTGGTATATGCTGCTATAAATCACTAGTGGAGGCACAACGGCGGTAATTTTAGTTTGTTTGGGTTTTTGTTGCGTCGGAAATATAACGCACCCCTTTTGTTGTCAGCTGGACTTCACGCCGTATGGTGATCACTTCTGCGATTTCCAATTTGATGATCCGGTCATAGATCTCGTCGAGCTGCTTGTGGGGGATGTTGAGCATATTTTCGATAGCATGGGAATCCATCCCGGAATAGATGAGCATGGCCACCTGCTGGGCAACAGCATCAAGCTCGTTTCCCTTCATATCCATTCCTTTTGTGGTGTCTTTGAGGAAATTTACAAGGACCTGAAGCGTGGAGAGTGGGCAGAGGACGAGGCTTGACACAACTTCCCCGGCATCCACGTGATCGATCCGGACAACATCCGTCTGTTTGCCCTGTACATCCCTTTTTGTAAGGTCGATTGCCGCCACGTCCAAAAGGGGTACTGAGATCTGTTTTGTCGCGCTGACAAACCAGATCCCGGTCTTTACCACCACGATGCTCCCTTTCTCCCATTGTGCATCCTTGGAGAGAACACCTCCCCGGATTGCCGGGGACATGAAATATGCCATGAGCCGGTAGGCATTACAGTTGGCAAGGATAAGCCGTTTTAATATGATGAGGACTTTTTCTACACTTGCAATCCGTAAAATACTATCCGGGGTTCCTTTGGCAGAAATGATCAGGACATTCTTTTTTTCTTCCAGATCAAAGACTGATTTGAAGAGAACCTCCTTTTCAACCGGGGCTGGAAACGAGATCCGGTCTTCACCAACCCCTGCCTTTACAACAATCCATTTACCGTCATGTTCTATTTTTAAGGGCACTTCTTTCATGGAAAACTCACGCGGGCATTATCTGATGTGTGGCGATTTTTCAGACATTAAAGTTTACTGTTGCACAGGGTTATTTTACGCTCTTTGTTGACAGGTTTTTCTTTATTGCACCTTTGCTTGCATTAAGCTGCCCCGACATTTCCAGCAGTTCTTTTTCGATGTCTGTCGCCGGTGCTTTAAAGTCTTTTAATTCGCGAAGCAGGCTGACATCATTCTCCTTTTTCACCTGTTTTATGTCTGATGCAAGCGAGCTGAGCATGTCGTCATCAGAACCAGCGGCAGTTCCTGCTGCAAATGACGACATATCTGTTTTATTGGTGTCAGCACTACTTTCTGATCCCCCGGCAACTGTTATGGGTGTGGCCGGAATGAGACTTCCTGATCCCAGCGCCATACCGGCTGCCGGGGAAGCGGGCGTCTGGGGCAGCGGATCCTGCACTCCACTGTCGTCCCCCAGATCAATATCATCCAGATTTATACTGTCGAGGTCACCCAGTGTTTCATCGACAGCTTCTCCACCATCAAGACCATTCAGTTCGTTCAATCCATTGTCATCTGCATTCGCCCTGAGAATCGCATCAGCATCAGCAGCAGTCTCATCCGGCAGGGCGGGCATGTCCAAATCCGGCAGAGAAATACCCGAATCCATATCCTGGGATACCTGTGTATTTTCTGATGCTGCTGCCGGTTCCGGTTCGTCCAGCCCGTCCAGCAGGCCAGTTCCAAGGTCCTCATCCGAGAGTGACAGGAACGGATCGGACTCACTTCCGTTTTCCGTCAGTAATGCGCCCCCGGCACCACCACGGTTTGATCCGGAGACGGATGGTACTGTTGCGGCGCTGTCGAGTGCCGATCCTTTGTTGACTTTTTCTGTTATTGTTTTTTCCAGCAGTTTGTTAATCTCTTCGGGCTTTTTGGCGGTTTTTTTACGCTCTGTAAGAATTTTTCCGAAGGATTTGATGGATGAAGCCAGTAGTGAGAGATGATATTGGATCCCGTCTGTTTTCACTTTTAATTTTACCGGACTGTTTTTTTCCGGTTCCTTGGTCGTTGCCTCTTTACGGGAAGTTTTTTTCTTTTCGAAAAGTTTTATGGAATCGAGCCGTTTGAGGAGTGGCCGCTCACGCAGGTTCTTTAATCCCAGTTTTGAGACCGCGTTTTTAATATCCGTAACCGTTATCGACCCAAGGAGTACCAGGAGGGAAAAACCTATTACAATGATGAGAGGGAGCAGATAGAGAAGCGGGATATCTACAAAGATCAGGATAGAGCCCGTTCCTACAATCGCGGCAAAAAGAACCAGCCTGCGGATATTCTCTTTCATCTCATACACCCGTGCCGGATACCCCGCCCCCCATATTCGTCAGTGCACTTGCACTGAAGAAGAGCCCTACCACACTCGGAGCCAGCAGAAGAACAAGTCCGGTCAATGTGCAGAATATTGCCGCGTAGAAATAATACATGTATCGATCGCCTCCACCTACGATGCGGGCAGCGATGATGTTGGCTATCGTGAGAATAAAAACCGAGATGGTGACATAGGTCTGCATCGCTGCAGCGGGGAAATTGGTAAAAAGATTCATCCCTCCGCCAAACACCCCTCCCATGGAGATCCCGGCGCTCTGCCCGCCCGATGTTGCGGACATATTCGACATCTGGCTCATCATGGTCGCTACAGATCCGGTCAGCACAAGGAGAATCTGATACAGCGCCACAAAAATGCCGATCATGGCGATATGCATCGGTACCAGAAGCACGATAAAGCCTTTTGCAAGATTATCCTTCTTCTCCCGGAGCAGGGTCTGTTCGAGCATCGAAGAGCCCACGACGGTACCGATGGGTTCCGGCGGCCCTCCGAGTGCAACGGTATCCCGGTAAATGTTGAGGTACTTGTAGATGAGGTTGCTTCCGGACTCCCCGATAAACTTGTCCCAGCACTGTTTTTCATCAAGTCCGAGGTTTAGCTTTGAATAAACGGAGTTTACCAGGGGTCCGAGAGCCACGAGTGATTTCCGATCGAGGGTTCCCAGCGCATACACGGCGGTTGTTCCCTGTCCGCCCATTATCGCGCCAAAACTACGGATGAACACTGAAAAATCACTGTCCCGCAGGGTAATGTTGTGGTCGTCGATAAAACCGATAATGCCCAGCGGTGCCATCAGGATGCCCGCAAGAATAAAGATCAGGCCTGCGGATACCCCGAGAAGCACAAGAATAACTATTATGGCGAGCGTGAGCGGGACGATGATCCGTTCCATAGCGTGAACCGTCTCCTGCTCTTTTGACATGCGCTCTTTAAGTCCGTGGCTTTTGGGATCGTCAGGGACTGACGTATACATCAGGGTGATACCAAACACACAGATGGCAAGAATGATCGCATACGACATGTCAAATGTCGTCTGGAGATCCCCGGGGGAATAAATCACCACCGATATCATCATAATGATGGCGATGACAGTTCCCGAGAGGAGCATGGCGACGTATGCATCTCCCCATTTCTGCAACATTTCCATTCCCTGCTCAAGCTGGCTCCGGTAGGTACTACGGATGGTCGAGAGTTCATTGCTCAGGAAGTCGTCATCAGGAACACCCGAATCGATAGAGTTTGAATACCGGTTCAGCATGCTCCTGAGGATATCGTTCTGCGTCCGCTCGGCAACGATGGAGAGACTTTCGGCATAACTGTAGTTCCATTTTTTTACAAAGGTATCGACTTTTCCGATGTATTTTGCCGAAATATACTCATGGCGGTTTGCTGCAAAAGAGAAAATCTCGGGCCGGGTTGCATTGGCAATCGCAAGCGATGCCATATACGTGGTCATGAAAAGAAGATCCGCCCCCATCTTCTTGTTTTCCGTGATGCCGGCAATTTTCTCTTTGAGTCCCGCGATTTGCGAGGCAAAGGGCAGCGATCGGGCCGGTGGCGCTTTCGGTATCACATCAGGTGGCGGAGCAATCTCTTCAGGCATGTTATGCCCCAATCGTAAGGAGACCCTGTTTCTTGATCTTGGTCATCATGTGGAAGAGATCCCAGAATTTCACGTACCCGGCCTTGTGGAGACGTTCGAGGATCTTTGCGCGTTTCTCGACTTCAAGATAAATTTCCGCTTTCCTGCTGTCGGGGATCCCAAGCATCGTTGCAATCTTATTCTCAAGAAGAAATGAACTGCCTTTCCCGGTCCACACGAAGGTATCAGTAACCGGCTCCCAGGTAAACATCTGGACAAACGTAAATCCCCCGGTCTCTGCATTGTAGCCTACCAGTTCGTTGCAACTGATCATCCGGCGGACAAGCTGCCCGTCCGGCCTCTTGACTGCGCTCTGGATAATAACTAGGTTGAGGTTGTCCACGTACGTTTTTGGGATATTAATGGGGTCTCCACAGAGACGCTGGATCAGCTTCTCCACGGATGCTGCATGGAAGGTACTCATCACAGGGTGACCGGTCTGCATCGCACCAAATGCGACGGCCCCTTCAACACCACGGATCTCACCGACAAGGATCTGGTTGGGACGCTGACGCAGGGCGGCCTTGAGGAGATCGAACATTGTGACCCCCCCTCCCGCGCCGTCTCCTTCCCCTTTGCCTTTGGCGAGGGCTACCTCACGTATCCAGTTCCTGTGCGGGACGGTGAGCTCAGGAGTATCTTCGATGGTGATGATCTTGTTCTCCGGGGGGATGAAGGTGGTGATGGCATTCAGGAGTGTGGTCTTGCCGCTTGCCGTTTCGCCACTGACGAACAGGGACATGCCGTATTCGACACAGATCCAGAGATATGCGGCAGCGAGGTAATCTATGCCATTACTCTCAACGATGTTGAGGATGGAGAGCGGCACTTCGTTCACCTTACGGATTGAGAAGTTGCTGCCATGTTTGCTGATCTCAGTCCCGTAGACAATGTTGATACGGGAACCGTCGGGAAGGGTTGAATCGACGATCGGGCTGCGGTAGGTGATCGGCCGTTTTATCCGTTCGGCTATTTTGACCACGAACTCGTCCAGTTCGCTTGATACTTTGAACTCAATGACGGATTTGAGGCCCTTGAACACCTTGTGCTCAATGAAGATCGGTCCCACACCATCACATGAGATATCTTCGATATAGGGGTCGGAAAGGAATGGCTTGAGGACTCCCATATCGATTTTATCGCGGATAAGAAGGTATTCGATGGCATTGTACTCTACGTTGGAGAGAATAAGCTTGCCATCCGGGGTGATGGGGAGATTCTTTGTCTTCTTGCCGGACTTCATCTTGTTCTGTGCGGTAAAATCCGTGTTGAGGAAGGTCATCAGTTTGGATGATCCCCCCCCTCCCTTATTTTCTGTTCGGGTCAGGCTTGCGATATCCACACCTAGCGGCTTGATCATCGCAACCGAGGCGAGCATCTTTTTTAAGACATCTGTCCGTTCCTTGTCTGTCGTGGGATCCGTATCGAGTCCATCAATGAGATCGATAAGTTTGGTCTCGATGACCGGCAGGATCTCGCTAACGCTGTGCAGGAATGAGGGTTCGATAGGGATGTAGTAGTTCCTGACATCATCCGGGTCTGGCAGGATGTGGATAAAGGTGGTATCATTAACCGGGTAGATGACGTTGGGGTTCTTCATGTTGCGGACATCTTTTTTTAATTCCGACAAAAAGAGCGGGATACCGTAGGTGTTTACCGGAAACGTGTGGAGATACTCAAGGAGATGCGGGCTGTTCTGTACGTACTCCTTTGCATTTGCCGGGAGCATCTTGAACAACGCGTCGGATTCGAGATCCGCATACAGGTCGAGATCGGCATCGACCACTTCCGGTTTGAAGGGGAGATTTACGGCAACCGTTAGTGAACCCATTTCAGATCCTCGCAAAACTCATCGGGATTACTTTCATACCATACCCGGGATGGACCTCAAAACTGACAAGGTTTCCGGTTGTTTTTCGTGCGCCGCGGACTTTGACGACTTCCATAACCATGACGTACTTGTCGCCAACAAGTGCTTTTTTCATATTGAGGTGTGCATCGCAGATGGAACGGATCCGGACGAGCGTGTCTTCTTCGAATGCATAGGTATGGAGCGTGACGAGAACCGTTTTGCCGTGATCCACAAGAGACTTGCAGTTGGTAAAGAAGGTAAGGATGGTATCGGTTTCGGCATATTCTGTAAATAGTGTCAGTGAATCTACGATAACCACCTGCGATTTGCTGTTCTGGATATAGGCGATCAACCGGGCAAGGATGCCAGCCATCTCCTCCTTTTTCCATTCGAAACCCACCACATGGAGAGGAAAGACCTTGAGATATCCCCATGCAAAATAATCAGAGATGTCAAGGCTCATCGATTCCATTTGCTTGATAAAACTTTTGCTGGTGTTTTCTGTTGTAAACAGATCGACAGAAAATCCCTGTTTCATTGCACCCCAGACAATCTGCTGGGTAAGAACACTTTTACCGGTATCATTTTCCCCCTCGATGAGGGTCAGGGATCCCACCGGGAGACCATCGGCAATCTTCTTGTCCAGTTCGTTGTTACCGGTTGAAATAATCTGCCGGTCTTCGCCCCCCATCAGGTCGGAAAGATCAGCGGCCATGTTCTTCCACCCCATCAGAGAAATTCCGATGCATAGACCCCGTTTCCTGTGGTGATCTGGAACCAGTGAGGGGATATACCTGATGTCCTGACCAGTATCTGGTAAGTTTCCCCGGGATCCAGTTCAGAGTAGTGGATACCATCAGGAGGCATATAAGTTATCTGCCAGGTTCCAGGATTCCCACTCTTGTTATATGTATACAGTTGATAGTTGTTGGAACTATTATCGTAGACAATGATATCTGTGTGCGTGAAATCCGAGATTGTTTCCTTGCCGGTATTGGTAATCGAGCAATTAATATCCGTAAAAGAAATTTGACTATCCGGTTCCACACTCACTTCACCGATGGTAAAATCGGTCCTTAACTGTGATTCCTCCTGCAGTGTGACAGATTTCTGGGCATTTATAACGATTTCAGCAGTGGAAATAACACTCCCGACAAGCATGTATGCAACAATCACCAGAAGAATTACTCCAACGGTTGCCCCGATTAGATCTGCAACTGCCATACCGGGTCACCTTAAGAAACACTTGCCGTGAACTGATCCGATCTCCAGATCCCGTCAGGCAGGGTAAACTGGAAGTAATTCGGACCGCCTGCAGTATTTAGTGTTGAGGGTCGTACGTCAATCTCTAGGGTTTCACCGGGATCCCAGTAATTATTGCTATTCAGATCGTTCAGCGTATACGTCCATTGACCGGGGGCGGTCAGAGAACTTGGCTTGACTAAAGTCAGCAGGTTAAAATTCCCTGTAGTTGCATCACCGCATATAACATCGGATTTTTTGATATCTGAATCCGGTATCTGTACACTCCCGGTATTTTTCATCCAGATTTGAGCATACCCGCTGCTATTTGCCACGGCCAGAACAACCTTAAAATCCGTACGGATCTGTTGGTCGGAAGCATGGCCGGCAGAAGAAAACGTCCCTGCCATCTGGTAGACAACAGGAAATATAGCGCTGATGAGTACGCCTGCAGCTATTACAGCAGTAATGAGAAACAGGGCAGTCGTGAATGTATCGGCGGACATTGGTTATATCCTGTCCGGCAGGTTCATCCATTCTTCGTCTTTTCTGGCGTTCCGTAAAGGTTCCCGCTCTTTAACCGATGATTCCGGTGTCTCTTGTCTTTCTTTAGTCGGCAGTATCTGCTGGCGCTGTTCCATCATAACCTCAATCATATCCCGGTCAAGTGAAGAATCAGTCGGTGACAGAATACGGTTGAGCGCGTACAATTCTGATACAAACTCATCCGGGCCTACCTCATGCTCATCGCCAAGGTTTGCCGGCATCAGGCGGGAGATCTCTTTGATCTCATCGCAGGACTCCCGTGTGATGTACCCCATGATCCGGTACGATTCAAGGATGATATCGAGCCGGTCGTGTCCGAATTTTCGGATGGCCCCGTTCGTCCACTTGAACAGTTTGTATACTTTCTGGAGCCGGAGTTTTTCATTGGCAAGCGTATTCTGGCTAGCCTTATGGCCGTTTGCAGGGATCTGGGCCTTAAGAAGGGCGATCATCTGTTCGTCAGGAATCCGTTTCTCCTCATAGGTGGCAACAGCAGGTGTCTCTGGCTTTATTTCCGGCGCGGCTTTTTTGCTCTCCTTTTCCGGTTTAACTTTTGCAGCGTCAGCGGCATCAAGCGTGGACTCCCGTGCATCCAAGGCTGCTTCCTTCGCATCTAGTTCAGCTTTTTTTGCATCATTGGCAGAATCAGCAACGCGACCAGTATCAACGGCTCCTCCTGATGAAGCGACTGCCAAGGTGAACGGGTTCTCCAGTTCATTCATCCGTTCCCGGATATCCATTAACAGGCGCTTGATGGAGGTTTTGATTAGGTCGACTTCCCGTTCGAGGTTCTGGAGCTTGACCTCGGGATCATCCTCAGAAGCCGCGGTGATGATATGGTCGACCTGAGACTGGTTTACCGCCATAGCATTGAATTACTATCCTGTTTTTCGTTAATATACTTTGCCCCGGGAACCTATAGTTTGATGAGGATTTTTCCTTTTTAGAGTTCAGGAACAGGTTTTTCTGGTGGGCAATAGCGGGTGGGAAAAGGTAACCCTCACCTTATATGAACAGGAAGTGGGGGTCTATCCAATGCCTCCATAAGTTGCGGGTCGGGTTGAATCATTCAACACCCGAATGAGCAATGATAATGGTGGCTGATGGCCCCTCCCTACGGGTATTGAATGCTACCACCTCCGGTAGGAAGTCCCTGCAGCGGATCGATGACAAAAATCAAAAATTACTCTGCCCCAGTGTACTCCGCAGGTGCCATGGACCGGCTACCCCTCACATTTTATCGATTTTCATGATTTCGATGTGAATTTATCTGGTACATACCAAATTCGCGAAAGCCTCGTTTTTTAAGATTTCAGTTAATGCACTCTAAAGAGAAGATTAGTGGAAAAGATTTGTTTGTTTACATTGGTAGTGCAATGTGGCCAATTAACCGTGCAAACCGATATATGCGGTACGATAAATTTTCGCCCAGATTGGTTAAAGACTTGAGGATTCTCCTGTCATCATCGAAATAACTCAAAAAACATATGTACGGGGTAGGTAATGCAAATTCCCTCTCTAGAAAACGTACCCTGGTGAAGATTTCCGGAATGTTATACCCCTCACTGGGATCATGAACGTATTTGCAAAATGATATATTAGTCCTCTCTTAAAAGCAGAATGTCATACTCCTTGGCTAACTGGATGTTATACCTCTGGGGCGGTGATACAAACAATTCTCTACTGCGTAAGCGCCTGGGTTTGCATTGCATCGTGCATAAAAGCAGGATATCAATATTGGCAATTTCGATAAAAAAAGGATTTAATAAAGTGGCTGGACTGCGGTCAGGCCACCGGGGATCGTCCTGTCAATGGGGAGGACTGCTCCGACCGATGGCTGGAAGTTAATTGAGAACTGTGTGTTGGGTTTCGCAGTTGAAGGCAGTCCCACCATAAGAATCATCTGAGCATTGTTGTCGAGCATTGCGCCCGTCGTTACATTATTGATTTTCTGGCCAATGCACCAATAATTGCTGTTTGAGGTTAACGTAGGACAATTTGCACCAGCATCAGTCCCTATGCCACCATATGACATATTTGGCACGTGACCTCCGTTATTATCTGTGTAGGAGACTACCATCGTAGATAGGTCAATAGGGGTGCCACCTGCGGTGAGTGCGATAGTCACATTGACATAGGAAATGGCGGAATCAGCACCATTTGCAATCCCATAGGTATTCCCTACCTCTTGCATACTTGAACTTGCCTGGCTGACACCTGTATGAACTGTTGATTGTGCAGTCTGGGATGTGAAGAACCCGGCGCCAAGCACCACATACGAGAATACTGCAGCTACAACGACAAATGCGATGAGTACTATCGCTGCTTCGAGGCCGGTGAATGCATTTTCAGAATATAGATTTCTCATTTTTCTCACCCTCCTTTAATAAACCTCATACCATGTATTTGCCGTCATTCCTGCAGGAACGGTTCTCGCAATCGGGAGAGCTGCGCCAACCGGAGGATTCACCTGTACAATAAACTGGGTATTAACTCCCAGATCTGTAGAAGCAAATCCTGAGGGCACAACTGATACAAGAACCATCTCATGGGCATTTAGCAATCCGGAATGGGCGGTCTGACCCGGATCTATTGGCTTATTTTGCTGGACCCATGAATAAGAGACGGATGAATTGTCGAAGGTCGCCACTTTTGTAGAGGTGGAAAGAGTATACGTTACTTTACTCATGTCCACACCGGTACCCCCTGCTGCAAGCTGGAGGTAGAAGGTAATGTTTTGAATTCCTGTACCGTCACTATCCGCTTGTATACTCACTGGCCCTGACGGCTCGACTGCTGAAGTCGCCTGTTGCACACCCGTGTGGACAGTCTGCTGTGCCTTCTGCGTCGTGAAGAACCCGGCGCCAAGCACTACGTATGAGAACACCGCCGCAACGACAACGAATGCGATGAGCACAATCGCTGCTTCGAGGCCGGTGAACCCTTCATCGTTATGTTTACACGATCTCATAATTTCACCTTTGTGAATGAGTAGACACTAGTCGATACCAGCGTCTCTACGTTGATAAAAGGCATTTATAGTATATATAATCTTGTTAAAAATCAAAATCCATACAAGCATTTTTTTTTAAAAATTTGATGCGTGTATACTGGAATTGGGTGCAATTTATACTTCTTTCTCCCAACAACCGGGTCCCTTTAGGGTCGGCAGTGGATCCCGAAAGCAACATCACCCATTTTTATTTATGAACGATTCAATAAAGAACTGCAGTGGTCATGGACAAAAAAGATATTACCTATATTATCGCCGCATTCGCCATTATTCTCGTCGTTGCGTTTGTTATCAAACCAATAGCCACCGGCCAGCCGGTTAATACCGGCATTTCCTTTGCAACACCCATGCCCTCCGTGACAGCCACTCCTCTCGTGGTTTATGCAACGATTACAAGCATTATCCCTACAACCCCTCCCACACCGGTTCCAACATGGAACCAGAAGGTTCAGACGGTTGGCTTTGTCAATCCCGGTACCTACCACATCTCCACTAACCAGTCGGCCCCTCAGGGAACACGGATCAATGCATCCCAACCGGATACCAACCGGACGGTTTATGCAACGATATCGGGAAAATACAGCGGAACTACCCAGATTATTAATATTCCGTTTCCCTATTGGGAATTGTCCTACACGATCGACCCGATGATCGGCCCCATGTCAGGACCTACGATACAATCTATTGCGATTACTCCGACACTGGGAAACGATGTTTCCTACAGTGGTATACAGGGATCATATGGCAGTGTCAGCCCGCAATTTTCCATCCAGGTGATGGATGCGACCGATCCCAACCGTATTGTACGAACCATTTCACCACCGGGAGGCATTGATCCGGATCTTTGGGCAGGGATTACAGTGACAACACCAATACTATCACAAACAACTCCTCCGAGGTATACCACGATTGAACCCACACCGACGTTATCCTCAACAGACCCGCGCCCGTGGACGGAAAAATTCTTCGAAGGTCAGCGGGGCTATTATTTTATTATCAATTCCCAGTACATCAATTCCTATACGATTAAGATTCTTATACCCTCCCGATATATCGGAAAATACTGATCTTTATTTTAGAAAATCAGTGAAATAAGCGACGGCGGAATAATTTAAAACACACACTTCGATTGACATGTCATGCACATGGTTAGTAAAATTTCAGATACATGGTTCTGTTGAAGCCTTCAAGTTTAGTCTCACCTGTTGCCGTGCTTCTTGAGGGTGCCGTTCAAATACGGTAAATGTACCAATGATTTCGATAGGTTTTGCAGATTTTCGTTGGTGTTCCCCACTCCCGGTCAATTGGATCAAAAGTGCAAACCGCAGTTGTCTCATTCAAATGTGATAATCTCATGTACATCCAATTATCATCTATTAAAAGTGACAAAAATCCGGCAACCCACGTCACAAGATCCAGGCAAGGGTTAGGGTGTTCCCTTCAGGAAAAATGGGGGGGTGGTACTTTTTGCGGACAATGAACGACTCCCTGAGCGTCACCGGATCATGCATGGAACTGGCCCGAGCCTCTGGTTTGGGATCTGGAATGGGCCGGCCATGGGGATAGGTGGCGCGTGCTTGAGTCTCCCGTAGTACCATGCTTTCAACAAAAGGATATCCACAGGGACAGGTAGGTATCAAAAGTGAACTTATGTTATATCCTTGAAAATCGACAAAACAAAAAATCTCTGTATAATCTTCCAGTATCCTCTGGAATGTTCAGCAAAAAGTATTTTTATGACAAGCCGTGACAAAACGTTCAGTCGAGTTTTCTCTTTCCCATGGATTCGATATACATGATCTCTTTACCGACTTCGATCTGGCCCTTTTTATCTGCGGGTATGGCAATCTCGAAGTTCGAATAATCCTTCATATCCATGAGCTGTGCCATATCACCGGCAATAGAGATTACCTGCCCGCTCTTGCGTTCAACTACGGGGACATACGCCTTTGCCGATACCGGCGAAACAATCGAGCGCTTGACACCGTCGAAAATACCGACAGCGTCGATTCGTGCCTTTGCTGCCCCGTGTTTTCCGGGTTTTGATGTGGCAAGTCCGACGACTTTGCACGGTTCATCTTCCACAACAATATAACGTCCTTCTTTTATCTTTCCGATTTCTGTTTGTTCCTTCATTGTACTTCACAACCTAAAACGTAACCATAACTTAAGCGCAGAAGTAATTTATCTTTATTGCCGTACATAAATACAACGCTGACCGCATTTAGAGGTTTTTATCGCTATGGACTTCCTTTCTGCCAGTAATAAGATGGCCGCGCTTGTCCGTGAAAATATCCGCCCGCTGATTGGATCTCCGGAGGGAGGGCAGGTTCTTCATATGGGTGCCGACCGCACCCCTACCGAAAGGATCGATCAGGTTGCGGAAGACTGTGTGATTGGGTTTGTACGGGAGCACGATCTGTGTTCCCTTCTGATAAGCGAGGAGGCGGGTAAAGTGCCCGTCAAAGGTGGGAAAGGAACAATCTTTCTCGACCCGATCGATGGCACGTATAACGCGGTTGCCGGTATACCCTTCTACGCCCTCTCTCTGGCATGGGCAGAAAACGGGGTCGTGCAGCAGGCATTCGTGCAGGATCTGGCAACAAAGGAGACATTTACGGCAATCCGGGGGAAATTTGCGCGCTGCAACGGGAAACCGATCCATGTTTCGTCCACGTCACGGCTTGACGCCGCTGCCATGAGCGTGTATGGCCGGAAATTTGATCCCACCCGGATGATGCAGCTCGGCCACAGGATCCGGCGGTGGAGGCTCCTTGGTGCCTCAGCGCTTGAACTCTGCTATATCGGGGCCGGGAGGATAGACGGATTTGTCGATCTGCGGGGCACTCTGCGGGTTACTGATGCAGCGGCCGGTATGCTTGTCTGTACTGAAGCCGGGGGGAAAGTTTCTGATTTAAATGGCGATCCTATTGAATTTCCCGATGAAGTGACCGTTGGCCGGTGCATTATTGCCACGAACGGCGTGCTGCACCACAAGGTGATCGAGTATCTTCGGTGATTTTACATGAAGTGCCTGCTAGTTTCCCGCATTGACCTGCCCGGCGCCCTTTCCTGTGCGCGGCAGATGAAGAACGCGCTGAAAAAAGAAGGAGTTACGGTTTTCCTTGAGAAGGATACTGCTACCAGTCTTGGTGAACCCGGCCACCCGTGCGGGCAGACCGATGCGGATGTGGCTGTCGTGATCGGTGGCGATGGCACGATCCTGCGTACTGTCCAGCAGCTGCGACACCAGATCCCGATCATAGGAATCAACCACGGGGAGGTAGGGTTCCTTGCAGACCTTGAACCTGATGATGCATGGGATTTTGTAAAAACCCTGTCCCGGGGATTTGCTGTGGAGGAACGGATGCGAATCTCGCTCCTGCAGGACAACAAACCGCTCGGCGATGCATTGAACGAGGCGCTCATTGTTACCACCCGCCCGGCAAAGATGCTGCGTTTCTCCATTATTATTGAGGGCAGGGTCTCGGAGCAGTTCCGTTCTGACGGCTTGCTTGTCAGTACACCGACCGGATCGACCGCGTACGCGATGAGTGCCGGCGGCCCGATTGTGGATCCCCGGATACAAGGATTCCTTGTCGTCCCGCTTGCACCGTACATGCTTTCTTCCCGGCCCCATCTTATCAGCAGCAACCGCAGACTCGAGATCCGGCTGGAGAGTTCAAAACCGGCAAAGCTCGTTATTGACGGACAGAAAACCGTAGAACTGGGGAGCTCCGCATCCATCGTTGTACAGAGAGCAGAGCAACCGGCGCTCTTTATCGATGCGCACCGCAATTTCTTCGAAAAAGTGGATGACAAACTCCGGAAACTTTAGCATCGTCCTGCCGTAAAAGAGAAAAGAACAAGTTTTTCTTTGTGAGCGGCTCCATTCTTGTTGAATAAGGTGGTACGAGTGCAGGTCTCCATGAAACTTGAGATGAAGGATTCTCCCGGACAACTTGTCGCGGCCCTCAAACCGATCTCTGATGTCGGAGGAAATATTATCGCGGTCATCCACCACCGTGACCCGGACTCGGGCAGCCACACGTTAAACGTTCAGATCGTGCTTGCGCTTCCCGAAGGGCGGCTCGACAGACTTGTGGCACTCTTAAAGGAGCAGGACGTTCATATCCAGCGGATCGGCAAGGAACACCTGCTGTACAAGCGGACGGTCATCCTGATCGGTCACCTGATGCACACCGATCTGTCGGACACGGTTGACCAGATCGATTCCACGGGTTTTGCCGAGGTCTGCGAAATCTCGATGAGTATGCCGGCAATAAACGAACGCTCGACTTCCCGGGTCACGATCAAGGCGACCAACCGGGTGGACATGGATGCAGCGCTTGCCGTCCTGCGTCGGGTTGCACAACAAAAATCTCTGCTTCTGATCGAGCCGCTGGGGGAGATCGCATGAAGGCGGCATTGATCGGCCTCGGGTCGGTAGGTCGCGGCGTTGCAGAGATGATCGCAAAAAAGAATCCCGGTATTACGATCACCGGCATCGCGGATTCAAAGAGCGGGTGCATCTGCAATGAGAGCATCGATATTACGGGAGTGCTCGAAAACAAGCGCAGGACCGGGGCGTGCGGCGACACGGCGATCTCCACGATGGACGTGATAAAAAAGGCGGATTACGATGTCCTCATCGAAGTGACACCAACGAACGCACTCACCGGTGAACCGGCGCTCGGGTATATCAGGGCAGCCCTCGCACGAAAGAAGCACATTGTTACCTCCAACAAGGGGCCGATCGCGGTCGCATACAAGGAATTGTCAGCCCTTGCAAAAAAGAAAGGTGTGGCACTCCGGTACGAGGCCACGGTCGGCGGTGCCATCCCGATCATGCACACGCTCGAAGATGGCCTTTCCGGAAACGAGATCATTGCGATCTACGGAGTCCTCAACGGGACCTGCAACTATATCCTGACCCGCATGGCCGCAGAAGGACTTACGTATGAGCAGGCGCTCATGGAGGCGCGGGAGATGGGCTATGCCGAGGCTGATCCCACGTACGATGTCAAGGGCATCGATGCGGCGATCAAACTGGTAATCCTCGCAAATACGATCTGGGGCGACGGGACAAAACTGGCCGATGTCGACCTGACCGGCATCGATCTGCTCACGCCCGATGCCCTGCGGCTCGCCGAGGAAGGGGATTGTACCATCCGGCTGATCGCAGAGGCTATCCCCGCACAGAAGATCCTGCGGGTTTCACCCCGTCTCATCGAAAAAAACCACCCGCTGGTGGTCGAAGGCACGTTAAATGCCCTTACCCTTGAAACCGATATGGCAAAGGAGATCACGCTGATCGGGAGGGGTGCAGGATCGATCGAAACGGCAAGCGCTATTATCGGTGATATCCTGTACATCAGCGACCACTATGGCAAGCGTGCTTGAACACCGGCGGGAATACCTGCGCCTGATGCGACAGTTCACGCAGGACACCGGTTTTTTTACCGTGACTGATGTCCAGAAGGCAGCCGGTATCCCGAGGAGCACGGCGCAGGACTGGGTGATGCGCCTTGTACGGGAAGGCTGTGTCCTCATTAAAAAAGAAAAATCCGGGAGAACGGCCGCACGGTACGCTGCCATTTCCGCGATCCCGCAGAGCACCTGCCGGAGGATTTTTACCACAACTGACGGGGAGCATGTCGAGATCTTCCATGACTGCATGAGCGGTGCCTGTGCTGCATTCTGTGGCTACCACCATGCCCGGGCCGGGGGTGTTCTTACCGATGTGAAACGCGACGGGACACTCCTGCGTGAATGTGCCCGTATTGGTGATGCCACTGTCTCAATCGGCCTCCCACCCCTTTCTGCGGTCGGGATCTGTGGTGTCGGGTACACTGATGGTCATATCGTCCAGCGGATCCGTTGCATCGGGGGCCCTGCGTACTCGCTCACTGATATGATGTCGCAGGCGGAGGGTGTCACCCGGGTTGAACTGGACCAGACCGGGAACATTGTCGAGGGAAGAGTCTGGACGCAGGCGTATTCTCATCTTACCATCGGTGTTGACGATACCGATTCCAAAGCCGGGGGGGCGACCTTTGCGCTTGCGCTTGCGCTGCTCACAAGGCTTGCAGCCGGCAGGGTCGTGCTGCCGATCAGCCACCATGTCGTGATGCTTAACGAAACTATCTCCAATAAAACTGCCGGGAACTCGGCAAGTTACATCGAGGTGGCAGTACCCCCGAACAGGATCGACTGGGTGGTGGCAAAGAGCCGGGAGTTTGTTGAAAATGAGGCTCTTTCAGCGGAATGGGGCCTGGCGTTCCGTAAGGGGCTGACAATCCCTGATGGCCTGAGAGAGTACGGCAGGCAGGTACGGGAAAAGGTGGTCGACCGTTCTGCCGCAGAAGAAGCCGCCGGGCGCTTTGGCGCCATCCTGTGCGGGGGGAACGGTGTTATTGGTGCACTCGGCGCCGTTGCCCTGACCCGGCTCCCCCACGAAATCCAGATGGATCCGGCCCGGAAGATCGCGTGACGCTGCACTGTCCGCGGTCCTGAACCGGTATTATTGTGCGATGAATGCCTCAGCAATCTGCCGGCAGAGCCGGTTGCTGTCTGCGATGTACCGGGGGGTTTCTTTGAGTGTTTTCTCTCTTGTCGTGGGATCCATATCCAGTGTCCACTCCCGGATGATCGTGTCAGTGAGTTCCAGGTGGAACTGGAGCCCGAGGGCGGTTTTGTAAGAGAACGCCTGGTTTTTCACGGCGGCACCGGTGCAGAGGAGCTGTGCTCCTGCCGGGAGGTCGAATGTTTCACCGTGGAGCTGGAAGACGTGGAACTGCACCGGGAATGTTGAAAAGATCCCATCCACGTTGGGTTCCCGCAAGAGCTCGTGCCAGCCGGTCTCCTGGATGTACGGGTAGACCCGGGCACCGAATGCAGAGGCGATGAGCTGGGCGCCGAGGCAGATGCCAAGGACCGGCCGACCCTGTCGTACGACGTCACGGATCAGGGCCTTTTCCTCTTTGAGGTACGGCAGTTCCTTCTCATCATTGACACTCATCGGCCCGCCCATAAACATAAAATGAGTCGCACAGGTGACCGGTAACTCCCCGGTTTTGTCGGGCCGGATATATTCGTACGGGATGCAGCGTTCAGTAAAGACGGTTTCAAAATACCCGGCAGGTTCGGAGGATACGTGCTGGAATATAGCGATCTTCATACGTACACGTGACATGTAGGAAGGGGTACTTTTTAACGTCTTTCCAGAACTCATACACCCTCCCGGTTTTTGATATGCCGCCTTTAATCCGGGCCCGGATAAGGCCCCGTTTCCGGACCTGCTGCTGTGGTGGACACGATCCGGGAGCCATCCTGTCCACTGCCAGGGAAATGTCCAATACTATCGCCGCAATCAACGAAATACGTCCAATGCGTTTAGAAATAGTTTCCCTTTAGCGGTGTTCCGCGGGGGGCTTTTTTTGGATGTGCAACATATCGGTTGGGCAGTCGATCCTGCCACCGGGTGCGGTTATGGACGTATTTTTTTCAGGAGCAAGTACATCAAAAACCGGGGCTGCCCGGATATTGGAGTTTAATCTCCCTCAATCCTGCCTTTTTTCATAGGTGTCTCAATTTACCTGGCGGACGTGGGTCCGACTGGTGGTGTTTTCGGAATTTCTTGGCGTTTAAAGGGAATACTTTGAATAATCTGATCCCCTGCAAATGGGTGCCATAATGGTGTGACAGGTATCAGACAGGGAAAAGCAATAATTATCAGGTCAGGGCATAATTTGAGAGTTATGCGGAAAAGCATTATCCTCACTCTTCTGATTGTTGGAATTGTAACGGTTCTGGCTGCGGGATGCACAAATATTGCCGGGTCAACGAATAATGCAACCACTCCTACGCCGCAGATTAACTCTGTGGTGGTGACCGTTCCCCAAATCCCAACGTCAGCGGAAACATCCACAAGTGATGTAGTTACAGCGGCGCCTACCCTTTCAACAACCTGCGGCGACCTGATATCAGCTTCGGGTGATGATCAGGCATTCCTGAACTTTGTGAACGATAACAATATAGTGACCCGCATCAACGGGCTTGCCTCTGGCGATTGCAGTAAACTCCCGGCGGAGCAGCTTGACCAGTTGATCACAACCGGTGCAATCCCGCAAACAAGCAGCCTTGCTCAGGCCCGGGTGTATCTGATTTCTGCAACCACATATTGTCAGGATCCTGATTCAGCCGCCCCAAACAATACAGAAACTGATTTAGGAAAATTTGAGAATGGGATAAACCAATACCAGAACCTTGTCTATTCGTGCCAGGACCAGATCAGTGCAAATGCTTCAGCAGTAGCCGGTGGGGAGAAACTCGTTATGAATAACATTGAGGGGCCCCAGACTTTTTCGGGGAGTGGTAATTCGGTTAAAGAATTCACGGTTACTGAGGGAGGGTACAACTTTGCAGTTACTTATGCGGGCTACGACAATTTCATCGTTCATATCACCAATAATTATGGAAAACCGATTGATGAACTCTTCAATGAGACCGGCCCATATTCGGGGAGTACAAGTGTGAACCTCCCGGCCGGTAAATTTTACATGAGCATTGAGGCATCTGCACCCTATCTGATTAAGATGACCCCGTCATAATCTTTTTATTTCACAACCGGCTTTACCATCACAATATCGGTGCCGAGCCCTGCCATCGCGTTTCTGTGGGCGAATACGATTTTTACCCGAGCCTGACCGGGCTTGTTTTCTCAGTCTCCCTCTCAACAACAACTGCTGTCCCATACGCAAGCAGTTCGGTCATGTAGCCAATTTCTGACGAATCGAACTGCACGCCGACAACTGCATTTGCACCCAGCTCTTTTGCATGATCCTTCAACCGGCCGAGCGCCTGTTCACGTGACTGGTTCAACAGTTCAGTATATTCGTGGATCTCTCCACCTGCAAGAGACCGAAGGCCTGCAGTTATGTTCCTGCCGAGCCCGCGACTCCTCACAATAAGTCCCCAGGTGAACCCGATGGTTTTTGTGATCCTGTAGCCCGGAAGATAGGGTGTGCTTACCGTAATAATTTCATCTGCCATTGGTGTCACTTCAAAATCGAGGATTTATTTCCATTTAAGGGTGTTGGTGCTGATAAGGTGGCGATCGATAGGGAATTATTTCCGGGATAATAACTGGGAGATCTCGGAGATCTCGTTAACTTATCAGGACCTAAAAACACGTGGTCCCTGACTTTCACGATAAAAAAAACAGAATGCGAGGGAAGGGATTCGAACCCTTGAACTCCTGCGAGACCGGACCCT
>CAYVTY010000010.1:0-64907 GCA_964454995.1 uncultured Methanoregula sp.
TTCTTCCGGAACGATCACCGGATACCAGTCGGTAGGCCGGGACATTACCGAACAAAGGCAGGCAGAGATCGCTCTCAAAGTAAGCGAAGCGCGGTTCCTTGCGTTTATCACTGAGGCCGCCATGCGGTTGAAAACCCCCCTTGCCATTATCGAAAACAATCTTGAGTCTGTGGTGAGCGATATCGACCGGGGCAACATGATCATCCCGGATATTACACTCCAAATCAGGCTGCAGATAAAGAACCTCGAGCAGATCCGAAGTAATATCAACGAGTTTAACAAGGCAATTGTCGCTCATTCGAATGGGATCCCGGATGCCTCGAAAAAATTTCTGACAGAATAAGGAGACCGGACGTGGAAATTACCCGGATTGATATAAAGGACGAGGCCCTGTACCTGATTACGGCCCCTGCTGCACGATTAAAGGAAGAAAATATCAATCTGATCAGGATGCTGCTGGCACGGGATTATTACGTGCTTGTTGTCACGGCGAACCAGCCCTGCGATATCCTCAAAAAGCACTATGAGGAGAACGGGATCCGGATGGAAAAGATATTTGTGGTCGATACCGTCACGAAATACGCGATGGGGCAGGATCACGAGCCGGTGCCAAACTGCCGGTTCGTCAGCAACCCTTCAGATCTTACGGGTCTGGGGATTGTCATTACGGATCTCCTCAGCACTAACAAGGAAAAGAAAGTCTCTCTGCTCTTTGATTCGGTCAATGCCATGCTGATCTATATCTCGTCCCAGAATAATACCCGGTTCATCCACTTTGTCACGAATAAACTGAGACTGATGAAATTTTCCGGGATCTTCCTTGCTGTAGAGAAGGGGCTTGATCCCGGTCTTCTTCTCCAGCTGACAACCTTTGTGGACCAGGTCATTGATGTGGATTAGGAAGGTACAGGGTCAGTGTTGCCGGATCTGACAAGTTAACGGAGGGTTCAAGGAGTTTTTTTTGGCCGGGCAATCCGGTCCGGGAATAAACGAATATAGTCCGGCATTTCCCGGCACAGATATTGCGATTGAAAATGAACTAGCGAAGGAGTTGTTGACCGTTGATTATCCGGACAGGATCTGCCTGAGGAAAAACCTCCCTTTCTTTTTTTAGGCTTCCTGAAGATCCCCCCGGGAGGCCTGATCCAGTAATAGAGGGATCCACTCATCCGGGCTCATTCCAGCCTCCGATTGCCCCCCGGCCAACCCAAAAGAAGCCCGTATCGGGCTCCGTTTAAAAATAACTCCAAATTTGCCGTATTTTCGAAAACGGACGAAATAAAACGTTCACATAAACGCGTTTTGAGGCCCGATCATGGGCCCGGATAGGTTTTCTGTTGATGAGGAAAATGATCGCTGCCAGAACGCGAATATGGCCCGCCAAAGGGCATTATATGGGGCTCAATTTGGACGTATTTTGGCAAACAAATAAAGAAATGCCGCCTGATTTTGTGGAGTTGCAATCGGACGGTTTTACGGGCGTTTTTCCGGTACCGGCCGGGAAGAGCGGCCCCCTCACCTGTTGTATTCCCGCTTTTCGTGGCCCGGGTTCGATTCTGCCAGATCCAAACTTTTTCCCGGCACCAGAATTCATTCAAAAAAAATCCGGAGTTTCCTGCTGTCGTTACCGGCAGTACAAATGGTCAAACGAAAAAAAAAGATGCCGTGGCATTGGCATCAGGCGCCGGTGCAGTGCGACCGGCACGCGAGAGATGAGGCATGTGCACCCTTGGCGTAGAGGAAAATGGGGTGATTACATCGCCTTGACGCGGCGTGCAACATCCTGCCCGAGTTCGTAGCATTTTTTGAGCTCGGCAGCGTCGGGTTTGTACAGGACTTCGTATCCGTCATTGATTGTCTCGATGCCGGCCTTCATGAGTCCCTTTGTTATGATCTTTATTGCGCCGCCCTGGCCCCCGTGCGAGCCAAACGCGAACCCGATCTTCTTTGCGGTCAGCCGGCCGGGCCGGACGCCGTGAAGGTACGAAAGGAAGTCTGCAACTGTCGGGTACACCTCGTCTTGGAGCGTGGGCGAGCCGACAAGGAGTGCTTTCGAGTCAAGGATCTCGGTGACCACGTTGCTCCGGTGCGTCCCTTCAAAGCGCCCGTCCTTGAGCAGGCAGACTTTTACGTCAACGCCTTCAGCCATGATCCCTTCGGCAAGAGTCTGGGCCATGAGATCGGTCGAGTGGTGCATCGTGTCGTAAACGATCGCCACTTTGTTCTTCGCTACGCCGTGCGACCAGTTCACGTACGCGGAGATGATATCGCCAGCGTACGAGCGCCAGATGATCCCGTGGCTCGGGGCGACCATGGAAATCGGGATGCCAAGTTTTGTCACTTCGTCAAGTTTCTTTAAGACCTTGGGTGCGAGCGGAGTGATCAGGTTTGCAAAGAATTTCTGCGCATGGGCAAGCGATGCCTCTTTTCCCAGTTCGTCATCGAAGCGCTCGCAGCTCGCGATGTGCTGGCCGAAGGCGTCGTTCGGGAAGAGGATCTTGTCCTCGGCAAGATACGTGAACATGGAATCCGGCCAGTGGAGCATCGGGGCTTCGACAAAGACAAGTGTCTTTCCGCCAAGGTCGAGCTTGTCGAGGCTTTTTATCGTTTTGAAGTTCCAGCCCGTGGTATCGTAGTGCTTCCCAAAGCCGGTGACCGCAGCTTCCGTACAATAGATCGGTACGCCGGGCAGCATCTTTGTCAGCATCGGCAGAGCGCCCGAGTGATCCTTTTCCACGTGGTTTGCAACGATGATGTCGATCTTTTTCGGGTCGGTGATGTCTTTGATGCGCTCCATCATCTGGTATTCATGGCCGGGGTACGTATTGTCAATCAGTACCGTGTGTTTTTTCCCGACCACAAGGTACGCATTATAGGTCGTGCCCGGCAACGTGTAGCCGTGGTAGTCGCGCAGGTTCCAGTCGATAGCGCCTACCCAGTATATGCCTTCTGCAAGTTTTGTAGACTTCATGGCAGTTCACCATTTGTTCTGAAATATACGAACATTCTATTGTTTACGAACAAATTATATATCTAGTTTGCGTTTATTGTTATGGAATATCCAAAGCGGAATCCTGTGCCATGTCGCTGCGAACCAGACCCTCAAAAAAGAAAACCGCACCTACCCCGGGCGTCAGGCTGTTTTCCACGCCATCGGGCATCCGTGCGGTGCAGTCGCCGGCCCGTGCGCAGATCCTGACCGTGCTCGCCAAGCGCGACCTCCCGTTTGACGAGATCGTCCGGCTCTCAGGAAAGGCCAAGTCCACGGTCTCGGTACACTTACAGGGGCTCGAACGCGAAGGCATCATCGCCGGGAAAGCAGATCCGGCCGATTCGAGGAAAAAGATCTTTTCTCTCCGGTCGCAGCGCCTCGGCGACCTTGCATCAGAAAAACCGGTGATTCGCGACGACAACAGTGAACTCCTCACCCGGCTGGTCGCGGGCCCGGACCCGTTTAAATTTTACCGGCTGATGTTCCGCACGATCCGTGTCTCGCTCCTGCAGGAAGGGATCAATATCGACCCGGTGCTGCAGCAGGCCGGTTATCATGTGGGCGAGCGCATATACTCTGCCATTGCCGCCCCGGACCTTACCGAAATTTTGGAAAAAACCGCAGGGTTCTGGAAGACCAACAATCTCGGCGTCCTTGAGATCGAGAGCACGGCCCCGCTCGTGCTTAAGGTCTACGACTGCTTTGAGTGCGGGAGCCTCCCCCAGCTCGGCCGGCCGGCCTGCGCCTTCGATTCAGGGGTCCTGCAGGCAATTTTCACCCGGCATTTCCAGCTGCCGCAGCGGGTGGACGAGACTGCCTGTTATGCGATGGGCGACGATCACTGCCGGTTCGTTATTGCGCCGGAACCATCCCGGTAATGTGAGCCGGCCTGATTTTTTTTAATGGCGGTACGGGGGAAACGATACTTTACGGGAATGACCGGGAGAGACCGGAATTTCAGCAGGATAAAATAAGGAAATCCGGTGGTGAACTGTCATCAGAGAATGATGGTCACTCTTCAGGGTAAAATGAGCCGGCCCCGACCAGCGTGTAAAAAGACCAAAAACATCCTTATCCCGGCGCACCCGAATATCACAAGAGTACATTATCTTTTACGAGGCCGGATTATGCCGTACACCATTACCCTGCTCTCACCTGAAGAAAAGGAACAGCAGATAGAGCGCTGCGCCCCCCGGGTCAGGTACGAGATCAAATCCGAGATCTTCGGCTGCTGCATCAAGCTCCTGTCCGATGACCGGGCGCTCCTTGAAACCTGGCAGGAGAACTTCTCCCCGATGTCCCAGAACATCCGGTCGCACGGCCGGCTCTATGTTTTCAGGGATCCATCCTGTGGTGAGAACACGGTGCAGTTCGACCCGTATTCAAAGACCGCGTTTCTCTTCAACTTCTCCTACTACGGCTGGATCAAATCGATCGCGCTCGGCCTGTGCGGCGACATCCTTGAAGACGAGCATGGCATCTCTTCGGTCCACGGCGCCTGCGTGGATGTCGGAGGAAAGGGTCTTGCCATGGTCGGGACCTCGGGTGCCGGGAAGACCACGCAGACCTACGGGCTCCTCCGCGACCCGCACGGCCGGATCATCTCTGACGACTGGTTCTTTGCCCGGGTCTTCGGCCCCGAGATCCTTGCCTACGGTTCGGAACGGAATTTTTATATCCGGCAGGACCTGTCAGCCATCTGGAAAGAGTTCGGCGGACTTGTGGCAGCAGATGAGTACGATGCGGACGGGCGTGCGGTCGCGGACATCCGGTGGGTCGTGGGCAAAGGGCGGCTGCTGCCGCTGACCACCTTGAACACGATTATTATCCTCAAGCGGGATGCTACCGACCCGCAGATAATAAAACCGCTTGAGAAGCGCGAGGCGCTCGACCTTTTTACCGGAAACGGGTACTTCAACCCGCACCTGCTGGTAAAAGATTCCCGAAAAAGTGCGCTCCGGGAACGGTATATCGGCGACCTCATCGACCGGACTGACTGCTACCTGCTCAATACGACCGGGACGCCAAAGGAGACGCAGCAGCGGATCCGCACGATCCTCGGGATGCCGGAGTGCGGATAAATACAGCTGATCCCCCGGGACAATCCCGGAACAGCAACTTTTCACCCGCCGGTGTCCGTACTAAAAAGCGAGCGTTCAAATATGGTCACGGCAGAACTCTGGTATAATTCTTGAGGTATAGTATGACTGAAACAACTGCAACTCCGGAACCGTGCGGGTGCTCATGCGGGTGCTGTGCTCCCGGGCTTTTTCCCTGGTGGATTCTCCTCCTGTGGGGGCTCCTTTCCCTGATTCTCGGGATCCTCTTCCTTGCCTCCCCCGGCATAACGACGATTATCTTTATCACGTTCCTTGGCGCGTACTGGTTTGTGGGGGGTATCTTTTCCCTTGCAAGCCTCGCCGTTGACCGGACAAACATGGGCTGGAAGATTCTCTTTGCGATCTTAAACCTTATCGCGGGTATCATCATCCTCGCCTACCCGCTGTACAGCACAGTCCTCCTTCTGACGTTTGTGATCATCCTCATCGGCGTCTGGGCGTGCATCACGGGTGGGGCCCACCTGTACCATGCCTTCTCGCAGAAGGATGCAGGAAACGGCATCCTCGGGATCATCAGCCTCGTCTTTGGGATCCTGCTGCTTGTATTCCCCCTGATCTCGGCCGCGCTCCTGCCGTTTATTGCCGGGATCTTCGCCATCGTTATCGGCATTGCTGCCATCGTGACATCGTTTGCAGCAAAAAAAGCAGTCCCTGCGACTCCGGCTCCGTAAGGGCCCACTCTTTTTTTTAGTTTACGTCTAGGGTTTGAATTCCTGTCGGTATCCGATTTTTCCCGTGGTTATCGCTGGATAACACCGGAGAACTGGAATAACAAAAACCGGTTTTGCAGAACATCAATACAATCTCATGTCGGGATTGTTGTCTTATCTTCCTGAAGGATGAGTGCCACCGCACCAAAAAGGGACGCCCCCGCGGCGGATCAAAAACCCAAATCAGGATGAAAAACAGACATAAAAAAACTCCCTGCCCCGCCGTTCCCCGGAGGGGCCCTGATGCGGGGAACCTTCATATATTTTTCCCCGGCATTCATAGATCCGGTGTGAATGCAATCGGTTCATATCCCGTTCCCGTGATCCTGAAAATTCTTTGCGCAAATAAGTTGTCAGAGCAATGGAGACTGCCACCGGGTACCTCCACCCTCCTGTGCCCTCACGCTATCCATGTAGGAATACTATGTCCATTCAGCCGGCAAAAAAAATCAAGATTTTTTCATAAGGGATTTTCCCACAGAGAACGCCGTGCCGGCGACACCACCCAGTTTCCGGTACGAGCGACCGGCAAGCAGGAGCGGATCGATCTTTTTTGGATCGGGCGTGTTGTCCGTAAGGCAGAGCGTGTCCACGTAGTACTCGACAACTTCGCCGATGAAGACCTCGTTGTTGGGCAGTTCCACGGTCTTTACCACTTTGCAGACGGCATTTACCGGGCATTCCTGGATCATCGGGGCGTGTTTTTCTTTTCCGTAGAACCCGGTAAAGACCCTGGACTTGTCGGTATCGCGTCCCGAGACAAGCCCGCAGTAATCGGTCTCTTTTATGAGCGCTGCCGGTGGCACGTTGATGCTGAAGTACCCGGTCTCTTTAATCCCGGCATTGGTAAAGTGGGTCTTCATGGACGAGATATAGATAAGCGGCGGCTGCATCGACATGACGCCATATGCGCCGATCGTAAGGTAGTTCTCCTTTCCCTTCACAAGCGCGCCGGCGATCACCACGGACATCGGCGTCGAAGGAGCCTGGTTTGGTATCTGGATCTTCTCCATATCTGATCTCCTGGCACCCGGAGCCGGTCCCGGAAGCATAGGGTCTCCTGACCGGCCCGGATCCTTAAGTGTACCCTACTGTTCGATGCAGTATATACAGTACTGGCAGGAGGGAAGTGTCTGTTTTCCGGCACGCACCGGGGAAAACACCGAGAAAAAAAGCAAAATGGTGTGCCGGTTAGGTGAGTAACGGGGATTTTTTTGCTGCACGGTACCAGCCTGATGCGTACCGGATCACAAACCCAATGACGAGCACCGGTACCGCCGCTGCCACCGCTACTGTTACCCATTCCGTAGCGGTGAGTGGTACTGTGCCAAAGACCTCACCGCCAAACTGGATGATGAGGATCTGGATAATCACGATCCCGCCTATGACCAGAAAAAACGTCGGGTTGCCCCGGAAAAACTGCGGCATCTTCCCGTCCATCGCCCGGCAGTTGAACCCGTTTGTCACGGCGGCAATGATGAATGCCGCAAAGAAGACCGTGCCGATCTCTGCCTCGGTCCTGCCGCCAAGGAACCCGGTGCCGAGCTGAAGAAGGCCACCAACGACAATGAAGGTGCCGGTGATTGCGATCGTGATCCACATAAACGGGGTGATGATCGGGGCGTCACGCGGGACCGGCGTCCGGTCGAGCAGCCCGCTGTGCGGGGCTTCCGAGCAGAGCGCAAACGCGGCGAGCGTGTCCATGATGATATTGATCCAGAGGATCTCAATAATGGTAAACGGCTCCGGGAAACCGAGAAGCGGTGCGATGAACACAAGGATACAGGCACTGAAGTTGATGGTGAGCTGGAAGAGGAGGAAGCGCTGGATGTTCTCGTACAGCGACCGGCCCCACCAGACTGCGCTTGTAATCGAGGCAAAGGAGTCATCGAGAAGGATGATGTCGCTTGCCTCCCGTGCCACTTCGGTGCCGGCAATTCCCATCGCAAGTCCCACATCCGCATACCTGAGCGCCGGGGCATCGTTTGTCCCGTCGCCGGTCACGGCCACGACCGCCCCGGTCTTCTGGAGCGCCTGCACGAGAAGGAGCTTGTCCATGGGTTCAGCCCGGGCCATCACGTCAAGATTTTTTGCGGCTGCGACCTGTCCTTCGTCCGAAAGCGCCCGGAACTCTTTTCCCGTCATGACCGTCCCGCTGTTTATGATGCCGGCTTCCCGGGCGATAGCCTGTGCGGTTACCGGGTTATCCCCGGTGACCATCCGTACCCTGATGCCGGCATGCTGGCAGCGGGCCACGGATGCAGCGATATCGTCCCGCAGGGGATCGCGGATGCCGACGTAACCATCCCAGACAAGCCCGGTCTCGGTCTCGTCATCCCCGGCAATTTCCCGGTGGGCAAATGCGAGCGTCCTCATCGCACGGGAAGCAAGTGTGCCGACTCCCAGGAGATCGGGTGCCCCCGAGCAGAGACCGGCCAGGACCTCCGGCGCTCCCTTGACCAGCAGGAACCGCAGACCTCCGATATCCACGACGGTCGACATGCGTTTGCGTTTGCCATCGAAGAGGTGCTGCCGGATCGCGGGGAACTCTGTTCTTGCGGTCTGGTAATCGATCGCATGCGCCCGCAGCCACCTGAGGAGTGCACCTTCGGTCGAGTTCCCAATCACGATCACCTTCCTGTTCTCCTGTTCTTCAAGGTACGCGGTGCCGTTGACTGCTGCATTCAGCGTGATCCACATGGCAGGAGTTTCCGGGACCGGGCCCGGCCCGGCAGGGGCCAAGACTGAGGCATCGGCCACTTCCATCTGATTTTTTGTGAGCGTCCCGGTCTTGTCGGTGCAGACCGATGTCGAAGATCCGATGGTCTCGCAGGCGATGAGGCGCCGGACAAGGCAGTTCGCCCGGGTCATCTTGCGCATGGCAAGGGAGAGCGAGAGAGCAACGCTCATCGGCAGCCCCTCGGGAACGGCGGCAACGACAATCACGACCGCGAGCATGAAATACTGGAGCAGGTGGTTTGCGGTAACGAGATTGAGTCCCGTGATGTCGCCGATAAGGATGCCCCGGATAACAAGCGTGCTGCAGATGAGGATCGCCATTGCGTACCCGAATTTCGAGATGAGCCCCGCAAGGGTTTCGAGTTTTACTTCAAGCGGGGTCTTTGTCGCATGATCGATCCCGAGCGTTGCGGCGATCACACCCATTTCGGCTGCATCGCCGACAGCCCCGGTAATCATCCGGCCTTTTCCTTCGGTCACAAAACTTCCCTTGAGAACCCTGTCGCCCGCTTCCTTTCTGACCGGTTCACTCTCACCGGTAAATGCGGATTCATCAGAGAAGAGCTCTTCCGAGGCAACAAGCCAACCGTCAGCCGGGATCGCGTCGCCGACTTCAAGGAGGACAAGGTCGCCGACCACAATATTGCGGGAGGGCACAAGCGTCGGGTTGCCGTTCCTAACCACTTTTACCAGCATGTCATCGCGGTGGGCATTGAGGATATCAAACTCACGGCTGCTCCGGTACTCGTTGTAAAAGGAGATGCCGGTGGCAAGCAGGATCGCGATAATGATCCCGACCGTGTCCAGGAGGCTGCTCCCGGAAAAGAACGAGACAATAGCGGAGAGTATGACAGCAAAAATCAGGATCCTGATAATGGGATCATCAAAATTTTTCAGGTACTCTTTCCAGAGCGGTTCCTGTTCCGGCGGCGTCATGATGTTTACGCCGTATTTCTTCCGGCTTTCTTCTGCCATGGGGGAGGACAGTCCGGCGTCCCCGGCATATTCCCTGATCTCATCAAGCGTGAGCATGTATCGGACCCTGTGCGGGGATGCCACCCATCCCCGGATGCGTGGCAGGATATTGGTGCTCCGTGAGTATAACACCGTATTATGATGCAGTGCGCCGGGTTACCGGGTGTCGAACCGGTCCCGTTTCATTATATCCTGTGCACGCCGGAATTTTTCCGGGTGCTGTAAGAGGGCAATTATGTACTGTAAGGACCGGGATCGCTTCAGTAACCGGTGGCATAGTACCAGCCGTTCTCTTCCTGAACACGCACCGGTACCGAGAAGAGCCGGCTGATCTTCTCGTCGGTCAGCATATCAGTTTTTTTGCCGTCGCCGGCAATCCTGCCGCCGTCCATCATGACGACCCGGGAGATCTCCGGGATGATATCGTGGAGCTGGTGCGTGACAAGGATGATGCCTGTTCCCGACTGCGCGATCGTCCGCAAGGTCTCCCGGAAGGTGTGAAGTGCGGAAAGGTCGAGGCTGTTTGTCGGTTCGTCAAGGATGAGCGTGGCAGGATCGAAAACAAGCGCCCTCCCGATTAAAAAGCGCCGTGCCTCGCCCGACGACATCTCGTTCATGGGCCGGTCGCTGAGTTGCTCGATGCGCAGGAACCTCTGGATCTCCTGCGTCTTTTCTTCCATGGCCGGGGTAACGACCCGGTTAAAAAGCCCGATACTTGAAAAAAAACCGGAGAGGATCACCTCCCGGCCGGTGATGGTCCGATTGAACGTGTACTGGAGGTTGTTTGACACGATGCCGACAAATGACCGGAGATCGAAAACATCCCACGTATCTTTTCCCCTGAAATCAAAGGTCACGGGACCTTCGGAAAGCACCGGGTAATACTCGCGGGTAATTGTGTTTATAAGCGAGGACTTTCCCGCGCCGTTTGGCCCGAGGATGGCGACGTTCTCTTTCTCTCCAATGGAGAGCGTGATGCGATCGAGCACCCGTTTGTCCCCCCGGATCACGGAGACGTTTTTAAATTCGAAGAGCGGTGGCATGGTATCAGGATCGTGTCTGGGTGGTGCTGTCATGATTTTTTTTAAGACAGGTAAACGATATTTTATTTTATTGGGTGATATCCGTTCTCCTGTACCGTACAATGGCTAAATTGGGACTTTTTTAAGGAACGCTTGTACTATCAAAAAGACTATCTGGAGCCGGTTCACAAAGCGTAGCATATGCCAGACCATACGCTGTCCCCGGCCGGCGCAGGATTGGAATTCCTGGAGAAGACGAAGTACCGGTACCTGGGCCGGTCGGACCAGGAAAAAGGCATGCCTCGGCCGCCGCTGGAACTCCCGGCGGACCCGGACCTGCCGGTCTTCGACCTCCCTGACCCGGCGTCGCTTGTCATCCCGCAGATCGATCTCCGCACGGCGATCGAGAACCGGCACAGCGTCCGGTCGTATGCAAAAGTGCCGCTTTCTCTCGATGAACTTTCGTTCCTGCTCTGGTGCACGCAGGGGGTAAAGAGCGTGCACGGGAACGAGGCCACATTCCGTACCGTCCCCTCGGCCGGGGCGCGCCACGCGTTTGAGTCCTACCTGCTCGTAAACGATATTGACGGCCTCGAACCGGGCCTCTACCGGTACCTGGCCCTCACCCACCGGCTCTGCCGGGTAAAAACCGATCCCACGCTCCACATCGACATCGCCCATGCCTGTCTTGACCAGGCATTCATCATGCGGTGCGGCGTCGTGTTCCTCTGGACTGCCGTGCCATACCGGATAACGTGGCGGTACGGCGAACGCGGGTACCGCGACCTGCACCTTGACGCCGGCCATGTCTGCCAGAACCTCTACCTTGCCGCAGAAGCAGTCGGCTGCGGTGTCTGTGCCATTGCGGCATTCGATGACGACGCGATGGCAGAGATCCTGGAAATTGATGGGGAAAACCAGTTTTTGATCTACCTTGCGACCGTCGGGAAAACGTGATAGGGTCAGGAACGGGGCAAAATGACATCCCCGGATCCCGGGAGGATCGTTTGAGCGGGATCTGCACTTCAACAAAAAAGATTCAGGTTCAGGGACCCGGCGATCCCTTCAATGCGGCTGACGCTTCCTGTGCAGTCGTATAGATGGAGAAGATGGTGGTAAACCCGGCAAGTCTCATGATCTTCTGTACCTCATGCGAGAGGCCGCAGAGCGCGAACCGATCCTTGTCGTCATGTAACTTTTTTGCCGTCGCAAGCAGGACCCGCAGGCCGCCGCTGGAGATATAGACAAGACCGGTCAAATCGAGAATAATCTTTCGGCTCCCGTCGGCAATAAGATCGTTAAGGGCAGTTTCGAGGGCTCCTGCGGTCATGGCATCCACACGGCCGGTCACTGTAAGGATGATTGCGGTGTCATGCTTCGTAGTGGTAATCTCCATGTTTATTCCCCGGATTGCCCTTTTGCCGTATCAGGTACTTTAGAAATATCCTCCCTGTGCCGAGATAACCTTTCTGTTTTTCCCTGACTGACTTATTTATGTACGTGGGTGTGCAAACCATAGTTGGAGCATTCCTTTATGATCCCTGTGAGCCGGATACCGCGTTTCACCCCATGCCTGTCACGAAAGAATGGTACGGTGGCCGGGTTTCCGGCCCGGGGCTCTGACACCCCGGTCCCGGCGCCGGGCGAACCACCGGCATCGTTGCAGTTTTCCGGCGTATGATCATGACCCCGTCAGCAAACATTGATATTCCTGCAATTCTCGATGCGATCCCGGGAGTCTCCTTTGAACTTGAGCAGTGGCTGATATCATCGGGTTTTTCCGATGAACAGACCCTCGATCTCCAGCTTGCCGTAGAGGAAGTGATCACGAACACGATCCTGCACGGCTACGCCGGTACCCCGGGCACCATCAGGATCTGCTGCCAGGCCGGACCGGACGAGGTGACTGTCGAAATATCGGATGATGCCCCGGCATTTGACCCTCTTCAGGTACCGGAGCCGGATACGTCTGCGAATCTCGATGACCGTGAGATCGGAGGTCTTGGTATTCTCCTTATCAGGAAAGTAACCGACAACGCCACGTACCGGTACGAAAAGGCAAAAAATATCCTGACCCTGATAAAAAAGAAATGCCCCTCTTCGTGAGGGTCCATTAGAAGGTCCTTTAAAAAAAACGGGATAATCCCTTACTCCTCTTTTACAATATCCTGGATGTACGCGACACCGATCTTTGCGCGCCTGATCCGGGTGCTGTAGAGGAGGTGGCGCATATCCACGAACGTGGCATCGCTGACAATCTTTTTTACCTGTGAGTTTAAGTCAAGCGAGCCATCGTAAGGCACACCCCGGAAGACCACGCCGTGGTTGTGGAGGTACATCGCCTTTGACGCGCCCTTGTTTGCCGGGTTCGCGTAGTACAGGGCGTCAAGGTTCTCTTTTTTGTAGCCCGAGAGGTCGTGTGTCAGGTCGATCCCGATCCCGAAGCTCACGAGCGTATCCCCTTTGTAGGACATGCTGGTATCGGAAGCCATCCATGTTGCGGACTGCGCAGGGTCCATGATCGAAGCTCCTTTCGGCAGCGCTGTCCCTGCAACCGGTGCCTTTTTGATGCCGGAACTGGCGACACCTGCAATAACGCCCCAGATGGCAATTGCGACGACGCCCTTGTATGTCTTTACTCCCCGGTCAACGGCCCCTGCGAAGATCATGCGGTAGATATCGGTGATGCTGATCCCCTCCGGATCTTTCGTATCGAGGCTCAGGTATTCATTGAACGGACCGTCCAGCGTGACGTTAAATCCCGTGTAGACCGGTACGTCCGTCTCTGCATCGAGCGGTGTCAGGAAATCCGGGGTATTGTTCCCGTCTGTCGGGAGCCAGACCATGGAGCCGTACAGGGTGATCATCTCACCAAGAAGCGGCATTGCCTCTTTTTTGTCGGCCCCGAGAGCGCCAAGGCCAAGCGAGTACGTGATCTCGGAGAATTTCCGTGTCTTAATATCGGCTTCGGTGAGCTGTGCATGGAGGATCTTGTGGAGGTCCCCGGTGACACGGAGGGTAGGGGGGCTTGTCATCCAGCCCGGCTCGATCGTAAGCGTGACACCCTCCTCCTCGATCTTCTTGTAGAAGATCTCGTTAAAGAGCGTCGGGTTTTTGCGCTTTTTCTTTATGTCCTCAACAGCGGCATCGGTGGTCGGGAATATTTCAAGAATTGTCGTGAACCCGGCCATGTCAAGCACTTTTTTCGGGTATTCCCCGACGCCGGCAAGGGCAAATCTCCCGTTCCGGCGTTTCATCTCCTTTTTTAGCACGTTGAACGTGCGCAGGCCGCCACTGGAAAGGTACGTGGAGCCGGAAAGGTCGAGCACCAGTTCCTTGTCGTCGTCATGCAGCGTCTCTTTTATCCACTCATCGAGCTGCTGGGCACCGAATGCATCCAGTCTCCCGTTGATAAAAAAGACGAGCACACCCTCCTTTCGTTCGCTTTTTGCGTCCATGGTTCCTTTTTCATCTCCCGGATAATACTTCTTGCACCAGACTTTTTTTAATGTTCGTATCTATATCCCGGGGCGTCTGCCTGCACGTGCAGCGTGTTCGTTATTCCCGTCCGGGTTCCTTTCCGGGCGTGGCAAAAAAGAAAAAGATCAGGCCGGCGTCTGTTCAAGGATGAGGAGCGGTTTTTCTGTCGGGTCGTACAGGTACAGGTGGTCGCTCCGGAACTGTACCGTGGATGTATTTTCGAGGTCGTGCAGGTAAGATGTTTCAACAATCATCACGACGGGAGCCGGGCAGACCATGGCAGTCGTTTCCCCGGCACCGGGTGCCAGGATCAGTCTGGATCCAGAGATCGTGTAATTAAAGCTGTACGCGTTACAACCGGAATATCCGCCAAGGATCGTGCTGTTTTCGGGGCCGAACCGGAGGGTCACATCCGTCCCGTTTGTGACCGGGACCATGGTTCCTTTTTCATTGGTATAGTAGGTCAGGGTCCAGTTCGTACCGGTCAGGTTAACCGGCACGGATCGCGTGACTCCTTGGACCTGCGCATAGATAATGAGCAGGACAAGCACGCCGAGAAGTGCCATCATTGCCCAGAAGCCCCGGCCCATAGGTGCCGCGGGAACGGGTACAGGATCCGCCGTATCCCCTGAACCGGTGCCGGGTGTAATCTCCGCAGGTTCGTTATCCATACCAATAATCAAAGGCTCCTCAAAAGATAAGCATTCGCGGATTTACGTGTCCCTTAAAATCCGCTCCATGCCGTAGAGCAGGCCTGTTACTGGTCCGGGATAAACATGCACCCGGACCGGCCGGTTGCCCGGACTTATTTTCCCATCTCATCGATCAGGCTTTCAACCAGCGGCCGGATGCGCGGGAGTGTTTCCGTGCAGATCTTCCAGATAAGCCGGGGCCGGGTGACTGCATCGGCATGTGCAACCGCCTCTTCCAGTGCCGAGAGTTCTTTCCAGGGCAGGAGCGCGTATTTCACCCGGATAATTGTCGGGATCTGGTGCGCCATTTCATCGATGAACCTGACACTGTCGTCAACCTTCGCATACAGTTTTTCATTCCGGAAAAAATCCTCATAGTGGTATCCTTCGGTCAGCCGGCTGACGTTTGTAATTTCAGTTAGGATCCCGTTGAGCAGTTCAAGGGTATTTCTTCCTGACATGGTTTTGTCCTCCCATTGCTGCCTTGCAGCGCACTATTGTTATGCGGACTCCGGTAGCAGTCGTTTATGGCCTGTTGCACGTACAGGGATTACCGGGAACAATGGCCGTTCTCTGCGTGAGATTCGCAGAATGACAACAAATACTTTCCCGGGGCGGCCCGGGAGTTCACCGCCTTTCTCGTTCCATAAAAAGTGACACCCTACTGTATCTTAAAAAAAACGGCAGTTTTAGTGCCGGCTTTTGAGGGTTTTAATAGGTGAACCATCCAATTATTCATATGGAATTTGCCGTTATCAAAAAATGGGTGATCTTTTTCCTTGGGATCCTCGTAGCTATCATTATCGCAAATGCACTTTCGAACCTTATTGTGGCAGATGCAGGTATGACCGGCTGGATAAATCTCGTCGTGAGTTTCGTGCTGTATGCCGTGATCTTCTTCGCACTCCTGTATGTGATGGAGAAACTTTTCGGGATCGAGTTTTTCGGGTTAGGCCGGACTTAAAATCCCCTGCCGTTTTTTTAAAATCCCCGATTTTTCCCCCTTCCCGGGGCCTTGTCAACCGGAAGCGTGGGCAGGCCTGTAATCTTGTGTGCCGGATCATTTCATGTGCCTGTACCTGAAGCATATCCCTATGGCATACGTGGTGCGCCTGAGTCCCTCTGCGCGGTAGTGAAGATTGTAGTGATTCCGCCCTGAAGATGATACCCCCGGGGGGAGCACACTTATCATCAGATTTCCGGTACGCTTCTGCCGGGAAATCCAAAAAAAACCGGCACATGGCATTTTTGGCAGTCGCCGTCCCGTACGGCACCCTCATACGAAACTATTAACGCGAGAAAATAGAGGTATTTCTATGGATGCGAAACTTTCCTGCCTCCTCAAAGGGCTCATAGGAGTGATATTCGGTGGTCTCGCACTGGTGGTACCGGGCACAGTACTCGAGTTTTTCAAGGGAATATTCTGGTTGCTTCTAGTGACGGGAATTGTCTTTTGCGTACTGATTGCCATTACCTCCGTTGCGGAAGAATCATTTCTCTGGTTCCTCTTTTCCGCCGGCCTTATTGTTGTCGGAATCATCGAGATGCTGTTCCCGAATTTCCTCTCCTTTATCTTTGTTCTCGTCGTTGCGGTGCTGGCGTTCTATGCCGGGTACTCCGGGATATCGTTTGCACTGACACGGCCGCGATCAAAATATTACCTGGTCGCAAGCGTGATTGTGAGCAGTCTCATCCTGTTGTATATCTTTATCACCTTCGTGCCTGCCATGAGCGCTGTTATCATTATGACCGTTGTCGGGACGTTCTCATTTGTTCTCGGGCTCTTTGCAATTGTCATGGGGTTGACCATAAAAGAAGGGGAAGCCGCGCCCATTCCTCCCCATGTCCTCATCCTGAAAACATGCGGGCTTCCGGTAAAATTCGCGGGGACACAAGTCCCGTCCGCAGGAACAGAGGACCCGTCATGCGGACAGCCGGATGAGAAACCCCCCCGGTGAATCTGACTTTTTTTTCAGGAGCCGCCACGCATGCTCCCGGCTTATGATATCGTTGTCGCCGGTGCCGGGCCGGCAGGCTGTGCGGCCGCCCGTGCATGCTCAGAGGCCGGGCTTTCGGTACTCTGCATTGAAGAGCAGGGAAGTATCGGGTATCCGGTGCAGTGCGCCGGCCTTTTGTCCCTTGCGGCTTTTGAAGAATGCGCGGTTTCCAGGCGATCCATTCTCAATACCGTGACCGGGGCACGTGTCATATCCAGTTCAGGTCACGCGCTAGTCATCGACGCGAAAACCCCAAAGGCGCACGTAGTGGACCGGGGCATGCTCGACCGCGAGATGGCCGGGGCTGCGGCGGATGCGGGTGCAGACTTCCGGCTCAAAACCGCAGTCTGCGATGTCCGGGAGAACCGGGTAGTCACCCGGGGGATCAACGGGCACGAGGAGTTTTCCTTTAAGATCCTGATCGCGGCCGACGGGCCCCGGAGTACCATCGCCCGCATGTACGGGATGGAACGGGCACCGGTGTACCTGGCCGGCATCCAAGCCGAAGGAAGGCATGACTGCGCACCGGGGCTTGTCGAACTCTACCCGAATGCTTCCCCGGAGTTTTTTGGCTGGGTGATCCCGTCAGGGAATGGCCGGGTCCGGGTCGGGCTGTGCGGGACTGAACAGGTGCCCGAGCGGTTTTCTGCATTTGTCCGCAGGATCGGTCTTGTGTCGGATATTCACCTTGTCACCGGTACGATCCCGCTTGGCGTGATGCCAAGGACGTTTGGCCGCCGCACCCTCTTTGTGGGGGATGCGGCAGGGTTTGCCAAGCCTACGTCCGGCGGCGGGGTCTATACCGGCATCCGTTCGGCCCGCCATGCAGCGGCAGTCGCGGCTGCGTGCTGCGAACACGAAACCTTTACCGACGCCGCGCTTGCAGAATACGAGCGGCGCTGGCAGGCAGATGTCGGGTGGGAACTTGCTCTCGGGTATCGTCTCTATAAGATGCGCCATAACTTGTCCACGGAGACAATCGACCGGATGATTCTTACGATAAGCGATCCGGGAATTACCGATGAGATTGTGAAGTACGGCGACATGGACCGGCCGGGAAAAATTGCCGGTATCCTTATGAAAAACCCGTCTCTCTTCCAGTTCTTCTCACCGCTCCTGCTATCTGGCATCAGGTCGTTTTTTTAAAACCATTAAAAAAAAGAAGAATTCAGAATTTTCCGGGTTCTTTTTGCTCTTCTGGTTCCGTGTATCCCGGTTCCGTGCACTGGTGCTTCCAGGTATCGACCGGCAGATCCCGTTTCATCTTCGGCCAGAGCCGGGCAAAGGATGCGGTCAGGATAAAAAACGCGATGGTGACAAGCACGATCGCTCCCCCGGATGCGATGTTGTAGGAGAACGAGAATTGGAGGCCGATGACGACAGAAGCGATCGCAATGGCCAGTGCCGCAATGACCGTGCGCCGGAACGGGAGCCTGAGCTGAATTGCTGCAATCGCGGGAATGATCATGAGACTTGATACGAGGAGGACACCGACAAGCCGGGTCGCGACGACAACGGTGAGTCCGACAAGGACCGTAAAGAGGATCTCAAGGGCTGTCACCGGCATCCCGGCGACCCGGGCAAAATCCGTATCAAGGGTAATCGCGACCCATTCCTTCCAGAGCAGGCCGAGCACCACAAGGACAATCATCCCGAGGCCTGCGGCAAGGTACACGTCGTTGTCGTTTATCCCAAGAATCGTCCCGAACAGGTAGGACAGGAGGTCTGCCGGGGCCGACTGCGCGAGGCTGATAAGGACAATACCGATGGCAAGTCCTCCTGAGAACAGGATCGCAATCGCCGCATCGGAAGCAACCCGGAGTTTTCCCAGCGCGTGAATCCCCAGAGCCCCGGCGATGACCGAGGCGACCGCAGTATAGAGCGGGTAGATCCCGGTCCAGAACCCAAGGGCAATACCGCCAAAGGCCACATGGCCGAGACCATCTGAAATAAGTGACAGCCTGCGCAGCACGATAAATATCCCGAGACTCGCGCAGGTTACTGCCACGATCAGCCCCCCGATCAGGGCACGCACGCCGAATTTGAACATCAGAAATTCAAGCACCATTCGATCTCACCGTCACTGGTTTCCTGCCTGTAACATCAGGTTCCAGAGCCCTTTTGTACCAAGAGGCTGTGCCGGGCCGTCGTACAGGACCCTGTGGTGCAGGAAGACAATCCGTTCCATCATACTGCTTAATTCGGTCAGGTCATGGAGGATGAGGAGGACCGTGATCTTATGGGTGTCGTGGAGGTGCTTGAGAAGCGCGTAGAACTCCTGTTTGCTCTTTGCATCGATCCCGTTTGTCGGTTCGTCAAGTGCGAGGATGTGGGGGTTTCCCACAAGCGCACGTGCAATCAGCACACGCTGTTGCTGGCCGCCCGACAGGTCGGAGAAAAGTTCCCCGGCCACCCGGTAAAGCCCGGCCTCGGAAATTGTTGTGTCCACTGCCGCCCGATCCTCCGGTGTCGGCCGGGTAAAAAGGCCGGACTGCCCGTAGGTGCCCATCTCGATTACTTCCCGCACGGTTACCGGGAACTGCTGCTGGCGCAGGACCGGCTGCTGGGGTACGTAGCCGATACAGGGCCGGCAGGGAGACATGCCCTCACAGTCATCCATGTGGCAGGTAAATTCGACCGTCCCTGTTTCGGGCATGAGCAGGCCGACAAGGATCTTTAAAAGTGTCGTCTTCCCGGAACCATTTGGTCCGGCGATACCCACAAATTCTTCCTGCCGGACCTCAAGCGAGACGTCTTCAAGGACCGGCTCAGCACCGTACGAAAAACTGATGTTGCTTGCGGTCAGGCATACCGGCCGGTTGCGGGGAGCGTCTACTGGCATTTCAGCGCCTGCCTCATCTGCTGGAGATTATTCTCCATTATGGTCACATAATCGTTATCCCCGGGTTGGGGCGAACCGCCCGGCAGTATCTCCATGGTGGAGTAGGGGTAGAGGGGCAGGTTAAGTTCGGTTGCAATGGACTGGCTTAATGCCTGGACTTCGTCGGTTTCCGCGAGGACGCCTTGGACGTTATCTGCTTTTGCTACTTTTAAGATCGATGCCATCTGCTGGACTGACGGCTCTGCATCCGGGCTTAAGCCGGAGATGGAAAGGGCGGTCAGGTTATATGCGGCAGCCTGGTAATCGAGGAATGCGTGCGAAGTCAGGAATGTCCGTGTCGTGCAGTTTGTGAGGCCGAGAGAGTAAGCGGCATCCAGTTTTTTGAGCCGGGTCTCAAATGCAGCCGCGTTCTTCTGGTAGCCGGAGGCATTGGCCGGGTCTGCTGCTGAGAGCTGGTTTGCGATATAGGGCACATAATATTCGGCGAGCTGTGGCGAGAGCCAGAGATGGGGATCCTGATCCGTGTTGGGGAAGTCCGGGTATTCGGTTTTCATCTGCGCAAGAGCCGATGGCGGGATCGAATCGATAAACGGTGCGCGGACAATGTCGGGGTTAGCTGAACCGGCAATGTTCTCTACCCAGGGTTCCATGAACGGTCCGTCGTAGAACAACACTTTTCCTTTTGCGAGCGTCATTGCATCGCCCGGTGTCGGTTCGTACTCGTGAGGTTCCGCACCGGGAGGGAGGATCTGGGTTACGTCGGCATAGTCCCCGGCAACAGGTTCTACGAGCAGGGTGATCGGCCGAAACGAAGTGATGACCTGGAGTTTACCGGTCGACCCGACTGCCACGGATGGCGCATGGGAGGTGCCGGACTGTGCAGTAAACGTTGGGAGTGCGATCAGGACAACGAGGATGATAACGATTGCAGAAGCACTTACAAGGGCAATTTTTTTCGATAACGGGATCATTTTGTATAACCTTCTGTAGGGGGGAAGTGCAGGTTGGCAATCCGGGGAGGAGTGTCGCCGGGTGATCATATAATGATTATTCAAAATTTGGGCATGGCCCAACCTTTTTTAAAGTACTTTTTTTGGTCGTGCAAATTCCGGTCACATACTGGTACCGGAGGTTCACCTGACCTGCCACAAATCCGTGAACGATAAACGATCGTGGTAGCAAACCGTTTTTCACTATCCCAGTCCTGCCCCGGATCCTGCGAAATCAAATCCTGGAAAATCAAAAAAATGCGGTGAGGGAAAAACGCATCAGGGAGCCGGCGGGGAGTCAAGGCACCCGTCGTCATGCGTGATCTCACCACAGATTCCCTGGCCGGGATGACCCATCGCGGCGCAGATCCGATCGATCGCCTCCTTACTTACCCGGCTCTCGAAGTGCGAGGCCTCCGCACAGGCCTGTTCATGCGAAAACCCGTAATGGGTGAGCATCAGGCTGAGGATTCGGTGGCGTTTGATACAGTAACCGGCATATCGTTTTCCCGTATCCGTAAGACCGATCCCATGGTACGGTTCGTGGGTGACAAGACCGGCACACGAGAGTTCCTGAATCGTTTTTGTGATGGTCGACGGGTCTACGGAAAATTCCCGTGCGATATCGATTGTCCGCACCCTCCCGTCTTTCACGCACAGGTATTTGAGATACTCAACCTTGCGCGGGGAGATCTCAGGGTCGTTACCGGTTTCCATGCGTACCGGTATCGGGCGTCCGGGAAAATAAAGTTTGGGGCATCCCCAATATTCTGCTGTGACACCGGTGTCGGAGTACCTGTTGAACGGGTTGACCGGCAGATCCGGAACGCAGACATGCGGGCAGCACTGCAGATGGGTGTAAGACACCGGTTCTGCACTCTAAAAGGCAAGTCTTATTTACTTTAATAAAGTAAACTTTAGCGAGAAAATCATGCATATAATGGAAGGATTCTTACCCTGGCAATGGTGCGTCTTCTGGTACCTTGTATCAGCGCCGTTTCTCATCTACGGGATTTACCTTTTGAACCGACAGGTCAGGGAACGCCGTGAAACCCTTTCACTGCTTGCAGTGTCAGGCGCCTTTATCTTCCTCCTGTCGTCACTGAAGATGCCATCCCCTGTCGTGGGAAGCTGCTCGCATCCCACGGGCACCGGGCTTTCGACTGTCCTGTTTGGTCCTTTTATCACCTGTGTGCTCAGCCTGATAGTGCTTATTTTCCAGGCACTTTTCATGGCCCACGGCGGGATTACCACGCTCGGCGCGAATGTCTTCTCGATGGGAATTGCCGGGCCGCTCCTCGGGTATGCAGTGTACCGCGTGGGAAAAGCGGTCAACCTGAACATATTTGTGAACATATTCTTTGTCACGTTTGTCGCGGATCTCTTCACCTACGTTATCACCTCAATAGAACTTGCAGCGGCATTCCCGGCAACGCATGGAGGGTTCATGATCTCATTTGCGACCTTCTTTGCGATCTATGCAGTTACACAGGTTCCCCTTGCAATCCTTGAAGGCCTGCTTATCGCGCTCGTGTTCAAATATATCGTCCAGAGCCGGGCTGATATCCTCGTCAAACTTAAGGTACTTACCCCTGAGCAGGTTACAAAAATCATGGAGAGTTTCAAATGATCCCCAGATTTTTCATAAAATACAAACTTGAGATCATCTTTGCGATCTTCATCGTCGTCTTCGCGGCGGTTTTCCTTATGAACAATGCCAGCATCCAGGCAACGGCAAAACCCGGGCAGGAGACCTGGCAGGGATCGGACGATATGGGCAGCGCAGCAATTGAGGCTACGGGATATACTCCCTGGATACAGCCTCTCTGGACGCCGCCCAGCACTGAAGTCGAGTCCCTGCTTTTTTCCATCCAGTCCGGACTCGGTGCGCTCGTTATCGGGTACTTCTTTGGGTATTACCGGGGTCAGCGGGAATGTTCAAAATCTCCCTGACCCCAACGCTCTCTGGTTTATTGATGTATACAACGCGTGAGGACTGGCATTCCCTATGAAACTTATGGGGGATAACCTGGATTATTATGCGCAGGCAAATGCCTTACGTGACGTCAACAGCTATCTCAAACTTATCCTCGGCATGGGGGCAATACTTGTCTGTGTGGTCTCCCCGGGCCCGGTGGCCCCCCTTTTAATCCTCGTCACTCTTTCAGCGATCACCCTGGTATTCGCAAAAATACCGGTTCGTGTTTATGTCGAACTCCTGCATATCCCGTTACTGTTTGCGTTTTTCTCCGTGATCGTGATACTGTTTTTGAGCGGTGGCGGCGAGCCCGTTCTGACGTTTTCCATCGCTAACGTCCCGTTGACCGCTACGTCCGGCTCTGCAAACCTCGCATTCCTTGTGCTGGTCCGGACCTTCGGCGGGATGTGCGGGCTTTTCTTTATTGCGCTGACCACTCCCATGATCGAGATCTTTTCTGTCATGCACACACTGCGCGTTCCGCCGGTTTTAATCGATCTTTCCATGCTGATCTACCATTTTATCTTCGTTTTTATCGGCCAGTCAATCGCCATCCACAATGCCCAGACGATCCGGCATGGGTACACCTCATTTAAGCGATCTCTCAATTCAATGGCCATGCTCGGCGCCATGCTCTTTATCCGGGCATGGAAGGAGGCAGAAGATCTGATCATCGCCATGGACTCGCGGTGCTATGACGGCAAACTGGAATTGCCGGGCCAGCAGAACCCCCCAAAACCGGTTGCCGTTGCATCCGTTGCAGTCTACCTCTGTCTCTGCATCGCCGTTGCAATCATGACAAGTACCATAGTCCCGTTCAGGTGAACAATGACAAACCTGCTTGAATTTGATAACATTCATTACGCCTACCCGAACTGCCCGGCATCACTTTCCGGTGTAACATTCTCGATAAAAAAAGGAGCACGGGTTGCACTGGTCGGTCCCAACGGTGCCGGGAAGACCACCCTGATGCTGATGTGCAACGGGGTCCTTGAACCCTCGAAGGGGCGGGTGCTTCTCGATGGCGAACCGCTCAGGTACGACAGCAGGTCGCTCCGCGAGGTGCGGAAAAAAGTCGGCATGGTCTTCCAGAACTCGGACACCCAGCTCTTTGCCCCGACAGTATACCAGGATGTGGCGTTTGGGCCCCTCAACCTTGGCATGGAACCGGCTGAAATTAAAAAGGTCGTTGCCCGGGCCCTCCTCGAAGTGGGGCTTGCGGGATACGAAAAACGCCCTCCCCACCAGCTGAGCGGCGGGGAGAAAAAGCGGGCCGCGATCGCCGGGACGCTTGCGATGGACCCGGAAATCCTCGTCTTTGACGAGCCGACGAGTTCCCTTGATCCTGCCGGGGCCGCAGATCTCATGGAACTGCTCGATGAACTCAATGTGAAAGGCGCGACGATCATCATCTCCACGCATGACGTGGAACTCGCGTACCTCTGGGCGGACCAGATCATCCTCATCAACAAAGGGACGGTGCTTCATACGGGCACTCCCGAGGAGGTCTTTACGGATCCCTCGCTTGTCACGTCCTCGAATCTCCGGATGCCTGCGGTTCTGGAGCTCTACACGGAGCTCGTCTCGCGGCAGATGGTAAAAAAGACGCAGTCGCCAAAGTCAGTCCTGCAGCTGGTCAGTTCGCTTGAAGAGAACTTCAGGAAACCGGGAGCGGACAGGGTCATTGGGACCATCACGGTCTGCGATGTGGATGCGACAGGTACTGGTGAGATCAAGGCATGGATCGCAGATCATCCGGGGCTCAGGTGCGGGGCGATGGGAACCCGGGCGAAAAATCTTGCCGAGCGTGAATCGATAGCGCTTGATTTCACGTATGGCGTGATAGACAAAGGCATCCTGCGGGCACTTGTGGGGGAGAACTCAATACTCCTGACTCCGGCGTCGATGGTGCCGCATGTTTTTCGGCGGGTTGAAACATACTGCCGGGAGAGCGGCAACACCATCAGCGTGGTCTGCCTGAACAACACTCCCCATCAGTCTCCCTCCCCCGGGGATATGAAAGAAGGCGATCAAAAAGAATGAGCCCTCACCCTGATGACCATGACCGCCATGGCAATGACAGCCACGATCATGGCCATTTTCATGAACATAATCATGTGGAAGGTCATGATGACCACCATGATCATCATCATGGCCACCTGCATGGCGTTGTCGATCCCTCAATATTTGCAACCGAACGGGGCATCCGGGCAGTAAAATGGTCGTTTTCAGGGCTGTTTATTACGGCGATCCTGCAGTTTGTCGTCGTGTATTATTCCGGGAGCATTGCACTCCTTGCCGATACCGTCCATAATTTCAGGGATGCACTCACCGCGATTCCGCTCATGTTCGCGTTTTTGCTTTCCTCGCGAAAACCGACACAGCGGTTTACGTACGGGTACGGGCGCGTGGAAGATCTTGCGGGTGTGGCTGTCGTCCTCATGATCCTCCTTTCCGCGATTGTCGCCGGGTATGAATCCATTGAACGGCTTATTCACCCGGAGAACGTGACGTTTCTCTCTGCGGTGGCTGTTGCGGCAGTTATCGGTTTTGTCGGGAATGAAGCCGTTGCACAGCTCCGCATCCGGGTCGGAAAGGAGATCGGCAGTGTCGCCTTAGTGGCCGACGGTAAGCACGCCCGTGCTGATGGTTTTACGAGTCTTGCCGTCCTCTTTGGGGCAATCGGTGTATATTTCGGCGTCCCTCTTGCCGACCCCATCATTGGTCTTGGTATCACGGTTGCGATATTCTGGATTGTGTGGGAATCCGCAAAAGCAATAGTTGTCAGACTGCTGGATGGTGTTGACCCGGAGATCCCAAAAGAAATTTTCCATGTCGCACACCACGTCAGCGGCCTTCGTAAAGTAACGGATGTGAAAGTGAGATGGCTGGGCCACCGGTTCCATGCCGAGGTCAGCATCACGGTGGATGCGTCGCTTTCCGTCGAACAGGGGCATGCGATCGCACAGGAAGTCAGCCACGAACTCCTTCATCATCTCAAATACCTATCAGATGCAACGATTCACGTGGATCCCATGACCGCATCCGGGCCGGTGTACCATCCTGTCAGTGAGCACAGCCACGAAGGCCTGCCCCCGCATTCGCATTGAACTTACTGGCATACCGCCGCCTCGCATCTGCAATTTTTTTTGTGTTTTGGTTTCTTCGGTACAGTAGAAATCTTCTTTCATACTCCGCAAAAGCCCCTCTTGCACCACTTTTCCCCCGGGGGGAACGGGGCGCTCCCGGAGCGATGATACCAGAATAGGTAATACTCGCAACGGTCTTACCGGGCGGTTCTTTTTTTAATAAGGCGAAGCCTGCATACAGCCCATATTAACGTATAGTTTTTAACAAAACCGGATTTTTAATTAGTTCATACTCGGATTCACAAATTACATAAAATACGTGCAAACCATTGTAATTTTCTTATTAAACTGTGGATACTATCTTTGTTACAAAGAGAAACATTTTATAATAATATTGTGATTATGAATCGTGGCAGCAGCAGGAACGGTCCGTGCCGGGGAATGGGCATTCCCAAAGAGTGGCGGTACCGAAAGGACGGTATCCGGGTGGCTAATCCTTTTCTCGTTTGTCCTTGCCGTCCTGTTTATGATAGATATCCTGTCTACCCAGGTTATCCTCAGCTTGGGCGGTGTCGAATTAAACCCGGTGATGGCCGGTATTGTCACCACCCCGTTCCTGCATCTCCTCCTTAAATGCGGAATACTCCTGATGGTCATTCCTGTTTCCCTGATCGCCGAGGCACGCGTGAAAGGATCGGGTGTGGTACTCTATGTGGCACTGATCGTCATGTACACGGTTGTCATCATCAACAATGCCGCCGTGCTCCTCCCCCATATTGCAAGACCTTTTACCGGATAATCCCCCTCGTTTCCGCGTTCACGAGATCTGATGTCTGAGGTACACCTGTCAGTACGGTCGGATCGTGTGACGCTGCCGCTCATGAACACTCAAAACCGGGATACCATAGCGTTGCTGGATACCTGCCGCAAAATCCCAGTGCGTGATCCGATACGGCCCGGGTGAATCTGCCCGAATCGCTTCAGAATATGAGGTACTCTCATACTCCCGCAGGCAGTCACAAGAACTGCAAAAAAAGAGATGGTGTTATGCTTTTTTCTCTGCAAGCTCGATCTCAATGCCACCGATCTTGCTTGCAAAGATGTTGTACAGGAAGGCCAAGATTGCACCGCAGATGAAAGCCATGATCCCGAAGATAATGGGAAAGACGATAATAGAAAGCAGTCCGAGAGTTGTTGCACCCGGCATACTGTATTTTGCCCCGATGGCTGTACCCATTATGGCAAACAGCACTCCATAGATCAGGCCAAATACGATACCGAACAGGGCATGGATCTTCGCCCATGATATAATTTCAATGCTCTTGATGAATGTCATAACAAGATACCTGATGAACCGGTGTGCATGTATGGGTAAAAAGTCTTTTGAAGTGTAATCTGTGCGAAGTCTCCGGCTTTTGTGTGCCGGGACTGGTTGCGGTCAAAAAAATCCGGGAAACAACGACCATTCATATATTTAAAGCCGTTTTTTCAATGTATATTCACTCATTTTTAAGAAATGGAACGGGATTTTATGGCTGGAAAACAGGAACTCGTGCACACACAAGATCACGAAACGTCATGCCATCACTATTCCTTTGCCTGGCGGATGAACAGCACCCCAAAGTCGTTCATCCGCGAGATCCTCAAGGTAACGGAAAATCCCGGTATCATCTCGTTTGCAGGAGGCCTGCCAAACCCCGACCTGATCGATGTCGGGGGAATTGCAGACGCTGCCGCAGCGGTTCTCCGCGAAGACGGCAGGACCGCCCTCCAGTACTCGACGACCGAAGGGTATCTCCCGCTTCGCCGGTTTATCGCAGACCGGTACAAAAAGAGGCTGGATCTCGACGTTTCACCTGATGAAATCCTCATCACCAGCGGTTCGCAGCAGAGTCTCGATCTTATCGGTAAGATCCTGATCGATGCTGGCGACAGGGTCGCGATCGAACGCCCGGGGTACCTGGGCGCAATCCAGGTATTCTCGCTCTACGAGCCGGTCTTCGTGCCGGTTGAACTCCGGCCGGGGGGGCCGGACCTCTTGGCCTTCAAAACTGCCCTTGAAGGGGATACGGTAAAGATCTTCTACGGGGTCCCGAATTCCCAGAACCCTTCGGGGATCACGTACTCGGAGGAGCGGCGAAAAGAGTGTGCAGAGATTCTTTCCGGTACCCGCACGATCGCAGTCGAGGACGATGCGTACGGGGAGCTCCAGTTTTCGGGCAGTTCATACCCGCCATTTAAAAAATACCTGCCTGACCAGACCATTCTCACCGGCTCGTTCTCAAAGATTTTAGCCCCGGGCATGCGCCTCGGGTGGGTTTGTGCCCCACCGGCCGTCATGGACCAGCTGGTCGTTGCAAAACAGGCATCTGACCTACACACCAATTACCTCTCCCAGCGTATCGCGTCACGCTATTTTTCAGAAACCGATCTCGATGCGCACATCCGTACGATCCGGGCGGCATACAAGGAACAACAAAACTGCATGATCACCGCGATGGAAGAAGAGATGCCGGAAGGAGTGACCTGGACGAACCCAAAAGGTGGGATGTTTATCTGGGTCACGCTTCCTGCCGGGTGCTCATCGATGGATATCTTTTCTGATGCGCTCAAAGAACAGGTCGCCGTCCTCCCCGGCATCCCGTTTTATGTCGATGGCGGCGGGAAAGATACGCTTCGCCTGAATTTTTCCAATGCGCATGCCGGGCAGATCACAGAAGGGATACGGCGACTTTCACGGGTCATACGGTCGAGAATCGGGTGAACATTCCCCGGTCCGGCAGCAGGAATGTATCCTTAAATTGTGAGGCTATAAAAATAGTATTCATAAATAGTGGTGTACATATAAATACCGGAAAGGGTATATGGCGCTGTTTCAAACGTTCATATATCGTCATGTGGCGCCAAGAGCACATAAGGACAGGCGGAGGAGCGACAACAATTCATGAGCCGAAGTGATGCTGAAGCACTGATGCGGCAGGGTATCGAACTCTATGATCTCGGCAGGTACCAGGAAGCCGTGGTCATGTTTGACCGTGCGCTCACGCTCTTTCCGAAACTGCCAAAGGCCCATTACTTCAAGGGCATTGCCCTGTACGATCTTGGCAGGTACGATGCAGCGGTCGAATCCTACGACAATGCCCTGACACTTGACCCCTCCGATATCAACGCGTGGTACAACAAGGTCGCGACCCTCGCGCAGGTCGGCAGGAACAAGGAGGCGCTCGATGCCTGCGAACGGCTGATCTCTCTCAAGTACGACAACGCTGAAGCCTGGATCCTCAAGGGCATTTCCTTGTATGAACTGGGAAGGTACCAGGACGCCATATCGGCATACGATCACGCGCTGACCATTGATCCTACCCACGCGAAGGTCTATTATAACAAAGGCATCGCCCTTGCCGATCTTGGCCGGCACGACGAGGCCATTGTTGCGTACGGGATGGCGATCGATCTCGTCCCCGACTATTCAAAGGCTTTTTACAATATGGGGATCTCCCTCTACGAGACCGGGCGGATCGATGAAGCCCTTGGCGCATTTGAACGGGCGTACATTCTCGATCCCTCCGATGCATGGGTCTGGTATTACCGAGCGTTTATCCTCGCAAAACAGGAACGGTACGATGAGGCGGCTGAAGCTGCCGAGGCATTCCTTGCCGTCGAACCGGACCACGCCGATATCTGGGTGATAAAAGGCATCGCCCGGTACCGGTCCGGGAAATTTGCCGATGCGGTAAAAGCGCTCGACCAGGCCATCGCGCAAAACCCGCTTGTCGCGGACGCCTGGCTCTATAAGGGTTTCTCCCTCTTTGAGCTCTCACGGTACGAGGATGCCGTGTTTGCCCTTGACAAGGCAGCGGAGATGAACCCGTCAAATACCCGGCTCTTCTTTTTCCGGGGCAAAGCCCTCCAGAACCTCAACCGGTTCCGCGAGGCAGTTGCGGATTTTGACCGGGTCGTTGCTGCCGAGCCGGAGAATACCGATGCGGTGTACAGCCGGGGTGTCTCCTGCGTCCACCTGAGCAGGTACGAAGAGGCGCTTGGTGCGTTTAACCAGATCCTTGCCACGGACGAGGATCATGCCGGCGCTTCCTACTTCAAGGGCATTGTCCAGTCCCGTCTCGGGAGGCAGGAGGAAGCGATCGCGGCCTTCATGCATACCCTTTCTGTAGATCCCGGGTGTGCCTCGGCCGCATACCAGATCGGCCTTTCCTATGCAAGCCTCGGACGCTTCAATGAGGCGGTCTCTGCCTACGACCGTGCGCTTAAGATCCGGCCTGACTATTCGGAAGCGATCTACCACAAGGGTTTTGCCCTCGCGAAAATGGGCAACAGCGAAGATGCCATCCAGGAATTTGACAAGGCGTTAAACGATAACCCGGGTAATGCGCAGGCATACCACCAGAAGGGGCAGCTCCTCTCAAAGACCGGCCGGTACGAGGAGGCCCTTGAATCGTTTAACAAGAGCATCGCCCTCAAGCCAGACAATGCGCAGGCCTGGTACGACAAGGGCAGCACGCTCTTAAAAGCAGAACAGTTCCGGCCCGCGATCGATGCGTTCGACCAGGCCATCGGGATCTATCCCAACTATATCAATGCCTATTTCAACAAGGGTCTCGCCCTTGCAAAACTGGGTGAACTCGACGAGGCCCTCCGCTCGTTTGATCAGGCGGTCGCGATCGACCCCACCCACACGCTTGCGCTGTATCACCGGGGCGCAACGCTCTTTAAAAAAGAGCGGTACGCCGATGCCGTTGCGGCCTACGACGCCGTGCTTGCGCTCTCCCCGCAGAATACGACGGCACTTTATGAAAAGGGCATTGCCCTCACGCACCTTTCGCGGTTCAGGGATGCAGGCGCTGTATTTGAAGCGGCAGTAGAACTGGACCCGACCCTTGCCGATGCCTGGCTCTATAAAGGAATCTGCCATGTCCACCTCGGGGCTGCTCCCGATGCAATCGCGTCCTTTGACCGGGTGATCAGCCTTAACCCGAAGAACACGGAGGCCATGGTCAGGAAGGGGATGGTCCTTGTGACCCTGGGCCGGTACGACGAGGCGATCACCACGTTCAACCGCGCCCTCGAGGACGCCCCCCGTGATGTCTGGGCCTGGTTCTATAAGGGGATCTCCCTTGCCGAGCTTTCCCGGTTTGAAGAGGCAATCCGGGCCTATGAGCGGGTGCTTGAGATCAACCGCCGCTGTGCCCGTGCGTTCTATGAGAAAGGCAACGCTCTTGCACGCCTCGGTAAACAGCTCGAAGCGATCATCTCGTACGACCAGGCGCTGGAGATCGAACCCGATAATCCAAAGACCCTATACCAAAAAGGCATCGCCCTTGCCCAGCGCGAGAGGTACGACGATGCGATAAAGACGTTCGAGCGGATGCTGGCATTTGAACCGGACAACACGCAGGCGCTCTATTACCTAGGTATTGCGTACGCCGGCCGGGAACGGTACGAGGAGGCCATCGGGGCGTTTGGACGCTCCATCGAACACGACCCGGCAAATGCCCTCGCCCACCACTATTTGGGCATCTCTCTTATCCAGCGCGAGAGGTACGACGATGCAGTCAGGGCATTTTCCGATGCGCTTGCCCTTGACAAATCCAATGCGTCCACATACTATTACCAGGGTATCGCGTATCTCCAGTCCCGGAAGTACGAAGAGGCCCTGGCGGCGCTCAATACGTCAATCTCACTGAATTCATCGTTTATCGATGCGTTCACGTACCAGGGCATCGCCCTTGCCCGGCTCGGCCGGTATGACGAGGCGGTCGCGGCGCTGAACCGAAGTCTCGCGGCGAATCCTTCGCAGATGGAGGCGCTTGTCTGCCGCGGCGAGGCGCTCATGGTGCTCCAGCGGTACGCGGAAGCCGTGGAAACCTTCGACCGCATTCTCTCCTTGAATCCAGGTCTTGTAGATATCTGGATGCAGAAGGGAGCCGCGCTCGACCGGCTCGTAAAAAAGCAGGATGCGCTTCTCGCGTACTCTAAAGTACTGGAGATCGACCCGGACAATGCCGGGGGCTGGGTGAAAAAAGGCATCCTGCTCTCGGACCTTGGGAAGATTTCCGACGCGGTTACTGCATTCAATAAAGCCCTCGATATCAATCCTGCGCAAGGGGAGATCTGGATGCGGAAAGGCGACGCCCTCAATATGCTCGGGCGGACCGCGGACGCTGCGGTCGCGTATTCAGAGGCTCTCAAACTGAATCCCGACCAGGAGGAGGGTTGGATCAAGGACGGCCGGGCCCTCTTTGACCTCGGGCGGTACCAGGACGCCATCGATGCATTCGATAATGCGATCGCCTTAAACCAGCGGAGCATCGGGGCTTTCCTTTACAAGGGATTCTGCCTTGAAAAGCTCAGCCGGATCCATGAGGCGATCCAGGTCTTTGAAGTCCTCCTTGAGATCGATGCAAACAACAGCGACGCCTATTACCATATGGGTCTTGCCCTTGCAAATTCCGGCCGTCCGAAAGAGGCACTTGGTTCGTTTGAAGCGGCGATAAAAATCAGGGAGAACTTTGCTCCGTCATGGTACAACAAGGGAAAGATGCTCCTCGATCTCGGGAAGTACCAGGACGCGATAGCCGCGTTTGACCGGGCACTTGAACTGGAGCCCGGGTATACCGAGGTATTTTACTGCCGCGGACTGGCCCTCCAGAAACTCGGGCGGTACCAGGAGTCCATCGAATCGTTCGAGAAAAATCTCGAAAAGGACACCAGCAACTCCCCGGGCTTTTACTTTAAGGGTGTAGCGCTCTCGAAACTCGGGAAATACCAGGAAGCGCTCGATGCGTTTAACCGGGCGCTGGTCTACGACCCGGAGAATGCTCTGGTCTATTTCCAGAAAGGCCGGGCGTTCGACGGCCTTGGCCGACACCAGGAAGCCGTCACGGCGTTTGAGAAAACCCTTGCCCTCAAGCCGAAGTACGCCGAAGCACGGATGCGCAAGGGGATCTCGCTGTACAACCTCGGCAGGTTTGGCGAGGCCCTCAAGGATTTCGACCGGACCATTAAAGAGAACCCGCATAACTTCCATGCCTGGTACCAGAAGGGCCGTGCGCTCTATGACTTAAGCAACTACGATGAGGCGATCGACGCCTACGACCACGCGCTTGAAGTGGAGTCTAACTACCCGGATGCCCAGTACCACAAGGGACTCGCGCTCTACGAGCTGGGGAGGTTTGAGGAAGCAATCCTCTCCTTTGACCAGGCCCTCGAAAGCGATCCTCACCTCGACCAGGCCCTGTTCCACCGCGGGGCATCGCTTTTAAAACTCGAACGTTACCGCGAGGCGATCCAGGCCTTCGACCAGACGCTCGTCCTCCTGCCCAAGTACGCGCCTGCGCACCACCTCAAGGGTGTCGCGCTCGCTGCACAGGGACTGTACCAGGATTCGATCGATGCGTACGAGCGGGCACTTGAATGCGACCCGAAGAGCGCGGAATCTGCGCTCAACAAGGCAATATCGCTGCACAGCCTGGGACAGGACGAGGAATCCATTCAGGCGTCCGATAAGGCAATCGAAATCCGGCCGGACTTTGCCGAGGCATGGTATTACAAGGGCATCGCCCTGTCGACCCTTGGCCGGTATGCCGATGCAATGCCGGCGTTTTCCCGTTCGCTCGAACTCGACAACACCAATGCGCATGCATGGTTTGACATGGGGCTTGACCTGATCCGGCTCTCCCGCAATGAGGAAGCGGTCACGGCCTTTGACCATGTCCTCGGCCTCCTTACCAATTATCCACCTGCATACTACCACAAGGGACGCGCTCTTGCCGCGATAGGCAAAAACGAGGATGCCGTTTCTGCATTCGATCACGCCCTCGCTATCACCCCCGCAGATGCGTCCCTCCTGTTTGCAAAAGGTCTCGCACTCGAAGCGTTAAAGCACTATAAGGAGGCAGCCGCGGTCTTTGAGTCTGCGTCTGCGGCGGATCCAAAGTCGGCAGATACCTTCTATCATCTCGGGCTTGTGTATGTCGAACTCGAGCGTGATGAAAAGGCGATCGGTGCGTTTGCAAAAACGGTCAAAATCAGCCCGGAGAACACCGAAGCGCTGGAACAGGCCGGGCTCGCCCTTGCCCGTCTTGAAAAATATGACGATGCAATCGAGGTCTTTGACCGGTGCATAAAACAGGGACGGGAGAGCGCCCGTATCCAGTACGAGAAAGGCTGCGCGTATTTTGAAAAGAAAAAGTTTGAGGAATCCCTCCCGCCGTTCGACCGTGCGATCGAACTGGACAACAACCATATCGGGGCCTTGGTCAAAAAAGGGCAGGCCCTGTCGGAACTCCGGCGCTATGACGAGGCCCTCACCTTCTTTGACCGGGTCATCGTACTCGACCCGGAAAATGCCATCGCCCATTTTGCGATGGGAACCGTGCTGACGCGGCTCTCCCGGTATGAGGACGCCGTGATCGCGCTCGATCGCGCCATTGAGTACGATGGCGGCAATGCCCGCATCCATTCCTGCAAGGGATACGCGCTCTACCGTCTCAGCCGGTTCAAGGAAGCCGCCGAATCCTTTGCAAAGGCGCAAAAACGCCAGCCAAAGGACGTTTTCACCCTCCTGTACCGGGGAAAATCGCTCCTGCACAACGAACAGTGGGAAGAGGGCATTGCGGCCTTTGACCGGGTGCTTGCCCTCGACACGAAGAACGCGGTCGCCTGGTACTATAAGGGAATTGCCTTTTCGCACATGGCGCTCCATGGCGAAGCACAGGAGGCATTCGAACAGGCACTTGTGTTCGACGACAACTGCGCAGCGGGCTGGTACCAGAAAGGCCTTGTGCTCTTTGAACTGGAACACTTTGACGAGTCGCTGCCGGCGTTCGAGCGTGCACTGGAGATCACCCCCGGCGTACAGGACTACGCATTCAGGAAGGCGCTCGCCCTTTTCATGCTGGGGCAGTACCAGGAGGCATCCGACATCTTTGACCTCGCACTGACGCTTGGGCCGGAGACGTCCGTCATCCAGTATTATCGGGGCCGGTCCCTCATGGAAATTAAAAATTTCCCAAAAGCCCTCGACGCGCTCACCCGTGCGCTCGATCTCGACCCGGAGAATTCATTCATCTGGCTTTCAAAAGGCGAAACCCTGTTCCATGAAAATGACGGAGCGGCAGCAGTCGCGGCCTTCGACCAGGCTCTCTTACTCGACAAAAAATCCGTGGAGGCTGTATTCTACCGGGGAGAATCCCTTGCCCTGCAGGGAAATGACGAAGAAGCCGTCCGTGCATACGACCTCGCCCTCGGTCTTGATCCCTCCTATCCCGAAGCCGCGTACAAGAAAGGGCTGGCATTGTTCCGGCTCAAGAACTATGCCGGGGCTGTTGAGGCCTGCGATCAGGCCATCCAGTACGTACCCGAGCATGCCCTCGCGCACTACGAGCGCGGGCTCGCGCTTTATGCCCTTGGGAAATACGAAAAAGCGATACGCTCCTTCAAGCATGCCCTTGAACACGATCCTTCCTTAACGGATGCGCTGTTCCAGTCAGGTCTCGCGTATGCCGGTATGAGCAGGTACGCTCAGGCCCTGGCCGCATTTGACAAAATGCTCGAGATCGAGCCGCAGAATGCCGTCGTGATGTACAACCGGGGGCGCATGCTTACAAAACTTCAGAGGGCCGATGAGGCCCTTCTCGCGCTCGATGCATCCCTCAGAATCGAGAACAACGTCTCTGATGTCTGGCTCCTCAAGGGAAGCGTGCTTCTCGACATGGAACGGCTGGATGGTGCGCTTGAAGCATTCGACCGGGCGCTTGCCCTTGCCCCGGACGACATTACGGCATTATACCGCCGGGGAAAGACCTTTGCCGGGCTCCATAAGTATACGGAAGCGATTGGCTGCTTTGACCGGGTCATCGCAATGGATCCTGCCTGCGCAGCTGCATGGTTCCGGAAAGGCAGTTCGCTTCTCTCGGGTGGCGATCTTAAAGGCGCCATTGATGCGCTGACAAAAGCGCTCGAACTCAGACCCGACAATGCAAACGGGTGGTACGACCGTGCCGTTGCGCTTGCGGGACTAGGAAGGTACGAGGAGGCCATTCCCTCGTATGACCGGGCGCTCGCGCAGAACCCGAACTATGCAAGCGCATACTATGACAAGGGAAGTGCGCTCGCCCGGCTTGGCCGTGACCGGCAGGCGATCGAGGCATTCGAGATGGCCTCGTCGATCGATCCGAATTTCTCGGTCGCGTATTTCGAAAAGGGTATGGCCCTTGCCCGGCTCTCGAAGTACAAGGATGCAGTCGCCGCCTTTGATGCCGCTCTTGCCATCAATGCGTCCAGTGCGCCGACATTCTTAAACAAGGGGCGCGCCCTTGCAAACCTCAAAAAATTCGGCGAAGCCGTTGCTGCGTTTGATTCTGCGATCAAGCTGGACCCGTCAGGGTACGACGTGTGGTTTGCAAAAGGCTCTTCTCACTCCCGGCTCGGACAGTACGAGGATGCGGTCGCCGCCTTTGACCGGGCGCTCGCCCTTGACAAAAACCAGTACCCTGCCTATCACGAGAAAGGCGTGGCGCTTGCGCGGCTCGGCCGGAACGAGGATGCAGTTTCTGCATTCTCCGATGCCATCGCTCTTGACGACAAGAAGCCGGAGACGCATTACGAGAAAGGCCGGGCACTCTTCGAACTCGGGCGCGACAAGGATGCGGTCGCATCGTTCGGCCGGGTCCTCGAACTGGACAATAAGTTTGCTGATGCCGCCTACTTCCTTGGCCTAGCGCTCGAAAAACTCGGCAGGTATCCTGACGCGAGAACGGCGTTTGACGACATGCTCTCCCATGCACCGGACCATTTCGGTGCATGGTACCACCGTGGCCTTGTATCGGAGCAGAACGGAAACGACGACGATGCGGTTACGGCCTTTGAGAAAGCCCGCAAAATCGAGCCCCATGACATCGACCTCCTGTTCTCTGAAGGAAAGGCATGGTACCGCCTAGGGCAGTACGACGATGCGCTCCACCTCTTCGACATTGCGCTCGGGAAAGAACCGGGTAATGGCGGGATCCTTCTCATGAAAGGAAAGACCCTTGCCCTCCTTGACCGGCACAATGAAGCACAGGAAATTTTCCGTCTTGCATTCACCCAGCTTTCCGACAATTACGAACCAGCCTATCTCCGGGGCCAGTCCCTTGTCGTGCTTGAACGGTACGAGGATGCGGACATGGCGTTTGACGCCGCGCTCTCCCTCAATCCTGACAACCCTGATATCTGGATAAAAAAAGGCGAAGCACTGGGGTGCAGCGGCCATTACGACGCGGCGATCATCGCGTACGACCACGCGATCGCACTGAGACCGGAGGATCCGGCGGTGCATCTTGAGCGTGGCCGGGCATTCTTTGCCCTCAAGATGTATAATGACGCCATCAGTTCGTTCGACCGGGTGCTCGACCTTGAACCGTCGGACCCTGTTGCGAGTTTCGAGCGCGGGAGAGCGCTGTACTATACCGGGAAATACGAGGAAGCCTGTGCGGCGCTCAACGTTGCACTTTCAAGCGACCCGAAACATACCGATGCCCTGTACTTCCGCGGGGCCTCTCTTGCCGCCCTGGAACGGTACGCAGAAGCGACAGAATCATTCGAGCGCCTGCTGGTATATACCCCTGATGATGCCGATGCATGGTACGAGCAGGGGTGCGTGCTAAGAAAGCTCCGACACTTCGAGGATGCGATTGCCGCATTTGACCATGCCATCCACATAAACCCGGAGAATTTTGACGCAGAGTTCCAGAAAGCCCGCTCGCTTGACGCGCTCGAACGGTACAGCGAGGCGATTGAAAGTTATTCCGAGGCCCTTGTCATCCGGCCTTCGGATGCAAAGACGCTCTGCTACAAGGGAATGGCCCTTGCCCGGAGCGGGCGCCCTGAAGATGCCGTCAAGGCGTTTGACGCTGCGCTTGAGATCGATCCGGTCTTTGCCGATGCGCTCTTTGAGAAGGGCCGGGCTCTTGTGACGCTTGGCATGTTCCGCGAAGCGGTCAAGACCTTTGACAAGACCCTTCTTATCGACAAGAACTATGCCGAGGTCTATTTCTATAAGGGGCTTGCCCTTGCCGACCTTGGACGGCATGACGATGCGATCATCGCGTATAACAAGAACATCGATCTCGATTCAGGCAATACGGACGCATTCTACCACAAGGGAATCTCCCTTGCTGCGACCGGTAAACTTAACGACGCGATCGTGGCATTCGATCACGTGATCCAGTCCACGCCGGGTTCCGTCCCCGGGTGGCTTCACCGGGGGATGGTATTTTACGACCTCGGGAAATACAACGATGCGATCGAGTCCTACGGGAAAACGCTAGAGATCGATCCGGACAACGCCGATGCATGGTACCTCAAAGGGCGTGCAAACCAGGCCCTGAACAAATTCGGGGAGGCAGTCGAGGCATTCAACCGGGCGCTCAATATAAAACCTGACTGTGCGGATGCGCATTACGCAAAGGGCCTGACGCTTTTTGAACTGGGCCAGTTCAACGAAGCGGTGGAGTCCTACGACAACGTGCTCGCCCTTCGTCCCAAGCACGATGAAGCGCTGTACCACAAGGGAATGGCGCTCCTTTCGCTCCTGCGGCCCGAGGAAGCGGCAGCAGCCTTCGATCTCGCGCTCCGGTTCCGCCCGAACTACGCGTATATCTGGACCGGTAAGGGGATGGCCCTTGCCGCCCTTGACCGGCACAAGGATGCGATCACGTGTTACACAAAGGCGATCGGCCTTGACAAGAAGGATGCCCGGACCTATTACCAGTACGGCCTCTCGCTTTTTGCACTCGGCCGGTACCAGGAAGCGATAAAGAACTTCGATGCGTCGCTCGTGCAGCAGCCGGGTTACGCCCCGGCCTTCTATGCAAAAGGGCGGGCGCTGTGCGGGATCTCCATGTTCCAGGAAGCGGTGAACGCGTTCGACCGGGCACTCGCCGAGCAGGCGAACTATCCTGAAGCATGGCTCCACCGGGGGATTGCCGAAGCAAGCCTCGACCGGTACGAGGAGGCACTGGACTGCTTCAACCACGCCCTTTCCCTCAATGCATCCTATGCGCCGGCCCTCCTCAATCTGGGCAGGGCGCTCATCCACTTGGAAAGGACCAGTGAAGCGCTCGAAGCGTTTGAAAAAGTTCTCGCCCTCCAGCCGGAATCGGCGGATGCGTATTACTTCAAGGGGCTCGCGCTTGTAAAGCAGGAGCAGGACAACGAGGCGGTCGAGGCGTTCAACCATGCGATCGCCATCAACCGGCAGTACGCGGAAGCGTACCATTACAAGGGTGTCGCGCTCGCCCGCCACGAGCAGTATGAAGAGGCGGTCGCCTCGTTCGATGCGGCGCTCAAGATCAAGAGCGATTACCCGGATGCCCTGTACGAGAAGGGCCGGGCGCTCTACCACCTGGGGAAATACAAGGATGCGATTGCGGTCTTTGACCAGGCATTGTCTGCGAACCCGGGATCCGGCGACGCCATCTTCCAGAAAGGCCGGACGTACCTCGCGCTCCAGAACCCCGACGGCGCAATCCGGGCATTCGACCGGGCGCTTGAGATAAACCCTTCCTGCTACCAGGCGCACTACTGGAAAGCGCGGACCTTAAATGACGAGGGCAGTTATGATGCAGCGATCACGGAGTACGACCGGGCCATTGCCATAAAACCGGATTCTGCCGAACTCTACCGGGACCGGGGTCTTGCGTACGCAGCGATCGAGCAGTACCGCGACGCGATCAAGTCCTATGACCGGGCGCTGGAACTCGATCCCCACGATGCCGAAGCATTCTCCCACAAGGGGACTTCCCTTGCCGAGCTCGGCATGTACCGCGATGCGCTCGAAGCGTTCGAGAAGGCGCTCGAAAAGAACCCGGGGCTTTCAGGCGCCTGGTTTGGCAAAGGAAACGCTCTCTACGATGTCGGGAAGTTTTCAGAGGCACGGGACGCGTACGATGAAGGCCTGAGGCTCGATCCGGAGAATGCGGTTGGCTGGACCCGGAGGGGCATGTCCATTGCCGGCTTAAAGGACCAGAAGTCCGCGATTGAATCCTATGACCGGGCCATCTCGATCGATCCCTCGTTCTCGATTGCCTACTTCACGAAGGGGAGTGCGCTTGAAGCGCTCGGGCAGTTCGAGGATGCAGCCGAGTCGTACCGTGCGATGATCACCCTCCAGCCGGATTTTGTCGATGCATGGATCCACCAGGGCCGTGCCCTGCATGAACTGGAAAAGTACCAGGAAGCCCTGACCTCGTTCAAACGTGCGATCGAGATCGATCCCTCAAGAAAAGAGGTCTGGAACGAGATCGGTGCGACGCTTGACAAGCTGGGCAAGCACGAGGAAGCGCAGATCTGCTACGATAAGGCGCAGTAGGGTTTTCGGGCCGGAAGTTACTTTTTTTTTTCAGGAGATATTTTTTAAAGGGCGCTTCAAACGGGACTTTTGTCCCACAGCCGGCCTGGACCAGCCCCGGAGGTACAAAATTCACTATACCGGGGAACCGGGGATTGCCCTGATATTCCCCGGTACATACCTCTTCCCCTTTACGTGTTCCCGGTGTATCGTTTCGTATTATTTCCGGAACAGCCCCGGGTTCTGGCGCCGGATCCACCATCTTCGCAGGAGTATGGCAAGGACGATGATGATGACGATAAGGACCAGCCATGCGAAATATTGCAGGATCGTCGCCAGGAACTGGTCAGGGACTGACGGTGTCGGGAGCGGATGAGGGGAAAGGATGGCAGGTGTTACTTCCGGGATAACCGGGGTTGCCGGGAGGGTTTTTGTCGGGCTCGGGCCAAGCCCCAGCGGAGTGGTCTGCGGGCCGGTGTAGCCCCGGTCGCCTGCACCGGAACTGCACAAGTAGCAGGTACCGGTGCTCTGGTGGCCGGAAGATGTCGGGGTAGGTGCCGCAGTGACCGGGACATTTACCGATACGTTAAAGCCGTCAACGGAAGCGTTGACAAGAGCGGTCCCGGCTGCCGGCGATGAGAACGTTGTGGCTGCCTGGTGACCCCTGGTCAGGACCTGCGCTGCGGATAATGCCGCCCCCGCCGGCCCGGACCCGATGGAAAAGATGACCGGTATGCCGTCCGGGAGGATGTTTGGTGCCACGAGCGTGCCGGTATTGTCGTAACTGAGGTTTGCCTGGATGGTGCTGGTATGAGCGGTTGAAATCCCTGTCGGTGTAGCAGTAATACCCAGTTCCAGGTACGTGGGTATGGTTAAACCTCCTGTCAAAGAAGACGTCGGAGAGTTCGTCCCCCACCAGTTCTCATTCACATTTAAAGGAGCGCCCCCGCCATTAGAAACAATTTTACCCCCAGTGTCAGAGGTGATATTCCCGAACCGGCAGAAATTAATTGTCCCGCCCTGTCCTCCATAAATTGCGCCTGCGAAACCCAATCCACCATTGGTCGCATAGCAATTAGTAAATGATGACGAATTGACAATAACGTAGGCATTATTTCCACCGGAAAGAGCGCCTCCATACCCTGAATGGCACCAGGTGAAATTTGACCCGGTAACCGTCAGGTTCTGGCCATTAGAATGAATGTTTATAGCCCCGCCATACTTTCCCGGTGCCGAATCATTGAAAAAATCCGACGAGATAACGGTTACATTGGCATAACTGTCTATGGCGCCGCCACCATCTGAAATCTGCGAAAATCCGTTCCGTAACGTCAGGTGGCTGATGGTAATATGAGTAACCTCGATCGGGTAGCCTCCAGAAATATTATAGAGTATACCCATACTCGTAGCAGCTGGACCATTTATCCCGTCAAGAATCGTATTCTGGGTCGTACCTCCGTACGACTGGTTTGACTGGAAGGTGAGATTATCCGTGACGATTAAGAGATCATGGATATAGTAAGTTCCCTCTCCAAACGTGATCGTGTCGCCAGCAGAAGTTGTATTCAGGAAATTCTGGAACACCGGCAGGGAAAAGGTAGACGGGTCGACAGGGTAATCATGTCCCGACACCGGTCCGACAAGTGCGGACAAAAACACAATCGAGATCAAAACTGCTGTACTATACTGACGGAGATTCATCTTTTCATTTCACACCCGGTAAAACTGGCCTGGATCATCGGATCCGGCACTGGAAGATACTACCAGATCGTGAGAGGGGATCCATATATATTAGTGCCGAAATTCATCCCGGGGGAAGCCGGGCGGGGATAACCGTAGAGGAATTCGCCACGGTTGCTCTCGCATTTTTCTCTTCCGGACAAACTCCTCCATCAACTGCCAGCGTATCAGGACCAGCATCTCCCCATTTTTTTTAAGGCCGCTTTTATGAGTACGTGCGTGGTATCGCCTCCCGGGTGCAATAGTTCCCGCACATCATACTATATCCCCGGGACGCCTCATTCTCATGTACACAAACGGTTTTGGGTATACCTGCGATCGCGCCCGCTCCTTCCTGATCATGTGACTGCGATCCATAATCTCCCCTTTGTAAAACCATTTTTGTAGTATCGATTGATTTAAAATCAGGGTCTGATATCGTTTTACCCCGGTTTCACAGTTAACCGGAATTTTCTTTTTGTTTTTTCATTCTGTTGAAATTTTACAGCCTCCGTTTTCGCATAAATCCAATGTAACCTCCACCGTTAACCACACTCAAAAATGGTGTGCCTGATTTTCCTGTTAATGAGAAATACGTGTTGTTGGGCCGGGGGGATTTTTTTAGAAGACGCTCATCGGGGCTCCGCCCCTTGCCGCGTGGGATAATCCCCCCGGGATTGAACAGGTGGAGTATAAGATTAATTTGAATTGATATGATAGGGGGTCAAGAATAGTACAGAAGAAGTCTCAATGAATAATTATTCAAACCATTTTTGAATAAAATAATTACTTTTTATATGTGCGCACCTTTCACATAATCGCTGAAAAAAAAGATATGGGTTAAATGTATGGTTACGAGGATGACAGGTTATTTCAGGACCGGTGAGGACGGGGTGGCTACACCGGCCGCTGCTTTTGGATGGTCCCTGCGGTACCTGATCTTGTGAGACTCATGCTTAATTGATTTCACGCCTTTTGACAGAGAGGATGTTACTTTCGGTGCAACTGCAGATGGGTGAGCACTCGTGCCGGTCACGGCTTTTTTTTGGGCGGTTTTCTGCATTTTTGTATCGGTTATTTTGGTTTCGTTCGGTGTAGTATTTTGCAAAATTGTTCAACTCCTTTCATGACTCTGAAAACTGATATAATGATTTTTGGGATTTTTTTAGGAAAATCGTCCTGATAACCCGTTTGTGTGTTATTTCATACCAGACAAGGTGAATACATGGTTTGTGAATATAGAGGCTTTCCTGTTGTACAACAGGATCTGCCGTGTGGGAGGGTATGCCCTGTTATGCTCTTCCAATAACGGTATAATACGATTCTCCGGCACAATTCCTGCACAGTACCTTTCCGTCTATTACCCTGTGCCGGTTATCCGAAATCTGCTCACCGCAGGTGCTGCAGATGGCTTTACCTGCCGGAAACCCCGGAAGGTCTTCTTTTGGAATCGTGATCCTGACGTGTTCAATGTTCAGGATTTCATCCTCCGGAATATCTGAAAGTAATTTTAAGAGATCTTTTGGATTGAGTTTGTCGTGTTCAGCCCGGTTCTTCTCACAGATCGATACACGGACTGCATTTCCGGTTGTTGTATCCACAAACGTCGCTGCAAACTTCCCGAAGTCCTTGTGCTTGAGGCTGCGGTGTCCCAGCGAACACCCGGTAATTGCCTGGACTGCATCGGTACCGCAGCGATCAATCTCCATATACACGATCAGGTTGTGGATCGGTTCATGGGGATTTATCCCCAGCTCGCGCAGACCTGCAATGGTCAGCCGGGTCCCGAGAACGATACCGGGGCAGACATGCCCGTGGAATTCCTTTGCCTTGTTAAAGAGAACGTCGTAATCGCTCATTTCAATCATCCCTGTTATTTTCTGTAACCTGAGTATTAACCGCGGATCCATTGGCATGCGTGGTCTCTACCGATCCTGCCGGCGGTTTTTGATTCCACCATATATGGGCACCAAGGGTTTCAACACCAAGAACCAGTCCCTGCTCCCGTTGTTCCAGGACCGACTGGAAATAATTTCTGACCGTTTCTTCGTGTGCAGGTGTGGAGCAGTTCAGCCGTCGGGAGAATTCTTTGACTGCATCATCAACTGTTTCATAAACCGGCGGGGGAAACTTCACCTCAACCTGGATATTTGCATAGACCCCCATCTCGCAGAGTACTTGCCAGAGCCAGTCAGCCATAGGCTCCCCGGGAAATTCACCCCCGTGAAGCAATGGCCAGAGATCCTTGTTTACCTGCACCCATGCGGGTGGAGTCAGGAACCAGAACAGGTGAATGGTTCCGGCACAGCATGCCTGCATCTTAAGAAGGGCTTTTCCGATGTCCATCATGGTAAGCGAATACGATGCAATCACAACATCAAAAGGCCCGAACAACTCCTGTCCTGTAACGTCCTCCCAGCGTTTGGGGATGATCCTGATATCACGGATCTTGTTTTTGCGCATATTTTCTGCAAGTGCTTCCCGCATGACTGGTGATGGTTCGACAACCGTGACCCGGCAACCCCGGGCTGCAAGCGGCACCGCGTAGGTTCCCGGCCCGGCCCCGATATCAAGGACGCGTGCGCCATCGGGAATGTTCATCGCGTGTAATCGTGCATCATCTGTCTTCCCGTGTTTTTTTCTGCCTTTCATATAGACAGTATCGATCATTTTCCTGTTCGCCCAGAACTGCCGGGCATTACCGTAGTTTGGCACGGCACAGTGAGCGAGTTTCAGCTGCCGCCACTGTTCCCTCCAGAAGAAGGGATCCCGGGTCGGGGCGGCAGATCCCTGCGCACAGACCGTTGAGGTACTTTTCGATTTCATGGTGAGGTCTCCTTTGAATGTTCTCTGTTTATGAAATGCAGGGTTTTTCCAGACGTATGCCCTCAAGACTTTCCTGTTGCATCGAGAGGACCTGGCAAAGTCCCTGTGACAACAGGGATACTCACATCGGGATGATCAGGTATCAATGGTGATCGCGACCCCGTCCGGAATGGAAAGCATGGCAGGGATACAGGCCGATCAAAACGTTTGGGTATCTTGTTTTCATTTCAACATCCACGAACAGGCTGTGACGTCCTGTTGCCAGTACCGGCGTATCCTCATTCATGTATCAGTTGATCCTGGGCATTCCACCAGATATGGGTTCCGAGGGCCCGGCCGTTCACACAGTAGCCTGTTTCGGTTTTTTTCAGTGCCCGTCTGAAGTATGTACGGAGGATCTCCTGCTGATCCGGTGTCGTGCAGTTCATGCGGCCGGAAAATTCTGCAACTGCATCTTCAATGGAGGCATAGACCGCAGGATCGCACCCGGGTTCAACGGCAAGATCTGCATAGATCCCCATCTCATAGAGCACCTGCCACAGGCAGTCTGCGGTCGGCTCACCGCAGAATTCCGCTCCGTGCAGCTGTTTCCATACACCGGCATTGACCTGCGCCCAGAGTGGCTGGGTTAAAAACCAGAAGATGTGAGCGGTGCCGCGACAGGACTGCTGCATTTTGAAAACGGCGTCGCCGATATCGGTCACCATGAGACTATATGAGGCAATGACGGCATCGTACGGTTCCCCCAGTTCTGCGAGCGTCACATCCTCCCAGCGTTTGGGGATCAGGGTGATTTCCCGGGTCTTTTGCCCGTGTTCGTACTCGCGAAGGGCTTCTCCCATCACGGGTGAGGGCTCAACGGCCGTAACCTCACACCCATGTGCGGCAAGGGGAACACTGAGCACACCGGTTCCGGCGCCGATGTCAAGAACCCGCGACCCGCCCTTTATTCTCATGCCGGCAATCCGGGCCTCGGCCTGCACTCGCCACTCGTTCAAATCCCGGATGAAATGTTTTTTTATCGCCTTTTGGTCGTTCCAGAAACTGTTGCCCTCTGCTTTTCGTGTTTCGAGAAGGCAAAGCCGCTGCTGCCGCCACCGGTCCCGCCAACAGGTTTGCCCGCAGTCCGGTGTCCCCTGATCCGGACTATCCGTATGCATCCCGCCCTGCATCATGTCCACAATATTGTACTAACTTTTTCATTTATTAAATACAATGACTGAACGTTGGGGGGGCTGATGAGATTGTGCCAGACCGGAAAGGTGTGTGAACACATGACGATTTCTATCCCGGCACACGACTGCTGCGGATAGAATTGCGTTTTTCTCAGGATCGGTAGAGGTAACATTTGTTTTGCCGGTTTTCCTCACTTCTCCCGTTCCTGTAAATTATTTTTAAACCATTACTCCGGAATACCTGCGCCGGGCAATCCCTGATCAATTCTCCGGATCCTGATAAAACGCTGGTGTGTGAACCGGGAGAGCGCCTCACATTCCGACGCTTGCAATCAGCTGATCCAGCCGTGCCCTCTCACCGGCAAGGGAATAACAGAAGATCTCCGGGTGGAGGATATTTGCCGCGTCCATGAGCCCGATAATCCAGCCCAGGGTTCCCGTTGCATACACGCTGTCCATGATATACACCCGCTTTCTGGAGATCGCCTGACACGTGATCCCCATATCCTGGCAGGTGGTGTAAAATTCATCAAGGGTGGGGGCAAAATGGCCGGTAAAAATGATTACCTCCGGGTCAAGGCGGTTGAGAGCCTCAACGGTATATTCAGGATCCGTGCTCTCCTTAAAGTCCTGCTCACGGTTCAGGCTTGTTCCCCCGGCGGTTTCGATGAGGGTGTTTACAAACTTGGCGGCATACACCGGGAAGAGCGGGTGGAAGCAGGCTGCGTAGACCCGGGGTTTTTCTGCGTCTGCAACCCGTTTTTCTACATCAGCAAAGATGGACTGCACGTAATTTATGATACGTTCTGCCTGTTCGGTTCGCCCTGCAAGCCCTGAAACATAGTGGAGCATACCGGTGAAGGTTTCGATACTGTCTTTCTGTGCCTCAAGGGAACGGAGGTAACCGTTCGCGATCATCATGGTGCAGAGCCGGTCAATTTCCCCATCATCAGTAACCCCGAGGAGCCGGATGATGTTTGCGATAAACTTTGCACTCATGATCGACCGGTACCCGCCAAGGACTCGCACCTCCCCCTCAAAGACCGGGTCAACCTCCCCCGTGTGGGGGTAACGATACCCGCAGCTGCACACGCCATCCGGCCGGCAGGAGATTACCCGTGCCGCCATGGGCCCGAAAAAGACCCGGTGGATGATGGTTTTCCCGCAGACCGGGCACCGGGAGTCGAGTTCGGTCGTCCCCGGTGTGTTGAACAGGTACACATGGTCGAGGTACCGGCGCAGATCCGTACAGAGCTGCTCGCCCTGCTCCCGGGTCGGTGACAGCGGTTCGAGTTCCTTGTGGGTTGCAACAAACCTCATCACCTGGAACGGGATTAACGGAGAGATCGCCCGGATGCGTTCCGCTGCCCCGATCACTTCCTGTTCTCTTCCATTAAGGTACATGGTGGATACTTCGACTGCAACCCCGGCATCGTACAGAATTTTCACGTTCCGGTAAACCGGGGCCGCGGATGCCGCGCCACATTCCCGGTACCGCTCGTCAGTAGATCCTTTGAGGCCGATATTAGCAAAGTCCAGGTACGGGAGCAGGCTCTGCAATGCCTTTGGAGTCATGTAACCGTTGCTGGAGCACCCGACAAGGAAGCCTTCGTTTTTTGCCGCCCGTGCGACCCGGAGAAACGTGGGAAGGGAGACGGCGGGTTCGTTGAGGCAGAAGGTGATGCCCCGGCAGGTGCCTTCGCGTGCGATATCGAGGATCTCGTACGGGGTGTGGGGGGTGAGGATCTCCTGAAGGGTGCCCTTACGGGTAGTCTGGAACTCCGAGATGCAGCCTTCGCAGGCAAAGTTGCAGCCGATGGTACTGATCAAAAGGAAGATGCCATTCGGGTAAAAGTGGAGCATCGGGATGGATTCGCTGGAGACCGGGTAGATGTTGAGGTATCGGTCCGGGTAGTTTTCCGTTATGGTTCCCTGATCGTTACGGTACATCTTACAGTAACCGTTCTTGTTTTCCTGGATCTCGCAGGTCCGTTCACAATAGGTGCATTCCATGAATACTTCCTTTCTGTCTTCTGAATAGTCCCCGCAGGTGTAATGCCGGCCTCAAACTACCATGCGGATGGGTACAACCGTGCCGGAACCATTGGGTAATAATAAATATTTTACTTTAATGGTAAGTTTAGCATTATCCCATAAAAAAATTGCGGGTTCCAACCAGTAATCCAGGTCCGACCAGGGATCTAATCGGAAAATTCCGGATAAATAAGGAAGAGGTGTTTCAGTCATGTCCTACAGGTTTGTCGTTCAACCGTTCCTGACGGGAGAGTAAAAAAGAAAAAAATTGTGATGGGACGGTGCCGGCGTAAACAAACTGTTTACAACCGGTTTTTCCCGCCCCGTTCATCGAGACGATTGTTGTGAGATTCCACAACTCCCGGTTACCCGGAAATCGTGACCACGGCCCGTGAGATCAGGGATCCGGATGCCTTGTCGTTCACATCCAGGTAGAACTGTTTCCCGATGTTGACGGGGTTTACAAAGTTCAGTGCCCAGAAACTGTCGGTTGTGGGATTGACGGTACCTGAAGTGGAAACGAAATTCCAGCGACTGCCGTCATAGTTATAGGTCCCATGGCTAGAATATACGGTTGGCTGGAAGAACGTCGGATTACAGTTAGTGATGTTCACGTACCAAGTGTCCCCCGGGGCGAGTGCGGTGATGTTGTACCCGTCGAGCTGCCCGGTTGTCGGGTTGCGGAACGCAACCGGTGTACCGGCCGCGTTGGTCACATTCGCCAGATCAACCGTATTGGTCGAGTACGATTCAAGGTTCGGGCCGAATGACGGGCCGTTCTTGACCGTGATGACGATACCTGCAGCCGGGAGTACATCGCCACCTGCGTGGACGATCTGCAGGCCAGATGTGGTACTGAACTGAGCCTGGATGGTTGCTGTTGGGACCTTTGTCTGGCCTTTTGCCATTCCGCCTGCAAATCCACTCACGACTGCTGCGATGATAATCGTAACGACCAGCATCAGCATGACACCGACTACCGGTGAGACTGCATGTTCCTTGTACTGTTTCATGGTCTTATGCCTCCGTAACTGCGACATCCTTGCTGAAGATCGCCGTACCGGTTGGTATATAGATCACCTTGACATGCACGGTGTCCCCGGCCCGGAGCTGCTCCCAGCCGCTGCCAAGGACTGCGATCGTGGGATCTACGTAATTAGTGGTGAAATGGGTACCGCCGTACATATAGGCATACGGAGTTACACCATTGTATCCACCGGAAGTATCAGCATCCCCGGGTGCCCCGCCCAGTGCCATGCCGGAACTCGATCCATAAGGATAGACAAAGAGGTTCACACCCGGCTGGAGCGTGTAGTGCCCGAACCAGCTGGCGTTATTTGAAGAACTGAAACTGTTGGTCGGGTTTGTGTTGGTAATGTCAGTCCCTATTGCAAAGGGTGCTACAGCAGTAGTCACTAAATTAGCACTTTTACTCATTCCCGGATCCAGATAGATATTTGCGGTATTCGGAAGTGATATGTTTCCGCCTGTGATGACCGCCCCATTAGGAATGGCCTCCTGTGTCGATGACAGATCAGCACTCTGGTTGTTCTTCATCGTGGTAGTCCAGGTCGTCACAAATTTTGTGTCCGCCGATTTGATCGGCTGGCTTGCCCCCAGCACGTTCGCCGAAAGCCCGCTCCCAATATAATTCCCGGTGTTTACAACCTTCACATCCATCGAGAGCGTCGGGGACTTCTGTTGCCCTCCAATCAGTCCTCCTGCAAATCCGCTGACTACTGCCGCGATGATGATAGTCACAACCAGCATCAGCATCACGCCAACGACCGGCGAGACTGCATCTTCGCCATTTTTTCTTGTTAACCTCTTCAGATAATGCATGTTCTTTCTCCTGATTTTTCAGAAAATTGTTGTGCAGTGGTGGATCAATTTCTTGGGATCAAACCACCATGCCAACATATTCATGATAAAATATTGTATTTAACAATGATCATTTGTTAATCTATTAAAATTAATTTTACTGAGTTAACTTTGTGACTTTTCAGCGGTAACCGGATATGGGGAGGTCCAGACTTGTTTTTCTCGGTGTTTGTGGAGCCGTAAGAAACATGCTGATATCTCATTGCCAGTTTATGCGAATATTTCCCTTGTCGGGGTTTTCTCATGAAAGCGTGTGTATAATCATTGTTATTCCGTATTTTGTCAAATGCAGATTTGATGAGCATCTGAAAGTGTCGCGGAAAAATCAGCAGTCTGGATCAGGCGGGATAAAAAAAACGTTCGGATCAAATGGCAAAGATTCCAGAAAAAGTTCGATCCCATGGTTAAACTTTTTTAAAGCAAGGAATTGTTTTGATTGACTTTCAGGACATGGGATACTTTTCTGCGGGGAATCCCCGGCAGGGGATTGAAACAGGGAAGTCCACACTTTGTTAACATATTATGATATACTTGATAAAAAATTAAAGAAAAATTGTTAAATAACTCCGGATGCGATTGATCACTACGATTCCGCGATTAACTGGATTTCCGAGGTTTTTGTAATGAATACTTCTATGCCGCAAAACGATAACCCTGCCGGTATTTTTATTGCCGTATGTGTAGTGGCTATCCTGACATTCTGTGCCTTGTCCGGATGTGTAAGCGATTCATCATCTGCTCCAGGGACAGCAAACGTGACGAACGTCTCTCCCACCGATGTTATCATCCCGGTCGATTCCCCCTCATCATTGACTTACACGAGCAGTATGCAGAAAGCCGGCTCGCCGGTCGGTATCATGGAAGGCCTTGTCATCAAAGACCGGAATGGAAAATTCGATCCTGCCCTTGCACAGAGCTGGAACGTTTCTGATGATGCCAGGACCTGGACATTCCATCTCCAACAGAACGCCACATGGAATGATGGTGTCCCGTTCACATGTGCTGACGTGAAATTCACGAACGACTACATGAAATCCCACAATCTCACCATGGGATATGTGCTCACGGACGTCCAGTCCGTAGACTGCCCCGATAATCACACGGCGGTTTTTAACCTTAAGACCTCATACTCCGGGTTCCTCGACCAGATCTCGCGGACTCCCGGGATAACCATCTCACCCGAACACATCTGGCAGAACGTCACCGATCCACAGCACTACCAGGATACCGCCTTTGTTGGTACGGGGCCGTTTGTCTTCAAACAGGCAGCGCCCGGCTATTTCCAGTTAACAACAAATGAAAACTATTACGGGAGAGTCCCGAACATTACCGGTGTGATCCTCAAGGTGATCACCAATCCGGACAGCCAGGTACTTGCCCTCAAAAACGGCGAGATCGATGTGGTATCCGGCATAACTCCCGCAGTGGCGCAGAGCCTGTCCGGCGAGCCAGATATCGCGGTTTACTCGATCAACGACACGGGTGTTTATGAGGTTGCGTTCGACATGGATCAATACCCGGCCAACATATCTGCATTCCGGCATGCAATGAGCCATGCGATCGACCGTGACACAATCAGTTCCCTCTTTGGTACAGGCCGGCCCACGGAGACAACATTCCTTCTCCCGGCTCTTGCCGGGGATTATGTTAACCCGACGGATGTCGGGATGTACGATTATAACCTGACCGAAGCACAGGAACTCCTGACGGAAGCAGGTTTTGTTAAAAACGCTGATGGCACGCTGATTGGTCCCGATGGCAACCCTGTCACGATCACCATCCCGCTTGGCACGAAAGGCGCCGCCGGCAATGATAAGATCATCGCGGTTCTCAAAAATGACTGGGCAGAACTTGGGATCAGCGTAAGCACCCTTTCGTACGAAGACCAGACCCAGTACCGCAACGCCGTCAATGCCAACCCGGTCTTTATCGATTCATTCCCGGTAATGCTTCATGACGACCCGGATGCACTGGTAAATTTCGCCGTTACACCCACCCAGGATACAAACTACTACAATTACAATGACCCCGAATACAACAGCCTCGTTGATCAGATCAGGAATACCCCCAACCAGACTGCAATAAAGGAGATGGCATACCGGATGCAGGATCTCCTCGCCCGCGATGTTCCCACGGTCCCGGTTACCAGTACCGACACGCTGGTTGCATACCGGACGGATCGGTTCACCGGCTGGGATATCGGGCCGGGATATCATAGCATCACTGATCCAAAGGTCCTCGAAAACCTGACACCGGTACAGTCGCCGTAAACAATCGCCACATGAGGTTGCAAAAGACAAAAAGAACGATCACATTTTTTTCACATCATGCCGCTGACGATATAACTCTGCCAAAAAATTACAGATCCCGGTCTGTTGTCTTTTCGGGATCCATTTATACAAAAAACAGGACAATTGCGATGACCTGCGATGAATACATTAAAAAAATCAGGGGAGTATTGGCATGATCAGCGGGAAATATCTCCTGCGTCGCCTCTGTTACAGTGGTGCCTCGTTTTTCGTCTGCATCACCATCACATTTTTTCTTCTCCACCTCATGCCCGGAGACTATATCACCAACTACCTTCTCTCGCTCTCCAACACGATCCCCCAGGCAGCAGTCGAGCAGTTCCGCCACCAGTTCGGCCTCGACCTCCCGCTCTCCGACCAGTATGTCCTCTATATCGTAAACATCCTCCACGGGCAGTGGGGGTACTCCTATGTATATGGCCAGCCGGTGTTTTCCATGATCCTCGAGAAACTCGGCTGGTCGCTTATCATCCTTCTGCCGGCAACGGTCCTTGGGATCCTAATCGGGACGATAATCGGCGCCTGGTCGGGGTGGAAATCGGGAGGGAAAAAAGATCTCGCGATCTTCAACGTCATGATTGTGATCCGTGCGATCCCGGAGTTCTGGTGGGCGATCATGGCAGTGATGGTATTTTCCTTTTACCTCCGGTGGTTTCCTCTCGGCGGGTACAGCAGCATCAGCGTACTCACAACCGGCCTCAACATTCCCGACCTGCTGTACCATGCGATCATGCCCATCGCCCTGATGACGTTTTTTATTGCTACCGGGAATTACTATGTGATGCGCAACTCGATGATCACGGTCATCGGGGAAGATTACATCACCACTGCACGTGCAAAAGGGCTCGACGAACGTGGCATCCTGTGGCGTCACGCCCTTAAAAATGCCCTCCTTCCTATGGTCACGATCACCACATTCCAGTGCGCTGCGATCATCATGGGAAACGTGTTCATCGAGACGGTGTTCTCCTGGCCGGGGATTGGCTTTCTTACTACAGAAGCGCTCACGATGCGCGATCTGCCCCTTCTTGAGGGCATCTTCCTTCTGGATTCCCTGTTGACCATCGGCGCGATGCTGCTTGCGGATATCCTCTCCTCTATAATCGATCCACGGATCAGGATGGGAGACGATGAGTAGGAAGATTATCTTCTGGGTGAGTATCGCGGTCCTGTGCACCTACATCGTGATAGCAGTTGCCGCCCCGCTGATCGCTCCCCTGGGACCTACCGCAATTACCGGAAAACCTCTCCAGCCACCGGATAACAGGCATATTTTCGGGACAAATAATATTGGACAGGATATCTTTGCCCAGCTCGTTTATGGATCACGCATAACACTGCTCTTTGGGTTTTTCTCCGCGCTGTTCTCGGTACTTATCAGCACGAGTATAGGAATCGTTATCGGGTATTACGGAGGCTGGGTTGATGAGATTGCCTGCCGTACAATCGATGCTTTCATGCCAATCCCGCAGTTTATCCTGCTTATTGTCCTTATCACGTTCTTCTCATTCGGGACACCCGAAGCAAGCCTCATTATAGTAAGCCTTCTCATGGGGCTTCTTGGCAGCATCTACGGCATACGGATCATGAGGGCACAGGTACTCTCGATCGCCCGGATGAACTATATTGAAGGGGCAAAAGCGATCGGCGCCTCCGATTTTCACATCATGTACCGTCATATCCTGCCAAACGTTATGCCGCTTGTTATGGTCAGGTTTGTTTCCGCGTCCCAGCGTTTCCTGCTGATGGGAGTGGGACTGAGTTTTCTTGGAATATGGGATACTTCGATCGTTGACTGGGGGACGATGATCCAGAATGCATACTCCCAGGGTGGAATTGCCCTTGGCCTCTGGTGGTGGATTTTGCCGCCAGGGATTGCCGTTATCGGGATCTCCCTTGCCCTTGCGATGATCGGCTACAGTTTCGAGAAGAAGTTTAACCCCCGGGTTGAGGTGAACCGGATATGAGGCAACAGGGCGGGGGGCATACATGGAGCTGATCCGTATCTCCGGCCTGAAGGTGGTTTTTTCTACCCGTTCCGAAGAAATCAGGGCCGTAGACTCTGTTGACCTGGACATCCGAAGCGGGGATACTATCAGCCTTATCGGGGAGTCCGGGTGCGGCAAGACCGTTTTAGGAATGGCGATCATGGGTCTTCTGCCAAAAAATGCCATGATAAGCGGGACGATACGGTACGGGGATCAGGAGATTTTGTCTGCCCCGGACCGGACGATGCAAAAGATCCGGGGAAAAGAGATTGCCATGATCTCGCAGAACTCAGCAAACACCCTCAACCCGGTCATGACAATCGGCAATCAGATTGCAGAGCCGCTTTTGATCCACCATCTTCTCCCGGCAACCGAAGCACGGCGCGAAACGCTCCGGCTGCTGTCCGCACTGGGATTTGACAAGCCCGAAACAGCGGCAGGACAATACCCCCACGAGTTCTCCGGGGGAATGCGGGAACGTATCCTTATTGCCCTTGCCCTTATCTGCAACCCCCGGCTTATCATTGCCGATGAGCCGACTGCCGGACTGGATGCACAGGTCAAATCCCAGATCCTGCACCTGATTAAAAAGCAGATCGCAGATAACAGGACCCTGTTTCTTATCACCCATGACATGGGAACCGCGTCGTTTCTCGGTACGCGGATCGTTGTAATGTATGCCGGGGAGATCGTTGAGACCGGGCCGACAAAGGAGGTACTTGCACTGCCAATGCATCCTTACACGCAGGGGCTCCTTGCATCGCTTCCCTCGGCCGGTCTCCACCCGATCCCCGGCATGAGCCCGACACCGGCACATCTTCCCGGTGGTTGCAGGTTTTGTGCACGATGCCCGTCAGCAACAGACCGGTGCAATACCCTTCATCCCACCCTTAAGGAGACCAGAGATACACGCCAGGTCCGGTGTTTCCTGTATGATTGAACTTGAAGCCATCACAAAGATCTACACAAAAGGTTTCCTTCGCCAACAGAAGACGATGGCAGTAAACAACGTTTCTCTGTCCATTAAAAAAGGCGGGTCACTGGGGCTTGTCGGAGAGAGCGGGAGCGGGAAGACCACGCTCGGGCGGATTGCCCTCCGTCTCATAGAGCCGACAAGCGGAACGGTCCGGTTCGATGGCGTGAACCTGATGGCACTGTCCCGCACGGCACTGCGGCAGATCCGTCCGCGGATGCAGATTGTGTTCCAGGATCCGGATACCTCGCTTGATCCACGGATGACAATTCAGGAATGCATAGCAGAACCGCTGAAGATATGGAATCTCGTTGAGCCACAGGATCGGGAAGACCGGGTCCTTGAACTGCTCGATCTGGTCGGGCTCCAGCCGGATCTGATCGGCAGGTTTCCTTTCGAGATATCAGGAGGCCAGAAGCAGCGCGTGGCTCTTGCCCGGGTGCTCGCACTCAAGCCCGAATTTATTGTCGCAGACGAACCCACCGCGGCGCTCGATCTCTCCGTGCAGGCACAGGTGCTCAGCCTGGTAAAAACGATACAGAAAAAAACAAACCTTACACTCCTGTTTATCTCTCACGATCTCCAGATTATCGAACAGATGAGCGACACCGTGGCAGTGATGCACGAGGGCCGTATTGTTGAGCAGGGAACTCCTCGCGGGATCCTGCACGACCCAAAGGATCCTTATACCCGGAAACTGATCGCAGCAGCGTACGAGAGCGATGCGTGGCTGGGAAAAGAGCAGGTTATGCACCAGTAAAAAGCATACTCGTGGGTTCTGAACTAAACTTTACACCGGAAAAAGTACATTGAAAAGATAAACTTTGTTTAGATGGAATGTGTATGAATCGCCGCAATTCCGATAACTCAACAGACCTTTTTTTGCCATACGCACCGGAGACCTGCCGCACAGAGATCCGGGTATATAAACATTTTGGGGTGCGTAAAATCTGGCTGTAAATTTGCGTCTGTTTTAAAAAATAAGCCAAAATTGAGCCCCATATAATGCCCTTTAGTGGGCCATATTCGCGTTCCGGCAGCGATCATTTTTCGGATCGTCCAAATGGCAATTTCACCTGAGATCTGCCAAAAGAACTGCGTTATCGGGTCCTTTTTAATTTGTCCGATTTCAAAAATAAGCCCAATTTGGGGTTATTTTGAAACGGAGCCCGATACGGGCTTCTTTTGGACAGGTCAAAGAGTGATCGGGGGCTGAAATGAGCCCGGATTGGGGGTAGAGTAGTGAGGGGTCATAAGGAAGATGGCAGGGTGGAAGGGTTTTCCAGGGGGGCATGGTAAAGGCGGACCCGGCTCTTTTCAGGTACCTGACGGATCGTATCCGCACACACAAAACTGTGCAGAGATCCGACATTGAGGATAATCTCGTAATATTCCTTTAGGATTTTTTTCAAAGAAAAATTTTGTCTCAAAAATTATCAGGATACAACATATCTGAAATTTTTGGATTTGCTATAATCTGTTTCTTCTGTTGTTGAATGTGATGGCGAGCGACCGTTATAAACTCCGATTCATGAATAATCCTTCCACCCGGATGTGCATACGACAGGATCAAAATATCCGATTGATCTTCAATAACGGGATCTAAAATCTGTTTGGTATTCGGGAAATTTTATCCGCTCATAGACGCACGACACGTGATCTATGGGGTGAAAAGTGCTGGCACTCTTCAACGGTAATAGTTGTCAGCTTCACCGACCTCCGCCTCCTTTTTCGGCCATCAATCGCTCATCCAGCATCTTGAACTGTGCCCCGTCACCAGAGTGAGGAGGATCACTTCCAGACACCGGTTATGGGTCACGTGCGAGTGGAGAGATGCGTTGAGGGGGATATTCGTGCTTGATGTCCGTGATCGTTGTTAAAAGGTTGCGCCGATTGTGATCATAGACCATCGTGATAACGCCTTCACGTTCTCCCTTAACGTCCGCCAACCATTTGTAAGAGGTAATGTACTTATGAATGGCATCGCGTATTCCTTCAGAAAGCGAGGAGTCCCCGCTCATTGAGTGGATGAATTTTTAAAAATTATTATCTGCCGATGCATGGAATTGCAGGTTAATTATCAAATTTAAACGACAGGGTACAGGAAAGTCAGGCAGACTGAAGAGATGTTGTCAGTTTTTTGATCGCGTTCCTGACCGATCTGCCGGTTCATGTGCAGGGATACCGGAAAAGGAGGTGGCTCCTGAAAAGAAGTGTGCGATCAGTATGCTTCTATCTGGATCTCCACAACAGTAAGGTTGACGTTAATCGGACTATCTTCAGTTTGGGTAATATCATATTGGTATTGGTGAAGTGAGGTATTAGTGCCACTCGGGTCGGGATTAATATTATACCCGCAGACGGTACTGACCTTGAAGAGAGTTTCGTTCAAATTATCGACAGTTGCATTACCGAATGGCTCCTGATCCGACATGAATGTAATATTTGTAATCTGTGATGGAAACGGTGTTGAATTCACATTCGAGGTAAGTTTGAGCGTGCCGTACCCGTTGCTGCTGATAAATGAGTGATCCGGGGAGGCAGTAATATTGACCGCCACGAGATCGAGGCTGGAACAATTCCCCCCCGGATTGGTATTGCCCTGGGGCGGGGTCGTGTTCACCGTGTAATCAACTGTCGCGAATGATTTTGCAAATGTTAAAAGGGATCCTGATTCAATCGCATTAGTGACATTATCCATAGTATCGTACGACAAAGGTGTCTTGAGCATGCCGCCGTATTTTGTTATGTTGATGTAGCCGTACTGCCACTGGTATCCCTGATCCTGCCAGAAATTGCTGGTGGGTTCGTATGAGAAATTGACCAGAGTCCCGTTTAGTGATCCAATCGACGTGGTAGTATCATCATTGGCATAGAATGTGAGATTGTAGATCGTATTTTCACTCACCCGACTCGTGTTCCGATCCTGAACGACACTCAGCGTCCCGCTTGATTTGAGCAGGTTAAACATAAAATCGCCGCCACCGAGCTGGACGGGTTCGCTGAAGGTGAGATAATTCTGGTGGGATGAGGCTGCGTAGTCGATATCCGATGAAAATTTCTCAAACGATTCCTCCACGTTATGAAGGTGCCCGACCTCTGATGATTCTTTCATTGAGGGAACATAGATCGCGTTATAGATCGAGAAGAACGTAACAATCGCCGCGAGGATCAGCATAACGGCAATGACCGGGGCAACCGCATCGTCCTTCATGGTTGTTCTCCACTTACAACACCGGAGAAGAGCACCGCACGATCCGTGGCAAGGGTGACCGTCATAGTATTATCAAGTGGCTGCCCGGAAATAACGGTAATATTGCCTCCAAGATCAAATGTCTGAGTGTCGCTGGCTTCGGCAGCGTCGGGAACGAATGTAAAATTAGTAGTATCTCCTGAAGTAATCTGTTCATAAAAATTTGTCGGTGGATCCGAAATAATAATTTTCAGTGTATTGACTTTTACCCAGTCCCCGCCCTTGTGCCAGAAAGTGATGGTGTCGTTCCCATAGGTACCGGTACTCATCCTGATCGTGACCGTAGGACTGCGCTCTGACGGCAGGTAATTCGGAAGTTGTGAGGTAAAAACCGCGGCGAGGATCAGCACGATCCCGATCATGAGCATCTCGCCTACCACCCCGGATACCGCCCGGCTGTTCTCATTTTTTTTCTTCATGTTCCGCACCTCATAAAATAAATACAAACATCGCCACCGATGCCGCGAGAAGGATAATGCTGTGCTTGAACCCGGCAAGGATGCTGTTCGAACTGAACTGGCCGGCCATGATACCCGAGAACAGGCCGAGGATGATGCCAATACTGAACATATCCGTTATGTTCTGAGCGATATTGAAATTGAGATTATAGGAGGAAAAACTGGACATGAACGGCCCGTTGAGTTCGTACGCCGTATACAGGTAGATCCCAAACGACAGGTAGATGATCATGACATATACAATCGCCGTATTAAACCGATCAGTTTTCAGTTTGAGATAATGTTCAAAATCGGTGATGGCGATGAGAAATATATCCCGGAGGTTTGATGTGATCTCGCTTGCTTTTACAAGCAGGGATATTGCCCGTTTCACCGAGACAAGCCCGATCCGCTCTTCCATGCGGATCAGCGCGGAACTGATATACGCACCGGTGCCGACATCCCGGGACACAATTGCCAGTTCCGAACTCAGAAGGCCCAGTTTTGCATGGGAGATCCGGTAAATGGCATCCGGCAGGGTGAGCCCAATCTCGATCAGATCGGACAGCTCACGAAGAAATTCAGGGATATTAGCCTCAACGTTGCTCACAAACCACCGACGCCCTTCATAGGCAAGGGAGACCGGTGCCATAAAGCCGATGATGATCAGGCAGACCCCTGCCTGGAATGCATTTTTCGGGAACAGTGCATCCATACCCCCCGTCATCAGGATTACAGCAAAAATGCCTGCGCAGGCAGCACCGGCAATCAGCCCGTAATCATAGTTGGTGATATAAGTGCGGAACGGGTGCCGGAGCATATTGAATATCCGGTGCTCGTTCTTTTTTGCCTCAAGAAACTTGTAAAAGGAGGCATCTTCCAGGAAAGGATTATCCCCCGCCCTGACCCCGGAACTGAAATCTGAGGTGGCCACCTCCCGTCTAGTGATCTCAAGGTTTTCCGAGGGCAGCATCATCGAAAGCATCCAGATCATAATAATCGCCCCGACCGGTATAATCAGGTACATCAAAGGAAGAAGCCAGCCCATACTCGACTGGCTGGTCATTCCCTGGGCTACAATCATGATGATCATAGCAATCGGCCCGGCGACAAAGGCAGAGACGTACACTTCTGCCATGATCTCGATTGTCTGGAGTACGAGCGCAAGTTCCCGTCGGGCCTGTTCATGGAAGAACGCGGTTTTTGATGAGAGGTAAGCAGTAATGTCGCCGCCACTCTCGTACACTACGCCCAGATCGTTGATAAAGTCCCGGAATAACGGGGAGGGGGTCGTTTTCTGGAGATTGTGCAGGGCCGTGATCAGATCGTCGCCGAAAAGTTCCACGTCCCTGACAACCTGGCCGAATTCGAGGGAGACTTCCCCGAACATCGATTTTTCCTCATAGATTTTTTTTACGACCTCAAAAGGGGACATCGTCGTGGAGAGTGCCTGCATGTAGGAGACCGCATAGGGCAGGTCAATATCAATTTTGGACTTTCTCCCGCGGGCAAGCAACACCGGGTGATAGATCTGGAGAAGGTACACGCCGGGCACCGTAATGGCAAAGAGGAAAATCCAGAACATGGTGGGGGGAATCAGGGTAAAGAGTCCGAAATCATAACCGGTAAAATTGACAAAGGCAAAGAACCCGAAAAAAAATGCAATAGATGCGGCAGAATTGATCCTGATGGTACGAAGATATTGTTCAGCGGTATATGGAAGGTGGGCAGAACGGAGATCATCCTGGAGATGCGTACCAAGCACAATCAGTTCAAAATTCTCAAGCGAGGTACCTGCCCGCTTAAGAAACGAGAGAACCGTCATCTCATTCACCGAGTTCGTGGATCGCGTTTGCGAGATCGATTATATCCGGTGTTGGGACGTCAACGGCCACTTTCAGGAATTCTTCGCGTTTTTTGAGTTCTTCTGTGAGTCTGTCCATGGACCAGTTTCGCATGAGGGCAATCTCTTTCAGTACCCGTGAATGCTGAGCGACCTTGTGGAACTTATCATCTTTGACATCCCATTCATACAATTTTACCGGGATAATATTTCCCTCAGCGTCCACCGAGATCTCGTTGATGGTGGCACAGCGCCGCACCCGGGTGTTGCCGTAGGTAAAGACGGCCTGGTTAACGACAAGGTCGAGCGCGGTAAACATAACGGATGGCACATTGATCGGCTCATGGGTGAGCCGGTTGATAGCTTCCTTGACGCTGCCGGCATGGATGGTTGAGAGGGTGGCATGCCCGGTATTCATTGCCTGGAATAACGTCTGGGCTTCTTTTCCTCGTACTTCCCCGACAATGATGTACTCGGGACGCTGCCGCATGGAGGATTTTAAGAGCGAGAAGAGGTCGATGTCCCCGGCCATTCCGGGAGTACTGAGCTCCCGGGTCTGGGTGGCAAGCCAGTTCTTGTGGGGAAGCTGGATCTCCCGGGTATCCTCCAATGACACGATCTTTGAATTAAGGGGGATAAAAAGGGAGACTGCATTCATGGTCGAGGTCTTCCCGCTTGCCGTTCCCCCGGCAATGATCAGGCTTCTGCGGTGTTCGATGACCAGCCAGAGGAAGGCAAGGATCTCGGCATTGTATGTCCCGAACTTCATGAGATCTATGGGGGTCATCGGATCTGCACGGAACCTGCGGATCGTAAATGAACTCCCTTTCGTGGAGATGACGTTACTGTAGGTGACCTGGAGCCGTGAACCGTCAGGCAGGGAGGCATCCACCATCGGGTTTGAAAGCGAGATCTGTTTGTTTGCTTTCTGGGCAAGTTTGAGCACGTACTGGTTGAGTTCTCCCACGTGGAAGAGCACGCTCGTGGGAAGGCTCCCATAGGTACGGTGAAATACAAAAACCGGCAGGTTCTCGCCATTGCAGCTGATATCTTCAAGCGCCGGATCGTGCATGAGTGGTTCAAGGAGACCAAAACCCGACAGGTCACGCTGCAGGAAATAGTAGAGGATCGGTAACCGTTCAAGGGTGATCGTGGGGTCGTATTCCCGGAGGATACGGTAAATATTTTCCCGTTTGAGCGGGTCAACCGGTGATTTTTCAGGAGCATCGTAAATGATGACATCCCGCAGGTAGTTGTAGGTCTCCTGCAGGACAATTTTTTCCCGGGTGGTGATCACAGGTTCAACGACGGTATAGACAAACCCGATGTTTCCCTGCCGTTCAATCTTTATGTACACATATGGAGACTGGACCCAGTATACATCCCGGATTCCCCCGGCCGGTTTTTCCGGGAGATCTTCAGGTGCTGTTTCAGGGTCAGGTCCCGGTTCATCACCGGCAGGCTGATCAGGCACGGTGCCTGAAGGCGCGGTCTTGTGCAACGCCGCAACAAACACTGCCATCTGTGCCGGGGAAAACCTGAATGCCGCCGCGAGGACAGTAAGGGCCAGCGTGGCAAGTGAAATAACCCCAAGGAGAATGGGGAGCAGCAGAGGCAGATCGATAAAGAGTGCGGTGTAACCGGTCAGGATTGCTACGATGCAGGCTGCAAGGATCGATGCATCGCCCTGGTCGGTCCGGTTTCCCATCGACATTGGTACTACAAGGATGTGTGCCGGGAGATCACGGTACGTCAGCCGGGCCCGGGAAGTTCCGGATTCTGCATTCGGTTCTTTATCCGGGCTGACTCTTGGTACGGGGGCAACGGTTACATCGGGAATTGAATGGGGGAAAAACCGGGCCCGGACCGCTGCCACAAAAAAGATCAGCGCAACAACCGATAGTACAGAAAGTATGCCCATCAGGATAAGGGGCAGATCAATAAAGAGCACCACGGCACCGGTTCCACCGGCAACCAGCGCGACTGCAAGAAGCAGGACACTTCCTTTGATAGTACGGCTGGCGAGTGCGGCAATGGCAGTCTGATAATATTTTTTGAATCTGCCTGCAAATCGCAGGTTCACAGACTGCATTATCCCACCCCGGCATTGGATCTAACACCTGGGGGAAGTCTGGACGGTGTGGTGGTCGGTGTCGGTGTTGTGCTCGCGGATTTCTCCTGTGCAGTAAGCGTACCGGGTGGTTCTCCGGTGATAATTGAGATCGTTACATCGAGATAATCCCCATCCATGATGATCTGGAACTGGCCTTCCTGGTAAATGGCAATGTACCGTGGTTCAGGTTCTGATGTGTAGGTACCGGCTTCTGTACTATCCGAGCTCGCAACGGTATTGGTATACTGGTAGTTTCCGGTGTCAGAACTGTATTCCCTTGCATACCCGTTTTCAGCGACAATCTGCTGGGTCTGGTTGTCCCGGACCGTGATTGTCATGTAAGGGCGGTTGACCGGTACCAGCACGGTACCCCGGCAGCTATCAGGATCGTTGAGACAGTCGTACTTCGGGTTAATAGTGTATTCGATATACAACGGTCCGTGAACGACATTGACGAGGAGCCCCACAGCATTACCGCCCATAGTATACGTTTTGGTAAATTCCGGCGTGCGTGTGAGGAAACTGTACTGGGGTGTTGCATTGATCCGTACTCCATGAATAATCGGATAGGGATCAGGTGTCGGTTGAGGTGAAAACTCCTCAACAGAATCAGTAATTGTCGGGGTTGGAACGTTATCGGGAAGAGGTGTGATCCCACTTTGCGGTATGGCTGCTGAAGAACCGGCCGTACCGCCGGGGGATGTCGTTACATTGTCAGTGGTCCCGGACTTTACTCCTCCAAGAGCATTCCCGGCGATCCTGATACAACCGGCTGAACTAATCAGGAGTACCATAAGCAGAGACAAAATCAGAAGAGTATAATTTATTTTCATTTCAGTATTACTCCCTATGTGAGATTGACTATTTCCCTCTTACGATATTTTCCTGGTATGCCAGATCTTCTATTGCAGCAGGCACGCCGGTTTTCGGAGTGCCGTAACGGTTATAATGGAATTATGACAGGATTTGTTTCTCCAGAATATTGAACCGGGGACAATGTTTTGTCTCGCTTTGTTTACATTATTATGTTAACTTCATATGATTATTAAATATAACTTAATAATGTGCCGTTTGAGTTGGCAGTCGATTTGAGATCTTTTCGAAGTGCATGGTTGATGACCAACTTTCTACGCAATAACACTCATAGTGGTGATAAAAGTTTGTTGTTTTAATGCAATAAATAATGATCTATTAAAATAGTATTAACGCAAGTACATTTGTTTACCGCTACCCGGAAGTGCCTTTCAGCAGGCAACATGATACGGAAGCATGGCATTGGTCGGGGTAACGGTGCAGAGGTGTTTACAAAAATGCAGAGAATGAAGAGGAACGAACATGCCGTGTCACCGGTCGTGGGCGTCATGCTCATGCTTGTCGTGACGATTATTATTGCGGCGGTGGTGAGCGCGTTTGCCGGGGGACTTGCCGGGACGCAGCAGAAGGCGCCTCAAGCGTCGATTGATGTACAGATTTTAACAGGTGCCGACAATGGCATGGGTGGAACAACCGACAAGATGACCTTTACCGAACTAAGCGGGGATTCCATCCCAACAAAAGATCTCGCAATTGTTACATACTACGTGAACAAGAGCGGAACGGTATACCAGAACAAGCAGACCCTGGCAAGTGTCGGATCTGATCTTTATGGTGGCGGTGCAACCGATTTGGCTCGGGTTCCTGTTCTCAATGATATGAAATTTGGTTACTCCGGGGGTAATTCCGCTGTAGATTTCGGGAATTATACGTGGAGTACCGGGGAGGTTATGAGCACGGTCGATACGGCAGGTACTGCGGATTTACTCGCAATTAATGACACAACCCCTTGGACTTATGATAGCAATTACAATCTCATTGGGGGTCATGGAATCCGCGACCCTGATTTCGGGACCGGTAGCGAAGTGCAGGTGAAGATCATCCATATCCCAAGCAGCCAGATAATCTTCAACAAAGAGGTGATCGTCCAATGATCCAGCACAAAGATGCAGCAGTGTCACCGGTTGTAGGTGTCATGCTCATGCTCGTCGTGACCATTATCATTGCAGCGATTGTCTCCGCATTTGCCGGCGGTCTGGCAGGTGACCAGCACAAGACGCCCCAAGCGAATCTTGCAGTGACCGGTGTCATACAGAGTATAGGGGGAACAATTAATCCCACAAAATATCCCTATGTCCTAACATATCCCCCTGGATATTATGCAGCTAACGGGCTGAAGTTTGAAAATAACGGAGGAGATACCTTCTCCCTCAACGATGTCGCGATCCAGTTGCAGAGCGAAGATACCACGTATACACTCCAGCCGACAGATACACCAAATACCACTGCAACCACAACGTATCCCGGGAGCATCCTGACACCGGGAATCACGAACGGAGGGTACTTCCAGA
>CAYVTY010000011.1:0-59437 GCA_964454995.1 uncultured Methanoregula sp.
TTCATGGGGTCGGAGGTAAACTGGTTATTGAGCGAGTCACGGTAGATAACCTCGGAGTCAAGCCCGTATTCTTTCACCGTTGCGCCAGCATCGACGGAGACATCGAACGCCGCTTCACGGATATCCCCGGGCGCCATCGTTCCCAGGAATGCCGTATCGTCGTTGCTCGTGAACGGGTCGACCGCGCTGATCCGTGCCTGCGCATTGTAGGCCGTTGTGCCGCCGGTGTTCTGGTACTGGACCGTGATCACGGATTTCGCACCCGGCGCAATGGACGTGCTAATCGGCGTCACGTTAAAGTCCACTTTTTCGCCGACGGGAACCCCGACCGTCTCGATGGTGGAATTCACATAATCCCCTTCGGAATTCTTATAGTTCACCAGCACATCGAGCGGATAGGTCTTCTGCTGGGCCTCGCTCGAAACCATCACCCTGAACTGGCAGGTAACCACTGCGCCGACCGGGAAATCCCCGATGTAGACGCTTCCTTCCGAGGGTGTGACCGGGCTCTGGTCATTCTGCTGGATCCGGACTGCCGCATTCTGGCCCTCTTCATACCCGATATTCTTAATCGTTACATTGACGTATCCTTCGTTTCCCGCGTTCAGGTTCTCGGCGTCAACTTCGGGAACCGCGATCTGCACTTCGGATTTTATCTTGATCGGGAGGTCGATGCTCGCATTTACCATCTTGTACTGGTAATTCAGGGTATCGGTGCCTTCCTGCTCGGCCTGGTACAGGTACGTGTAGTTCAGAACGACCGGAACCTGGTAGATCCCCGCCGGGGAATCCTGGTTGACCTTGATATGGAAGGTCGCGGTGGCGGTGGTGCTTGCCATGAGATCACCGACTACCTGGGGGTCGGCTTTGATGACGATCGGGGTATCGGATGCCCCGAGGGTAACGGTTAACTGTTTTGCCGTGGTTGAGAGATCGCTTGGATCTATTATCCCGGACTGGATGATCTTATACTGGTTGAGTCCGGTGTTATAGATGACAACCTGGAGGTTGACATCGTCTCCCGGGGAAAACTCGTTGGTCCCCGCGATGGACGCGCTCAGGTCGGGACTGCCGGTCATGAATTTTGTGCCGGCCAGCACCGGCGAGACGGCGAGCAGCGCAAGCAGGACAGATGCGATGCACAGAAACCGCAGTGCGCTGATGCGGCGTTCTGAAGAATGGTTGTAAGTCCCGTCAGAATGCCTGTTGACAGGTAATATCTTTCCACGTATTTCGCTCATGCAGATCCTCGAAACGGTTATACAAATCTTAGTCCATTTTGCAATTCTTACCATATATACTCCGATCCTGAATTCCACTTCGGCCTCAAAACATCCTCATTAAACTCCGATTTCACCATACTTTTGCCGTACCTTTGCGAGATACCCGACATGATTTTAGCGTCCGGTTGTCAGGGGACATTTTTTCCAGTAACCCGATATGACCTGTCATGGATAAATCTCCTGTTTTTTTTAGAAATTACTCCAGTGTACGTCTGAAGGTGACGATGCCAAGGACGATCATTGCCGTCGAGAAAACCAAAAGGGCAATGAGGTCTATCCCGATCACGTTAAGCCCCTGGTTCCTGAGGATAATGCTCCGCAGGGCATGGATCCCGTAATATTCGGGATTGATGACGGTGATCCAGCGCAGCCAGCCTGGCATCCCGATGACCGGATAAAAAGCGCCCGAGGTCATGAACAGGATGAGGTTGAGGAATGCGATGACGGATGAGTACTCCTGCTGGGACGCGAACCGGGATGCAAAGGAGACCACGAGGCTCGTCACCCCTACACAGGCAATAAGGATCACCAGCAGGACCAACAAAAAGTCCTGGAAACTCTGGAGGATGATACCGGTGACCAGCAGATCGATCCAGAAAATGGTAAATCCGGCGATAAATGCTCTCACGGTACCACTCGAGATGATCCCCATAATGATACTGGAGCGTTTGATCGGCGTGACCAGGTACCCTTCGTGGATACCGTTCTCACGGTCCTTAATGAGTGCAATACCTCCACCAAACATGGTGGCGGTAAAGATAGCCATCATGATCACGCCCACACCAAAGAACTGGAGGTACTTGATGTCCCCATAGATCTTGTCGACCGTGACCGGGTTGTGCGCCCCGATCCCCAGTAGGACCTGGTTTACCGCCGCTTCAACAAGCGGGGGTGTTATGGAATCGGAACTATCTACATAAAGTCTCACAGCGTTGTCGTTTGAAACCGATGAAGGAAAGACGATCACGGCCGATAGTTTCCCATTAGCTAGGTCCTGTTTGGCTGCCGCTTCATCGGAATAAACGGTAACATCCAGCAGTTTGTCTGCATCGGTTTGGCTGATATGATTGAGCTGGTATACGGCGTCTGTAAAGAGCGGTGTATCATTGTAGGGAGGTACTTCCTGGACGACGCCGACCGGAATGTGGCTGAGGGTTCCCCCAAACGCATTCCCGAAGATCACCAGGTACATGATGGGCATAAAAAGTGTCATCATGATGATGAACGGGTTGCTCAGGAACTTCTTGAAATCCCGTTTGAAGATGGCGATGGCGCTTCGCATCATAATGGCCGCCTCCCTCCTTTACCTGGTGTTTCCTGCTCGTCGCCATTGTTGAGCCCCTTCCCGGTCAGGTAGATGAAGATGTCCTCAAGCGAGGGAGAGCGGATCGAGATAGAGATGATGGGTATGGCGTACTGCTCGAATACAGCAAGGATGGCGGGGATCACCCGGCTGCCATTTGTCGCTGATATGGTAACGGTGTGCTCGACGACCGAGACTGCGTTGACCAAGGTGACATTCCGGATCGCCTCTTCGGCATGAGGGTCCATATGGTCCACGCCGATCTCGATAAGGTCCCCGGCCGGGATCAGTTTCCTGAGGTTTTCCATGGTGTCAAGAGCGATCAGCTTTCCGCGTTCAACAAAAGCGATCCGGCCGCAGAGTTTTTCCGCCTCATCCATGTAGTGTGTCGTGAGAATGATCGTCGTGTGCTCTGCGTTCAGCATCATGATCTGCTGCCAGACCTCCCTTCTTGCTTCGGGATCAAGGCCTATCGTAGGTTCGTCCAGGAAAAGGATGAGCGGCCGGTGAATGAATGCCCGGACGATCTCAAGCTTGCGCTTCATTCCCCCTGAAAACGTGCCAACCGGCATATATGCCCTATCGGCAAGGCCGGCCATTTTTAAGAGTTCCCAGATCCGGTCCGGGAGGATGTTATCCGGGACATTTTCGAGTTTCCCGTAGAATTCGAGATTATCGTATGCGGTCAGCTCGGAATCGCTGGTGTAGTTCTGTGCGCATACTCCGATAATCTCCCGAATCTTTTCCGGGTCTTTGGTGATATCGTAATTATCGACAAATGCCTGCCCCGATGTCGGGGAAAGAAGGGTCGTGAGGATCCGTATGAGGGTGCTCTTTCCTGCACCGTTTGCCCCGAGAAGCCCGAAGATCTCCCCGCGATTTACGTCAAACGAGACGTCATTTACTGCAGTTACGGTCTTAGTCTTACCGGCAAAGACCTTGGAGAGGTGGTTGATGCGGATGATGGCAGTTCCGTCAGGAGCGCTTCCGTCCCTGGAAAATGGGGGTATACTGCTGTCCGGGATGTAGTCTGATCTGTACGTGCTGGTCTCGTTTTTTTCATCATCGGTTGCGGGTAATTTTTCGTGACTGAAAAGATGCACGTTTATCTCTCCTGCTGGAGTTTTGCGAGGATCTGGTTTGCTTCTTCAACCGCGGCACACAATTTTCGGACATCGTGGTCATCAAGACTGGTGAAGTTCTCTTTGAGATCCTTTTTGTACCAGGAAATCGATTCTTTGAGGTATTTTTTACCTTTCTCTGTTATTGTGAGATTGATTACCCGGCGATCCTGGGAATCAGGCTGGCGCTCCACCAAGCCATCCGCGATCATCAGGTCAGCGAGCCGGGTCATATATGGCCGGGAGATATAAAGCCGGCTTCCGATCTCCGACATCGGTACCGATCTGTATTTCATGAGCACCCCGAGCGTGTGGATCTGAGCCAGCTGTACCCCGTTGATCGTATGCCTGTTGCGTATCACGTTCTTGTAGTAGAGGGGTATAAGGGCAAGCAGTGCATCCGCAGCCCGATCCCTGATATCTTCAGCCATGCGTTCTCAAATCCTGAAAATAGTTTTGCCTCTTAATAGTTTAATAAGTGAACTATTTCTCCAGTGAACTATCTGTGAAATCTGCCTATCGTGAATGTCGTCTGTATGATCCATCAGGATACTTCAGAACCCGGAAGACTGATGTGTCCGGGAAGTGACGGAGGATCGGATAAACGTGGCGCTCGTTTCAGATGATGGGGTGCATCATGATCAGCTCGGCGATCAGCACAACTCCGAATAGGGTTATCACGAGACCGGCAATCCGGTTGATCAGGTACAGGCGCTCCCTTGTGAGGTAGCTTCGCATGGAATCCAGTGTCCCACAGAGAAGAATCCACCAGCCTATCTCTCCGAGTAATACACCGGTAACAAATATGGTGGGTGTAATCCAGGTACTTCCGCTGCTCACAACCCAGATACCCGGGATGACTATAGTAAAGAAGAGGATGGTAAGCGGGTTTGCAAGCGTTATGGCCAGCATCGTGGTAAAGTCAGCGATGTAGGACTCATTCTCGGGCGGTGTGGACACCGTTGGAGGTGTGGCCAACGTGATACGGAGACCCACTGCAATGAGGGCAAGTCCTGCGAACAACCGGAAGAACCACTGGTTCGCCAGCAAAAAGTCGGATATGAGCGCAAAGCCAAACGCAGTCACCGCTGCATAGAAGGTATCGGCAGTGGCAATGCCGAGACCCGACGTGATGCCGTGCAGGCGTCCATGGGCGAGCGTGCGCTGGATACATACAAACGCGATCGGGCCGACCGGCGCAGCAAGCAGAATTCCGATGATGATGCCATGGATGAACAGTCCGGTCTCCACTTACCTTCACCTTGCGCATTGCCTGTTGCCGGATGTGTCGTCAGATATGGGTCGGCACACAGGACGTCCCTGAGAAATGGACACATCCAGACTCCGGATTTTTTATCCCTGCACGGATCTGTGTACCGTTACTTGTTGCATGTCCCGCATCATCAATATGCCACTTGGGGTGCTGTTTTAACGTATCCGTTTAACTCTGATGCAGCCAGGCAAACTGGCTGCGGGACATAGTGACTTGACGTTAATTCAGGAGAAAGCGCCATGCAAGAGCGGCTATGCAGATCACTGAACAGATAACGACGAGTGCGATATTGATCGCTTTTTCGCGCCCGGTCATGTCAGCCCAACGGGATCGCTGCATCTTTGCAAGGTACCCGATAAAAAGGCCGATTGCAGTGCCTGCCATGAGCCCGATTATGGTAACCATGGCAAGGGACAGGAAATCAGTACTCATGGAATATATCAATCGTAGATTTGTGCTGCAGGGATATAAAGCACAGCGGGGGTGTTCATGTCGTTCCTGTCGCGGGCATTCATCCGTATTGGGGGGGGGGACAACGGTGGATCCAAAAAAAGGTGGACTGAGGGTATTCGCGCGGGAGGTGTGAGGGTTTATGGTGATTTAAGGTGAAATAATATAAGCATACGATCCCGGGTTTTCCCGGGACAAGGAGAAAATATTATGATCTCACTGCGGTTTTACCGCATCTATGATATCGGCCGGGAGATCGATATCGACTGGCTTGAAAAGTCACTTGCCAGGAATTATTTTACTGCACGTACGAGCTTTGTCCGGGTCAAACCCAAGTCCATCATGCTCGAGTCGTCACCGCTTCTCATACGGATGCTGCCGGTCACGGTGGAACGGGATGGGCGCTCGTACGAGTTTTCCGCGGTCGCCCGTGTCTACGATATCGGTGTCATCAGCCTCTGTTTCATCTACGATGACGAGCAGGCAGACCACCGGGAACTTGAGGAGATCGCGTTCCGGTTTGCCGGCCAGGAGGGGCTTTCGGATTTCTTCCTCCAATACCTCAATACTCTCGGGGAGATCATCAAGCCGCACATCAAAAATTTTGCGTTCGATCCGGATTTTTACGAGGATTACACGATCTACGTGACCGACAGGCGGGATGACTCGATCGACCCGGTGCCGCTGCTCCTTGGGGACCGGACCTGTGTCTCACCCCAGATCCGCGAGGACATCCTGAAAAATTCCCTCAGTTACTCAAACGAGGAACTTGCGGTCATTTCCTGGGACTCGGCCCTGCTCTGCGGCCCCGAGAGCCCGACCGATCTCATCGATCTTATCGAGTTTGCAAACGTGCAGGTGCTTGAGCTCCGGTACTATGACCGGGAGCTGACCCGTGAGATGGCGCGGATGTACGATGATATCGAGCATGCGGACCGCCTGTCCCTGTTCAGCCGGAACCGTCAGTACCATGCGATCATGAAACACCAGATGAAGACGTCTGCGGAGATATCAGAGACGATCGAGAAGGTCGATAACCTGATCAAGGTGACTGAGGATATTTACTATGCCCGTGTCTATGCGACGGCACTGAAGATCTTAAGGAGCAGCCAGTGGAGCGAGAGCGTGAGCCGGAAGATCGCGGTGATCCGGGAGAATTACTCGATGCTGTCCGATGAAGTCAGGATCCAGCACTCGAACTTCCTCGAATGGGTTGTGATCATTCTCATCGCGTTCGAGATTGCCGTGATGCTCTTGGAGAGGGTGTGGTAAGCGGTTGAAAATGCCCACCCGTACTCTTTTTTTCGATGCAGAACGCGGTGACTACCTCTTCTGATCTCCTGTTTCTGGGCCCTGTAAAATTTATTTCCTTAAAAATAGCTGATCTCTGCCCCGACCATACATTTTATATTTCCTGGAATCTCCGAAAACCTTATGGCCCACAGTACCTTGCGCACCTGGCTTCTGCCTTTGTTCTGCCTCGCCATTCCCCTGAGTGTGGGGATAGTCGGTTCGTTTTTTACCGTGGGGAGCATCCCGGGCTGGTATGCCGGGCTCAACAAACCCGCAATCAATCCGCCAGCGTGGGTCTTTGGTCCGGTCTGGACCGTGCTCTACATTCTGATGGGGATCTCACTCTACCTTATCCACCACTATGGTACTGAACGCGCCCTGATCCAGCGGAGCGTTCTTTTCTTTGCAGCCCAACTGGCACTCAATCTCCTCTGGTCTTCTTTGAAGAACACGCTATAGCGGCAGCTCTCGTGGTGCTCCTTTTACTTATTGTCCTGATTGCAGCCACGGTGATCTCGTTCAGGCGCATTTCACTGCCAGCTGCATGGCTGCTCGTCCCGTACCTCGCATGGTGCTGTTTTGCTGCGGTTCTCAACATGTAGATCTGGATACTCAGCGGTGTGAATGCATAACTTTCAGGGACAATACTCTGGTACTGGCAGCCCTGCCATCCTTAAAACCGGGGACCCGATCCTGAGGAACGCAGTGGATGCTCAATGACAGCATCGGACTACACATAATCCGAGAGAGAATTGCTCTAAAAAAGAGGAAAATTATAGGGTTATGTAATTAGAACCGGGGCTTGCGGTGTTTTGGCAGGCATTCCTGGCAATACACTGGGCGACCTTCGGTTGGCTTAAACGGTACTTCGCACTCTTTTCCACAATCGGAACAGGTGACCTTTGTCATTTCACGTGGGCCGGAGTCTCTGGGACCGCGACCGCCAAAATTGGATGATCCATACATAGCTTTCACATACAGTCAAAAAACTGTGATAGTAAACATGATGTCCCTGCTTAAGTACTTCTGTATGGTCGCACGGGAAAACTGGCAAATTTGAGTGCAGGAAATGCACAGGGATATTCCCAAAATGGAATTTTTTGGATAAAACCGGCATGGCGTTCAGGTATGGGGCTGTCGGGGCTTCTGGACACTGCAGAGCTGGCCAATGTTATTGATACTGTATGATGCGAGAATCATCTCGTCGCTCATGCTCCGCTCCCCGATTCCGATGCGGGTCAACCGGTCGCGGATCAGCCGGATCTTCTTCTCGTTTGTCAGCATAGATGAGAATATACTCTGCCGTACGAGACGATGAAGCAATGGTTTGCAGGCACTCTTTTGCCAGCGAATACAAAAAATCCTAAAAAAGCGGCAGGTCAGAGATACCGGTTCTTCCGCAGCCAGTCTACCTGGGGTGGCAGGTACCGGTAGATGATATCGCACTTATCATCCTGAAAACTCCACGGGACAATAATCAGGGTATCCCCTTCCCGGATCCAGACGCGCTTTTTTATCTTTCCCTTGATCCTCCCCATACGGGTGACCCCGTCGAAACAGCGCACACGGATATGGTTTGCCCCCATCATCAGGTCGGCGGAACCAAACATCTCGTTATTCCATTTCTTGGGCAGCCTGACCCGGACAAGTGGCGTCCCGTCAGGATTTACCGCATTGGGATCGAACTCGTTGTTCCCTTTTCTCTGGTTATTATCGGTTATACCAACAACTCCTCATATATTAACGGCGTTGGGAATCATTAACATATCCATCAGGAACCCATGTCCCGGTCTTGTGTCCATTTCCCTCAGGCCGGATACCCGATGCAGGTTCACCTGCTGAAAGTCCCGTATATTTTTCCCGTTGCAAACCCTATAAAAAAGTATGTCCGCACAAGCTACGCCCACTTCTGCCTCTCATGACACTATACTATCCGTCATTTCCGGGCTTTTCGGGGGATTCATCGGGATGGCTGCCGCCCTTGCTATCGCCCTCCTCATTATCCCCTCAAAACAGTATGTCTCGTTAAGCAATTATCTCCAGATCCTCGCGGCGTTCTCCGGGGCCGCCGTATTCTGCTATTACTACCTGCGGCACGAAGGCGGGCCGGGCCTGCTCTGGGCGGCCGGGGCGTATGCCCTCTGGGGTATTGTGAACGTTGCCTGGTATGCCGTGGTCTTGTTCGGGGCCGGTACCTTCACCTTCCCGAGCCTGATCGACATGGGTTTTGTCGCTGCGATCCTGCTCCTTTCATCGGCATATAACCGGCTCTACCCGAGAAAACCGGTGAGGGGGCAGTTCCTCCTTGCGCTCCTGTTCCTGATGCTTGTCGTGCCGCTTGCCATCCTTGCCACGGGAGGAATCACCGACCCAGCCCTGATGATCCTGCTCTATTTTTTTGTCTGCGGGTCGCTCATCATAACAGCGCTGAACCATTCGTTTTCCGAGCACCCGGCAGCTCTTGCCGGGACGATCCTCTTTGCCATCGCGTTCATGGTCTATCCGATACGGGAGACCTTCTTTGCCGGGAACACCGTGCTTACCGTCCTCGGCCCGTGTGTCGCCGCCGGGTTCTCGCTCATTGTTCTCGGGCTCATTCCGAAGGGTGAAGGAGCGCATCAGGCTGCCCCGGAGCAACCGGCAGAAACACCCCGGGAGCCTTAAACCCCTATATCCCCCCAAAAACAGCACACTTTTTTTGGCCTTGGGATACCCGGGCCGCAATCCCGTTAAAACAGGGTCTGCTGCCCGGCGTCCTGCTTCCAGAGCCCCGAGACCCGAAGGCCGAGCCGCCGGATCTTCTGCCCTTCACACAGGCTGCGGAGCAGTTCCCCGGCAGAGGACCGGAGCGTGGCCTCGTCGTTGTGGTGGTGGAGCAGGGACTTTGCCTTGGTTTTTGAGACGAACCCTTCGTACCTGACCATGACCGTGACGGTCTTAAAATGCAGGCCTTCGTCAGCAAGCGACTGCGCCACTTCGCGGACGAGCGATTCCATGGTGGCGGCAATCTCGTCGGGGTCATCCGTGTCCCGGGTAAAGGTCGTCTCTTTCGAGATGGACTTTACCCCGTCGCGCTCCACGACTTCGCTCTCGTCGTGCCCGAGCGCCGCTTCGTGCAGCAGGGCCGCAGAACGCCCGAATGCCCCGATGAGACGCTGGATATCGCAGGCGGCAAGGTCGCCTATGGTTTTTATTCCGAGGGATTCGAGATGGGCCCCTGTTTTCCCCCCGATCCCCGGGATCTTCCGGACCGGGAGCGGGGCAAGGAATGCCGGGACCTCCCCGGGCTCCACGACCGTCAGGCCGTCGGGCTTGTGGAAATCCGAAGCGATCTTTGCGACGATCTTTGCCGGGGCAACGCCAAGCGAGCAGGTGATCCCGACCCGGTCCCGGATCTCCTGCTTCAACCGTACTGCAAGGTCATGTGCCGCAGCAAAACTCCCGACCGGGCTGATATCAAGAAATGCCTCGTCGATGCTGACCTGCTGGACCCGGTAGCCGGTCACCCGGAAAATATCCATGATCTGTCCGGATACCTCGGAGTACCGGTTCATATCGGGCCGGAGGTAGACTGCATCCGGGCAGAGCCGGTACGCCTGCGAGATCGGCATCGCGGACCGGACACCAAACGCCCGGGCCTCGTACGAGCAGGTGGAGACCACGCCTCTCCCCGCTCCTCCCTGCGGGTCAGCGCCGACAACGACAGGCTTCACGGCTATCTCGGGATGGTCGTGCATCTCGACTGCCGCATAGAAGCAGTCCATATCGGCATGCAGGATGATCCGCGGACTTACGGCTCCTGGGTTTTCGCTCACCGTCTCCTCCCAATCGCGGTTGTAACCATTGCCCAGCACAGCCCCGGGGTTAGGCAGTCCCCGCAACACCATCCGCTCTCTCCTGCGGAGGGCGGGGCATGGTAAAGTCGCTCAAGGTGCACTGGCGCTGGCGGAGGCTCTCCTTTAGGAGCGTGGTCTCGGTGATGAACCGCCGCATGGGCAGGGTGAAGCGTTCCGACAAGTGGTTCAGCACTGATTTGAGATCCTCAAACTCGGCGGGCTGCTCCCGCATCGCGCTCCTGACGTTCTCCCGTACGTTAAAGACCCCCATGGGCACATACCCGGGCAGCGCCTCCCGAAGGATGATAGCGCCTGCCTGCCGCTGCTCCTGCGCGAGCGCTTCGAGCACCGCCATCTTGCAGGAGTAATAACAGCCGCCGAGCGGCGAGTAGCCGGTCTTCCGTTTGAACCCCTCGTGATCGGAGAAGACATACTCCTCGTTCCCGAGCACGTGGAGGAATGCCTCGGTCCACTCGTACTGCCACGCGGTTGGCAGCTGGATCACAGCATACCGGTTGTGCAGGCTTGCATACTCGTACAGGCGCACGGTATCGATCACCGGGCAGGTCTTTACCCGGGAGAGCAGGTGGTCACCGATTATCGTGTCGCAGGCAGTAATAGACCACCGGGTGGGAACGAGGTGACGATTCCCGTCCCTCCCCATCGTCCCGGCAGAAAACGCCTTCTGGATCGTAGAGAACGGCATTCCTGTCCGGTGGAGGCCAAGGACTGCCTCCCGGGACAGGAGGTCGGTATCGTAGTACACATTCTCCAGTGAGCGATCCCAGCGCTGTGCCGTAATATCGAAGCGTTCGAGCGGGGCGCTCGGCCCAAAAGGTGTGTGCTCCTCGGAGAATGAGAGGCCAGCGGGCGCGGTCTCAAACGCGGCCTCGCTTTCGATGGAACTCTCGGAAAGGACAATCTCCTGCAGTTTGTCGACAAAACGGTTATCGAGATCGTAAGCGTTGGTCAGCAGTTTCCCCCGCACGAGGTTCATCCGGTACCCGATGATCTCCTCCTGCGAGCGATGGCCGGATATCCAGTCCTCCGGTCGGTCCATGATCCCGGTATCACCGTGGACGGGCGCGATCATCGGCCCGGCGTAGATGTCCGGGTAATTCCAACTGCCGATAAAAACTGAAGGCGGGGAGCTCCCGGTCATCTCTTTTCCCACGTCCACCGATTTCATCTGCGACGTTGCCGCGGTCAGTTGCTTAAGATACGCCCCTTTGCCAAGGATCATAGTTCATGGACAGTTCCTCCCGGAGATATTAAAGAGGTTTGGGGTGCAGTGGGAAAGTGACCGGCTTTTCCCCACAGGGGCTATAGTGGGAAAATGATTCATACCCCATGAGCGCCAGACAGATCCATTGTCATGGTATTTTGGGACAGGAAATCCGGCAGGGAACATGCCTTTAAAGCAGGAGTCTTTTGTCATGCTTGACATCCTTGCACAGCAAACGTGGTCGCCGTACGCGGCCGGCGCCGGTATTGGCATTCTGGTTTGCATCTCATTTTTGCTCTCCGATCGCCCCCTTGGGATATCCACGGCATATGCAAAGGTGAGCGGACTTCTGGAAAAAGCAATAACTCCGAAAAGGGCAGAAAATGAGTTCTACCGGGAGACTGTGCCCCGCGTGGACTGGATCCTGATGATCCTGCCCGGTGTAATCATCGGGGCATTCCTCTCTGCGACTCTGTCAGGGCAGTTCCATCTCGTCTGGGTACCTGGTCTGTGGGATACAGCATTTGGTACAAATGCAGTGCTCAGTTTCCTTACTGCGCTTATCGGGGGGATCATCCTTGCCTTCGGTGCACGGTGGGCAAATGGCTGTACGACCGGCCACGGTATCAGCGGCACCAGCCAGCTTTCGCTCTCGGGCATCCTGTTTACTGCCTGTTTTTTTCTTTCGGGAATCGCAACGACGTTTGTGCTCTCCCGTTTTATCGGGGTGTAAGTAACCCATGACCCTGCTGACACGTCTTCACACGAATGCCCGGCTCCAGCTCGTCATGGGCCTTTTTATCGGAATTGCTTTTGGTTTCCTGCTCCAGAAGAGCGGGGTCACCGATTACAACGTGATGCTCGGTCAGTTGCTGCTTCAGGACATGACCTTTTCAGAACTTATGGTTTCCGCGATCATTGTTGCGATGCCCGGTGTTTACCTTCTGGTGCACTTTGGCTGTGCACAGATGCACGTCAAACCCGGAACACTCGGGTCGGTTGTGGTTGGTGGGCTCATCTTCGGTACCGGCTTTGCCCTTCTCGGGTACGGCCCGGAGACCGTGGCAGGGGCGGCCGGAGCCGGGGCGCTTGATGCCCTCTGCGGAGGGATAATCGGGATGATTCTTGGCTCCGGGCTTTTTGCAGCGTTCTACCCCAAAATAAAGACCCGGTTCCTGAACCGTGGCCCGTTTCCTGCACAGACGCTGCCCGAACTTCTGAACCTGAACCCCTGGGTGGTGATCGGTATCGCGGAAGTCGTGTTGATCGGAATCCTTTTCCTGCTGTGAGTAGTTTCTGATGACATAACCCAGGTTCAGGGTTGGTTTCAGCCACATAGTCCATTATTCGTATACTACCGCTTTTTTAATGGAGGATTTCTGGTAATTCCCATAATAGGTGATAGTGTCCGCTGCCGTCCAGTTGATGGTGCAGGCATCAGTCCTATCTGTGCCGGTCGTGATATCCGTCCACTGTTTTCCTGATTCAAGGGCAATAGTCTGGTTACGGTACGTAATATACAACGTACCTTCAGAGGTAAACCCGTTGACCGTCATATTTCCTGAAGTATATGGAAGGGAATACCCGCCCGAGATCATTCCCGAACTGCTGTTGCCGTAGTCTCCCGACAGGCTTGTGCTTTCCCCGTAAATGAGAGTGAGGGAGTCGTTTATCTCAAAAGGTACTATTCCCTCAAGAGTCCCGGTATCTGTGTTGAGGTGGTAGGTGGAAAAGTTGATCGCCGCCATGGGGCATTTCCCCTCCACCAGCGTGCCGCTATAGTACGTATGGTGGTCGAGAAATGCGTACTGGTCTCCCTGCGGCATCCCCGGGAGTCGTGGCTGGGACAGGATGCAGCCGGAAACCCCGACAAAAGCCAGTGCAAGTAACAGTGCACAGAGACTCACTTGGAAACACGGTCGGCTGCTCATATCCATATATTATACTGTTGGCCACATCTCACTTTTGTACTGGCAAGCTCTTTTCTTGTATTAAAACCCTAAATCCAGACAAAGCAAACAAGATACCGGAATGATCCCGATTTCCGACGGTCTGGTTGTCTTTGCCCTCTACATCCTCGCGAATATCGCCGTGTTCTGCCTGTACGCGTACGATAAACACATGGCCCGCAACGATGGGTGGCGGATTCCCGAACGTATTCTTCTTGTGGCGGCACTGATCGGGCCGTTTGGCGCATTCGGGGCAATGCGCATATTCCGGCACAAGACAAAAAAAATAAAATTCTACCTGGTACCGGTTTTTATGATCCTTCACATCGCCGGAATGCTATATGTGGCAGTTCTCCTCCTTCATATCTCCCAGTGAATGTCCCGGCATACCAGAACCTTGCTCCTTTAATACCGGGATTTGCTATACTCCTTTGATGCGGACCAACAGGCACCAGTACTTCCTTGACCTTGCACAGCGGTGCGCCAACCAGGGCACCTGCCTTCGGCGCAACTTCGGTGCGATCATTGTGGATGAATACAATACTATCGTCTCGACCGGCTACACCGGTGCCCCACGCAAGCAGATGGACTGCACGGAACTCAACCGGTGCTGGAGAAAAGAGCACAATATCCCCTCGGGCTCGAACTACGAGCGGTGCCGGAGTGTGCATGCTGAGATGAACGCGATGCTCCAGGCAGGAAAACTTGCCCGGGGCTGCACGCTCTACCTTGCGGGGTTCGATGTTGCCACCGGGGAACTCACGCAGATCTGGCCGTGCTTCCTGTGCTCGAAGATGATAGTGAACAGCGGGATCACCAATGTCATTATGCGGACGACTCCGGACGAGTACAAGGAGATGGACCCGATGGTGCTCTACCAGATGCGAAGCCGGGAATCGCTCGGAGAAGATTCCCTGTTATAATCCCTTCTGCAGCTTTGCGGCGCCGGTCCGGTATCTGTTCCCAGATGGCACTCACCCAGGTTTATGCTGACAGGTTGGTGAGATCGATGTTCCACGTTGCCTCGTAGGGAACCGGGGATGTTCCCTGGAACCTGTATTTGAGGGTCGATCCTTGGCTGAGCTGGTTAAGGACACCTTCGGGAAGGGAGATCGTTCCTTTCTGCGTGACTGTGTGACCCGGTGCGATCTGGCTGAAAAAGACCGTCTGCCCGATATATGACTGGCCGATGGGGTCATCGAGTGAGGACATGGCGGAGAGGGTCATCGCCTGCTGCCCGGTATTGTCTATGGTAAGCGTCACGGTTATTGTCTGGTTGTCCTTTATTTCGATGTGATTGACGGATGCCGCAAATGCATATCCGTTACTCTCAAAATTCGCCTGCTGGTTGAGGTTCAGGTTTTGTTGTGCACCGGGGAGGGACGGGACCGATGAGGTGCAGCCTGCCACGATGATGAAGGCAATGATGGCCGGCAGGAGAAAAAGAGTTCTCATAGTGAACACTGTTACATTGTATCATATAAATCTATAGAGGTGGCAGCGAGTGGCGGTGTCCTTCATGGGTCTCCTGGTCACGCCCGCACTTTTGCCCTGATCCGGTAGGATCTGCCAGAGATCCGGATACTATCCGGGACCGGGATACCCGTTTCCTCCAGGTGCCTGAGGAGGGGGACTCAAAACCCACAAAAAATATGTCCCCCCGCATCCCATGTTTTCCTGACAATGCTCTCTCAATCAATCCCTGTTGTCCTCGTTCATGGCTGGAAGAGTCATCCCGGCATCTGGAACCGGCTCACCCCGCAGCTGAACGAGGCGGGTATCCCCTTCTGGATCTTCGATTACACATCCTTGAACGGTGCATCCATGGAAGAGATTGCGCGAGCCCTTCGGGACTACATCGCTACGCAGCGGGAGAAACAGGAATATATCGGCAGCGTCGATGTGGTGTGCCATTCCATCGGCTCCTGCATCACCCGCTACCTGCTTGAGGTAATGGATGGCAGCGCCCGGCACGAGCAGGTGCGCCAGCTCATCGCTATTGGCCCGCCCAACAATGGGTCTTCCCTTGCCGAACTCTTCTGTGACCCGGTAATTGGGCCGGAGATCACCAAAAGACTTGTCGGCACCTTCGTTCCTGAACATTTTGATCCGACCGCTGATATTATCGTCCAAGCCTGCCGGCCGGGGAGCACGACAATGTCTGCTCTGCGCGAGGCCGGCATCCGCCCCGATATCACGTACCGGCTTCTCTGCGCAGAAAATACTACTTGTAGTCCCACATTCTTTTCCTGTTTTGAAGGAAAGACCTGTGAATTGCAGCCTGACGGGAACTGGCACATGACGTATGCCGGTGACGGCATCGTGCCGCATTCAGATTCGGTTCTTCTTGGTGCGGCCATTGAGATCCTGCCTGCCGATCCCGCAGCTCTTGACGGCGATGCAGCCCAGTACTGCCATATCAGGCTCCCCAGGGCCCCCGAGGTTGTGGAACGGGTTCTGGGTTACCTTCGCCAGGGTCTCACCACTCCCGGATAACGGGCCGGTCTCATACAGGGTTATTGATCACCTGCAGGTATTTTCGGGATCCGATGTTCAGGCAGCTCTCTTTGCCTCGTTGTAGAGCGATACGAACGAGATGCTGATCAGGTTGAGCGTGGTTGCCGTGTACCAGAGGTACGCTTCCGGTTGCGTCAGCTGCATGATCCATCCTGACCAGAGCATGAGACAGATGGTCGAAAAGGAGATCAGTGTATCCACTGCAAGAAAGATCATCGGGCGGTGTACGAGCCGTCCGAGCTCGGCAAGCGTGCAGTATTCCAACTGGGTAGGGATATGCAGGAGGTCGCATGCGGCACGCATGGCGTTCATGGCAAAATCGGTGGCTGCCCATGCAACCACGAGCCACCCAAAATCTGCAAGGATGGGATTTGACGGAGTTCCGGCCTGGATGGCGGCCAGACCAAAGAGCCCCTTGAAGATGCAGAACGGGAGGCCCATCGTCAGCGTGAGAAAGAACGGCCGTATGAATAATTTCTGGATGCGGTCAGCTGGACGTACGCCGGGGCTGGATTCCCCGTGATTTTGTTCCGGGTTCTGTTCTAATGGCATGCGTGCGGGACAATGGAATTAGCGGTATCTGTTTTATTGAGGGTTCCGTGGCCGGTCTGGTTTCCGTTTTGGAGCCGGGCGGTAACCCTGAGACAATCCGGTGAGCATTAGGACGGGGAAGAATAAGAAGGATTTTGGTTACGGGGGATAGGGAACTGGTTACGCATGGCCATCCCGGTTCAATGGCTACGGCCGGTTACGGGCATGGTTTTATTATTCCGCAGCGATGAACGCTTGCCTATGTCACCAAGACGCGAACCGGTACCCACTCCCCACGACCACCAGATGCATGATCACGACGCCCATGAAAATGTGCCTGGAAGCCCGGATAAGACCCGTCATGCCGAGCTCCACGATCACCACCCCGAATCTGGTCCTGCTGTACACCCTCCTCACCACCCGCAGAAAAAGGCCGCGCTCCCGCCCCGGCACAATCCTCACGCCGGGCCGGAGAACAAGGCCCTGAATCAGGATCACGGAACGCATGAGGATCGGCCACGGCCCGGGAAGATTGCAAAGAAGGGTGACCCTGACCGATCCAAAAAAATAAACCGGTAATTGCATGCCATTGTGATTACTCCTGTCGGGTTTCTTTTCGACAATAAGGAATGCTTGCGAACCGAGTACTCAGTCTGCCTGTTACCATATACGGCAGAGTGCCGGAAATAGTCCTGCCCGGTTAAAGTGTGTCGAAAAGAGGAAACTTACCGGAACCGTACTGCATAGAGTGCAGTCCCGACTGCGATTATGGTAAGGAGTGGGCCCAACGGTGCGGTGGGGGTCGTGGCAGGTGCGGTGACCGGCATGGTGCCTGCGGTCGTTTCTGGCAGGGATGGAACCGGACTCTGTTCCAGCGTCGCGATGGTTGTGGTTGTCAGGATCGGTTTTGTCGGTCGGGCTGCCACGCCCTCGATCGACACCGAACCTCCGGTCACGGTCGTATCCCCGCGCTTTACGAGGAGGGTCTCGTTGTTTACCGATGTGGGGTTCTCGACCCGGACAGAATATGAAATCATGGCGGTATTCATGGAAGTCCCGAATGCCACGACCGCCTGTCCTGACTCATCGGTCGTGACCAGCGCGTAATAACTGGTATTAGGCATGAGTGACGAGGAAGGCGCTACATCATCAAGGATCGTACGTCCACCCCCGTTGTAATACCGGTAGGAGCCGATCGTGTAGGGCCCGTTCTCCGGATCCTGCTCCACATTCTCCTGGTTTGGGACAACTATCGGTGGCTGGTCTCCAGCCCCTCCCGACAGCGACCATGTGCCTGGCAGCCAGACGTAATATGCCGTATTTGGATTTCCTGTGATATCGATGGTGAACTGGTGGCCCCTTACCAGCGTGCCCCCGATGCCAGAAGTAGTAGAGATCGCAAGTGCGGGCGCCGCAAGGAGGCAGATACAGCCGGCAGACAGGATAAGGATAACAACAGCAGATTTGACCGACATACTATTACCCCGGGGTGGATTTTTTCCAGTGAGATGACAGTCTACCCCGTGTGGGATAAACATATACGTTTTGATTTTTTTTAAAAGGGCTTGTTCCCCCAGATAATTGATCACAGGTTTTTCCTGCCGTACCAATATGATGAGCTTTAAACGTCCCCCCCTCCTATCCGGGATCATATGCACGCAATAGAGGTTTCACATCTGACCAAGAAATTCGGCGCCCTGATCGCGTTAAACGATGTGAACTTCTCGGTAGATGTGGGAGAAACGTTTGGTTTTCTGGGCCCCAACGGTGCGGGGAAGACCACCACGATCAGGATCCTCACTGGTATTTCTTATCCTACCTCAGGGACAGCGACTATCTTCGGTCACGATATCGGGCGCGACACGATTGCGGCACGGCTGTCCATGGGGATTGTTTCTGAGACCTCAAATGTCTACGACGACCTGACCGCGTGGCAGAACATGATCTTTTCAGCAGAGCTTTATCATGTGGGCCGGGTCGAGCGGGAGAAAAAAGCGGCCGAATTGCTTACCACTTTTGACCTGTACGAGCGGCGCAACGACAAGGTGCATGGTTTTTCCAAAGGTATGAAACGGCGGCTGACGATAGCCATGGGGCTTGTCAACAGCCCACGCCTGCTTTTCCTTGACGAACCGACATCAGGTCTCGACGTCCAGAGCAATCTCATTATCCGCAACGTGATCACGGGTCTTATCCATGAGGGGGTAACCGTATTTTTAACAACCCATAATATTGAGGAGGCAAACCTGATGTGCGACCGGGTGGCAATCGTGAACAGGGGAAATGTCGCCGCCATCGATGCCCCGGAACGGCTCAAGAAGACGATCCAGAGTGCGCAGTCAATTGTGGTCTCCTTTGACCATGGGTCTGTCGGCCAACTCGAAGAGGTTCGCAGCCTTCCGATGGTCAATGATGCCATAAAGGAAGGAGACAAGTTCCGGCTCTATACAGAAGATCCTGCAACGGTCATTGAATCTGTGATGGAGTATGCCCACAAAAAAAATCTTCGGGTAATCAGCATCTCCACCCTGGGACCAAGCCTTGAGGATGTTTTCATAAAGTTGACCGGCCTGCAGAGAACAGGGGGGGCGATCCATGCCATCGACTGATGAAGGGAAAGCTGGCGTATGGTTTGCGCGGTTCAGTCACGAGATCTCCGCAGCATGGGCGATCTCGCGCAAGGACATGATCACCTACTACTTCAAACCCAACATAATCATGATGGGGATTCTCTTCCCGTTTTTTATGTTTCTCGCATTTGCTATCGGGAAGAACGCCCCGCCGGGTACCCTGATCCCGGGTCTCATTGCGATCACGCTGCTCTTCTCGGCTTCCTCAATCGAGCCGGTCTCGATCCCCATCGAGCGGCGGGTAAAAACATTCGACCGGCTGCTCTCGGCACCAATTTCGCTTCATTCACTGGTTTTCGGTGAGAGTCTCAGCGGTTTTCTCTATAGTCTCGGTATTGCATGTTTCCCGCTCATAGCTGGGATCATATTGTTTGGCACACCGATTGAACATGCACCGGTTCTCGTGATTGCCATGGCGCTGACCGCGTTCTGCTTTGCGACACTTGGAACCCTGTTTGCCGCGTACCCTACCGAGAACGTCGGGGAAGTGATGTCGATGCTCAACACGGTCCGGCTGCCGCTTATCTTTATTTCCGGTGTCTTTATCCCATTATCGGCCATGCCGCAGATCGGACAGGATATCGCACTTTTTTCCCCGCTCACCTATGGAAACGATATGATTGCGTACGCGTATACCGGCACGTCGCTTTATTCGCCGCTGTGGGATATTCTGGCGCTGCTGATCTTCATTTTAATCTTCCAGTTCGCGGCAAACAGTCTCTATAAGAAGTTCAATGAATAGTCAGGACATCTGCAGACATACAGAGAATCCGGGTCAATTACACCCCGAACTTTTTTTTATCGTTTTTCCGGGACCGCAGGCCTGATAGACAAAAATGGGTAATTTCAGAGCGGTGGAAGATCCTGCTGTATATGCATGCGACTGGTCAAAAATCTCCCCTGAAAATGGCAATTAACCGGTATAGTCAGACTTGGATGGGGAAGCACGAGAACCTTGAAGGCTTCCCTATCAGGTATATGTCGGGATTGTAAAGCGTAAAAAAGACAGGGGATTCCATTACATCTTTGACTGGTCAAAGGTAATGTTTGCCCCGGCAGGGACATTCCGTTTCCGTCCCTTGGCGTCCGGGAAGAACACCTTGGACTTTTCCTTGTGGGATTTCCGGTCGGGATCATCCCGTTTTGCGGCATCTTCTTCTGCATGGATGCCAAGGAAACAGTCCACCGGGTTTTTCCCGCCCTGACAGAGATTGTTCTTTTTATCCTCACATTCGTCGCATCCGGGGACATGAGACGGGAGAAGATGGGGGAAGTGGATTTGCCAGAGGTTGGGGTCGATCTTCCCCTCTTCGAGGAATTTTTTTATGTGCCGTGGCGTATACTTCATGGTTCGTACTTATTGTCGCAAGGGTATTTTATCAGTATCTCAAAAGCCGGATGGTGGAATCCGGGTTTGCCGGGTATTATGGTCCTGTCTGCGAGAAAGATCCGATAATGAGGAAATAGCCCGGCTTTTTTTGGTTTTTACCGGTTCCCGGTGCAGAAATTCAGAATATTTTTCCGGTCAGCCTGAAGACCGAGAGATCTGCATGGGTCTGGGCAAGATCCCGTGCACTCTTCTCAATGACAGGCTGGTACTTGGTACGGTTCTTGAAGATCTTCTGCTGGATGGCGTGCAGTTTTTCGATACCGATCAACAGCTCGCGCTCCACGGGCCGGATCTTTGGCTGGAACGTATGGATCAGACCCTGGACATCGGATGCGGAGACGCCTTTTTTCTCGTCAAAGACAAACCGGCTCTCCTGCTGCTTTCGCCAGTTCATCAGCTCAGTGGCGAGGGCGGTATCAAAGCCCGGGATGCTCATGATCTTGTACGGGGCGATGTCTGCGGCGGTCTCGATACCAAATGACCGGAGCGCGGCCTTCCGGTTCTCCCCGAGCCTGGGGGAGGTGCAGGTGTCGATAAAACAGTTCTCCAGGAATTTCTTTTCCTGGCGCTCCCGTGACGTGTGCTGGAGGGTAACAAGTGCGTTCTTATATTCCCGCTCGATCGCCTCGTATCTGCCTTTGAGGACCGTAAGTGCCCCAAGCTGGGCGGTAAATTCCGCGTCGCCGGCCTCGGCTTTCCATTTCTTTTCCCAGAGCTGCCAGCTGTACCGGGCGTCTTCAAACTCTTTTTTCCGGCGTTTTCTCTCTGCCGTGTCCCGTCCCGGGTACATCAGGAGAAGACCGGCAACAGCTGCCGGGACAAGGCCTGCAAGGTCTTTGGTACTATACGTTCCGGACCATACGGGCCATAACAGGAGACCGGCACTTATAACCAGAAGCGGTGCCGCAACAGCCTGTCGTACCTTCCTGAACCTGAGCGCCCGTGCTGTATCCGGGGAAAGCGTCGCCGGTAGGCACCGGTACTTCCGCGGGTCGATCACGGGGATGGGCCCCGGTGGCTTAATCACAAGGACTTTCTGCCATTCTGCGGCAACATCGATCCTCGTGATAGTATCTGAACTCAGAAAGAGCAGGATGCCGGAACTGTTTTCGAGCGTGCACCACGGACAGGTAGCAAGGCCGGTGTAATAGGTATGCATGGATTCCGTGGGGCATTTTTTGAGCCGTTTTTCCAGTGCATCGAGTACATTCCACCAGTCATTTGCGCTCGGGCGCCCCCATGACTGGAGTCCTGATTCGGTAAATGCCTGCTCAAAGAGGCTGGCGACCTCACTTGGTACAATGGGAAGTCCGACAGAGTTTGGCGGCGGAGACATCGCCTTGAGGGCTGCACTCCTTCCAAACGCGAACCGGTGCTCGGCGATCGCTCGTTCGATAGGCATATCATCGGGTCCCTTGTAGACCCCCGAGAACGGGTGCCTCCCCATAAAGAGCAGCAGAAAAATCAGGATCGCAAGCCCGAAGTTGTCATGATTCTGCGTACGCAGCATCTTAAAGTCCTTTGACTTCTGGAGCTCGGGCGGCGTGAACTGGGCGACTCCCACTTCACAGTGGTAGATCTTGTCACGGGTCTGCACCTGGAACGAATCGCAGTCGATCAGTCGGACACATGCCTTTTTCGTGACAAGAATATTTCCCTCGTTGACGTCTCCGACCACGTACCCGTACTTGTGAATTATGTAAAACGCAGCGGCGAGGTTTTTGGCGGTTCGTACAAGAAATTTCCAGTCTGCGTTCGGAAAAGACTCTTTCCGGTGCGACGGGCCGTACACCTTGTGGATCGGTTCGCACTCGGTAATCCTCGGCATGACAAACCCGCAGACCGGGCCGTTTTTTCCGGCATGGAGCAGATCGAGCGGCCATGCAGCAAATTCCTTTAAGTCATCGTTACAGCCGCTTACCATCAACCGGAGTTTTTCCTGTCGCTCACCGGTGAGAGATTTATGGTAGATCTTGGCAAGCACATCCATGCGGTGGGGTGCAATCTCGTAGACGTCCCCTTCGCCGCCGCTTCCCACCTTTTTCCCGAGATTAACGTGGCTGCCCCGGCTGTCAAAGAGATTAAAGTGCGGCGACTGGCTCATGGTTTTTCAGCTCACTGGAATATTTACGGCGAGAACCAGGGTCTTGTCGTCATCGCTTCGCGCATTCACGTCGTCCCGGGAGAGCAGCGCGATCAGGTGCGTGGTGAGATCCGCAAAACCGCTGTCTGGTTTTTTCCTGAGTGCGGCAAACAGGGGCCGGAAGAATCCCTCGTGCACGGTCCGCGTGGAAAACGAGAGTACCAGGTTCTGGAGTCCATCGGTGAAGAGTGCGATTTCGTCCGGTGCGGTGCACTGGCGTTCGATCTTTATATGATCCAGGAACGTGTCATCGGAAATGAAATACGTCGTGTTCGCGTATTCGCCCTGCTCCGGCCAGAAGATGGTGCGGTACCCGGTACCGTCACTGGTCACGATGCAGCCATCCCCGATCTGAAAATAGAGTGCGTGATCGTTTGTGGCAACAACGCCGATCAGGGTGCAGGCGTAATCTTTTATCTGCTGGCCGTTGCCCACTGCCCGTGCGGCAATTGCCTCCCGGGAAGCGGAGACCCATGTCCTGATGTTGTCATCTGTGATGGATGAAATAGCCTCTCCTTCGCGGATCACGGAAAGGATCCGGAGGTACAGCGTTTCACAGGCAATCTCTGCACCGACACCCCCATGGGTCGTGCTCCCCGCCCCGTCGGAGGCAAGACCGACAAAAAAATCACGGTCTGAGAACCTGAGGGCACCGGTGCGGCAATAATCCTGACCCGGCTCATTCCTGTCGCTGTGTGATTTTCCCGTGACCGACAAAGAGAGGTGTTTCCAGGTCATATCTCGCTCCACCCTGACGGTGGAGTAAGCAGGATCCTGTCCCCCGGGTTGCTGCGGGAGGCGGATTTCATGGAATTGGAGAGCCACTGGAAGAACTCGCGGAACCTGAGACCCTGGAGCTTGAGTGGCTGCCGGACTGTGATCTGCCGGAGGACTGACATGTCTGCATTCTGGACACCGACAGCAAAGAAAGCAAAGGATTTCGAACTCTCTCCTTCACGGACTGCTGCGGCTGCACGCTGCCACTCATCTGTGGGTGAACCGTCGGTAATTAAAAAGATCCAAGGCCGGTAAAAGGAGATCCCGTTTGCCCGGTACTCTTCTTTGCGCTTCCTCACCAGATCAATACCCTGAAGAATGGCATCGCCAAGGGGTGTGTCACCTTCGGCCTCAAGCGTTGGGTCGAGGAAGAAATCTGCGGTGTTGAACTCAGAAATGACCCTGACCGGGCCAAAGGAGACCAGCGCCACCTCGACTCGTTTTACCGCAAGTGAATCTCCCTGCAGTTCCTCGTAAAATGATCGCAGGCCGGCATTGAGTTCTGCGATTGGCTTTCCCGCCATGGAACCGGAAGTATCCAGCAGCAGGAGGCAGGGGCACCGGGGTTCGGGATTTTCTGCGAAGGTAACGGGCCCCAGCGGTTGCTGGTCAAACAGGGTGTCGTCGCTCATCTGGTGTCTCCAGTTTGTGTAATGATCATATCAACGATTAACTGTATATCTTTGTTGAGGCATTTTTGTATCTTGGAACGCAGTACTTCACTAATTTCATTTTGGATCAACAACTCCCGAAAATCGGTATTAGTCTTGTAAACACCGAAACACCCACCATTTTCCATCATTTTCCTGTATCCTCCAATCCGGATTCGGGCCCATAGTGGCATCCCGGGGCCCGATCGAGTGCCAGATCATTATCAGGTCGACTAAAAAAATATCCTCTCCGGAACACCGCTAAAGAGAAAATATAACTCCTCGCGATTTGCCCGGTTTATGATTTTCGCCGCAAACCGTGGGGATAATTCCCGTGGTGGACAAAATAGTTCCATTTTTGTGTTCACCACCCGACTCTGATCAGAAAAAAAGCCCGTTTCGGCCCCGGATTGAGGGGGAGAGACTGTATGTCTGAGGGAAGGGTGGTTTTACTCCCATTGAGGGATGATCATTCACTGTTCATGGAGGATTCTTTAGTTAATTACTGGGACGGTTTGTATGAGCGTGAGTTGCCCTGCCTTATACTGCTGGATACGTTAAGGATCACTTCTTTACGGTGACCCGGGGAAATTTTCTCTTTTCATCTTGAACCAAAGTTCACGATGACTACGGGAATTTTTGCAGTCAAATAAATCCATAAATAATTACGGGTCGCACCATGAACCAGAGAATTGTCTGGAGTGAACAAGTATGAATTTCCCGCTTACGTTTATGGGCCTGGGCGTCCTCTGCCTCGCCGTACTGGTTGTTGCCGGCTGTCTTGGCACCGGCCCGCAGCCCCCATCAGGACTGACAAATGAACCTCAGGAAACTCCCGTTGTTGGGGAGCACGTTACTATCGGTGAGAGCCAGAACGGGACGACGGTGTCTGTAAACCGGGCCGCAGATATCACGCTCAGACTTAACGAGAACCCGACCACAGGCTACCAGTGGAACCTGACGACAACCCCCGGCCTTGTGATCGTCAATGATACTTTCATTCCTTCGAACACGACCGGCAAACTGGTGGGATCGGGTGGCACCCGTATCTGGGACATAAACGCAGCAGGTACCGGTACGCAGACAATCAACGCGGTGTACATGCGATCATGGGAACCGGTCACCGGGAATGAAACCACATTTGCGATAACGGTGATCGTGCAGTAAGCATGGCTTTTGGCACCTGATATTTTATTACCGGATTATCCCCTCCCTTTTTCTATAGGTGTCATGGATATTCTCTCCCGTCTTTGTGTCATCCCCCGTGATACTCTTCTGTATATCAGCGATCGTCATAGGGAAAAACACGGTCGTTAAGCGGGAGCATCTGAACCAATTTTTCTGGAATAAAAAAAAGAATTACCGGTATTTTCAAATGCACGTCCCGGGGATATTCACTGATATGACAGCCCAAAGAAAGGGAACGGTCAACGTTTTCTGTACACGGCAATACCGGCGATAACTCCGCAGCCGATGAGTGCAGAGAACATGTCATAACCCGGTGACTTTTTTGTTGTGGTGGCTACCACAGCGTTTTGCTTGGCAAGCCAATCCGCTGTGGAAGAATCAGTTGTTTCGGCAGCCGTGATCGCGAAGGTGGGTGCCAATGGTGTCGGAATCGGTGTTGCTTGTGTCACGGTCTGTGCCTGTGCGCCAGTCACCGTTATAAAATTGGTCTCTGTAGCGACATTACTGCCTTCTGCATTTGCTGCCTTCAGGGTAACGGTGTACGTCCCGGTAGTTGTATACGTGTGAACTGGATCCTGAATCGAACTTGAACCGCCATCACCGAAATCCCAAGCCCACGATGTCGGGGTATTGGTCGATGAATCAGTGAACTGGACCATCAGCGGGGCTGTTCCATCAAGAGGATCCGCGGTAAAACCCACTACCGGTGCCGCAGCTCCGACTACGATATACCCGGTCATAGTTGTAACGTTGGTTCCAATCGAGTTTGTTTCTGTCAGGGTCACCGAGTATGTTCCGTTATTCACATAGGTATTCGTGGGATTTTCAAGAGTGCTGGTATTGCCATCCCCAAAGCTCCAACTCCATGACGCCGGGGATCCGGTTGATGCATCTGTAAACGTTACCGAAAGGGGTGCAGATCCTGATGTCGGCGAGGCAGAAAATATCGGTAATGGAATGGTCGTTGCTGTCGCTGCAAAGGTGTATTTGTCACCGGCTACTGAGGTGGATGTGCCGCTGGGTGTCGTAACAAGGACGTCAACCTGACCAACGGTTGAACTGGCCGGGGTGGTTGCGGTGATTTCTGTGGCGCTGACAACTACGAGATTGGTAACTGCTGTGCCGCCAACAGTTACCGCAGTCGCTCCGGTAAAGCCCGTCCCGGTGATGGTTATTGCGGTACTGGTGGAAACCGGGCCATATGCTGGTGAGACCGCTGTCACGACGGGAACTGAAGTGGTTGCTGCCGCATTCACCGTTATTGTCTGGGTGTAAGCAGAGCTGCTTCCCGCCGCATTTGTTGCTATGAGAGATGCTGTATAGGTTCCTGCAGTCGTGTACGTGTACGATGGGTCCTGGAGAGGGCTGGTGCCGCCGTCTCCGAACGTCCAGTTCCATGATGTAGGAGAGTTAGTGGATCCATCCGTAAACTGAACGGCGAGTGGTGCAGTATTTTCTGCGGCAGCCCACGTAACGGTGAATGAAGCAACTGGTGGTAATGATGTTGTTACCGATGTTGTTGCCGCGCTCACCGTTATTGTCTGGGTATAGGCGGAGCTGCTTCCCGCCGCATTTGTTGCCGTGAGGGATGCGGTATAGGTTCCTGCGGTCGAGTACGTATGTGAGGGGTTCTGAAGAGAACTAGTACCGCCGTCTCCGAACGCCCAGTTCCATGATGTAGGCGTGTTGGTGGATCCATCAGTAAACTGAACTGCGAGTGGAGCGGGACCCGATAATGGTGAGTCAGTGAACACCGCAGCAGGTACATTTAGAACCGTCGCGGCAACCGGGGTACCAATGCCAGCGATTAAAACCAGCATCAGGCCTCCAATGAGGAGGATGAGACAGTTTGTCATGAGGCCACACCAGTTATTTCATCATATATCCTGTGCATCCTGTTTAGGCAGACCATACTTTTTACATCCTTGGCGGGAGACCTGGTACATCCCCGGGATCCATCGGCACGCTGGAAAACAGCGGTACGAATCGGCTTGCAGGGGTATGTGGGCTCTTCGTACCTTTTTGTAATTCAAACATTACATTTTGTACTATAAACAATCTGCTGTTCAGGGCATCGAAATATTGTCGTTGATCCGGCTGTACCCTTTAAAGGATCACCTTTGCCCTAACCCTGATCAATAGGATCTGAAAGATCCACCGTCCCCCGGGTTCTCTTCCTGATAATGATCCGGCCTAGTACGCATCCGTTACCATACACTATCCTATACAGGAAATTATTTCCTTCATGCGGGCTTTTTTTTTCATTTTATATTTGTATACTGAATATTATATCAATCCGGCAAATTGATCATCCTTTTATACCCCTTTACTTCCACTGGAGATTACGGCAAATGTTACCTTGTTTTGTTTATAAAGGCCAAATTTTTGTTTATTTAAATAGGGTTTAAATTGGGATCTACCTGAAGATCGGTGCCTTGTCATGTGCGCTTTCAGGTTCGCGCGATAGTATCCGGTTGTACTTATAAATAATTTTGTGTTATGAAAAGAAGCGGTGGTAGTTCGCTCACAACATTGTCTCTCTAAAGAATAATTCACGCTTCATGAACGATGACCGTGTTAGTGAGTACTCTAAAGGGAATCCAAGGTGTAAACCCCAGGTTGCATACGGTTTCTGCCTTCGGTTGAAGTAAAAAATGAGCTCTTCGCGGTGAGCCACGCGGTGATGATACCCTCCGCGGATGTCTGCTCTTTTGTGCTCCCATGCAAACATTAACAAAAAAGCCCGGCTCAGTCTCTCTTACCGGAGAGCAGCAACCATGAAATACCCATTTCTTATTTCTATTCCTCATGGTGGCGTTGAGGTTCCGGCAGAGGTCTCTAGCCGGATTGCTCTTTCAGAGCCGGAGATCCGCTGGTACTGTGATCCCGCGACCCGGCTGCTCTTTGATTTCGGTAGTTCTGTCGAATCTACCATAGATACCTCCATATCCCGGATGGTCATCGATCTCAACCGCCCTCCCCTGCCTCTCCCTCCAAAAGATCCTGATGGTGTCATCAAAGTACTGACTGTCGACAGCCGGAATGTCTACCTGCCCGGGCAACTGCCCGACCTGCCACTTATCCACCGGCTGATGATGAAATGGTATTTCCCCTATCATCAGCGCATCGATGAACTCATCGACCGGTATCCCATACGCGTAGCCTTCGATTGCCATTCGATGCTGCCATATGGATCAGCGGAACAGAACGATGCCGGGAAATCCCGGCCGCTGATCTGCCTTGGAAATTATGGCGACCAGAACGGCCAGGCAAAGCCCGGGAACATCACAACCTGTCCGGCAGACTGGATCACCCGTCTCGCAGATGTGTTCAGGGAGGAGTTTCCCGGAACCGGTGATGTGGCGATAAACACGCCTTTCTCCGGCGGTTTTATCTCAAACGCCCATTACTGGCGCAAAGGCGTCCCCTGGATCCAGATTGAGGTAAACCGGATACTCTATGAGCCTCACGGCACTCTGGCACATCCGTCAGAGGTGATCGAGGAACGGATCCCGGTGTTACGCAGCAGGATCTTGTCGGTGCTGACCCGGTTCTGGGATGGGATCACGGTTGATGCACCTCCCTGGGATGGAGAGCTTGCGGGATCGTATGATGGGGAAAGACCCGATGCCCGCACCGGTAACACCTATTCACGGGGCAGGTAACTGACGAGGGTATCCATGAACTGCTCCATGACCGGGTGCATGATTGCAGGAGTTCCATAGCCGGTTACAAGTGTGAGCCGGCCCTTAAACGTCGTCACCCCAAGCGCTATCCCCGGTGGATCGATTACGATACCGGCCACAAACGCGTTTGTCACAGAAAGATCCTGCGAGAATGCCACGCACTCGTCCGGGATAATGCCAATATTCCCCAGGAACGGGGGGTTCGCGTGGCGGGCAGCGTAGGTTGTTTTCATCATCTTCACCCGCTCACGGATGCGGGCGAACCCGGCATACCCGAATGATTCAAGGTCAACAGCAGAGGAAATGCCCGGGTTATGGGCTTTGTGTACCTGCATAGCATCGCGGGCACATGCGATCATCTCATTTCCTGACTGCGTGTCCGGTTTCATCATGACCGGGAATGCGACTGACTGGTTGCAGATCGTGTTGTTTTGGGAGACCGGATGGAGATTGTTGAGATACCTCCTGAGGTCAATGGAGACCATGACCGGCACCGGATGGCCGGGTGGAGGTCTGATCGTCGTGCAGAGTGCCTGAAAATATGCCGCCAGCAGGACGTCGTTTACGGTTGCCTCCTGCAGATTCCCGGTACGTTTTACCGCATCGAGGCAGGATGCAGGGAGTGTCCGTATCGCAAAGTCATGGGTACTGCCGTCCCCGGGCCCGGTAGGAAATGCCCAGCCCTTTGGTGGATCGTCCGGTGCAGTCTGATTGCAGATATTTTTGGTCTGCGGGAACCCGGTAAGCACCGTGGTGAGGGAGCGATCAGTTGGCTCTGTCTGTTGTGCCGCTTTGCGATCAGGGTTGCGGTAGCACTCAGCCAGCAGGCGGGTGCAGGCAAGCAACCCGTGGGCATCCATTGCCGCATGGTGCACGGTGATACAGAGCGTATCGCTGCAGTTTGTGCGGAGCAGGTGAAGGCGTATCTGCGGGCTGGCTGTAGGGTCAACCGGTATAGCAAGCACTCTTGGGAGATCCTGGTACGGATCATCGGAGAGATGGATGCGGATGAGCGCGGCACGGTTCGATTCAGGCATATACTCCCAGTACGGCGCATCGCATTCGACAAACCGCGAGCCAAGGACAGGTACTTCGGCGAGCATCAATATTGCCGCCTCCATAAGGCGCCGTTCATCGATCAATCCCCCAAATGCGATCACCATATGCATAGACTGATCGCCGAGTGCCTGGAGCGCGTAGTTGAACTGGTCCATCGGAGGTGCGGGAATACGGCAGAGTGGGGAATTGTTCATGTGCTGGCTCCTCAGTTTGGCTTTAGTACTACCTGCTGAGATACCTGAAAACCGGGCCTTGGTAGATCCTAGGTGCTGGTATCAGGGTGCGTGAAGAGATCTTGGTCTCCCGGCTCAAATGCATGGCGGCGGTCGCTAGGAATGGGCCTTTTAGAACCGGTGCAAGGGTCAGTTATGCATTAAATTTTATAAAAAGGGGTGGTTCAGCCTTTGATCACGGAAAAACCGCAAATCTGTGTGCCGGAGGATATAATATTAAATGGGATCAGGAAAGAACAATCGTTAATGATTTCCCTGCTCTATGTCGATGACGAGCCGGCATTGCTGGATGTGTGCCGGCTCTTTCTTGAGCAGGAAGGAGACATTTCTGTCGTTACGGTGTCATCGGTCGGTGAAGCGCTCACCCGTATGGTCTCGGAGAAGTTTGATGCCATAATATCCGACTACCAGATGCCTGAAATTGATGGCATCACGTTTCTCCGCAGTGTCCGTGCGCAGTATCCCGAAATTCCGTTTATTTTGTTCACCGGCAGGGGGCGTGAGGAAGTTGTTATCGAAGCGATCAACAGCGGCGCGGATTCCTATGTTCAGAAAGGTGGCGATCCCCGTGCCCAGTTCAAGGAACTTTCCCACCTGATCCGGCAGATCGTGAGACAGAGAAAAGCCGAGAATGAACTGCGGCTGATGAAATTTTCTGTTGATCATGCATCTGAGGGCATTATCTGGATGAGGGAGAATGGCGAAATTGCCTACTACAACGATGCCATCTGCTCAATGCTTGGGTATACTCTGCAGGAATTCACCAGACTATCCGTCATGGATATCATCAGGCCCGGATTTACCGCTGCTTCTTTTGCTGCTGGCTGGACCCGGGTGAGTGCCCGGATCAGTGCCACGATAGAAGAGATTCTCAAAAAAAAGGATGGGACGCTTCTCCCGGTTGAAGTGGTGCTCAACTACAACGAACTAGGGTCTGAATCGCTGGTGTTTGCGTTCATCCGTGATATAAGCGAACGGCGGCATTCGGAACAGGAACTCAAAGAGGCATTCCGTCAGCTGATGATAACCGAGGAGGGATTGCGTCAGCAGTTTGAAGAGCTCAAAAAGAGTGATTACGCCATACGGGAGATACAGCAGAGGTACCAGATGCTTTCGGAGGAGACCGAAGACTGGATCTGGGAGAGTACTCCTGATGGTCGTTTCACCGGTTCAAGTGCCCAGGTACAGGATATCCTTGGTTACACTCAAAAGGAAATGGCAGGAAGAACATTTGCGGATTTTATGGCCCCTGAAGATGTCGCCCGGAGCGGGTCTGCATTTACCGTCATTCTCACAAAAAAAGAAGCGTTCCAAGCGCTCACGCTGCACGAGGTGCGTCGGGATGGCCAAAAGGTAACAATTGAGGTCACCGGCTCCCCGGTCTTTTCCCGGGACGGGATCTTTTCCGGGTTCTATGGGTTTGCCCGTGTGGTTCCCTCTGAAAATCTGCCCGTGGATGCATATCCTTCCTGCGTACCCGGGTACCGCTCTGTGCTTGATCAGGCTGGTGATGCGATCTTTGTTGTCGATGTTCAGACCGGTATGCTCCTTGATGCAAACCAGAAAGCACTCCTGCTGGTGAACCGGACACTCCCGGAGATTCAGGCAATGCCTGCATCTGCACTCCGCCCGATAAGTGAAAACAGGCAGGATGCGGATCCGTTCCGGCACCAAAGCCCGGAGAATTCGGCAGTCTTTGAGGATGTGGTTGTTGACCGCGACGGGAACAGCATTCCGGTGATCGTAAGCACAAAAATGCTTCAGCTGGGCGACCGTCAGATCCGTATCGGGATATACCACGACATATCGGATCTCCTCGCGATCCAGAATACTCTGCAGGAGAAAACCTGGGAACTGGACCGGTTCTTCACGACAGGTCCTGACCTGCTCTGCATCATCGACACTGATGGCAGGTTGTTACGGCTTAACCCGGCCGGTGAAGCCCTGCTCGGCTGCCCGGCGCATGATCGGCAGGTACAATCGCTATTTGATGTCTTGCATCCCGATGATTGCGCAGCCACCCTTACCCACCTCCAGCATATGAAACGGGGCGGAAATGCTGTAACATTTGTCAACAGGGTCAAGCGCCCTGACGGGTTCTGCCTATGGCTCGAATGGCGCGCGTTCATGTCGGGTAAAAAGCGGATCTATGCTGTTGCACGGGATATAACGGAGCAGAGAAAAGTGGAGCATGCCCTTGCGGAGGCAAACCGGACACTTAACCTTCTCTCGGATCTTACGCGCCATGATATCAGGAACAAACTGACCGTGCTGACCGGATATCTCGATCTCTTCCGTAAATGCCCGGCTGAACCCTATTTCTCGATGTATACAGAAAGAATCAACGAGATGGTCGCTGCCATTACTGTGCAGGTCGAATTTACCCGGGTCTACCAGAATCTCGGGACAATAGCTCCGGGCTGGTACAACGTAGACCGGCTCTTCAGCCGTGTATGCTCCCAGATGAACGTAACACCCTGTGCCGTGTATTCCGAACCTGATGGGTGGGAGATCTTTACTGATCCTCTCGTGGAACGTGTGTTTTCATCACTGATAGATAATGCAATCAGACATGCGACGACGCTCACGGAGATCCGGCGCTGTGCATACGAGACACCTGAAGGTCTTGTGATCACAGTTGAAGATAACGGGGTCGGGATCGCGCACGAACACAAGGAACGGATCTTCAGAAAGGAGTCCGGGAAATCCACCGGTTACAGCCATAGTCTCTTTCTCGCCCGTGAGATCCTCGCAATCACTGGTCTGACTATCCGTGAGACCGGCCGGGCAGGCAAAGGTGCCTGTTTTGAGATACTGGTGCCAAAAGGAACGTACCGGGTCTCCAAACCTGCTCCGGATGAGCACAATGAACCGGTGCCATCACCACATTTTATCTCCCCCCCGCATCATAACCACACAGTATGATCCGTGAAACGCCGCAGGAGTTCTTGGATATCCTCAAATCCTATGTCCCCGATCCGCAGAGGCCGATCGGGACTGCCCGGCAGGAGTTCTCGGAATTTTTTGCAGAATTCCAGCCAGATGAGCGTCCGGTAGTGGAACAGGTAGCAATACGGGATGATCTGCGGGGTGTATGGTGCTCGGTGCCTGAGTCGGAACAGGATTACACACTCCTCTTTTTCCACGGCGGCGGTTTCTCTGTTGGGTCAACGGCGGATCACCTTGGATTCTGCGCCGCGCTTGCACGGGCCTCACAGTCTCGGGTTTTTTCAGTCGATTACCGGCTGGCACCGGAGCATACGTTCCCGGCGCAGGTGGAGGATGCGGTCGCCGCTTACCGTTACCTTGCAAGTCACGGGTACCCTCCGCACCGGATTATCCCGGTTGGTATATCTGCGGGGGGAACGCTTGTGCTCGACCTGCTGATTTCGCTTCGTGATCAGCATCTGCTAATGCCCCCCGCAGCTGTCTGCATGTCGCCTATTGTAGACTTGGCTTTTGGCGGGGGATCTGTTATCACAAACCGGGACAGCGACTGGTTTACTGCGGGCCGGCTTGCTGCAATCCGCACCCTGTATCTCGGCGGCAGGGAACCTGATGATCCTCTCGCCTCGCCGGTTCATGCAAACCTGTCAGGGCTTCCCTGTCTCTATATCCAGACCGGGACCGGTGAACTCATGTACGACGATATTTCGGCATTTGCAAAAAAAGCAAAATGGGCGGGAGTGCAGGTCAGGTTTGAGATCTGGGAAGATATGTTCCACTTCTGGCAGATATTTGGCAAACAGGTACCCGAAGCCCGCACAGCGGTCGCCCATGTGGGTGCATTCGTCCAAGAAACCTTTGGCCGGTAAGGATGGCTTGCGACCGGCCTGGTCATTTTCTGGTGCCGTAATAACTTTCAGGTTCTGTTCTCTGTTTTATTGGATGCAGCCTTCCTGTTGCCCCGGTGCGCGATATACATGCCGGGATCAGGGTCGTTTTTTTCCAAATGCCATTGCCCGTCGGTGAACGTTTGGCTGGGCGCTCATTTTTGAAAAACATTCATCCCGTAGTACTTCCAACACAAAACTATGTTCGAACGGATTATGCGTAGTCTCGAGCTGGTGAAGGCGAGCTGGCGGATCCTGATGGAGGACAAAAAACTCCTCGCGTTCCCGATCATGTCCGGTTTTTTCACCCTGCTTGTGATTGCAACCTTTGTCGTGCCGCTGATCTTCTCAAATGGTGCGTACTCGCTTGCCACCAACAGCGTCACCGGAATTGTTCTTTTGTTCCTGTTCTACCTGGTCAGTTACTTTGTCGTGATCTTCTTTAACGTGGGTCTAATCAGCTGCGTACATGCAAAGCTAAACGGCAAGGACATGACGGTTGGAGAGGGTCTCTCTTCTGCTGGTCGCCACATTGGCTCTATCGTAGCCTGGGCGGTTGTTGCCGCGACGGTCGGCCTGATCCTGCGCATGATTGAAGACCGGGCCGGATTCCTGGGCCAGATCGCTGCCTCAATTGTCGGCGGGGTCTGGAGCCTGATTACCCTGTTTGTCGTACCCGTTCTTGCATTCGAGGACAAGGGTGTGTTTTCCGCGATGAAGGAATCGGTGGAACTCTTTAAGAAGACCTGGGGAGAGAGTGTTGTCGGAACGATCTCGATCACCCTTATCTTTGCTGCGATCGGTATTGTCGGCCTGCTCCTGTTAATCGGCACGCTCTTTATCGGCAACACAACGCTCTTTCTCGTTGCGCTTGCGCTCTTCATCGTGCTTGTTGCCGTCCTTGCCATCTTGGCCTCTGCAATGCAGGGAATCTTCACGGTGGCACTGTACACCTATGCAAAGACCGGGTCGGCACCCGGTATCTTTGCTCCCGGTGTCGTTGAGGGTGCGTTTGCCCCCTCCCAGCAGCAACAGTTTGGCCCGGGCAATATCTGAACAAAACACTTTTTTTCTTCACAGTTTCAGGTAAAAGTTGTAATGCGGTTACCGACAGGTAGTAGTTGTGGTCGGCATCTTCGAATCGTTTGCAGATAAGATATGCCCCAAAAGAGTGCAGAGACTGGCAAACCCAATGAAAATAACAACTATTTTCTCTCATTCTTTACAAATACGGTCATAATGAGCGCATCGCGTCCGTGGCAAAAAATGATGGTCAGGGCTAAGATCCTGATTGTATTTTTATCGCTGTCCATGGTGGCGCTCGGTGTTGTCGGGTACGCTGCGTTCTCGACCATGAGTGACATGGGTGCGTATGCCCTTACCAGCAGCGGGCAGCTGGGTGACCGTGCGGTTTCTGAAAGTTCGACGGCCCTCGAATCAAATGCGGAGGCCTCCCTCTTACGGCTTGCCACCGATCAGGCTGACATCAGCGATGTGGTGTTTGAGCAGGTCGAAAGCGAGATGGATACGCTTGCCGGGTACGCCGCAACGGTGCAGGCCCTGCCCGGTGCTTCGTCCCCGCGCCCGCTCTATTCACCGTTTGAACCTCCGCAGGATCCCAATATGTCCTCGGTGTATATCCTCGCCCCCGGTGTCACAAAGACGAACGTCCAGGACGAACTTTTCTCCCTTGCCTCCATGGATGATGTAATGCGTCCGATTCTGGCATCGGATCCCCGTATCACGCAGGTCTACCTTGGCACGGGAAGTGGTATCCTGTACGTCCATCCTTGGGTCACCGGGATATCGTCCTCGTACGATCCCCGTACCCGTGACTGGTACGTCCGGGCCATAAAGAGCGGCACCATATCCTGGTCTGAACCGTATATCGATGCCGCCGGCAAGGGGCTTATGGTCACCTGCTCGCGACCGGTTGCCGGGGGCCGTGACAGCAAGAACTGGGTCGTTGCATCCGATGTTACCCTTTCGACCATCAATACCCAGATCATCAATACCCAGATTGGTGACCAGGGTTACGCGCTCCTTATCGACAACCAGGGCAACGTGGTTTCCCGCTCCGGTATCACTGCCGGTGAGAAAGGATGGGACGAGTCGTTTGCGACCGAGAACCTTCTTATGAGTAACAACTCCGCTCTTGCCGCCGTCGCCCGTGATATGGTGGCCGGGAAAAGCGGGACTGCCCGGGTGCCATTTAGCGATGGTGAAAAATATGTCGCATACGCCCCCCTGAAAAGTGTCAACTGGAGTGTTGCCATTGTTGTGCCGGTTGACGAGGTGATAGCACCAGCCGAGAACACCCGGGCCCAGATCGTGAATGCGACCGGTGAGACCGGGATACAGTTAAACCAGAAGATGGACGCGGCAAAGACCCTTTTTGTTGCGCTCTTTATCCTGCTCTTCATCATGGTGACCGTGCTCTCGATCCTCTTTGCGCAGCTGATCACCCGCCCTGTCGCGGAGCTCAGGCGTGGCTCTGCAGCGATCGGGGCCGGTGACCTTGGGTACCGGGTACAGATTGCCACCGGCGACGAGTTCGAGGACCTTGCGCACTCATTTAACACAATGGCTGCCGATCTCAAGGATCATATCGATGAACTCCAGCGGACGACTGCCGAGAAAGAACGGTATGCAAAGGAACTCGAGATTGCAAAAGGGATCCAACAGAGCTTCCTTCCCGATGCCGCCCCAAAAATTGCAGGCGTCGAAATTGTTGCAAAAAACATTCCTGCGCTTGAGGTCGGCGGTGATTTCTACGATTTCATCCCTCTTGGAAAAAACCGGTGGGGTCTTGTGATTGCCGATGTCTCTGGTAAGGGGGTACCGGCAGCGCTCTTTATGGCACTCTCACGCACGCTGATCCGGGCAAGTACTCTTGCAAATGCAGATCCAGCAGTTGCAATTGGGCACGCGAACCAGTTAATCTGCGAGGATTCAAAAACGAGCATGTTTGTCACGCTCTTCTACGCGATCCTCGATTCAAATGCGATGACCCTTGACTATGTGAACGCCGGGCATAACCCTCCGCTGCTCCTCAAGGGCACTTCATCGGCTGTTGTCCTTCTCAAGGCAAAGGGTATCGCGCTTGGGGTGACCGATGATGTCGATCTCCAGTCGGTCAGGGTTGACCTGCGGCCCGGTGACGTACTTGTGCTCTATACCGACGGAGTTACAGAAGCGATCAATGACCTGGAAGAAGAGTTCAGTGAAGACCGGCTTCTTCGTGTGATCACTGAGAACCGGGCGCTTCCCGCCGATGAGATCCTCGAAAAAATTCTTGCTGCAATCACCGCATTTGCCGGCGACCGGCCCCAGCACGATGATATCACGCTCATGGTGCTTCGGGCCGTATAAGAGTCTCGCCACCTGATGGTGGTATACACTCAATCCTGCCCCGCGTTTCAACGGTATTGACCGTGCTCCTTTAGCGCGAACAGTCCTTCCCTTGTCCGGTCACTTTTTACAGGGTGAGAACGTGTTTTTCCAGTTGCCCGTCGGTGTAGACCATGACGGTTATCGGGGCTCCCTTGTGGTACTGCCGCATCCGGTCATCGTAGATTTTCTGGACGTGCCGGAGCCGGTGCCGGGTAAAATATTCATGTATACATTCCAGGAACGCGATCTGGTGGGCAAGGAACGCGTGCTCGTATTCCATGGTCACACGGGCGATGGCAAGGGATTCATCATCCGAAATCTCCGCATCGTATTCGCCGTGCTGATCAGGGCCGGATATCTGGCGCCAGTCCACCTTCCCTCTCTCATCTGGTTCACGGTGGAGCATGTACGGGTATATGCGACAGATGGCAAACCTTCGGTCATAGATCCGGCATCTGCCGTTTTCAAGAAACCAGCACGACCCCTCTGTATCATCGTGTACCCGCAGTGCATACCCGGAAACATAGAACGTACCGTTCTGGTCACAGAATTCGGGATCCGGGGCCGGTTCGAGTGCTGCGGGATCGATCTCCCGTACTGCGGCCACGTCCCGGTCGAGCAGGAAGACGTGGCCGTTGAACGCCCGGGTGCAGCACTTCGCGCAGGCGGTGCACCGGAACCCAATCTCCCTGATCACACCGGAGAGCCGGGTTAGGGGATACTCAAAAAGGGCATGCTCTTCCTGCGTGAGGGCGGCGATGCGGTAGGGAATGGGGATGAGAGAAACAATAACCACCGGTGTGTACGAATGGGTAGGATGGCGCAGGATATGATTTTTACGTCCTCCCGGTGTTCTTCTGGTATTGTATGATAATTACCGTTCAGTGTGTGATTCTATCCTTGTGGAATATATCTGAAAAAGAACAGGGATTCCGGCAAAAAGCATTACCGGAAAACGGTACAACTATAGGTGTATAAGTTATTCCAGTACACCTGAAAATTTTTCCGTTAAAATTTTTTTATAGGGGTTTTTTTAGATAATGGTGCGCAAAGCGGTGAGGTTCTTTTCCAGTTTTGCGAGGATCTTCTCCCCGGCCCGGTTCCGTGGGACCGTGGTTTCCGGGCTGAAATTTTTCCCCATCCCGTATTTCACAAAAATTTCTCCCTCTGTGCTGAGATAAATATTATTGAGGATCTGCTGATCACGCAGGTTGTCAAAATCCGTGATCCCTTTCTGTGACAGGATCTCACGTATTCGTTTTACTTTTCCGCGTTCATACGCGCTCAGGTTCCGTGAGCCTTTTGGTCGTCCTCGTGGCATATACAAAAAGTTTTGTTTGGATGTATATATAGGAATGGGGTTATATGAGGTGTAAAATCAGCATTCTGCACAAAATTTTACCGGATATCCGGAAATAAACATCTCTTTCCACGGCAATTATACACGTTATATCTTAAAATAATGGAAAAATAGGGGATTTAATCCGGAACTACCCTGTTAAAAAAAATATGCGCGGGGGATTATAAAAAACAAAAAAAATCCGGTGCACCGCTAGGATCCAACCATGATCGGGGCCTGTTTTTCCGGGGCCTTCTTTTGCACCGGCGGTTTTTGGGGCTGGGTGGGATACGCGGGTTCTTTTGGTTTTTCCTCATGCCCGGTCAGGATATGGTTCTGGTGTGCAAGTGCCGCAAGGATCTGCCGGCTCACATCAAGGTTCTCCTTGGTGAGTGCCGCCATTTCGCTCATGATCTTTGTTTGCTCGGAGATCAATGCCTGGATCTCACGGGAAGCTGCCGTGCCGGTTTCTACCTGCGGCAGGGTCTGTGGCCGTTTCTTTGCAAACTCGCTTCGGCGTTTCCAGATCTTGCTGATACTGTCGAGACCTTTCTTTGTATCCGGGAAGACCTTGAGGTACTGCTCGTAAAATTCGTGGCTGTCCCTGCACTTGAGGACGAGGTCGATCTCTGCCTCCTCGACTACCTGGTATTTTCGGCCTTGAGATTTCTGCATAACTACACCTTCCTAAGTCATCCCTGCGGGAAAAAAGAATTGTGGTTCTTTTTCCACAGCGGCTCTCCTGAACAACGGCGACAGAAACTGGCATGTATCAAAAATGAACAGTTTCCGTTGTCCGGCCCATCAGTATCATGTATTCTGGGACTGCCCAAGAGTGGTGTGCGCCACACACCGTGGTTCTCGGGGGATCTGGCTCCGCTGTCCTCTTCATAGGCAACTTAATTCCGAAGTATCCAACAGGATCAGCCTGTGCCCGGCAGCCCACAGGTTATTTTACGGAGTCCTCCGGTACCGCTCATTTTCACCCTGCATGCCGGTGTGAATAAAAGGCCGGCGCTGCACTACACTGTATGGTGTTTGAAGAGGTGCTCGTGTATGTTGTCATCGCTCTTGTGATCGGGTTTGCGCTCGGCTGGTTTTTTGTAAAAGCGCAGATCACTGCGATTGAGGCACGGTACCGGGCGGACCTTGAGCGGTGGAAAGTCGAGGCTACCGGGGAGATCCGGAAAGACTCGGTGAACCGGTCCCGCTCGACACTGAAAGGAAAGATTGCCGAACAGATGGCACCCCTGCTCCCCGCGTTCGGGTATCTCCCTGCCGACGCCCGGTTTATCGGGTCGCCGATCGATTACATCATCTTTGATGGTCTTTCAGCGGTTGCTGATGATAAAGGGTCCACCATCAGGATTGTGTTCATGGATGTGAAGCATGGCAGCGCTACGCTCACCCGGACACAGCGGGTGATAAAAAAAGCCGTGGAAGAACGAGCCGTTGTTTGGCAGACCCTCCACCTTATGGATGAATGATCCCAAAAAGCCGGCCGCCGGAAACCTTACAGCAAAAAGGATTGATCGTGTAATATCATGGAAGATCTTACCCTTACCGTCCAGAAGCGTGCCTTCCCCAGCCTGGGACGCACCTGCGTAAATGCGGCCATTCGTGAAAACCCGGTAATGCGAACGAAAAATCGAACAAGATCCCGGAGCTTCTGAATTAATAGATCAGCTTGCCCGGATCTTCCCTTACATATTGTTGGTTTAGCCCCCCGACAATACGGGCTAAACGGCACCTGTCAGGAATGCAGATCGTGTGCTACCGGGAAAACGTGATACAAAAAAAGTTTAATTGTATGACCGGAAGGGAACATACTGATCAATGATTTTGACCTTGTCTCCCTGCGTGGTGTAAACCCAGACTTCGGCCCGGTCATTGTTACCGGTCGATCCCGCGAGGCTGACGGTTTTACCGACATAGAGTGGCTGTACCATCTTGTCGCTTTCCACTGTACCATCTGAACGTGTGAGAGTAATGTCGATTTCAGGGATTACATTCATACCCTTTCCGCCCCTGAAGGTAAGAATCACCTGCGGGTTAATCGATTCCCCATTGCTCGCGACCTGGACATCTATTGCCTGTGCGCTTGGCAGGGTTTCTGTGGGGCCCGGGGTGGCAGGTACAAAGGTTGTCGGTACTGCCGTAGCCGCCGCTGTGGTTGCCGGTACTTCAGTAGTTGGTTCAGTCGTAGGGGCTGGGGTCGCCTGCTGGGTTGCAGATTGCGTACACCCGGCAACGACAAGCAGGAGCGCCAGAAGAGCGATACCGCCAAATATAACTTTCATATTCATACAGAATGTTTCGCCATGTGAGATATTGAGGATTGCGCGAGGCCGGTCTAGAAAAATTGTAAGCCCGGTTCAGGTAGTCCTAGAAGCATCAGTCCTGATAGTAATTGCCGCTGAGATGATGGCGCAGGCAAGACAGAGTACTGCACCCCACATGAACGCGGCCCTGAACCCTGCGGCAAGAATTGTCGGGGAAAGATCCATGGTAGCACGTACGGTCATGGTGCTGATGATAACAAAGACCGCGATCGTCCCGAACAGGGCAACACCAAATGCAGCCCCGACATTACGGATGGTCATCATCATGCTGGATGCTACACCTTCACTGCCCGCTCCGCAGCTGGTCCCGAGGATCTGGCTCATGTTAGGTGGAAAGAAAAGTCCCAGTGCCACGCCAAAAAGGGCAAGTGTGGCGATGATACAAGGGATCCCGGTATCAACGTCAAACCCGGAGAACAAAAGAAGCGCACCTGCGGCAAGGAGGGCCGCTCCCGTTGTAAGGATGCGGGGGCCGTACCGGTCGCTGAGCATGCCGGAAATAACCCCGACGACCATGAGTGTGAGGGCCGGGACGGCAAGGAGCAGCCCGGCACTATCCACCGGCAGGTTTTTCGCGTTCTCAAGATAAAATGGCATGAGAAAGAGCGTGCCGCAGTCGACCAGCATAAGGATCATACCGGCAGCGTTTCCAAGAGCAAAATTCTTGGACGCCAACAGATGCATGTCGATGAGCGGCTCGTTAGTGTGTCGTTCGTGCACAAAGAAGAGTGCCCCGCAGACAAGTGTGACGAGAAGCGTACCGATAATGACAGGCGATGTCCAGCCGAGTTCGAGGCCCCGGTTGAGCGTGTAGATCAGCGATGAGAGTGCCGCAATAATGAGCACCGATCCGGCATAGTCGAATCCGGCGCTCTTTTGGAGTTCGGGATCCCCCGGCAGGAGACGGAATGCACCGCTGATGGCCACGATGCCGATGGGGACATTGATAAAGAAGATCCAGTGCCAGCTTGAATATTCCGTAATAAATCCCCCGAGGATAGGCCCTGCCGCAATACCGATCGATACGACCGTGGCAAGGACCCCGAGTACCCTGCCCCGGGTCTCCTCCGGGAGGTAGAGAACGATCATCGCCGGAGCGAGCGCGTCAAGGGCCGCACCTCCGATTCCCTGCATGGCCCGGAATGCGATGAGCTGGTTGAGCGTCGCGGAGAGTCCGCATGCGAGCGATCCAATGGTAAACATGACAAACCCGGCGATGAAAATCTTCCTGAACCCTTTGAGGTCGGCGAGCCGGCCGAGGAGCAGCAGGAAACCGGCAAGCGCCAGGAGGTAGGCGAGAGACACCCACGAGATCATGCTGATGTCGGCGTCAAATGATTTTGCAATGCTCGGAAGCGAGATGTTTACGATCGTCGAGTCGAGGGACGCCATGAAGACTGCAAACGCGATAATGACAAGAACAAGCCGCTGTTTGCAGGTCGGCAGTACTGCGTGACCGCTCATGGTAAGCGATCTTTCCGGGCTGATAAATAGGGTTTTTTATTTGGATTTTCCAGTGCTGCCTTATTCACGCCGTCCCTGTGCCGGTTCTATACCGGTAGGTTGACCACGGATCGTGCGCTCCTTCATGATCGTGTAGACTTCGTCTGCACAGTCACGCGGGACCTCGACAAAGGAGTAGGTGTCGAGAATCCGGATCGCCCCGATGGATTTGCCGGCGATCCCGGTCTCATTTGCGATGGCTCCGACGATGTCCTTTGGTGCGACATTATGGTCGCGGCCAAGGCCCAAGAAGAACCTTACCATGCCGGCCTCTGCCCCGGTATCGCCGAAATCTGTCGGTGTTGCGTGCTCCTTTTTAGAGTCCGTGCCCGGCTCCATGCGCATTTTCAGGAGCGCGGCGGCGATCTCCAGTGTGGTGAGATCCCCTTCGCTTTCCCGCTCAACCATACGGGAGTACGGCTCGATGCCGCCCTGCCTGATCGACTCGCGCACTTCTTCGAGGATTATTTTCGTCTTTGACTCGACCACATCGATTGCAGTCGGGAGGGGTATTTTTGGGATCTGGACTTTTATGTATTTCTGGATCTCGCGGAGCTTGGTGAGGTCCCGTGGCGTGACAAGGGTGATCGCTCTGCCGCTTTTCCCTGCCCGTCCCGTCCGCCCGATCCGGTGGACATAGTACTCGACATCCTGCGGGACATCGTAGTTGATCACAAGATCCACATCGTCGACGTCGATCCCGCGTGCCGCCACATCAGTTGCAATCAGGATTTCGATGGAGCCTTTCCGGAATCCACCCATGACCCGATCACGCTGGGTCTGCTTCATGTCGCCGTGGAGTTCTTCCGCGCGGTAGCCCCGTGCCCGGACACGTCCGGCGAGATCTTCCGCGCCTCTCTTCGTATTGCAGAAGATGATTGCAAGATGCGGGTCGACGACATCGATCACCCGGCAGAGGGACTCAAGCTTGTCCCGGTCCCTGACCTCGACATAGGTCTGTTCTGTGGCGGGGACGGTGAGTTCCTGGTACTGGACCCGGACAAACTCGGGCTTGTTCTGGAACCGTTTTGAGATTTCTATGATGGGCTGGGGCATTGTCGCGGAGAAAAGGAGCGTCTGCCTGTTCTGCGGAACGCGTTTCAAGATGCGCTCAATATCATCCCGGAAACCCATGTCGAGCATCTGGTCGGCTTCATCGAGTACCACCATCGAGACGTTGTCAAGCAGGAGGGTGCGGCGCTTGAGGTGGTCCATCACCCGACCGGGGGTGCCGATCACGATGTGGACCCCGTGGGCAAGCGCCTTGAGCTGGCGTTCGATCGGCTGGCCGCCATAGACCGGGAGGACTGAAATTCTTGAGGTGTTGGCGAGGAGGTGGGAGAATTCTTCGGCTATCTGGATGGCGAGTTCCCGGGTGGGGCACAGAACGATGGCCTGTACGACCCGTTGCGATGCATCAATCTTTTCAATGACGGGGATGCCAAATGCGGATGTCTTACCGGTGCCGGTCTGTGCCTGTGCGGTCACGTCCCTGCCGGACTGGATGAGGGGGATGGCAAGTGCCTGGATGGGGGTGGGCTCTTCAAAGCCCATATTTTCTATGGCTTTCGTGATCTCTTTTGAGAGTGAGAGATCCGAAAACTGCAACCTTGAGTTCATATCGCACGACTATTTGGCGCGTGGGTTCATAAGATGGTACCCCAAAACCCGACACATCAGGAACCATCCGGTGCGCTCCACACTTAAGCAGCCATACCTGAATGGAGATGCCTTTTGTTACGGTATCTCCCGGCCTACTGACAGGATTATGTGCGTGGCGATGCCATAGGGAATTATCAGGGAGAAAATGAGTATGAAAGTCGTCGCATTCAACGGGAGCGCACGCAAGGACGGGAACACCGCGATCCTCGTGCGGACGCTCTTTACAGAACTAGAAAAGGAAGAGATCAAGACTGAACTGGTGCAGCTCGCGGGAAAGAAGGTACACGGGTGCACGGGATGTGGAAAGTGCTGGGAAAAGAAAGACCGCCGGTGCGTGATCGATGATTTTGCGAACGAGTGCATTAAAAAGATGGACAAGGTGGACGGGATCATCCTTGCTTCGCCGACATACTTCTCGGATGTTACAGCAGAGATGAAGGCCCTGATCGACCGGTCGGGTTTTGTTGCCATGGCAAACGATCACATGTTCCGGCGCAAGGTTGGCGCGGCAGTTGTTGCTGTGCGCCGGGGCGGGGCGATCCACACGTTCGATACGATCAACCATTTCTTTTTTATCAGCCAGATGGTGGTGCCGGGCTCATGCTACTGGAATGTCGGGATCGGGCTTGATCCCGGGGATGTGGAGAAGGATGAGGAGGGCCTTACCACTATGAAAGTGCTGGGCGAAAATATGGCCTGGGTGATGAAAAAACTGAAGAAATAATTTTTCATGTTTTTTAGTTCAGGTGAAAATACTCCGGGGATGCGGATGCTGAGAGGAGTACCGGGGAATTATCATCACCCGGTTCTTATGCCTTCCAGCAATCGAGTGCGCCCGTATCTTCGTTAATCCTGCTGTGGTGCCGGCTGTAGAGAAGATAGATCACAAGCCCGACGGCGAGCCAGAGTACAAAGCGCAGATGGGTGACGAGCGGGAGCGCGAGGATCAGGTACCCGCAGGAGAGGATGCAGAGGATCGGCACAAGGGGAACGAGCGGGCACCGGAAGGGCCTTGGAAGGGATGGCTGTGTGATACGGAGCACGATCACGCCCAGCGAAACGATGATAAATGCAGCGAGTGTCCCGATGTTGACGAGCTCTGCGATGGTTGTGAGCGGGAGAAACCCGGCAAGGACTGCAGTGACGGCCCCGACAAGGATCGTGACCTTGATCGGCGTCCTGTACACCGGGTGGATCTGCCGGAAGAGACCGGGAAGCAGGCCGTCGCGTGACATCGCAAAGAAAATACGGGTCTGCCCGTACATGAGGACAATAATGACAGAGGTGATCCCGCAGATCGCCCCGATAGAGATAAGTACCGAACCCCACGATATCCCGATCTGTTCCAGAGCGAAGGCAACCGGTGCGCTTGTCCCGGCAAAGAGGGAATACGGCACGATCCCGGTAAGGACTGCGGAAACCGCGATGTAAAGCACGGTCGCGATCGCAAGCGAGGAGAGGATTCCGATGGGCACATTCCTCTGCGGATTTTTTACTTCTTCTGCAGCGGTCGAAACTGCGTCAAAACCAATATACGCAAAAAAGACGATTGCGGCCCCGGTGATGACACCACTCCAGCCAAACGGCATGAACGGCACCCAGTTGGCCGGCCTGATGTGCCCAAAAGCAAGATACAGGAAAAGCAGGATAACACCGATCTTGATACAGACGATTAGCGTGTTGACCCGGACACTTTCCTTGACCCCGATAACGAGCAGGATGGTTACGAGCAGGATAATGATCATTGACGGGATATTGGCGAGGCCCCCTCCCGTCCCGGGTGGGTTTGTGAGTGCGGTGGGGATCGTAATCCCGACACCTGCAGCGAGGCTTGTTATGTATCCCGACCAGCCAACAGCAACTGCTGCAATCGAAACCGCATATTCGAGGATCAGATCCCAGCCGATGATCCAGGCCCAGATCTCGCCAAGCGACGCGTAACTGTAGGTATACGCACTCCCGGCGACAGGCACCATCGAGGCAAACTCCGCATATGAGAGGGCGGCAAAGGTGCAGACGATGCCGGCGATGACAAACGAAACGACAAGCGCCGGCCCGGAATAGTTCGCTGCGACGACCCCTGTAATCACAAAGATACCCGTGCCGATGATAGCGCCGATGCCCATGAGCGTGAGGTCGAGCGGGGAGAGGACTTTTTTGAGCGCGTGCTCGCCACCGGTACACTCCGTGAGTTTTTTGATGGTCTTGGTTTTGAAAGCCTGGGCGTTTTCCGGGATAAGCGCTCGGAGATTCATGGGCGTATAAAAGTGATCGGTGTCCCGGGTAATAGAGGGAACGGAGCGGGCATGGGTGGGGGGCTTGCACGACTGCATCCCCTGATCCCAGTACTTCACTAATTTCAGAATGGATCAATAACCCCAAATTTTCCTGCACACCCCCAATCCGGATTCTGGCCCATAATGGCCTCCGGGGACCCGATCGGGTACCAGACGATACAAAGTCCGGCCAAAAAACACCCCTTACAGAACACCGCTAAAGGGAAAATATAACGCCCCGCAATTTGACCGTTTTTTTATTTTCGCCACAAATCGCGGGGATAATTTCCGTGGTGGACAAAATGGTTCCATTTTTGTGTTCACCACCGGACCCTGATGAGAAAATAATCCCGTTTCGGCCCCGGATTGAGGGGAGAGACCGTGTGTCTGAAGGCAGGGCGGTTTTGTCCCATAAAGGGGGAGGGATAATTGAGAGAAGTACTGGATCCCGGATACCGGATACGTGTTTCAGGCTTGGTCGGCGGTGACAGTATCCGTTACATTTCCGGCATGCACCCGTTCAAGGGCGAGAGCAGCCTGGTTTGCAAATGCGGTGAGGATCCGGGACTGATCGTAGGTAATGCCGCCGCTTTGTGCTGCAGGTTTTACCCCCAGAATTCCCAGCACGCCCCGGGAACTCTGGATCGGAATGTACCGGATCTTTGACCCGTGGAGCGTATCGGTGTCGTAGCCTGCGGTTGCGTTATGCTGGAATGCCCAGGTCGCTACTGCGAGATCATCAGCATCGAGGACCAGTCCGGGACTTTTTCCCTGCACAACAAGTCCATTTTTTTCGGGCATGAAAAATGCGCACTCCCACTGGAAGATCTCCTGGATGTGCTGCGAAACAGCTATCGTGATTGCACCGGTATCTGTTGCGACTGCGAGATCCTGCGAGAGTGCGTAGAGCGTGCTGGTTTCTCTTTCCCGGATCTGCGCTGCATCGGCATGCCGGCGTGCCCGGGCAACGAGCATGCTGATTACCGTACCAACAATTATCATACCGATAAAAGTGACGAGATACTGAGTGTCGGAGATCCGGAACGTCAGGTACGGCGGTACAAAGAAGAAATCGAATGCGAGGACGCCGATGACTGAAGTGAAAATTGCAGGCCTGAGACCCCGCTTGAACGCGATGACGACAACTGCGAGCAGGTAGAACATCAACTGGTTGACTGGGGAAATAATGGGGTGGAAGAGCCATCCAAAGATGGTAACTGCAACGACAAGCGTCAGGCTGTCCACATAATCCCATGGAGGGGTCGCGGGCAGCAGGGGATCCTGGCTTACCAGTGGTGTTTTCGGTATGTCCTTATCGCTGCTGATCACGTACACATCGATGTGCCCGCTGTTATGGATGAGCTGGTCGACCACCGAGCCAAAAACAAATTCCTGCCACCGGGGGCGCAGGGTCTTTCCTATAATGATCCGGGTTACGTTGTGCTGCCGAGCGTACTCGAGGACCGTGTTTGCCACGTTGAGCCCGAATATGCTTGCGGTTGTCGCGCCCAGTTTTTCTGCGAGCTGGAGCGAACGATCGACCTGTTCTTTTGATTCCTGCGAGAGCCCATGATGGGTGGGCGTCTCGACATAGATTGCGCACCAGCGTGCATTGATCCGGTCAGCCTGCCGGCGGGTTGTCCGGATCAGCCTTTCTGCAAGCGGGCCCGGACCGATGCATACCAGCAGGTATTCGCCGACCGGCCAGGGACCGGGGATGGAACGCGTCTGCATATACGCAAGCATCTGGTTGTCGACGCGTTCTGCGGCCCGGCGCAGTGCAAGCTCGCGGAGGGCATAGAGGTTACCTTCATTGAAGAACTGCTCGATCGCCCGGGCCGCCATGTCGGGCACGTACACTTTTCCCTCGCGGAGGCGCTGGAGAAGTTCGGGCGGTGCGAGATCGACGACCTCGATCTCGGATGCCTCGTCGATCACCCGGTCAGGGATCTTCTCCTGCATGATGACACCGGTGATCTGGGCCACCACATCGTTAAGGCTCTCGATGTGCTGGACGTTTAAGGTGGTATAAACGTCGATTCCAGCCGCAAGCAGTTCTTCTACATCCTGGTATCGTTTCGGGTGCCGGGTACCTGGGGCGTTTGTGTGGGCGAGTTCGTCGACAAGGACCAATTGTGGATGTGCGGCAAGGATGGCATCGAGATCCATCTCGGGAAGTTTTACACCACGGTACTCGATCTGCTGCACGGGAATAATGGGGAGGCCTTCCATGAGCTCCTCGGTCTCGCGCCTCCTGTGGTGCTCAACGTATCCGATCCTGACATCGATTCCCTCATCTTTTTTGAGATGCGCTGACTTGAGCATCTCGTATGTCTTCCCGACTCCCGCGATATACCCAAGAAAAATCTTGAGTTTGCCCCGCTTCTTCTGCAGTTCTTCTTTTTGTACACGTGCAAGAAGTGTATCGGGATCAGGGCGCTGATCATGACGACAGTCTGGGGAAGCCGGCATAGGTTGGGTTCACACTCCCAAGAATACAAGCAGCATATCGATGATCTTTATTCCGATGAAGGGGGCAATAATCCCGCCGACACCGTAGAACAGGATATTGTTCCTGAGCGCCTCTTCTGCCGACATCGCGCGGTATTTCACGCCCCGCAGCGCGAGCGGGATAAGCGCGACGATAATAAGCGCGTTGAAGATCACTGCGGACAGTATGCCATTGTGGAGACCGAGGATGTTCAACCCCGAAAGTGAGGGGTATGTCGAGGCAAAGGCGACCGGGATAATGGCGAAGTACTTGGCGATGTCGTTTGCAATAGAGAACGTAGTAAGCGCCCCCCGGGTCATAAGGAGCTGTTTTCCGATCTCCACGATCTCGATGAGCTTTGTCGGGTTGGAATCGAGATCGATCATGTTTGCCGCTTCGCGGGCCGGCTGGGTGCCGGTATTCATGGCAACCGCGACATCGGCCTGCGCAAGCGCCGGGGCGTCGTTTGTCCCGTCGCCGGTCATTGCCACCATCCGCCCGCCGGCCTGGTACTCCCGGATCAGTTTGAGTTTGCTCTCGGGCGTTGCTTCAGCGAGGAAATCATCGACACCGGCTTCTGCGGCAATCGTTGCGGCGGTGAGCCGGTTATCCCCGGTGATCATAACGGTCTTGATACCCATCTTTCTGAGCTGGACAAACCGTTCCTTGATCCCGCCTTTTACAATATCTTTTAAGTGGATGACCCCCAGAGCCTTCCCGTTTTGTGCGACGACAAGCGGGGTCCCGCCGGCCCGCGAAATGGTATCAACCGTCTGTATGAGTTCATCCGATACGGTGTTGCCACTGCACTCGATATATTTATACAGCGCATCGGCCGCGCCTTTCCTGATCTGGAGTTCACCCTGATTGACCCCGCTCATCCGGGTCTGGCTGGAAAACGGGATAAACTGCATCCCCGCTTCAGGTCCCGATCCGCCGACCGTCCGTCCGCGGAGACCGTACTTCTCTTTTGCAAGCACCACAATGCTGCGGCCTTCAGGTGTTTCATCGGCAAGAGATGCCAGCTGGGCGATCCCGGCAAGGTCCTCGACCGTGGTCCCGTCAACCGGTATAAAATCGACGGCCTGCCGGTTCCCGAGAGTTATGGTGCCGGTCTTGTCGAGCAGGAGGACGTCCACGTCCCCGGCTGCCTCGATTGCACGGCCTGATGTTGTAATCACGTTTCTCTGGATGAGCCGGTCCATGCCGGCGATACCGATTGCTGAAAGGAGCCCGCCTATAGTCGTCGGCGCAAGACAGACAAAGAGTGCCACGAGCACCGTGATGGTTACCGTTGTCCCGGCCCCGGCGGCCTGGACGCTGTACGCAGAAAACGCATAGAGTGCCGCAGCCACTACGACAAAGATCGTAGTCAGGCCGATCAACAGGATGTTGAGTGCGATCTCATTTGGTGTCTTCTGGCGCTTTGCCCCCTCTATGAGACTGATCATGTGGTCGAGGAATCCTTCCCCGGGATTTGCACTCACGCGGACGATCAGCCAGTCGGAAAGGATGACGGTCCCTCCCGTGACTGCACTCCGGTCCCCGCCGGCTTCGCGGATAACCGGGGCGCTCTCGCCGGTGATCGCGCTTTCGTTAATTGATGCGATGCCTTCGAGGATTTCACCGTCAACCGGAATGGTGTCTCCGGCTTTTACATAGAACATATCGGACTTGTGCAGCGCTGAAGAGGACGCCAGCGTAAAGTCGGTGTCCTGCGGTTCGCTGCCTTTTGTGATCCGGTACCGGTCACAAAGTCGTTTTGCAGTCGTGTCCTGCCGCATCTTCCTGAGGGATTCTGCCTGCGCCTTGCCCCGGCCTTCCGCAAGCGCCTCGGCAAAATTTGCAAAGAGTACCGTAAACCAGAGCCATGCGGAAATGGCACCGATAAATCCGGCCGGTGCTTCCCCGGCCCCGGTGAGTGCCTGAAGGTACAGCAGGCTTGTTATTGCACTGCCTACTTCCACGGTAAACATGACCGGGTTATGGATGAGCGTCCGCGGGTCGAGTTTGAAGATTGCGTCGATTACTGCCCGCTGGTAGAGACCCGGGACAGCCGGGGCTTTGCGGTTTTTTTCTCCGTCAGACATGGATCATCCCTCCTGCAACCATCTTCATATATTCCGCAATGGGGCCAAGCGAGAGCGCGGGGAGGAAACTGAGCGCACCTATAATGATGATGACAAAGACCAGCCACAGGATAAACAGCGGCCGGTGATCGCGGAGCGTCCCTTCACCCGGGGGAACAATCTTTTTTGCGACAAGGGATCCTGCAAGTGCAAGGGTCAGGATGATCGTCGCATAGCGCCCGATGAACATCGCTATCGCGAGGGTAATATTATAGAACAGGCCGTCCGCCGAGAGCCCGGCAAAAGCACTGCCGTTGTTCTGCGCTGCCGAGGTGTACGCGTACAGGATCTCGGTAAAGCCATGCGGTCCCGGGTTGAAGACGCCGGCCTGGCCCTGGGCCGTGAGCACGGCAAGAGATGTGAAGGCAAGAATCAGGATGATTGGGATGAGGATGATAATCGTCGCCATCTTCATCTCATGCTGCTCTATCTTCTTGCCATAGAGTTCCGGTGTCCGCCCGACCATCAGACCGGCAACAAACATCGCGATGATGACAAATATGAGCATGCCATACAGGCCGGATCCGACACCCCCGAACACCACTTCACCCAGATGCATATCAAAAAGTACGACACCGCCGGCCACGGGCATGAACGAGTCATGCATGGCATTGACCGCACCGCAGGAGGTGCTCGTTGTCACCACCGCAAAGAGGGCAGAAGGAACGATCCCGAACCTGACCTCTTTTCCCTCCATGTTCCCTCCCGACTGGAGGTGAGAGGGAGCCTGATCAATGCCAAGCGATGAAAGTGCAGGGTTTCCCCCCTGCTCGGACCAGATGGCAAGGCCGAGCAGTGGCAGGAAGATAAGGGTCATCGCGAGCAGGAGCGCAACCCCTTTTCGCTTGGACCCGATCATGATCCCGAATGTGATGCAGAGCGCTATGGGGATGATGATCATGGCAAACATCTCGACAAAGTTCGAGAACGGTGTGGGGTTTTCCAACGGATGCGCAGAATTGGCATTGTAGTACCCGCCGCCGTTTGTCCCAAGCATCTTGATTGCGATCTGAGATGCGACCGGCCCAAGCGGGATGGTCTGGTTGGTGACAAGAGCCCCGGTGCTGTCTTTTACCGGGTCAAGAAGCGGCACGGTCACCGGGCCGCCAAATGTCTGGGGTGTCCCCTGCGAGACCAGCACGAGGGAGATGACCAGACATATGGGGATCATGATCATGACGCTGCGTACAAGCAGCACCCAGAAGTTACCAATCGTCGCAGCCGATCTCCGTGAAAACGCATAGATGAGCGCGATAAGAACGGCGAGCCCGACTGCCGCCGAGAGGAAGTTCTGGACGACAAGGCCAACCATCTGCGTGAAGTAACTGACCGTCACTTCCGGCACATAGGCCTGCCAGTTGGTGTTGGTTGCAAAACTGATCGCTGTATTGAGCGAGAGGTCCCAGGGTACAGCCCCGAGTCCCGACGGATTGAGCGGCAGGAACTGCTGCACGAGCTGCATGACAAAAACGACACCGATGCAGGGGACGGTAAAGACCATGACGGCAACGGCAAACTGCTTCCAGTCCATCTCCTCCCCAACAGCAACTCCGCAGAACTTGAGGACGTTGTGTTCGACCCAGTCGATGACCGGCGAAAGGACGTTTGGTTTGCCGGTAAAAATCTTTGCCATCCATGCACCAAGGGGCATGGCGATGAGTGCGACGAGGACAATAAAGAGGATCACCTGGATCCAGTCCGATACCCGCATGCCAAAGACCAGATCCGGGGAGTGGTCCTGAAGCAGGGCGGATGACCCGGTGGGCTGCGGCACGGATATTGCATGCGAACTGAGATCGTCGAGTGCGAGATTTAATGAGAGAACGTTTACCCGTGGCTCGCCAAATATCCCGAACTCGCGGGGGTCGATCTGCGAAGCAACGAGTGCTGAGATGTCGGATTCGGACAGGTTGCGTTCGCGTGCAACGCGTGGCACCTGATAATATGCTGCAGCGACCGAGATGTCCGGGTCAAGGCCGCTTCCCGATGCGGTGACAAGATCGACCGGGATCTCACGTGTGTTGTTCGGATCGACCGCATGGAGGGCGTCGACCCGGGCCTGTACCTGCTGCACGAGAGCCGGGTTATTGGGCCCAAGATTGGATCCTGAAGATGCGCCGGCATTGTACGGAACCGGTGATGTCGCAGACAAACGGCCCCAGAAATACTGCGGCGATGAGAACGGTTGCCCGATCTGTGACGAGCCGGCAACCTGCCCGTTATGTATGAGGAGATCCCCGTTGGCCTCAACCGGGAATATCACCTGGGCGATACCTGTGACAACAAATGGGTAAAGAATGCCCACGACTAGTGTGAGCAGAAAAAAGATCATTACCGCAGGTTTTGCCTGTTTTTTGATCATGGATCCGATTGAATCGGTAGTCAAGAAATGACCGCCTCACGCATATTCCCATCCGGGCTTTCCCGGCCCAAGGGTTTCGCTTGTACCAGATTTCGAGAGTGATAGTATAAATGATCTCTCCGAAAGTATTCGTTCAACCGTGGTGGTCACGCTCTCATCTCTGTTTATTATTACGGCGATATTATTACGGCGACTGGTTTTGCATCATGGAATTACTTTTTCGTGTGGTTATTAAAAAATCCAATGGGCGCGCAGAAACCTGTCTTATCTGGTGCCCGTGTCCTTTGAAAAGATCAAAAAATGCCCTTATGTGAAAGGAGAACATTATCCTTTGTACCGGGTGTACCGGAAGAGCGGCATACCGTTGATGTGCAGCGAGTCATCTGAAGAATCGTAGATCCAGAGCGTGGTATTTCCCGTCCAGGACTCTGCGACATATTGTCCCTGCCCGGTCTTTGTCCAGTTCCCCAGTTCGATCTGCTCTCCGCGTTCGAGGTAATACGTGGAATACAGGTACGTCTGGTTCTCATAGAAAATCATATGGAAATCGGTCTGGGGGGGTTCACCACCCACCCATTGACCGACCACCGGATCCGGTGAGGGCCCGATCCAGTGGAAGCCTGGTATCTCCATGCACCCTGTGGCAAGTACTGACACCAGTATGCATACCAGCACAGCTGCTGGGAAAAGAAAACCGGCACGCATAATATCTGATAATCCCCGGCCGATCTAATGAAATTTTCGGCAACCGGGGAAAATTTCACCGGGTCGCATTGGAGACCACTGTTGCACCGTCTCCTTTGAAGATGTGGGATCATAATGCGTCCTGGCAGTCAATCTGCAATTACTGCTTGGGTACTTTTATCGGAATATGTTATTTTGAATAATTTTCACTCTATCATTGGAAAATCCTCAAAACACCTCTGTGGATATTCCTTCATTTTTTTGATCCGGACGAAACATATCTATAGTGAAAATCTCCAGAGAAATGTATTATACACCATACAAACCGGCACTATGTCCGGTCCAGCCTATGATCTGGTGGTTCCCGGTGCATCTGCCGATATCCCGAGAAACGTATGACTGAAACTACCCACAAGCTTCAGGTTGCCATATCGGCGCTGATACTTATCATGGCGACAGCGACGTTTTTCTTTGGCCCGGGGATCCTTCTCAAGTTATCGAACCAGAACGCGCAGCCTTCCACAACCTTCACATCGGTGAGTAATGACGGCTCTTCCCAGAATGATCTCTCCCCGATGAGTAATCAGACCAGTGCTGCGGCGACTGATCTGATCCTGGGCCGCTGGAGCAGGGACCCTGATCCGGATAATCCAGAAGTCATCGAAAACTGGACGTTCTACAAGGATGGTGTGTTCAGCGTGATGCACGACACCGTTGACAAAACTTCCCCGCCAGTTGTCGATCAGGGTGCTTGGGAGTACATCGGGAACAACAGTTACCTTATAACCGTTAATGGGGAACGGATGGATGTTACCTGGAACCGCAGCGTTCTTTTAAACGTGGACGAGCAGACCACATTTCACCGGCTGGCGACCTGATGCCGACATCAATCCGGAAGGATCCGGGATGGGATAGTACAGCGACTCGTATTGATCTCTGATCCCGTAGTATCTCCGCGGGAAATTAAAACGCTGTTAAACCTGTACGAAAAGTTGTCTATATGGGACCCGTTCATCCCACTTTACCTAAAAGATGATTCCTTCTAATACATGAGATGTTTTTTCATTTGTAACAGTTTTTCCGGCTGCGGAACATATTTATACTCATTCGAGGTATAAAAATGAAATATATATCAAAACCATATCCTGATTCGATCCTCAGGAATACCATGGCAGAAATTTCCCCCAAACTTCAGGTTATTATATCGGTGCTGATTCTGGTCATAGCAGTAGTTTCGTTCATAGCCGGGCCCGGTATTCTTTTCCGGTATTCGAATCAGAATGTGCAGCCCACTTCCACTGTTACGCCGGTAACATCTTCTGGTTTTTTGCAGGTGTCACCCTCTCAAATGGGAAACACCGTCAATACCACTGAGAGAAACATGATCCTGGGCCGGTGGGCCAAGGACCCGGACCGTGATGATCCGGATGTGCTGGAAAACTGGACCTTCTATGATGACGGGACATTCTCCGAGGCTCATGACACCCGCGACAGCACTGACCCCCCGTCATTTGATCACGGGACCTGGACATACACCGGGAACAGCAGTTATCTTGTCGTATTAGATACAGAACAGATGGACATTCAGCGGACCGGCAATATCCTCACGAATGTCGATGATAAGTGCACGTTCCACCGTATCACCCCATAATAACAGCAGACGGGTACCCGGTGTCGCAGCTGTCGTATATCCTGTCAGCACAACCCCGGTTTCTCCTGTTCAGGTGAGTCTTTTGTAATGTCCGCAGGGTAATTACCTGCTGTCATGGATAAGACGGATGAGGTTTTCCCGTCCTTTTTTTATTTTCTGGATGACTCCCCGCTGCTGGAGATCATTGAGTGTGGAACTCACCGTGGACTTTGGCATGCCCAGCACTTTTACGATCTCTGACTGGAACTGTTCGCCGCCGTTTGCCCTGATCAGCTGGACGATCCGTTCTTCGAGACTGACCAGATCTGCTTCGGATAAGCGGGAGGCCATCCCTTCAGGCTCATTCGACGGGTCATCCGGCCCGGTATGCAGTCTTCTCTTCCGGTATATGATGAAACCAGCCACGGCGATAATGATGGCAAGAAGCCCGAGGCCGGCGGCCAGGAGGACCGGGAATGCCGGGCCCGCAAGCACGATGTGCGGTTCACCGGGCCCGAAGGATCGGAGGCCATACCAGACAAGCCCGTCACCGGTCTGCTGGTCGGGAACCGGATCCACAGATGTTACCGTATAGCCGGGCGGGTACCGGACGATGAGGGTGGAATCTTTGTCAAGGTACATCCCGCCGGCAAACGCATCGCCGGTAGAAAGGCCGTCTTCAGCCACGGAAAAGTTCGTCCAGGAAAACGAGTAGGTGACAACCCCGAACTTTCCGGTGGGGGATGTCTGGACGACCGCATTACCAGAAAAGTTGTCGACTTCCATCGGCCTGGAGGTGCCGTCAGCTGCCTGTGCGGCAGAACGCTGCATCAGGTCCTCTAACTGGGGGAGATACACGGTATCAAGGTTATGGGAGTAGTTGTTAAAATCACTCAGGTTATCGTCATTACCCAGGGGAGTGCGGTACTCCACGGTCCAGAGTGCCGAGCCGTCTTCACGGAGTGTTATTGTATAGGTAGTGGTGTAATCTGTTGCAGCCGGGGCTGATGCTGCCAAAACTCCCGGCAGGGTGCAGACTAAAATGAGGAGGGCAAGAGCCAAAACCCGGTACCAGGTCAGCTTATCCATGGTGCACCTTGTTGTTGATCATTATCGTGTTCATCATAAAAAATACATGACCGGTCTTTAATACCGGTCATGAACCCGGATGACGAAATTACCAAGGTCGGGTCCTGGAATTCCCTGTATCATTCCTGTAAATATTGCTGTAGTTGACCGCGTTGCTGTCTCCGTTCCTTGTGTCCCGGTTTCCTGACTGGTACTGATCATGGCCTGTTATTGCGTGCGTGTCCTGCTGGTGCTGCTGATCCTGCCAGGACTGGTTTGTTTCCCGGAGGGATTGGTCGCTGGTTCCGTTCCACGTGTGCCCGGTATTTTCCGCGTTCTGGTTCCCTGCTTCCATGCCCGACCTGTTTATATCAGAGCCGGACCGTTCCTGTTCATATGCTGCGATAGTCCGGTTCTGCTGGTTCGCGGTTTGGGAAGCCAGACGTTCCTCGAGGATCACTTGCCGGTTTTCCGCATCCCGGACAAGTTCAAGCTGCACCAGGTTTCTCTGCTCTAACTTCTGCTCCAGTGCCCGGCTGTTGTCGATTGCCCGTGCCAGCTCCGGTATGTCAGGGTGCGAAAGCTGGAGATTTTCCAGCGTGGTCTGGTGGCTGAGGATCCTTTCCTGAGCGCTGATAAGGGCGGGGTCAACGGGTGCCTGCACGTTTGAATGATCGTAATCTGTCGGCATGGACCCGGTCCCATCATACCCAGGCGTTGGCCGGGTCCCATTGTACATCCCGTCATAGGTGCTGTTGTACGTCTGGTTGAACAATCCAATGGTCTGCTCTGTCTGGTTCATTTTCTGCCAGTACTGGTCGAGTGCATTATTCGCGGCATCGGTCCTGTTAGCGGCAAGAGCCTCTTCCAGTTCGGCAAGGCGAAGGTCTGAATGGTCAATCTCTTTTTCCAGCCTCTCGCTCTGGTTGAAAGTGAAAGACTCGTCGAGGTTTTCAAACGCGATCTTGAGCCCGTACAGCGAACTGTCTGGGCCGACAGGTCCGTTGTATGGCTGTATAGTGTCCACAAACTGCATTCCCTGCGTGCCGGTGGTGTTGTCTGCGGAAGCGGTTCCCATGGCGCAGAGCAACCCCAGAATCACCAGTCCAAGCAGCATACAAAATCTGGTTTTCATTTTTTTCCTCCGGATTCCGGTCTTTGTGCCGTTTGAGTGAAGATTCATGTTGGGATGACTTAAGGGTCATGACCGTTCCGGTAAATTCCGGTCGTCCGTGTGGCTACCCTGTACCGCGCAATCGTTCCGGATGGTTCATGCTGCAAATTGGAGTGATTTCCTGCGGGAAAAAATTACGGTCTTTTTCCGGAGCACATACGCACCGTGCCGGTCCCGGGTCGGTCGGGCGCGCATGAACCGGGAAAGCAAATGCACAAAACCGGCCGCGGTCCCGCGCTTATCATTTCTCTCCTGTTTCTCATCAACTAGTGTACCCGAGAACCCTGCAAAAGATGTACTCGGCGGACGTACGGTTCGTGCCGCTCTACGCGAAGATGAATTGAGACCGGAAATCTTAATAGCCGGTTTAACGAGCTCCCGCAGAGGGCATCGATGCAGAGAATCGGCTACCGGTTATTCCTGCCGTTCACTCTTGTGCAGGACATATCTTGGGTCTCCAGGCCTTTCGGGAAAACTATCGATACCCCTTGTCAATAACTCTGCAATAAACTGTTTATTTATGAAATAAAGCCAAAATTGAGCCCCATATAATGCCCATAGCCGCCCCGTATTCGCGTTCTGGCAGCCTTCGTTTTTCGGATCGTAAAAGTACCCATCAGACATGAGATCAGCCATTACAACCCCATTATCGAGTCCGTTTTAATCAGTCTGTTTGGAAAAATATGGCAAATTTGAGGTTATTTTTAAACGGAGCCCGACACGGGCTTCTTTTTGGGGTGCCCAATGTCAATCGATGGCTGAATTGAGCCCGGATTTGATGAGATGGAGTGGTGGTTCCTGAGGGAAAAAAGAGTAGATCTGAAAAGTGTTCCAGGCCCTGCTTGTGGTGATGGCATCACCGGTACTTTCTGGTAAAAAAATTCAACAAAGATACCATGCAAGCCCCGCCCTCATTTGTTCTTTTTCCTGAAATACAGGATCACATAGACAATACCGACGATCGCCGCGACCAGGAGGGAAAGGTAGACCGGGTTAGAAACAATCCCTGCGATG
>CAYVTY010000012.1:0-59290 GCA_964454995.1 uncultured Methanoregula sp.
GGCCTTGACATCACGGTCGGCTCACAGCATATCGGCCTTATGATCGTGCAGGCAATAACGGCGCAGTTTGGTGGAAAGTACACGACCCATCCGAAACTTGTCGGGGAGAAAAACGGGCGGCAGCTCTTCCGTATCACGTATCTTGTCCGCCTGCCCCACTACCAGCGGCACGACGTAGTGAAACTCAAATCAACATATGTGGAAGTGGAGCAGGTGGACTCCCGCCGTGTGCGGGTCTTCGACCTGTCAGAGGGCCGGAGCCGCTCCATAAACGAGGATGAGATCCAGAGGCGGATTGGCAATGCGCGGAACGCGCAGCCGGCCCTTGTCGCGTTCATTGCGGGCGGGATGATGGGCATTCTCGACCCTGAGACCGGAGTCACAAAGGAAGTGCAGAAAAAACCGTGGCATGTGGCGAACGTCGGGGAGAACGTGCAGGTGCTCCGCGACGGGGACACCCTTATCGTCATGAGGTAACGGCATACTATGCGTGTGCGGGCAGTCAGGACGGATCAACTGGCAGCAGTCCGCGATGCAGACTGGGTCGATCCGGCCCGGCACCCTTACGTAGAAGGGGAGACTGCATGGGTACCGGTGAAAAAAGGATTTTCGTTCGAGCGAGAGCTGCCTGACCGCTGTACCTATGGCGGCCGTGGCTTTTTCATGCTGGGCGATGTGGCGGTCATCCACGGTACCCGGCCCACGCTGCAGGAAATAGAGGAGATCGTCAGCTTCCGACACCCGCACGGCGTGCTCTGGATCGAAGCGCTCGCTGGTGTGACCCGCACCCCGGAAACGGAGTGCCTGTGGGGGGACGTCGGTGAGGTATGCCACCGGGAGAGCGGGTATACGTACCATCTCGATCCCCGAAAGGTGATGTTTGCTCAAGGGAACCGGGACGAAAAGATGCGGATGGCACGGCTCGTCCGTGAGGGCGCAAAGGATGCCCGTGTCGCAGACATGTTTGCCGGTATCGGCTACTTCACGATCCCGATGGCGGGAAGCGGGGCCCGGGTCCACGCGATGGAGATAAACCCGGTTGCGTTCGGGTACCTGCAGCGGAATATCGCGGAAAACGGGCTTGGCGACCGGGTTGAGGCTGCCTGTGGGGACTGCCGCACGCTCCTCTCCGGTGACTATGACCGGGTCGTCATGGGGCATTTCGATGCGGCAACAATCCTGCCCGCAGTATTTCCCCATGTGCACGCCGGGAGTATCATTCACGTCCATAGCATCGGCGATGTGACAGAGGCGATTCTGGCCTCGGCTGAAGGCGCAGGTTTTTGTGCCTCCATCCATGTACATAAGGTAAAGAAATACCGCCCGCACATGTGGCACGTGGTGCAGGACGTGACCCTCGCATGACCGTACAGACCCTTGCCGGAAAAGAGATCGTGATTGGCGTAACCGGGAGCATCGCGGCTGTCGAAACGGTAAAACTGATCCATGCGCTGCGCAGGAAAGGCGCCACCGTCCAGCCGGTCATGAGCGCGGCGGCGCAGGGGATCATCCACTCCGATGCGCTTACGTACGCGAGCGGCAGGCCGACGATCACCCGGCTCTCGGGCATGGTGGAGCACGTGACATTCTGCGGCGACGGCGGGAGCGCGTCCCTCCTCCTCATCGCACCCTGCACGGCAAACACGATCGGGAAGATCGCGTGCGGGATCGATGACACCCCGGTGACTACCTTTGCGACAACAGCACTTGGGAGCGGGATGCCGGTCCTCGTGGTTCCCGCAATGCACTACAGCATGTACCGGCACCCGGCGGTTATCCGGAATATCAAAACCCTTGAATCGTGGGGAGTCGGGTTTTCCGGCCCGAAGATCGAGGAAGAGAAGGCAAAGATAGCCGATCGTGATGAGATCGTGCTCCGGTGCGAACGGGCGATCCTCGGCAACCCGCTTGCCGGAAAAAAGGTGCTTGTCACAAGTGGGGCGTGCCGCGAACCGGTGGATGATGTGCGGGTGCTCACGACCCGGTCGAGCGGCAGGATGGGCAAGGAACTCGCGCTCGAAGCATACCGGCTCGGCGCCGATGTCACTGTCGTCCACAGCGAGACCCTCCCATGCGTGCAGAATGTACCGGCTGAAACCTCTGGGGAGATGAGAGATGCAGTCGGGAACTACCTGAAAAAAGGGACTCCCGACCTGTATATCAGTGCGGCTGCCATCTCGGATTTCGCCCCAAAGAAGGTTGACGGGAAGATCGCAAGCGGGAAACCGGTCACTCTCGACATTTCCCCGCTCCCGAAACTGATCGACCGTGTCCTGAAGTACAAGACCCGGGTGATCGCGTTTAAGATCGGGAGGAAACCCCTGCCGGAGGCAAAGGCTCTGCTCGCACGCGGCGCGTGGATGGTAGTGACAAATACCCCGGAAAGCATGGGTACTGCCACCGGGTCCTACCGGGTTCTCTCCGGGAAGACAAAGACCGGTACCCCGGTTGCCGGGACAAAAGAGGAGATTGCGGCCCGGATCTGGCAGGAGATCCTGTCGGGTATGGAAAAAACCGGCCCCGCCTGACCGACCTCACACCTCAACCCCTGTTGAGCACAACTCCTAAAAAAGCCGGACGTCCAACAGTGTATGACAGGTACCAGACTGCAATGACACCTGCATCGGTTACAGCATTTTGCCCCGGCCACATATCAGGGTATTTTAAGAGAGTGGACGGGCGCGATCCGGCAACAACAGGGAGCCTTGGCGCTGGTATCGTTATAAGCGAGGGAGTGATGGCAACGGTAACACCGGCAGAGCGATCCTCCGTTGTCGTACGGGTGCGGTCGCGTGAAGGGGCGCCTGCGGAGGTCTCCCGCTCGTCCCCGCCCCTCTCATCGGCGCTTGAAAATCTGGGGGTATCCGTCGCTGTCGAAACCTCCTGCCGGCTCCCCATAAGCGCTGGCTTTGGTCTCTCGGCAGCGGCGCTGCTTGCCACGCTCACAGCCACAAACCGGCTTCTCGATCTCGGGCTGTCGGCCGATGAGATTGCCGAAGTGGCCCACGAGACCGAGGTCATTTTTCGCACCGGCCTTGGGGATGTCGCCGCATGCCAGGGTGGCGGGCGTGTGGTGAGGACCGGTCCCGGTATCCACGGGTCAATCCGCCGTTCTTTCGATCTTGACGCCCCGGTCTGTGCCGTCAGTTTCGGCCCGATCCATACGCCGGATGTGCTCGGTTCACCGGCGCAGATGGCACAGGTGTCCGCGGCGTTCCCTGAACGCCAGCCTGAAACCTTCACGGACTTTTTTGCCTGCTGCCGGGAATTTTCCGCAAAAAGCGGGCTTGAGACTCCTGCGGTGCAGCGTGTTCTTGCCGAATGCGACCGGCACCGCATCCCGGCCGCCATGACCATGCTTGGCGAAGGGGTATTTGCCTACGGTGATCGTGCCTGCGATGTGCTCCGCCCGTTTGGTGAAGTGTACAAAATGGGTACGGCAGACGCCGGGGTCAGGATCGTGGAGGCTGTTGCATGATCCCAAAAGACCACCCCAGGTACACGTCGCTTGTCACCCGCGAACACCTCGCTGAATGTGCACGAAAAGGTATTGTCTCGTGGGAAGGACTTACCTCTCACGGGCGCGGCGAGGCGTTCGATTACCTGCTCGGTGAAAAAACAAGCAAAAGCGCCCGCCGGGCTGAACGCACGGCAGCCGCCCTTCTCCGCGCCGCGAGCCGCCCGGTCATCTCGGTGAATGGCAACACCGCCGCGCTTGCCGCACGTGAGATCGCGCTCCTCCAGAAGGCATGCGGTGCAAAAGTCGAGGTCAACCTCTTCCACCGGACCCCTGAACGCGTGCAGCAGATCGAAACCCTCCTCCGCGATGCGGGGGCCGACGTTTTTTCCGGTGAGGCCGAACGCCTGCTCCCGCTCTCGCACGACCGGGCCTTCTGCCGGCGCGACGGGATGTATGCAGCGGACGTGGTGCTCGTCCCGCTCGAAGACGGGGACCGGTGCGAGGTGCTCGTCGGCATGGGAAAAAAGGTGATTGCAATCGATCTCAATCCCCTCTCCCGCACCGCAAAGAAGGCGACCCTGACCATCGTTGACGAAGTGATCCGGGCCCTCCCGGTGATCACCGATGCCTGCATGTCGCTTACCGATGAAGATTGCCGCGGTCTTGTCGCGGCGCTGGATAACCCTGCATTCCTGAAGGAAGCACGGGATGAGATGGCAGCGAGGCTTTGTCATGCTCTGGACTGAACGTTACCGCCCGGCGCGGCTTGAGGATATCCGGGGTCAGGACCGGGTCATAGAACTCCTTGTTTCCTGCGCGGGCACCGGCACGATCCCGCACCTGATGCTCACCGGCCCGCACGGCACCGGGAAGAGCGCAGCGATACGGTGTTTCGCAGAGCGGCTCTATGGTGAGAACTGGGAGGCGAACACATCGATCTTCCAGACCGCCGACCTCTTTTCGCAGGGGAAAAAACTCCTGGAAGAGGACGAGCGGTATGCCCACCTGTACCAGAAGAGCCAGAGCCTGATCGTGAATTTCAAGTATATCCTGAAATGGTATGCATCGATGCGCCCGCTCGATGCGGATTTCAAACTGATGGTCTTTGAGGATGCACATGCCCTGACCCGCGAGGCACAGCAGGGGTTGCGCCGGATCATGGAACAGTACAGCGGCACCTGTCGTTTTGTCTTCTCCACCACAAACCAGAGCGCGATCATCCCGGCGATCAGCTCGCGCTGCCTCCCGCTCTTCTTTGCGCCGGTAGCGCTGGATGTCCTTCTTGCACAGCTTGCGGCGATCCGGGAGCGGGAACAACAGGGTACGGAATTATCCTGTTCAAACGACGACCTTGAACTGATTGCCGCGGCTGCGCAGGGAGACATGCGCAAGGCGATCCTGATGCTCCAGGCTGCATCTGAAGCCGGTTCCTGCAGCAACCTTGCCGAGCTGTCGCAGTCTGAGACCAGCACGGTCGCTGCCTCGGCGCTCACGCTCATAAAGTCTGGCGACCTCAGGGGAGGCATCCGCCAGCTTGAATCCCTGATGATCGATTACGGCCTGTCGGGTCGGGAAGTTCTCTCGGAGATCCGGACTATTGCCCACCGGGAGTACAACCACCCGCTGCTTGCATGTGCCCTCGCCGACGCAGATACCCGCCTCGGGCACGCGAACAGCGAGTATATCCAGATCGATGCCTTTGCAACCGGCGTAAAGGAGATATTCTCATGAGCACCGCAAAACAGGAGAAAATCCAGCAGCATTACGATGATATTGCTGACGTCTACGACACGCACTACGATTACCCGCGCGGGCGGTGCTACCATACGCATCTCAGCCGCCATGTGATGAAAGCCCTGCCCGAGGGTGGCGCACTCCTTGATATCGGGTGCGGCACCGGCCTTTTTGTCGAGAAATATCTCCATCATGGCGGGACCGCGGTGGGTATCGATCTGAGCCGGAACATGATCGGACGGGCACGCGGCCGCTGCGCATGCTGCGATTTTACCATGGGAACCGGGGAAGCCATCCCGTTCCGCGATCAGTCATTTGATGCGGTCTCAAGCATTCTCGTCTTTAGTTACCTGCGGGACCCTGAAGCCATGCTCGACGAGGCATACCGGGTGCTGCGCCCGGGCGGTGCGATCTCGATCTGCACGCTCGGGAAAAAACTGCTTACCTCCGGCATACCGGCCATCTACCACATAAGCGAGAAGATCCGGGTAAAGCATGTCGTGATGAAGGATTTCGGTGAGCATTACTATGACGAACAGGAAATGTACGATCTCTTCAGCGAAGCCGGGTTCTGCGATGTCCGGATCAGCTGGTGCTCGTTTGCGCACATCGACATGATCGATCCGCTCTTCAACCTTGCACAAAGGGTGGAACCGTTCATCGAGCGCCGGCTCCCCCAGCTCGCGTATAACATCTGTGTGGATGCACGGAAACCCGAATGATCAAAGGAGTTTATTGCGCAGCCGGGGAACAGACGTCCTCCCCAACATTTATCAGTCGCACGGCTGAATTAGATAAGGAGTTTTAACACATGGGCAAGACAGGTACAACCCTCTGGTCACAGGTAAAAGGCGTCAAGGGCCAGATCCGGCTCGTTCCCAAAAAAGAAGGAGAACGCAAGAGTCCGGGACCCAACCAGAGATTCAAGTCAAGCATCAATTTAAAGAAGGTCGATCAGGCAGCAGCTGAAGAGCAGCGCGGCGGCCGGGGTGGCGCACGGCGCGGCGGTGGCGGCCGGGGTGGCAGCCGTGGCGGAAGACGCGGTGGCGACCGGTCCGGTGGTTCGGGCCTGAACGAATCGACCGCAAGCCCGCTCATCCGCAGGCGCATGCGCCGCGCGAAAGTCTCCATGCTTGGCGCAAAGGCAAAGTCAGGCAAGTAATCCTGACTGCTGATTTGTGATCAGTGGATAATATACGGGGCAGTCGTCCTGCCCCGCAGGCAATTTTTTGACCCGTTTTCCGGAGCATATGCTGCGAATTGGTCTTTCGTTTCAGCCGCTCCAATCATAATTATCATTTATCTCCAGCGACTATGGTGAGTATGGATCTTCCAACTGCAGTGAAAAGTTACCAGTTCGGTGAACGGGCAAAATCCGAACTGATTGTCGTCTCCCAGCTCTGTTCGGCGCTCACCGGATTTTCTGACACAGAGAAGGGCGGCGGCAAGAAAATGCTTCTTCTCCTTATGGAACAGGTCAGGAGCGAAGTGCTCTTTGCCGCAAAAGACACGGGAGAGCGGGAGTTCGAGCGGGCGGCGGATTCCTTAAACGCGGCGATCTCGCTTGTGGAGAGCGACCAGCCCGAGCAGGCCGCAGAAAAGATTGCTGTAGCTGTCAGCGCATCTACCACCCCGGCGCAGAAAGCATGGCAGGTACTCTCGGATCATGGACTCCTCTGATTTCTCTGGATTTCTCTCGTGCCGGTCATCTGTCCGGGAGTACGACGAAACGCCGCTCACACAAGACGAGACAGAATATATCCTCTCATGTGCGAGCACAGCGCCGAGCGCCGGCAACCTCGAAGCATGGGATGTCGTCGTCGTGACCGACGAGGACACTCGGCTCGCGCTTGCTGATGCGGCGTTTGGCCAGCAGCATGTCGGAGCGGCACCGGTCCTCTTTGTGGTCTCGGCCAATTATGTGCGCTCGATGTCGCAGTACGGCGAACGGGGCATCCTCTATGCAGTTGAGGACGCAACCATTGCCTGCACGTACATGATGCTTGCCGCCCATGCCCGTGGCCTCCATTCCTGCTGGACCGGGGCGTTTGACGAGGACGAGGTACGGGAAATCCTCGGGCTGCCCCCGCATATACGGCCGATTGCGATCCTTGCCGCAGGGCACGGTCACCCGCAGTCTCGGCCGGCAGAACGTATGGATATCGGGGAACACGTCCACCGCGACGAATGGTAAAACGGCGGGAATCAAACAGGGAGATAAAAAAATGCCTGACTATCTGGTGACACTGGAATCTGCGTGGTATATCAAGGATGCAAAGTCGCTTGACGATGCCATCGGGATCGCAATCAGCGAAGCGGGGAAACGGCTCAACCCCTCGGCAAAGTTTGTGGAAGTTGAGGCAGGTATGCTTTCCTGCCCGTTCTGCGACCAGCCGCTTTCAAGCGCGATTGTCGTCGCTGACACCGCACTTGTCGGTCTCGTGCTCGAAATGAAAGTATTCAGGGCCGAATCAAAGGAGCACGCCAGCCGGATCGCAAAGTCGGTGATCGGTAAAGCCCTCCATGAGATCCCCTTAAAACAGCTGGACGTGCAGGAACTATGATCCATGTTGTCGGGCACACGGCAGTCGATCACATCTCCCGCGTGCATCATCTCCCCAAAGAAAACCAGTCGACCCATATCACGGACCGGCAGGTTTTTTTTGGCGGGGGTGCGGCGAACATTGCGGCGGGGATTGCCGTGCTCGGCGAAGAAGTTACGCTCCACTCCTGTGTCGGCGATGACTTTGCCGGCAGCGACTACGAGCACTGGATGGACAAACTGGGCATCCACCGGCAGTTCTTTCTGGTGCCCGGAACCCACACGCCGACGGCGTTTATGTTTACGGATGAAGCCGGCAGCCAGATGACGTTCTTTGAATGGGGCGCCTCAAAAGCGTTCGCGACGGCGGAGGCCCCGGCGCTGCCCCTTGTCCACATGGCGACCGCCGATCCTGAGTTTAATTGCCGGGTGGCAGAAAAGAGTGAGTTTGTCTCCTTTGACCCGGGGCAGGATGTTTTCTGGTACACAAAAGAGCAGCTCGAATCCATCCTCGCGAACACCGACATCCTGTTTGCGAACCAGCACGAGGTGCAGCAGATGTGCACGACGCTCGGGGTGACACGGGAAACGCTCACAAACGAGGTCTCCATGGCGATCTTTACCATGAGCGGCGACGGAAGCACGCTGTACAGGGACGGAGCGGAGCATTTCATCCCGGCAGTACCGGTGACGCTTTCAGACCCGACCGGTGCCGGCGATTCATACCGGTCCGGGTTCCTCTCTGCGTATGTCCGGGGCTATACGCCCCTTACCTGCTGCCGGGTCGGGACGGTTACCGCGTCCTATGTTGTGGAGCATGTCGGCTGCCAGACTCACCTGCCTACCTGGGCGCAGATGCTCGAACGGTACCGTGTACACTTCGGCACGATTGAAGCGCTCCCGGAGAGGGGGTAATACGGTGAGCCGGGTATCACCTGCATATGAAGACGGGAAGACGGTCACTGCCTGCCGGAAAGCGATCGATCCGGGGCATGGTATCCGGTACCTGGAGATCCGGGCGGGCACTGACCGTTCTGAACTGATCCCAGGGGGTTGTGCCTGATGGCAACCGGAAGCGATGTAAAACTCGGGCAGCTCACCAAGTATCTCTTTACGGCACCCTCGTGGCCGGTTTCGCTCCTGATTCTCGTTATCCTTGGCCTCGTCATCGATGGTGCGAGTGCCCGTGCGTGGGTCTACCTCCCGTTCTCGGGCACGCTTGCCTTTACCCTGCCGGCAATTGCTGCATTTCTCCTGACAAAACCGATCATCGAGTACTCCGGCAAAACGATGACCTGGAACCGGTCGGCGCTCCTTGCGCTCGCGAGTACGGTCTTTGCCGTTATCATCACCTTTGCCTCGCTCGCCGGAGGTATCCGGTACCTCCCGCTCTTTTACGGGGTATCCCTCGGGTTTATCTTCGGCCTGCGTCTCTTCGTGCTCGTCGCGATCTCGGATTACCGCGTGCCCCGGATGATCCTGCCGGCCGTAACCCAGAGCGGTGTGGGCGTCCTTGTGGGATGTTTCCTCTTCTCGCCGGAATGGGGGCTCTTTGCCCTCGTCCTCCATATCGTCTTTGGCCTCGGGTTTGCAATCCTCATCTGGCTGATCGAGCGGCCGCTCTACCGGGCGTTCCATATTCGGGGACTTGCGTTTGTCAACGCGTTCATTGCCCACATGACGGACGGCTCCTCGAAAGGCATGGAGAACTTCTTCCGCGAGATCGGCGAGGAGATCTTTGTCCCGCAGGTCTGCCTCTTCTTCCGGCGAACCTCCAAAAAACCCGTGCTCTTTACGGTCCCGAACCTCCACCCCGGCCCGATGGGTGAGATCGGGGGCGGGAACCTGCCCCGGGTGATCCATGACCGGATGGAAGAGGAGACACTCGTCGCCCACGGGTGCGCCACGCACGACTTCAACCTTGTCTCTGAGAGCGAGATCGAAAAAGTGATCGACGCGATCGAGCGCACGAAAAAGGATCGCACGTATACGCCGGGTGCGACCCGTTCCGCCCGGCTCTCGTGCGGTTCTGTGCAGGTGTTGTACCAGCGCTTTGACGAGGCGATGCTGATTGTTACGACCCGGTCGCCGCAGAAGACCGAGGATCTTGATTTCTCGATCGGCATGAGTATCATGGCCGAAGGGCACCGCTGGTTCCCCCACGTCGCGTTTGTTGACGGCCACAACTGCATGACCGATCTCTCATCCCCCGTCCTCCAGGCAACCCAGACTGCTCTTGAATACCAGCGCAGTGCGATACAGGCAATGGAAGCATCTCGCACAGCAGAACTTACACCCTTCTCCATCGGCTATGCCCGACAGCACCTGCCCTACTCCCGGGAGGAGGGATTTGGCGATCTCGGCGTGCAGGTGATGGTCGTGGAGACGGCCGGCCAGAAGACTGCCTACGTGCTGTTCGATGGCAACAACATGGCGACCGGTGTCCGCGACATCCTGCTTGAGAAGATCCTCACGCTTGTCGATGTGGCAGAAGTGATGACGACCGATTCCCATGTGGTAAACACGATCACCGGGAAGAACCCGGTCGGCATGGCAACACCGGTCGAAACGTTCCTTCCCGCAGTCCTGCAAACCGTGCAGGCCGCCATCGATGATCTCGAACCGGCCGAGTGTGCGGCAACCACGGCGCAGTGCGAGCACGTGGTGGTCTTTGGGTCCAACCGGATCTCCCAGCTCGCGAGCACCGTGAACGCGATGCTGATCTTTGTGGCACCGCTCTCGCTTGCGATGCTGCTTTTGGCATTCCTGCTCTCGCTCCTGGCTTACCTCCTGATGGTGTGAGAAGGAAGTATCAGGCTTTTTTTAGGAATGCAGAAAAGTCGGTGTCGAAAAAAGGGGTGGATTCCCTGCATCAGGGCCTATCAGAGGCACGGCAGTCCTTTACGGTTACAGGGTCGCCGGGGGATTTTCGATCATCCGTGAAGGCCGGACCTCACGGATGATCAGGTAAAGCACATCGGTAAAGTACCCGAGCACGGGCACGATCGCCATTATGGTCCAGACCGGTGCAAGCATCTTCTGTTCTTTTGCGTCCCGGTAGATGAGAAACGCGATGAGCAGCTGTATGACCCAGAGTCCGATCATCATGACCGGCCCGGCAAATGAGTGCGCATGAGACATCATGTATGGTGACATTGTGAGGAATACGTTACATCACATTATATGCTTTTCACCTGCTGGCAATGAGCCCGGTTGTTTTTGCCGGTAACGGGTGCTCTCGCCAGATACGAAGCAGGTTTTTTCCCGGGATGCGCCTTCACATGCATTTGGAACAGAGTTCGGGACAGGATGTTTTGTGTACGGCTCTTCCGGAAGTCCCGGGAAACCCCCTCACAGTACTGAGAGAAGATCATCAGCAGGGCCATAAAGATGAGCAGCACCCCGAAAATACGCCGTACATGGAGCTCGCTTGTGCGGGTCGCGACAACAGTACCAAGACAGGCGCCGATCGCGGCCCCGATACCGTAGACGATCATAAAGGGAAGGGAGATCTGGCCGAGTGCGGCATACGAAATTGCACCTGCGATTGCGAGAGCAATGACGGAGAACATCGAGGTGGCAACCGCATAGTGCATCGGTATCCCGATCGTGGCAAGCGCCGGTACAAAAATTGTTCCGCCGCTTGTGTCGGTGATGCCTCCCAGAAAACCGCCAACTGCACCCCATATGATGAGATGCGAGTAGGGGATGCGGGTGATCGGCTGGATCTGCTGTGATGGGACTGTTGTTGAGAGCATGAACGAGGGGCCAAACCGGATCTCGGGGAAGAACCGGAACGCCGGGATCAGCATCTCAAGCGAGATCAGGATAAGGACGGCCGAGAAGATCCCGACAAGGATGCGGGCGTCGATATATCGGGTCATCATCGAGCCGATGACAGAGAAGAGAACTGACGGCAGGATCAGGACAAGGGCGACTTTATACAGTATTTTGCCCTGCCGGTGGTACCAGAACGAAGCTGAAAACGACGTGAAAACGATGACGGCAAGACTGGTTCCCATCGCCGTTTTGACATTGAGATTGAAGAGGAGGGTAAGCGTCGGTACGAACAGGAAACCGCCACCGAGGCCTACGACTGCCGAAGCAATGCCGCTCCCGAGTGCGACAATAAATGCGACGATGTATTCGAACACCGGAACTCCCGGAGTAAGTATAGGATAGTCCTCTTATAATATTCCCGGTTTTATGGGATCAAAAAAAATATACAATATGTCCTGTTTTTCTGCTATGCATTGTGAAGCCCGGTCCCGAGCAGCGAAAGGAAGAGGCCCTGTGCAATAATCGACCGCTCCATCTCGCCGATATCTACGCTCTCGTTCGTGCCGTGGATGCACGAATATGCGGCGTCCTCGGCCCCCCACAGGATGAACTCCGCGTGGGGCACGGCGGTGTGGAGCACGTGCATCAGGGGGATCGATCCCCCGGTCCCCTTTTCCCGGACCGGTTTATCAAAGGCGGTTTCCAGTGCACGGCGGGCGGCCGCAAACCCCGGGCCCCCGGCCGGGCAGACGAAACCAGACGAAGCACTCACGTCCCGGACATCGACATGGACCTTCCATGGTGCGACTGACCTCAGGTGATCTGTCAGGATATGGAGCTCGTGACGGGGATCTGCATCCGGGGCGATACGCATGCTGATCTTTGCGGCAGCCTTTGGGATCAGGATATTTGCGGAAGCGCTGATGGAGGGGGCATCGATCCCGATAACGGTGACGGAAGGCTTCGACCAGATACGTGCGCCAAGCGGTCCGGTGCCGATGAGGTCTTCCCCGTTAAGCATCCCCGCACTCTCCCGGTACATGGCCTCGGGGTACTCCAGGGTCTCATGAGAATAGGACCGGAGTCCCGGCACTGCCACATCTCCCCTGGCATCATGGAGCGTGGCAAGCATCCGTACCAGGATGATCAGGGCATCGGGCGCCGCTCCCCCGAATGTCCCTGAGTGAACCGGGCTTTCAAGGGTACGGACTTCAACGATACAGGAGACTTCGCCCCGCAGGGATGTGGTGAGCGCCGGATCTCCGACCGTGAGGTTGCCATTATCGGCAACGATGAACGCATCGCACCGGAAAAAGTCCGGGTGAGTGGCGACAAACGCTTCGAGATGGCTGTTGGTCTCCTCCTCTCCTTCGATGAGCACTTTTACGCCCACGGGAATTTTTCCTTCAAAGATCGCAAGGGAGGCGGCGATCATCATGATGCCCGACTTGTCATCAGCTGCTCCCCGCCCGAAGATGCGCCCGTCTTTCTCCACCGGTGTCCACGGATCCGTCTCCCACCCGTCCTCTTTGTGTGCCGGCTGGACATCGTAATGGGCGTACATCATAACGGTCGGTGCGCCGGGCGGGGCCGGGCACTCGCCGTACACCGACGGGTATCCCCCTGGGATCTCGATGAGCCGGACGTCCTGCCGCCCGTACTCCCTGAGCAGCGCAGCCGTTGCATCCGCCATCGCGGTGACGGGTTCAGGAGGACAGCCGGGAAAGGCCACCGAAGGATACCGGATAATCTTTTTGAGTTGTTCTGTGACATCGGGCATCAGGGCCCGGGTTCTCGATCGGATCTCATCGAATGTTACCTCTGTTTCCATGCGTATATCTCCGGATATACTCGTTTCTGTGGCGGGTTATACTATCTTTTGCTGCCGGGGACTGGTCGTTTTTTTGTAGGGATGTCTCCCCCTCACTCCACGAACCGCTCCTGCCACACGTACGTCTTTTCAGTGACAAGCCCGCTGTGCTCGAAATAGCGGGAGAGAAACGTATCCGATTCAGCGACCAGCGTTGACAGGTACACAATTTTCCGCTCCCTGATCAGGTTGAACAATGCCTGCATTAGCAGGTGCCCGTGCCCGTGTCCGCGACAGGACGGGTGGACGTAGAAGTTATCGAGATACGCCCAGTGGGATGACATCACTTTGCAGAACAGAAAACCCCGGATCTCCCCGTCCTCGTCTAGCACCAGCAGGATATTGTCATCCGGTGCCGCGATCCACTCTGCAAGTTCTTGCCGCTCGTAGAACCGGATCTGCGAGCTCACACCAAAGGCAGGCTCCTTGGATCCCATGCAAAAGAGGGAATCGCTATCGGCGGAGGTGGCACGGCGGACGCTGGGGGTCATTTAGTAATGTACGGTTGGAGGTGGGGGAGATGAAGGTTTCTCGCTTATCGCTTGCGGGGGGATTCTTATGCGGCGGGGGCCGGCTCCCCTGCCCCTGTATATTCAGTTCGGGGCGCACATGAGACTACGATGAGGGTCTGCGGGTTGCAGTGCTTTTCCACCAGCCGACGATAAGCGGGATGGCGAACATCAGCACGTAATACAGGTACACATCCAGCTGGTAGTACCCGTCTGCCGGGTTCAGTAACCGGATGATAAACACGTAATCACCGGCAACGGCAATCACGGTCCAGACGACCGCTAACAGCACATAATACCGGAAATCTGCACGCCTGATTTTTTTAACCAGGACCCAGACGGTGATAATGACACCGACCGGCAGGATGGCCCAGCCAATCAATGAGACGGGGAGCGCGAAAGAACAGGATAAGCCCTAATACATAGCCGATGAGCCGGAGGACGAGGTCCCCGCCCACGGTATCGATGATGAATTGTTTATCCATATTATTCCCGGACACCATGTTACGACTGATACGGGATAAAGGTAAAGATTTGTCAGCGGGTGCAGGTCGGGAGGATGGAGGCAAAATATCCCCGATCCCTCAAATGAGATGGATGCCGCTGCACCAAAAAAGGAGGGTTCCTGTGCCCGGGAGGGACCCTGACGCAGGGGGATTTTGCATATTTTCCCGGATTTTGTCGTTCCAGAATAGATATAATCAGTTTTGTGTCCGGTTCTCACGGGCCAAAATTCCCGTGATTTAATACATCTCTTTATCGTATCACCCGCCAATGAGGCATTATCCCTATGCAAACGACTGAAAAAAAGATACGAATAATCCGTGACAAGTTGAGCAGAATCGGCATTGGTGAAAAGAGCATGAACGATGAAGCCATCCTCATGTCATACAGTATCAATTCGTGTGGCAACCTGTGTTCGGTCCACAAAATCCAGTAGTCTTTATTTTTTAAAAAAAAGGAGAAGTTACAGGAAGTAGTTCTTGCAGACTACCTCCTAAAGGGTTGATAGCGTGATGGTGCAATAGTGGATTTATTCCACACTTGACTGCCACACTCAAATTGAAGCGGTGTGTGCATACCGCCGTTTTCTTGTAATACTAATCTGTTTAAATATCTTTTTTCACTTTTCATTTTTTGCATCGAATAAAAGGTTCGTCAAAACCGGTAATCCTTATCCACACAGGAGGTTTTGGTTTTTCATCAAATCTTTAAAAAATTTTTCGTCATGCAGAATCAGAATCTTTGCCCGGTAGTGAATTAAAAAATCAAACCCTCGCAGACTGGACAACCACCCCGTCTCCGGGTTTCTCCACCCGCTTATATCACATACGGGATGAGTGCTTTTACTTTTCTCTTGTACCGGGCATACTCCTCGCCGAACTCCTCTAAAAGGAACTTTTCTTCCATACGGAATTTTATCACAAACAGGCCGAAGATGAGGATGACGCAGAAGAAGACAATCAGATACCCGATGCCGATCGCCGTCCCGATAAGCCCAAGGAGGATCCCTGAATAGATAGGATGGCGCACGAACCGGTACGGCCCGGTCCGGGTGATCGTGTGCTCCTGCCGGATGGTGGGCATCCCGCTCCAGTTCTTTCCCAGGTGGACCCGGGCCCAGATGGCAAACGCCAGGCCGGCAACGGTGATGAGCAGGCCGGCGACAATATAGCCGATGCCGGCAGGTATAATCCGCTCCGCCATGAGGTCGGGCGAAAGCCAGTTTATAAGGAAGATGCAGATAACAACCCAGGTGATCCCGTACAGGAAGAACGAGGCCTGCGACAGCTTCCGTTTCACCGGGGAACGGGTCTTCCACGCGGAGATGAGCCAGTATGCATAGAACGCTATCCAGATGACAATGAAGAGTAATTCTGCAGTCCACATGGTATCTTCCTGTTCTCCGTTGAGAGAATGCCCACCGTTTGTGGGAAATGCCGGCGCGTAAGATCTTCTGGAGATCCGTTCTGTGTTTCCTGCCGGGTACTGGTGACTCAACGGTGTTGCAACCAGAAAGTAATGAAGGTATGCATATCGTGAGGGGACCGGATGAAGATCCGAGCATCCCGGGCGAAATACATGATCGGATGAGGACGGGTCATGCATAACGCTGGTAATGAATGAAAAAGTCACTGCAGTTACCGGACACATTTTATCCGTCCCTGCCAGAGTTTAGTTATTATTCGGGATCTCAGGATGATGTGCTAAAAACATGGATATCGTTTATGTGCTCTGGCTGCGGTCGATGAAGCAGGTCTTCCGGTCCAAGAGCCGCGTCTTTATGAGCGTTATCGTGCCCTTTGCCATTCTCCTCCTCTTGGGGATCGGACTCAACGGGATCGTGACGCTGCCTGGCATTGCCCCAAATTACATCCTGTTTTTAATCCCGGGCATGGTTGCGATGACCGTGATGTTTACCGCGCTCGGGTCTGGCATCCAGATCCTCTGGGACAAGCAGTTTGGGTTTCTCAAGGGGGTGCTCGTTGCCCCGGTCTCGCGCATGGAGATCGTGTTCGGCCAGACCTTCGGGGGAGCGACAACGGCGATTATCCAGGGCCTCGTGCTCCTCTTCCCGGCGCTCCTGGTCGGGCTTACGCTTCCGAGCCTGTCCGGGTTCTGCCTCGCATGTGTCTTTATGGTCCTTGTCGCCGTCTCGTTTACGGCGTTTGGGGTCGCCGTGGCTATGCGGATGGGGGACATGAACGGGTTCCAGATGATCTCGGGTGTACTGTCTTTCCTGTTCTTCGGGCTTTCCGGAGCGATCTTCCCCATAAGCACCCTGCCGCCGTGGATCGAGCCTCTTACCCTGATAAACCCGCTGACCTACAGCGTCGAGGGCATGCGGTACAGCCTGACGGGTATGTCGCAGATCCACCCGGCGATCTGCCTTGTCGTGATGGCAGGGTTCTGCGTGGTCACGACCGTGGGCGGGGCATACCTCTTCCGGAAGACCGGGTGAGGGTGGCCGCGGGGGCGTGGTGAGGGCTCGGACTTCCGGCCCCGTCACACATTATGGGAATTTTGGGAAATCCCTGTTGCGGGATATCCCGGAAAAGGGCAGAGCATTGCGAAAAGAGCGTTTTTCAAGAGAGGGGAAGACCGGGTTTCCACGGAAGTCATCAGCGATACGCGGGAGTGTCCCCGCTGGATTCATCCTTTTTACGGGACTTAACATTGAAATTGCCCGTAAATTCAGTACGAAGGGCAGATCCATCGTGTCCAGCAGCTACAGCACTTAAGCATAACTGAACATTGGGTGACATTGTAGTCAATCTGGCGTTGTGTAAAATTTTTTTAGCAGCAAAAAACGGGAACTTCATGCGAAAAACTGCTCTCGTGAACGGGGGTGCCATGGATTTACGAAAAAAACCAGGGTAACCTGCGCACATCCGCGGGATTAAAAAAAGGAATCACACGAATAACTGCAAATATTTTTTCATTTAACGCTTGATTTAAGTGATTTTTAGGATTATACTCTGGTAACCTGCAATCACCAGGGCCAGGAACCTGCCCGCAGTCACGTGAGCAGGATTGGGAGTGATAATCCATGAAGAGAACACGTATTGTATGTATTGTGCTTGCCGCGATTTGCCTGCTGGCATGCCTGCAGGGTGTCGGGGCGACGAGCATCAGGCTGGATCCTCTCGCAACAAGCCAGGGGGTCATGACGGCATCGGCTGCATCTGCGAACGACAATTACCCGATCTCCGTTGATCAGGCAAAGAACAACATCAGGGTATTCATGGGAGACTTAAGCCTAGATCCTGTGCTTTCCACCACCGGAAGCCTCCCGATCGGGAACTATTACTATTTCACCGCAGGGAATTCTACCTTTTTAGTCAATGAGAACAGCGGCGCTGTCGAGTTCGTACACTTCGGGGACAACGTCCGGGACTCCTCGTCAATTGTCCTGACCCGGGACCAGGCCTATGCGAATGCAACGGCATACGCGAGCGGGAAGTTTACGGATTTTTCATCGAAAAACTGGAAGCTTGTCTTTGACCAGGTAGACACGAATTATGAATGGTACTATAACCCGGACACCGGTAGCTGGAACTATATTACGGTGAACGCATACGACTTCGTCTTCCGCGAAGAGAAGGACAATGTCCTCCTGCCAACCCTTGTCCATGTCAGTGTTAACACGAAGACCGGTTCCATCATCGATTACTGGGGTGTTGACCGCCTCCTGACGATTTCCAGCCTGGAGAACACGGTTTCTCTGTCAAAGGCTGTAGCGACTGCCGAGGATTATGTGGGCACATCCGGCGTGGAATCCACGGAGGGACACCGCGAAGTTATTACCCAGTACCAGAACCTCGAACGTCTCGCATGGGTCATTACCCTGACCGAGAATGGAGGGTACACGTATACGGTCGTGGTTGATGCCACCGATGGATCGTTCATCGGGTCCCAATATGAGGACAGTATCTGGCCGGAAGCCTGGCTGACCTACAATCTCTGATCGCGCATGTGATGAGCGGGAAATCCTCTCTCATCCGCCTTTTTCTTTTCCCATTCCCGGTCTGGCCGGGGCAGTCTTTTTTTTGAAGTATTGAGCTTTGAACACGAACTTTTCCGGAATCTTCAGTTCATAACCAGTTCTTTTTTAGAAATATTCAGCTGCTGATCCGGACATTTTCCGGAATCTTCGCGAACCTTACTGGGCTTTTTTTTGGAAAGTTCACTAACGATCACGATTTTTTTTGCAAAAGTCCGGTAATTTCATCAGACTTTTTTTGAAAGTTCAACAACCTTACCGGACTTTTTTCGAAAAGTCCCGTAATCTTCACGAACTTTTTCCAGAAAGTTCACTCACCTTGCCGGACTTTTCTTGGAAAGTCCGGCCGGGCACCCTGGACATTCAGATGGAGAAATGCATGCCAGAATTCGTATTTTTTCAGGAAAAGTCCGGTAACCTTACCGGCTATTTTCCGGAAAGTTCGATAACTTCACCAGGCATTTTTTTAAAAGTTGAATAACATTACCGGACTTTTTTGGAAACATTCAGCAATCGAGTCGCTCTTTTTCTGGAATCTTTGGCTCATGACCCGAACATTCCCGGAAAAGTGCGGCAAGGCCGGATGCTGCAATGATGGGGGCTGTCGCCCCCATACCCCCACGCGAGGAGTGCCGCCGCCCCCGAAGGGATGCCCCCGCGGCGGATTGAGTGAATAAATTTCCGGGAAAAATCGATCCGCCACAAATCCCCTTCAACCGTATGGAGGCATCATCGCAACCGGGGGATGCCCGTGCGGCGGGGGCGAAGTCCCCAAGAGCACGTTCTCCTGAAAAATCCTGTTACTACATCCACCGTGAATCCTGCATTTACTGACGGTAAAAACCATCAAAACCACTCCATCCCTCCCTTATGATACCCTCCCGGGCCTGACGGAAGCACAGGGATGGCAGATCCCCGAAGTTTTCCCGGAAAAAACGGGTTCCTTTTTCCCGTTCAGGAACCCCTTTTATTTTTCGGTCATATTTTCATTCCAGTCCATTCCGGCGTTCCGCATGACCAATTGATCCTCCATTTTTTACGCTGAAAGGAACGCGACTAAATTGGCCGGTTTTTTCCCGATTAAATCGGCCCGTTTCCAAAAATACCGGTTTAAAGAGAAAATCGTGCAGTGGATTGGCGCCATTTCCACTGGAGCCTTCCGGCATCAGATCCGGTCCGGAAACTCTCCGTCGGAGAATGGATCCGGGGAGAGGGCATGTCCGGCCCCTGCCCCTATTTATAAAGGGAGACCTGCCTGAAGGGTGGAGCAACATACTACCGGGCGTGTGGGTTCGTGTAATCATCCGGCCCCCACTATTCGAGTTTCTCCACGGAGAGGTCATAGATCCAGAGCCATCGCCAGGCCCGCTCGTGCTGGGTGCGGAGCCAGATCTCCCGGATGATCCATGGCGGGAACGGCAGCGTACGGACATCGCGGAGATCGTCCGGTAGGAGATCATCGTAGACCGTGTCCGGGTTCTCCTGCCACCGGTATCCCATCCGCTCTGCGAATGTTTTTGCTTCGGCGATTGCATCGACTGGCTTTTTCTCCGGGTTATTTTTGTCTGTAGGGATTAAGGGATTGAAGAGTTTGTGGTTGGAATAGGAAAGAGGGATGATACCACTCGTTCTTTTTTGAAAAAAAGAGCGGATCGGAATCTGATGATTCCCGAAAAAATCCGGCCCACGGGGTACCTAAATCCCCCAAAATATTCCCCGCATACATAATCCCGCACGATTAATCATCGCGTTTCCCAATCCGGCTCGTTCTACCACAAGATTTAAAGGAACGGGATGCATAATCACGAGCAAGGACAGGAGGAACAAAACACCGGAGAAACAGTGACCGTGTAAAGGCAGTTTGTACCGCAGGCGAACTTGGGTAGGAAAAGGTGATCAAAGTTCATCCATCCGCACACATACCTGCCCGCTGGATCGGTGTTGACCTCAACACGACCGGACACGCGGCAGTCGCCGCTGATCCCGGCAGCGGGAAGATCCTGAAACTGGGTAAAAACACACACTATGTCCGCAGCAACTCCACCAAAAATTGCACGAAACTCTACAGGGAAGGAAAACTCTGGAAACTAAAAAAAGACAAAAGCCGTGAGCGCAAGGCGTTCAAGGCAGCCATAAACCGAATCTCCCGGCAGATCGTATCCTTCGCGGAATCGCTCGGCTCGGGCATTAAGTTTGAGAAGCTCTTCTCCAGCCGTTACTCGCACTCCCATGATGCTGCGGGTTTTATCGAGTTCTCGTTCGGGAACGGATCGTTCTTCTCTCTCCAGCGGCTGGTGGAAAAGATGGCATTAAAGAGGGGCATCCCCGTCGTCTACGTCAACCCGGCCTATACTTCCAAACGGTGCAGCCGGTGCGGATGCATGGGGCGGCGGAGCAGAAAAAGGTTCGAATGCCCGCACTGTGGGTTTGTCGCACACGCTGACGTGAATGCCGCGTTCAACATCGCGCTTGCATCCCGCCGGTCTGCGGTCCTGAATTTCCGACAGGAAGAGCAGGAAGAACGTGTCCGTCTCTCAAAGAAGGAGGTACGCCGGCGCGCACGCGAAGAACTGTTTACTCCGCATCCCGGTGTCCCGGCCATTGCGACACAGGCCCCGTGCGGGAACCTGCTTGCGGTGCTGGAATGAGGATAGCAGGAAAACTCTCCATAATCCTTTTTTAGACGTTTCTCCGGTCTTTTACCGGGGTGCCGTGCTCTGCAATCTTCTCCTTAACCGGGTACCTTGATTGTAGGGAATATTCTTATGAAATCTGTTGCAGTTGCTTGAGGTTCATTTATCAACTCATTATTGTATTAAAATGTTCCTTAGACAATAGTGCTCTAATTGATCTCCTTTTATGATTTAAATGATAAATCTTGGGTATTTTAAAAATATCGCCTAGAATAAATCGCAACACATATATATTGTTTTGGTTAACGAGTATCTGTTTAGACACAGGTTTTAGTAACCGGATTAATTCGGACTCCGATCAATGGTAACCTGATTAACTTGATATTCAGGGTGAAATTCGCATGGAAAATAAGAGGGTGTACTCCGTCCTTTATGTTGACGATGATGAGAGCCTGCTGGCAATAAATAAATTACAGCTGGAAAAAACCGAGAAGTTCTCTGTTGATATCCTTCCTTCGGCAAAAGAGGCACTCGAACGGATATCTTCAGTTCGGTACGATGCCATATTGTCCGATTACCAGATGCCGGGGATGGATGGCATTGAATTTTTAAAATGTGTCCGCACACGTCATGGCAACCTGCCTTTTATCCTCTTTACCGGTAAAGGCCGTGAGGAGATCGTGATAGATGCGCTCAATAACGGGGCGGATTTTTATATCCAGAAAGGGCCGGATATGAAGGCTATGCTTGCGGAGTTAAAGCACAAACTCCTCAATGCTATAGAACGCCGTCAGACCGAATCTGCATTAAAGGAATCCCAGCAGCTCCAGAATGATATTATCAATTTTCTCCCGGATGCGACATTTGTTATCGATACCAAAGGAACGGTTGTTGCCTGGAACAAAGCCATGGAGGAGATGACTGGCGTCTCAAAGGCCGATATGATCGGTAAAGGGGATTGTCAGTACGCGCTCCCCTTTTTTGGAGATCGGCGGCCGCTTCTCATCGATTATGTCCATGAGGATCAACTTCCAACGCGATCTGATTATCATTTCCTTGAACGACGCGGAAGAAATCTTCATGCAGAAACCATTGCCCGATGTTTCAATGGGAGTGAAGGTGTCTATCTCTGGCTCACTGCCGGGCCTCTTTACGATCTTGAAGGACATTTAACTGGGGCCATTGAATCGATCCGGGATCTGTCCGAAATCCAGAAAATGCGTCTTGACCTGGCGAGATCCCGTGAAATGAACCAGGATTTTGCCGACATGATGCCGGTGGTGGTCTATGAGATGGATTTTCAGGGGAATCTGAAGTTTACCAATTCCGTTGCATTTGAATGGTTTAGTGTTACCCGGGAAGATTTCGAGAAGAAAATCAATATCTTTGATTATATCGTTCCTCAGGATAGGGAACGGGCAGCACAGGACATTCGCGGGGTTTTCCATGGGATAAAAAGTGTTGGTCAGGAATACCTGCTCCAGAGAAAAGACCGGAGTACATTCCCCGGGCTTATCTATGCCTCAACAATCATGGATCCTGAAAGCGGGAAGTGCGTCGGCCTGCGGGGAGTCATTATCGATATAACCGAGAATAAGAAGATCATGCGGGCACTCCATGAAAGTGAAGAGCGTCTGGCGCTTGCGGTAAAAGCGGGGGATATCGGGATATGGGATCTCAATCTGCATTTCCTGATGATCGAGGGATTGAAGGACTGGTATTCCCGTACGCTTGGGTACGACCCAAATTCCACGGTGTTTAACATTGAATTCGGATCGAGTCTCCTTCATCCTGATGATCTTTCTCTTGTCATCGCGGCATTCCGGGAACACGTTAAAAATAAAACACCGCTTTTTGAATCGGAGGCTCGCGTACTTTGCAGGGACAAAACCTGGAAATGGGTCCTGATCCGGGGTAAAGTGATCGAATGGGGTGCCGGGGGTAACCCGGTTCGTGTCACCGGGACCGTCAACGACATTACCGGTGTCAGGAATGCCCGGAAATTTTTGTAATCGCGTATGGGCCTGCGCTTTTATAATCCGGGTACACGGGGAACCAGCGGTCGGTTGGATGCTTTTGGCCGCGATGAGAAAGCATTTCCCGTTTTCGCATAAAACCATCTCTTTATGACAGAACACAAGGGAGTGCTCTACAGTTTCGCATTATTCAAGCAGAGGTATACCCGGGGAACCTCTTGGACCCAGATTCTCTTAAACTTCGGTATCATCACGGCAAACGCCAAACTCTTCGAGGACTTTTTTTACCTTCACTTTGGCCTGACCCTCCCCATGGTGATCGCACTCGCCGTCCCCTGCTACATCCTTGTCTGCTACATCATCGGGCACTACGATGAGAAGATCGGATTCTGGCAGCTGGAAAACAACCTCAGCTACCGGTTCACCCCGTATTCTGAGGAGATGCTCAACAATATCCGGGAGATCAAAAAGAAACTGGACAAGGAGCAATAAGCACTCTTTTGCATAACCGGCCTTTGCGTGTGAACAGTTTTGCCGGGACCGTTCCATCCCCAAAAAAGGTCTCCCATCCCCGGTAAAACCATCCCATGCCGCTCCCGCGGGAGACCGTTATCGGGCGGATATCACTCGTTTTCCCGTCATTTACGCAAGGTTACGGGACCCGGGAGGAACCGGCCGATCCTCTTATACACCGGGTATTGCAAACAATTCCGGGCAATCTTTCGCGAAACGGGCATGTATATCCCAGGCACGAAGCACCGGTCGATACCTTGTCTGGTGTGTAAGGATATTGCATCCGCACGATCCCGCAAAATCTCTCATACAACCGTTGTGAGGCACGCGATGCAGCTGACAGCAGAAAATCTCAACAAGATATCCACGCTCCAGAGGAACGAGATCACCGAGCACCATATCTACCTCAGGATTGCACAGGTTACTCCTGATCCTCATAATCGCGAAGTCCTCACCCGGATCGCAGCCGAAGAGCTGAAGCACTATGCAATCTGGAAACAGTACACGGCAAAAGAGATCGGGCCCGCTATTCTGCGGGTCTGGTTCTATTATCTTATTGCCCGTCTGCTCGGGATGACATTTGCCATAAAACTGATGGAGGGCGTGGAACAGGGTGCGCAGGCCGGCGATGAGGCACTCCTTCTTGCAATCCCTGAGCTGCCGGCCATGCTTGCAAACGAAGCGAATCACGAGCGGGAACTTATCGCCCTGATCGATGAAGAACGGCTGAAGTATGTCGGGTCTGTCGTGCTTGGCCTCAACGATGCGCTCGTGGAGTTCACCGGCACCCTTGCCGGCCTGACCTTTGCCATCCAGAACTCGCAGATCATCGCGGTCGCCGGCCTGATCACCGGTGTCGCCGCATCGCTCTCGATGGCTGCCTCCGAGTACCTCTCGCAGAGATCCGAGGGAACGACCAGTACAGACCCGAAGAAATCTGCGGTATACACGGGTATGACCTATATCGTGACCGTTGCCCTGCTCATACTGCCGTTTCTTATCCTGCAAAGCCCGTACATCGCGCTCGTATTCACCCTTATCGGTGCAGTTCTCGTCATCTTTGTCTTCACCTTCTATATCTCCGTCGCAAAGGATCTGCCCTTCTGGAAAAGGTTTGCAGAGATGGCAGCGATCAGCCTTGGTATTGCAGCGATCTCGTTTGTGATCGGTCTGTTGATCCGCGTGCTCCTGAACGTGACCGTCTGAAATGACCACCACCCGTTTTTCTCGTTTTCTTGCATCCGTCGCACGCGTTTTCCGGGAACCTTTCTCTTCAGGTACGAGCCTGGCATGATGGGACGTGTTTTTTTGGGAATCTGTAGTAAAAAAGAGATGCACTTTTTACCGATCACGACCTTTATGAAAACATACCGGCGTATGCCCGCGGTATTCCCATGAATCTCCCCGCTCGTCCCAGAATTGCGCTCACCATCCGGGTGAAGATCCTTCTTCTCTTCTTGGTGCTATCCCTTGCCGCCCTTGCTATAACCGGCTATTTTGCGTTTTCTGCGATCACCAATGTAGGATCCTATGCGCAGGGGAGCAGCCAGGCGCTGGGTTCGGGCGTGGTAAATGACAGTTCTGCTGCCCTGCTCTCCCTTGGCGAGCAGTACCTTGTCCGCATCGCATCCGACCAGGCAAATGTCACGGATGTACTTTTTCAGGATACCGATACCGAGATGGACATCCTTTCAGCGCAGACTGCAGAACTCCAGCGCAATTCTCCGGTTATCTCATCAACACCAGTCTATCCGGAGAACAATCCCCCGTCAAATCCCCATTACGGGGCGGTGCTCTATTTTGCGCCCGGATCGACGGCGACCGCAGACTCAGAAGAGGCACGCACCCTTGCCGGCCTTGCTGATGGCCTAAAAGCGGTGTACTCCTCGGACAGCGATATGACAAGCGTCTATATCGCCACCGATTCCGGGATGTTTTTGATCTACCCGGGAAATGGAACCCTTCCCGACAAGTACGATCCACGGACACGTGAGTGGTACGTGCGGGCAACAGCGCAGGATGGTCAGGTCTGGTCGGACAGGCCGTATGTTGATGCGGACAATAACGGCCCGGTTATGACCTGCTCACAGGTTGTGACAAGCCCCCGCTACGGTCACTGGGTGATCGGGTCCGATGTCTCGACAACGACAATTAACGAGGATTTTATCGGCCAGACGCTCGGCGGGAATGGGTATGCGGTGCTCATTAACCAGAACGGGGATGTCATCAGCCGTCCCGGGTTCTCTGCCGGAAGTGTGCGATGGAATGAACCAATCAGCCGGGAGAATGCATTCGCGGGCAATGACCCGGGTCTCATTGCAGTAGCTGCAAATATGACTGCCGGGAGGACCGGCATAGAAACGGTCTGGTTTAATGGGACTGAGACGTACGTTGCCTATGCACCGGTCAGTTCGATGAACTGGAGCCTCGGGATATCCCTGCCGGTCAGCCAGATCACCGGGCCGGTTGAAAAGTTCACGGGCAAAATCGCGGATGCGACACAGGATACCGGAACGCACATCACGGATCAGACAGACCGGTTAAAAACAGTATTTGCAGTCCTTTTCTTTGTGATCCTGCTCGTCGTACTCATGGTAGCGGTCATTCTCAGCCGTGTGATCACCCGGCCCGTTGCGACCCTCAAGGAAGGGGCGGCAGCCATCGGTGACGGGAATCTCGATTTCCGGGTGACGATACAGTCGGGAGATGAGTTTGAGGATCTGGCCCGTTCGTTTAATACGATGGCAGATGCGCTCAAAGAAAATATCGCGAATCTCAAAAAGACGACTGCAGAAAAAGAGCGGTACGAAAAGGAAATGGAGATTGCGCGGAGCATCCAGACCAGTTTCCTGCCCGGAACGATGCCGGATATCCCCGGTTTTGACATATCGGCGGTGATGATCCCGGCAATGGAGGTCGGCGGGGACTTTTATGATGTGGTCCCGGTCAGTGACGGACAGTGGGCCTTTGTGATCGCCGATGTGTCCGGCAAAGGTGTGAGTGCGGCGCTCTTCATGGCGATGTCGCGAACGCTGATACGGGCGGGTCTTGAAGGGACGTCCGACACTTCCCGTGCACTCTGCGCGGCAAACCGCATGATCAATCAGAATGCGCCGTCCAGCATGTTTGTGACGGTGTTTTCTGCAGTTCTGGATCCTGCGAAGATGACGCTTGTCTGTACCAATGCTGGCCATAACCCGCCGTTCATCGTCCGGTGGGAGAGCGGTGGGGTGGTATTTTTGCAGGAGCACGGGATCGCGATGGGTGTCCTCCCGGATATGGACAGTACTCCTGAGTACGTGCAGCTGAAACCCGGAGATCTGTTCATACTGTATACTGATGGAGTGACGGAAGCCTTCGATGCCGGGTTTACCGCGTTCGGGGAAGACCGGCTGGTCCGCGTCGCACAAGAATCCCGTGCCCTTCCGGCCGGTGTGATCCGGGATCGGATCATCGCGGCAATACGGGAGTTTTCCGGCGATTCCCCCCAGTCTGATGACATTACCCTCATGGTCATCCGGGTGCTGTCACAGACCTGATCCGGCACGTTCCTGCCGGCTTGTGACCCTGAAATCCTGCCGCGTGAAGAGAGAAAGTATCTAAACAAAAGTGCTGACGATAGAATCCGGAAAACCGGTCCACTCTTCTCTAAAAAAAGTGAAATGCATCTTGAACCCCTCCCGGCCTGAATGACGGAAGGAACATCCGGTTAACCTGCAGCCCGGGAACTGTGCGATAGCTCCGGATCATTCTTCCGACTGGGGGGATTCTTCCTCCTCTTCAGTTGCCGGGGTTGTCCAGACCTTCCAGCAGAACAATCCGATAGATCCTCCGACAAAAATCACCAGCAGGATGGCGCTGAGAATATTCTCTGCCACATCCATCCCGATCGGGATCTGCATGCCCATCAGCTGGTTGAACATGCCGATAAAAAGTGCCGCGACGAGGAACAGGATAAAACCTACGATGAGTCCGAGGAATATTGCCGCCGCAAGCCGCAAAAGGCTGGGCGTAGTGGTTTTTTCATTCATAAAATGCATAGTAAATCTGCCGATATAAATCCTTGTAAGAGCCCGCAAATCGACGGGAATCGATACAAACCGGGGTGTCCGTACAAGAAGGGTCATGTTTATATTACGGTATGTTTAAAATCCTTAACAAAGGAACGCCATGAAAAAAAATATCTTTTACCTGATTGTCGGGTTCGTTGCGCTTGCCATTCTTGCGATTTTCTGGTACTCGGTTGAGACATTTAATCCGGTTCTCTTCATGATCGCATTTGTGATCGGGGTAGTACTCCTGTACCTGGCATATCGGCGGGTAGATGATTTTATCGAGGATGAACGGAGTGCACGGATCACCGAGAAGGCCGCTATGCGGACACTCCAGGTTTTCTGGGTGTGTTTCTGTGCTTTTTCGATACTGGCCGTCATGAACCTCCTTTATCTGCCCCGTTTTTCCCGCGGATTCTGGTTGGATCGCCGGGCCATGCCATTACCCATGGATGTCATGTCGCTGAAAATGATTGGATACCTTCAACTGGGACTTCTTTGCCTGATGATCTTCCTGTACGTCGGGTTCAGGTTTTACTATGCCAGAAAGTTTGGGGACTGGGAGACAGATGAAGAATAAGATCAAGGTATACCGGGCGATGCACGATCTTACGCAGGAAGATCTGGCACAGGCTATCGGTGTTACCCGGCAGACGATCCTTGCCATAGAAAAGGGAAAGTACGTTCCCTCCCTGGATCTTGCGTTCCGGATTTCACACTATTTCAAGGTAAATATAGAAGAAGTGTTCTCCTATGAAGACGAAGTGCGGACCGTAAATACTGACTGAAACCGTATTAAGTACAGTCTGGCCAGTATCTCATTTTTTCCCGACGCCATCCCTCTGAAAATCGCGGGCCTCTCATAATCTCTGCCTGCCACTTTCCATTGTTCATGATCTCTTGTACCCACTTGTATAATCAGATCCTGCGCGTTTTTGTATTCAATCCGATCCCCGAATATATTATTTTCAGACGATAATTTTTGGGGAGTGTAGTGGTTTCTGATAGTTTTCCAAGAAAACCTATTTATGACACCCAGTATAAATTAAATAACAATAAGTAAAACATAAGTTACATATAGGTTCGATCGCTTCCGGGAATGGCACACCATTAAGTGTGTATATTACACAATTTCACGTGTGCCATCCCCGGTCACGTATGATCCAGACTATCGTAAACGAAAGGAGTGATTATGAAGATATTTACCGCTCTTATAGGTGTAATGATGATGTGCCTGCTGATCGCCGCTGCAGGTGCCAGCGGCACTACCAGCGCCCAAGCGACCACAACAAGTTCGGCAAGTTCCGGGACAAGTAGTGTAAGTTCCTCAACGACAATATCCGCTGAACAGGCCCTGTCTCAGGTCTATGTGAGTTCTGTCACGGTTGATCCGCAGGAGTTCTATCCATATGAACACGGGACGATTACGGTCCAGGTGACGAACTCAGGGTCTACCTCGGTTGCCTTTGAACGTGCAGATATCCTTAACAGCAACGTCTACATCGAGGATGAAACCCACAACCCGTATCAGGCAATGACCTATCTTGGGCCGGGGGTAACGACGACATATACCTTTGATGTTGTTGCAAAACCTCCTGAAGGCACGTACTATCCGGTCTTCTCTCTGGCTTCGCGGGATTCCGGAAGCCTCCTCTATCCCATACAGGTCAAGATAGATTCTACACCGATAAACGAAGCGATCTCCGTGAGGCCGGATAATTTTGCCATCAACAATACGGATAACGTCAACCTCACGATCAACAATCCCCGGGATGGCGACATAACTGATATTGTTATCACACCCGAAGGATCCGGCTTTAGCACAACCCCCGACAAGGTTTACCTGGCCTCGGTTCCCGCCCAAAGCTCAGTGAACGTTCCCTTTGCGATTACACCTTCTCAGGCCGGAACGGTCAATTTCAATATCCAGTACAACAACGGTGTGCTGAACCAGCATTCGGACAACCTTTCCATGCCGCTGAACATCGGAACAAGCAAGACTGCGGCATCAACCGTGGTTAACGATCTGGCGCTTACCGAGGTAAATGGGGCATATCAGCTGACCGGTGATGTGACGAACACGGGGATCACCGATGCAAACGGGGTAGTAGTATCCGTTGGAGCACCGGCAATACCTGTTGAACCATATTCCAATTATGCTGTTGGCTCCCTCACATCCAATGACTTTTCCAGTTTCACGCTCACCTTCACGAGTATGGATTTATCGGCAATCCCGATCGAAACCGTGTGGAAGGATGCCAACGGAAACACGCTGAACAATGTGCAGACCTTTGATCTGCGGTCCCTTGCCGCGGGCACATCCAGCTCGCGCAGCGGCTCATCGGGCGGCTCCTATTCCGGGAGTGCAACCGGTTCATCTGCAGCCAGTGCAGGTGGATCCTATGGTGGTGCTGCCCGTGGGGGCGGCGGCCTGTTTGGTATTGGCGGCGGCAGAGGCGGCGGCCTGAGTTCATTCTACCCGGTAATTATCGGAACCATCGTTGTTATCGCGGCAATTGTACTCTATGTCAAGAGAAAGTGGATCCTTGCAAAATTCAGGAAGCAGTGACCGGGAGTCGCACATGAGCGATCTGCCCCTTATACGGTTGACTGAAGTCACAAAGACGTACCATCTGGAGAGTGGTGACTTTACCGCACTCGATCATGTATCTCTTGACATTGCGGAGGGAGAATTTGTGGCGATCATGGGGCCGTCCGGTTCGGGCAAATCAACGATGATGAACCAGCTGGGCATTCTTGATGTCCCGACCTCCGGTGAACTCTATATGGCCGGCGAAAATGTGGCAAAGATGTCTAGTCTCGAACGGACCCATATGCGCCGGGATATCATCGGGTATGTCTTCCAGAAATTTTACCTGATCCCCCTCCTTTCCGCATTCGAGAATGTGGAGTACCCGCTCATCCTCAAGTACAAAAAGCGGGATACGACGGGACGAGCTGCAAACTACCTCCGTGCGGTGGGCATTGATCCTGATATGGGCGCCCACCGGCCTAACCAGCTTTCCGGGGGACAGCAGCAGCGTGTTGCCATTGCACGGGCACTGGTCAATGATCCGAAGATCCTTCTCTGCGATGAACCTACCGGCAATCTCGACAGCAAGACCGGTCTCCAGATTATGCAGATCCTCTGCGATCTGAGCCAGAAGGGAAAGACGGTTATCATCGTGACGCATGACCAGAAGATCGCAGATTACGCCCAGAGGACGATCCGTCTTGCAGACGGGAGGATTGTGGAATCATGAGAGACATCTTCTTTGATCTCTCGGTCCGAAGTGTCAGGCTGAATTTCCTGCGCTCGCTTCTTGCCTCCATCGGGATCGTTATCGGGGTTGTCGCCATCTCATCGATGGGGATGCTCGGCACCAACATGCAGCTCTCGGTAAAGGACCAGCTCTCGGCAAATGTCAACACGGTAATGCTCACCTCCGATGTGGTGAAAATAGGCACCGGTCTCGGTGCCGCCCCCTCTTCAAGTACTATCGATTCGAGCACACTCAACGATATCAAAGGTGCTTCAGGGCAGAATGATGTGGTACCGATCCACCATACGAGTACGCAGTTTTCTGTCGGCGACCAGAATGGCCGCGGCTCGATCTACGGGCTTAATCCTGATGATGTTCCAAAATTCCTCACGATATCGGATGGATCGAATATGCGGGGCAGTGACGTGCTTGTCGGTGCCACAATCGCAAGCAATTTCAACCTTGTTGTTGGTAGCACGATAAAAATCGGGCAGAACTGTGCGACCATCTCAAGACCTGTTGTCAGGGTTGCCGGCATTCTTCAGGCACGGGGAATTGCCGCAGACGGTGTTAATGCAGATAATGCGATCATTGTTCCCGATAACTGGTATACGAACGAGTTCGGCGGCTTGGACCAGTACGATCAGGTCAATGTGATCGTCCAGGACGTTGATACGATCAACCAGACCGAAGCGGCAATTAACGCAAAGGTCAACCGGAACTCGGATGTGGTGCGGATCTCCGATGCCAGCTCCCGGTTGTCTACTATCACCAGTACGCTTGGTACGATTACCACCTTTATCATGGCAATCGGCGGGATATCGCTCGTTGTTGCTGCCGTGAGTATCTTCAATGTCATGATGATGTCGGTCAAGGAACGGGTGCAGGAGATTGGTATCCTGCTGTCCATCGGGACAGAGAAAGGCGAAGTGCGTCGGATGTTCCTGTACGAGGCGCTCATCCTCGGTATCATTGGTGCGGTGGTGGGCGGAATCATGAGCTTCGTTATCGGGTACTCGGTCGTGAACGCCATGATCGGCACGACGCAGTACTTCTTCCAGCCGGCAAGCCTGGTTTATATCCCCTATGGCATGGTCATAGGCGTCGTGGTCTGCGTGGCATCCGGGATGTACCCTGCATGGGCGGCCTCGAACATGGACCCGATTGATGCACTGAGAAGCGAGTAAGTATTTCTCATCTTTTTTTATTTGAAGTACATAAAGAAAAGATTAGTTTTATCCTTGTGGCTGCTCCACCGGGAAGATTATATGCAGTTCCCCTACCCCGTGGAGGGGTAACCTGGGAGTTCCCTTGAATGAATACGCCGCCTAAGTTTCCCAAAGAAACTGTTTTCTCCCCGGACATTGTCACCCGTGACCATGTACAGTTCCGGGTGATCGATGCGCCGTACCGGCAGATTACAGAAGTCCCTGAGTATCAGTTTTCAGATATCCTGCCTCATGACCGCGTACTCGATATCGGGGCAAATGTCGGTGCGTTCTGCATCCGGGCTGCCCGGCTTTCGCCGCATGTGACCGCTGCTGAACCGGTGACTGCCGATCTCCTTGAAAAGAATGTCCGGCTCAACCATGCGAATGTGCAGGTCATCCGGGGGGCTCTTGGTACCGGTCTGCCCACGGAGATCTCGTGGGACGGGTGCCGGCTCATATCCCCCACATACACGCTGGGAACCCTCATTGATATGGCCGGGGGCTGCGATTTCCTGAAATGCGACTGCGAGGGAGCGGAATGGCTGATCCAACCCTCGGATCTTAATGAGATCCGGAGAATCGAGATGGAACTGCACATCCCGCCCATCAGCGGGCCACCGAATCCTGCACTGCTGGATTATATCGGGGACCATTACCAGTTCTCGATCGACCGCTCGCCGGTATATTCCCCTCTTGGTGTGATGGGAATCCTGCACGCGATACAAACGTGAAGCAGCACGATTGACCATGATTGAAATTAAAAAGAAATGTGCCAGATGGTAAGGCCCTGTTTATGCAGAGATGGCGAATCGTTCAGCTCCAGGGTTCCCTGATGTCCGTACCGATTTCTCTGCAATGTTCCAAGGTTCCCCGTCGTGAGTGCACTATCGGCGTACTGATAATTTGTACAAATGATGTCCGGAACACCGGTTGAAAAAAAAGCGAAGGATGATCTGTCCCCGTCAATCTTCGATCTGGATCGTGGAAAGTTTCACCGATTCAACTCCTTTCTGGGACATCAGTCGTTCGGCTAGTGCCTTGAGCTGTGCTCCGTCTCCATGTACGAGGATTACTTCAAGGCACCGGTTGTGGGTTACATGTGAATGGAGGGACGCCTTGATGATCTCGTGGTACTCGTGCTGGACATCGGTGATGGTGGTGAGAAGACCGCGCTGGTCGTGATCGTATACCATCGTGATGACTCCTTCGCGTTCTCCCTTGACATCGGCCATCCATTTGTAGTAGGTAATGTAGGTGCGGATAGCGTCGCGGATGCCCTCAGACCGGGAGGAATATCCCCGGGCATTGATAATTTCATCAAACCGGTCGAGCAGGTTTTTGGGAAGTGATATCCCTATACGGGAGAGATCGTTGTCGAGGGTCATAGGATCAATCATGTGAATATCATTGCTGCTTGTTTTTTAAGGTTTTGAAAAAATCTGTGGATGGGTAATACTTAGTAATATTTTATGTTGAGTCTGTCTCTGGCGGTACAGATCCAGATCACAGAGCATATACGACCAGGGAAGATTTCCACTGGTCCCTGCATGCTTGTTAAGCGATGATTGGCGGCCCTCGCGAGATTATTTGAGATCCATGGATAAAGCGGTCCCATCGATTCGCAGGGTTTAGTACACATTTTTAGATTAACATTTTTTGAAAATAAACAGTTTTAAAAAAACTTATATGGTTGTGTGAACCACCCTAAAATGATCAACATGGGCTCAGCACAGGATATTATGCAAACTTTTGCATACAAGGAGATCCACGCACAATTCAGGGATCATGACGGGTGGGTGTGCCAGCAGGTTCCATCACCGGGTACCCGTGATACGGTATTTTTCATCTCCCGCGATGTCAGGGGGAAAAAGGAGACCGTGGCTCTTGCGGTGTCATTTGATGAGGAGCCGTCAGTGACCGCTCTTGCAGCCGTGTCGGCAGGCCATAAGGGGCGCAACGCACTCAAGGCACAGTACCTGCTCGTCCCAAAGGCGGCAGATGTCTCGTCTGTTCCAAAGGAGATCCAGGTACTTTCCATGAATGCATTCGGGTTTGTTGAGGGAAAACTGGTCTGGCTCACCAAAAAGAAGAATGCAAAGCACTACGTTCAACCCGAAGAGCCGGCGAAGGCGGAAGCTGCCGTTCCGGCCTGCGAGCCTCACGCAGCGTGAGACCGAAATGATCCGGGGGCCTATCCCCGACAATTTCTGTAAAATATTTATTTTCGGGATCTCCTGGAGAAACCGTGTACCCGTTCTTCCACCGCGGGGATCCGGATTGTGGTTATATGGACATAGTTATCATTCCCTGATGAGGGAATGCTGTCAGAGCAAAGGAACCATCGAGCCGATATAATCCCCGGGTGCTACGCAGGCATTGTTGGGGTAATAACACATATGTCCTGAAAAACAGTTATCCACTTTTAGATTTACCCAGCAGATACTGACACCGGGCCGCAATGGAGGATGATGCGACGATACTCCTGGAATTGAATCGATCGTACGCGCGGCTGGCCGGTGTCGTTGATTATTTCTGGTAAACAAATCTGCCGTTTCGAATGAGGCTCCGATATTTCTTCCGGTCTGTGTGTGTTTGTGTGCATGTGTCCGCTGGGTGCGTGCTTTCCCAGAGGGACAATACTCATATTCGCACTTAAACGTTATAACATTTTTCTTTTAACTTTAAAATGATATTAACTTTTAATGATTAACAATTCTCCTGAAAAGGTAATCCTGGTTTCAGGATAGCAGAACGATTCAGTCACGGGATTTCATCTGCGTTGGGAGAAAAAATCACGGTAAAACGGACTCGCGATCCACACGTCCCGGATGAATGAAAAAAATAAAAAAGGTTAGTCTACAGCGATCATAACTTCGCTGGACTTGATCACGGCATATGCCGACTTGCCGACTGCAAGGCCAAGCGTTGCGACGGACTTCTTGGTGATAATTGACGTGACCTCCTGTCCACCGGGAAGCTCGATGACAACTTCCGAGTTGACGCTTCCGGGGGTAATCGCTTTTACCTTGCCTTTCAGGATATTTCGTGCACTGATCTTCATGGTTCTCACCAATGGGAACTGGTGATGGTAAGTATAAGTACTTTATGATATACCCAACTCATCACCGGGGCATCTCGCTGACAATTGGGCCCATTCCTTCAATAATCCAGAGCCGGAATATCCGGTTAGGGTGAGATGAGGAGCACCATGGCAATCCTGCGTGTTCTACCCATTTTGAATATATGCCCAAAAATCTGCACCTTACCGGTATTAAATTCGTGTCACCGGGACACTGAACCCGAGCGGAATCCACGAATCTTTTCACCGGATAATTATCGTGTAAGAAAACCCGCACACGGTTTTTGCACTCTTTCTCCACTCTGGATAAATCAAATAACAAATCACAACATATTTTATCTATCAAGTGTTACTGATTTTTATGATTGTAATAATTTGTTTGTGGTGATCTCATGCATATCCCTGATGCATTCATGCCACTCTGGCAGGGCGCAATATACTGGATTATTGCCCTGGTATTCGTTATGCTTGCCCTACGGTGGGCAAAGAATGAACTGACCGAAGAGAAGATCCCGGTTGTCGCGGTGCTCGCCGCGGCGGTCTTTGCCCTTATGTCGTTTAACCTCCCGGTCTCGATGGGTACAAGCGGCCATCTGATCGGGGGTGCCCTTGTCGCAATAGTCCTCGGCTCGCCGTTTGCCGCAGTTTTTATCCTGACACTGGTGCTGATTGTCCAGGGAGTCCTGTTCGGCGATGGGGGTATCACGACCATGGGGGCAAACATCATCAACATGGGCGTGATCGGCGGATTTGTGGGGTATTACTCATTCCACGGCCTTATGAGAGTGACAAAAAATATCTCGTTTTCAGCCGGACCCGCTGCATGGCTTGCCTGTTTTATACCTGCAGAAGTCTGCGCCGTAGAAATGTTTTTAGCGGGAACCTTCCCGCTCAGGGAAGGTCTGATCGCCATGGGGCTCTATCATACCCTTATCGGGATCATCGAAGCGGTCATCACGGTGCTCGTTATTCACCTGATCATCCGGGTACGGCCGGATCTCATCGATGAAAAAGTGAGACAATTACAGGCCCGGGGTGAGGCCGGATGATGGACCAGAAAAACATGAAATTTTTAATTATCGGCGTGCTGCTCGCCCTTGTCATCGCGATTATTGCGGTGTTCTTTGCATCGCCGGATCCGGACGGGCTTGATAGCACCGCACTGATCGCAAGCGGTCAGAAATCCCTTACTGCTCCTGCTACCGGTGAGAATATTTCTGTCGACGCCCCGGGTCACTTTTCCTACGAATCTCCCATGCCTGATTACAATCTGGGTGGGAACTGGGGGTCGATGGGAGGAATTATCGCCATGGTAATCGGGACACTCCTGACATTTGGTGCCGTTATGGGGCTTGTGTGGCTGTTGAAGAAACGAAAGTCATCAAAAAAGCCGGTTTCGTAAGACAAAATCCATAAGTCTTTAACATTTTTGCGTACATTGTTGATCCAGCATGCACCTCATTGAAACAAGAGATCTGTGTTACTCGTACCCGGACAGTGTCAGGGCACTGGAAGGGATACATTTTATCGCTCCACGTAATACGAGGATTGCAGTAATCGGCTCTAACGGCGCCGGAAAGAGTACTCTTTTCAAGCACTTCAATGGCATTTTCAGGCCGACTTCGGGAACGGTTCTCATCCGGGGGGAACCGATCACCAAAGAAAACATACGCGAGGTGCGTAAGTTTGTCGGGATTGTCTTCCAGAACCCTGACGACCAGATCATCGCCCCGACAGTCGCCCAGGATGTAGCATTCGGGCCTACGAATCTCGGGCTGGACGATGAGACCATACAGCACCGGGTGTGTGAGGCCCTGAGGATTACCGGGATTGAACATCTCGCCAGCCGTGCCCCCCACCACCTGAGCGGCGGCGAGAAGAAACGGGTGGCAATCGCCGGCGCTATCGCCATGGAACCGGAGGTGCTGGTGCTTGACGAACCAACCGCCGGTCTCGATCCTCAGGGTGTCCGGGATCTCCTTGGCTTTATCAACGAGCTCAAAAAGAAATCCGGCATGACGGTCATTTTCTCGACACACGATGTCAGCCTTGTCCCGGAGATTGCCGATTACATCTACGTGATGGACAAGGGAAGAATTGTCGCGGAGGGCACTGTTGCCGAGATATTTGTCCAGTCCGAACTGCTCAAGTCCGTACGCCTTGACGTACCGCTGTACCCCAAGCTGATCCGTTCGCTTCAGGAGGAGGGGATCCCCGTGTCGATGGCATTTACCTACGAAGACGCAAAAAATGCCTTCCTTGAAACGTTCAAGGGCAGATCATGATCGAAGAACTCTTCCAGATCGAGAAGCACGCATATAAGGACAGCTGCATTCACCGGCTCGACGCACGGGTCAAGATCCTCCTTGCATTCGCTGCCATCATTGCGATCGTTGCGGTACCGTATTCTGACATGGTCTACACGGTTGGTGGGATCTTCTTTGCCTTCTTTATCGTCCTGTGGGCCCTGACCCGGCTTTCCCCGCGTGTTTACCTCCAGCGGCTCATCGAGATCGTACCCCTCTGGGGCATCATTATTTTCTTCCAGATCTTCCTGAAAAACAAATACTACGTTGATTACCACACTGTCATGACCCTGCCGTTTGGCATCGCCATCTATGCGGAATCGATACAGTTTGCCTTTATTCTCCTCGTGAAATTTATTGTATCGATCTCATTTATCATCCTGCTTTCATCGACCACGAAAGTACAGGATATGCTTGAGGGCGGCGTCCGGCTGGGCCTTCCTGCAGACTTCGCGTTGATCCTCGGGATGATGATACGCTACCTCTTCGTGTTCGGGTATATTTACCGAAAGGTGAACGAGTCGCTCGCAACACGATGCTTCAATGCGTTTGACCGGCGGCTTCCCTGGAAGTACCGCATGCGGCAGCTGGGATACACCCTCGGGACCATGTTCATCCGTGCCTATGAGCAGGGTGAGCGGGTGTACACGAGTATGCTCTGCCGGGGATACGGCAGGAACAGTTTTCTCTACATCAAGAAAAAGCCGCTCTGCAGGTGGGATCTGGCGTTTCTCGGGATATCGCTTGTCTTTGTTATCACCATCCCTGTTGCGATCTGGCTGACCGCCATCCGGTTGTTTTGATCCCTTCCCCTGATTTTTGATGCTCATGTTGCCGTCACAACGACGAAGTGCCTGTTTAGGGAATTTATCTGTACAACCTGTCATGCCTGGGCGTAAAAGGTGGTCTCCCCTGTTTCCTGATACGATCTGATCCATGGCAGGAGAATCCTGTAAAATGAACATCCGCTACGGGTATTCCGGCGATTCTTTTTATAAACTTCTCCTGATTTTATCCGAATTTTCGCATGCCCGCAGTACCTATAAATAACCATAAGCTACTTACCTACCACGTGATCCTGTAAGAGGGTTGGAGAAACCCTCAGGAAAAACCGGCGATTCCTGTGTTGTGTATCTACCATGAGATCGTTTGAATTACGAAAATTTGTGGTGCCTGAACTGCTCTTTGGCAACGGAGCCCGTCATTACGCCGGGCGGTATGCAAAAAATTTCGGTGCAAAGAACGTACTGCTGGTCACAGATGATGGCATAAGAAAGACCGGGCTTGTCGAAGAGATCGGTGCCAATCTCACGGAAGCTGGCGTCAGTTTTGAGGTGTTCTCCGATGTTATGCCCAATCCCCGGGCGGAAAATGTCATGCGGGGAGCAGTGTGCTTTGAAAAGGCCGGCTGTTCTGCTCTCGTGGCCGTGGGAGGGGGGTCGGTCATCGACTGCGCAAAAGGAATTGGTATTGTCTCCACCAACAAAAGGCCCATCATGGAGTTTGAAGGCGTTGACAAAGTTCTTGTCCCCCCGCCGCCGCTCATCTGTATCCCGACAACCGCCGGATCGAGCGCGGATGTGTCGCAGTTTGCCATCATCAACGACACCCGGAACCATGTCAAGATCGCTATCATCTCCAAAACCCTTGTACCCGATGTTGCACTCATCGATCCTGAAACCCTCCTCACCCTGCCTCCCGGACTCACTGCCTGTACTGGTCTTGATGTGCTCACCCATGCGGTCGAAGCATACGTGTCCAATGCAAGTTCTCCCCTGACCGATCTCCATGCCCTCGAAGCGATACGGCTTGTGGAAAGAAATCTTGAAAAATCCATGGAGCACCCCGGCGATCTTTCCCTGCGGGGGGAGATGATGCTCGCAAGCCTGTATGCCGGTCTTGCCTTCTCCAATGCGAGCCTTGGGGCGGTTCATGCAATGGCGCACAGCCTTGGCGGGTACCTTGACCTCCCCCACGGAGAATGCAATGCTCTCCTGCTGGAAACGGTCATCATGTACAATTATGCTTCTGCACCGGACCGGTACGACAGTATCGGTGAAGCGATGGGCTGTCCCGTGTACACCGTACCACAGAATGAGCGGCCCGGGATGATCTGTGATGAAATCCACCGGCTTCGCACTGCCATCGGGATCGGGAAGACTCTCGGGGCTCTCGGGGTGAAAAAAGATGTGATCCCGCTGCTTGCAGAACATGCGATGCATGATGTCTGCATGGCGACCAACCCGAGGGACCCAAAGAAAAGCGAGATCGAGGCTCTCTATGAATCCGCCCTCTGAACAACCGGATGAACGCGGGCAGTTACGTGAGCGGATCATCGGGATGGGGGAGACCTCGCTCCACAAAAGTTATTATCCCCTCCTCCAGCAGCGGCTCGCAGAACTCGAACGGTTCCGGGCGCTCATCGATGAGACCAACGATATGATCATTATGGTCCAGACCCCGGAGAACCGGTGTGTGGATACAAACCATGCCTGTACCGTCCAGCTGGAATACACGAGTGATCAGCTGCAAAGCATGGACATCTTCTCACTTATTGCGCCGGAAAAACGCGGGCAGTTCCGGAAGGTCTTTTTCCATGCAGCCGCAGCCGGAATACAGGAAAAGATCGAAACGATCCTTTGCACATCGCAGGGAGCGGTGATCCCGGCTGAGCTCTTAATCCGGTTTGTTACGTTCGGGAACGAGAGTTACGGGGTTATCGTCGCCCGGGACATCACTGAGCGCCACCAGTACGAGCGTGCACTCGTTGCCACCCAGAAAAAACTCAACCTGATAAACTCCCTCACCCGGACGGATATCAAGAGCCAGGTCTTTATCATCCGGGCATACCTTGACGTGCTCCGGCAGATCGCAAAGCACCCTGAAGAGATCGCGATACTGGTCAAACTCCAGGGCACCACCGGGGAGATCCAGGGACAGATCGAATTTGCGGAGAACTACCAGAAACTCGGTGTCCAGATGCCCCGGTGGCAGAACTTTTCCGAGGTATTGCTGTATGCAGTATCGCATCTCCCGCCCATTCATCTCACCCGCACGACAAACTTGGACCGGCTCGAAATTCTATCAGATCCCCTGCTGGAAAAAGGGCTTACGCACCTGATGGAATACATCTACACCTGCGGGGGGATTGCCGTGCCGGTGCAGATCTCCCATGCGGAGACCGGGAGCGGTCTCTCCCTCACACTCCGGAAAGCAGGCACCGGTATCCCGCCGGATCAGAAAGAATCCCTGTTTGTCTGGGCCCCGGCAAAAACGTCCGGCCCGAACCTCTTTTTTATCCGGGAGATCCTCGATATGACCGGTATTGTCATCGAGGAGACCGGTGACATGGGGGCCCTGTGTTTTGTGATCCGTGTTCCAAAAGGCGGGTACCGGAATCCCTAAAATGGTTTCTGTATGAAAATACCGGCTGCTCCTTTTAACCTTCACGCCTGAATTTTAAGACCGCAGGGTTTTATTGTTTCAACACCAATAATTATTGTGCTAATTTCAGGAAATTTTTTTATTGATTTTTTAAAAGGAGGTTTCCTTTGACTGATACCTACGATGCATCCCACATTACGATACTTGAAGGGCTCACGCCAGTGCGCGAGCGCCCGGCAATGTACATCGGGAGCACCGATACGCGGGGGCTCCATCATCTTGTGTACGAGGTTGTGGACAATTCCATCGATGAAGCGCTTGCCGGGTTCTGTACCTTAATCTCCGTTGTCATCAACGGTGACGGATCGCTGTCGGTTGAAGACAACGGCCGGGGCATCCCGGTCGATACGATGGAAAAGAACCATAAGAGCGCTCTCGAAGTGGTACTCACGGTCCTCCACGCCGGTGGCAAATTCGACAAGGCCACGTACCAGGTATCAGGAGGTCTCCACGGGGTCGGCGTCTCGGTTGTAAACGCCCTTTCATCGAACCTTACCGCCCGGGTCTACCGGAACGGCAATATCTATGAGATGCATTTTGCCCGTGGCATTCCCACCGGTCCCCTCATACAGCGGGAAGAGACGCTCAACGAAGCGCTTGTCCGGTACCAGCAGTGGTACGGCGCACCGGCGGCATTTACCCGGGGCCTGGTGCATGTAACCGTCCAGCAGAGCCTGTCCGGGCTCGCAGAACCCGTAGCACCTGTACCCCCCGCTGAACCGGCAGTGCCGGGAGAACCTGTAGTACCTGTGCCCCCTGCTGAACCGGCAGTGCCGGTAGATCCCGTCGTTATCGAAGCGGAGGACCGTACCCGTTTCTTTGCAGAGTTCGGCCAGAAACTTACGGGTACCAGGATTATCTTCCGGCCCGATGCGACCATATTCGAGACCGTTACGTTCGATTATGACACCCTTGCCACCCGGCTCCGCGAGCTGGCTTTCCTAAACGCCGGCCTTACCATCAGTATTATGGATGAACGTACCGGCACCCGCGCTTCGTATTGCACCGGCGGGCTCTCGGAGTTCGTGAAATACTTAAACGAAGGGACCGAGTGCCTCCACCCCATCCCCATTGATATCACCCAGAAGGACCCCGAGAATAAAGTCGAGATAGAGGCCGCCCTGCAGTACACTACGGGATACGACGATAAGGTGTATTCCTATGTCAACAGCGTCAACACCCGCGAGGGCGGTACCCATCTCGAAGGGTTCCGGAGCGCGATCACCCGGGCCATCAACACGGTCGCAAAGCGCAATAACTTCATAAAAGAGAATGCGGCGCTCACGCTCCGGGGCGAGGATGTCCGTGAGGGCATGACATCGGTGATCTCGGTCAAGATGGCAAATCCCCAGTTCGAGGGCCAGACCAAGATGCGCCTTGGGAACAGCAATATTAAGGGCATCGTGGATTCGCTTGTCTATGCGGCGCTCAGCCAGTATTTTGACGAGAATCCCAAGGTGCTCGCTATCATTATCGAGAAGGCGCTCTCGGCAGCAAAGGCACGCGAGGCAGCACGGAATGCCCGGGAACTCGCACGTCGCAAGAGCTCACTGGAAAGCTCCGGACTCCCCGGCAAGCTTGCCGACTGTTCGGAACGCGATCCCCAGAAAAGCGAGATCTATATCGTGGAAGGGGACTCGGCAGGTGGCAGCGCAAAGCAGGGCCGGGACAGAAAGTTCCAGGCAATCCTCCCCCTCCGCGGAAAGATCCTCAACGTGGAAAAGGCAGGAGAGCACCAGATCTTAAAGAACGCCGAGATCCAGACGCTGATCTCCGCGATCGGGACCGGTATCGGCGACAAGTTCGATGTCGAGCGGGCACGGTACCACCATATCGTGATCATGACCGATGCCGATGTGGATGGTGCGCATATCAGGACGCTCCTTTTGACCTTCTTCTACCGGTACATGCTCAAAGTCATCGAGGCAGGGTATGTGTATATCGCCCAGCCCCCTCTCTTCCGGATCGCACGGGGAAAAGAGGAAAAATACGCGTTTACCGAAGAGGATATGAAAAAACTCTCCGCCGAGATGGGAGAGAAGGGAGTCTCCGTCCAGCGGTACAAGGGTCTTGGTGAGATGAACGCCCAGCAGCTCTGGGATACGACCATGAGCCCCGAGCACCGGGTCTTCCGGCAGGTCAATATCGAGGATGCTCTGGAAGCAAACGAGATCTTCAAGACGCTGATGGGAAAGGATGTGGAGATACGAAAAGAGTTCATCACACGCCATGCAAAGGAGGTGACCAACCTTGACATCTGAAGGCGACATGCCCCCCGCATCCGGCCCGCTCACCCACCGGGTCGAGCCGATCAGTATCGAAAAAGAGATGAAGGTCGCGTATATCAACTACGCGATGAGTGTCATCATCGGGCGTGCGATCCCCGATGCCCGGGACGGTCTCAAGCCGGTCCACCGCCGGTCGCTCTTTGCCATGTGGGAGATGGGTAACACCTCTGACAAGCCCACGAAAAAGAGCGCGAGAGTCGTCGGTGAAGTGATGGGTAAGTTCCACCCTCACGGCGACTCATCCATCTACGATACGATTGTCAAGATGGCCCAGCCTTTCTCCTACCGGTACATGCCCGTGCTGGGGCAGGGAAACTTCGGGTCGATCGACGGCGACTCTGCGGCAGCAAGCAGGTACACCGAAGTCAAACTTACTCCCTTTGCCGAGGAGATGTTAAAGGACATCGAGAAGGAGACGGTCGACTTCGTTCCCAACTACGATGAATCCCTCAAGGAACCGACCGTGCTCCCCGCGAAAATACCGGAACTTCTCGTGAACGGAACTGACGGAATCGCGGTCGGTATGGCGACAAAGATGCCGCCCCACAACCTCCGCGAGGTCTGTGCAGCGGTCATAAAATACCTCGAAAACCCGGAGGTTCCCGTAGAGGACCTCATGAGGGTCATGCCAGGCCCGGACTTCCCGACCGGTGGGATCATGATGGGCACCGACGGGGTCCGGAACGCGTATATGACCGGGCAGGGCCGGGTCATCGTCCGCGGTGTGGCGACGATCGAAGAGTCAGAGGGTGGCAACCGGGGAGACCGGATCATTGTCACCGAGCTCCCGTACCAGGTGAACAAGGCCCAGTGGATCGAGGGCATTGCAAACATGGTAAAGGAGAAACGGCTCGACGGTATCTCCGATCTCCGGGATGAGTCAGACAAGGAGGGTATCCGGGTCGTATTCGAACTCAGGAAAGGTACGATGGCGCCGGTCATCCTGAATAATCTCTACCGTCACACGGCGCTCGAATCCAGTTTCTGGGTGATCAACCTTGCAATCGTGGATGGCCAGCCCCGGGTACTCACCCTTCATGGCCTTCTTGCCACGTTTGTCCAGCACCGGATCGAAGTGATCCGGCGCCGTTCCGAGTTTGACCTTAAAAAGGCGCAGGAGAGAGTCCACATCCTCGAAGGACTCCTCCTCGCACTCGCGCGGATCGACGAAGTGATCGCCGCGATCCGGGGGTCAGACACGGTCGACAATGCCCGGCTCACGCTCATTTCCCGGTTCGGTCTTGACGAACTGCAGGCAAATGCGATCCTCCAGATGCAGCTGCGCCGCCTCGCGGCCCTTGAGCAGCAGAAAATAACCGATGAGAAGACCGGGCTTGTTGCCGAGATCGCCCGGCTCACTGCCCTCATCGCAAGCGAAACCACGATAAAAGACGAGATCCGGCGGGAGACTACCGAGATTGCCGAGAAATTCGGCGATAAGAGGAGGACGCAGATCGCAAGCGCGACCGGCGACCTCACCACCGAAGACCTGATCGAGGACAAGACCGTGCTCGTCTCCATTACCACGGCAAATTACATCAAGCGCATCGATCTTGACACCTACCGCAAGCAGCGCCGGGGCGGCAAGGGTATCACCGGCATGACCACAAAAGAGGAGGACTTTGTCGATTCGATCTTTGTTGCCGGGATGAAGGATTACCTGCTCTGCTTCACGAACCTCGGCAGGGTCTACTGGCTCAAGGTCTACGAGATACCCGAGAGTTCGCGGGTGGCAAAGGGCAAACCGATCGTCAACCTCCTGAACTTAAAAGAGGAGGTCGTGACGACCGTGATCCCGATCCGCGAGTTCCGCGAGGACCGGTTCCTCCTCTTTGCGACAAAACTCGGACAGGTTATCAAGATTCCCCAGACCGAGTTCTCCTTCCCCCGGTCTGTCGGGACAAACGCGATCAAGCTGAAGGATAATGATCAGCTGGTTGAGGTGATCTCGACGAACGGCACGAATGAACTCGTGCTCACCACCCGTTTTGGCCAGAGCCTCCGGTTCCACGAGGAGACCGTGCGGACTGTCCGAAGGAATGCGTATGGTGTGAGAGGTATGAAAATGCGGGGCGGGGATACAGTTGTCGCAGTCACCCTGCTTGAAAAAGATCACCTGCTCACCATATCCGATGTCGGTTTTGGGAAGAGATCCGAATTTGACGAGTTCCGCGGGCACGCGAGAGGAGGGATGGGCGTCCGGAATATCCTGCTCGAACGGGAAGCGGTCGTCATCATGTCCCGTGCAGTCTCGGACACTGAGGAAATTGTGGTGATGACGGCGGCAGGTGTCGTCATACGGACCCGGGTGAGTGAAGTGAGGGTCGTCGGGCGGGGGACAAAAGGTGTCCGGATCATGCGCCTTGACGAGAACGATAAAGTGGTCGGTGTCGCTATCGTGCAGCCGGAGCCTGACATTATAGATGAGCCAGACCCCGATGCACCTGCTGCACCGTAATCGCACTCCCCCCTTTTTTCGTCAGGTTTCCTTGTGGATCCTGATCAGAACCTATTTCAGGTGTCTTTTCCTAGACTCGTCTACGGATTGATCGCTTGACACTCCTGCACCGTGACCATGCACTGACCGAACTCTATGGTCTCTTCCTCATTGCCCTGTTGATCAGTGCCGTGGCGATCATTGTCTTTGTAGTTTCGAGCGGTTTTGTCACTTCTCTCCTCCTGAAACCCCCGGTGTTTGCTGTTCAGGTAAAGAGCACCACCCCGTACTCAGACAAAAATGTCATCAGCCTGTACCACATGGAAGGCGAGCCGGTGACGTTCTCCAACCTTTCATTACCGGGAACAGCATCTGGTGTTTTTTTTACCCTTGAGTCACCGCGCCGCGACAAAATCATGGTGTCCCCCTCCCCTGTCCTGACCGGCAATCCTTGGACCGAGGGGGGAACCGCCACCATTTATTATGATGGTTCACGCTTCCTTGTCACCGATGATATTGCGACCCTTCTTGCAAAAAACGGATCCGGGGCAATTAAGGATATGCCCTCAGGAGTCTGGATCGTGTACATCACTGACCAGAAAACGCAGGTCGTCGTGAACTCGCTGACTGTAACGGTATGAAAATTATCTGATTCCCTGCTAAAAAGGAAGGTCTGATACCATGTTCAGGAAAGTCATCCATGTGTCCACCCGGCGCGAAGGGGAGATCGTCGACCTGACACCGCAGGTGGCAGCAGTTGTCCGCGAGAGCGCCATACGGGACGGACTCGTGCACCTGTTCGTACAGCACTCGACAGCCGCGCTCACCACGATCGAGTGCGAGCCCGGCGTGCTTGCGGATCTCACCCGGTCGCTTGCGGTGCTCGCTCCCGACGATGCAGACTATGCCCACAACACGAAGTGGGGTGACGGCAACGGGCGTTCCCATGTCAAAGCGGCACTTGTGGGTCCCTCCCTCACGGTCCCGGTCGCAGGGGGTGAGCTTTGCTGCGGGACATGGCAACAGATTGTTCTTCTCGAACTGGATGTAAATGCGGGCCGCAAGAGGACTGTGATCTGTACCGTAACCGGTGAATAGTGCGGTCTCATCCGGACCGCCACGATTTCGTGGGTCCTCCCATGTGTTTTGTCCAGGGTTCCGGGACGCTCCTGATCCGGTAAAGACCGGTACCGTGCTGTGATGACAGGGTCCTACCCGGGAAAGACACGGATCCGTAAACGGGAATCTCCGGCCTCGGGAACAAACCCTCTTATCCTTACCCATGCAACCGTTGATCCATGAGCACGATCCTCCGGCGCCAGATCCTCAGGAAATGCAGCGGTATGGACATCCCGCTTGTCGGGTTTGCCCCGGCAGATCGCTGGAACGATCCTCCGTTCGAACCGTGGGTTCCGGAGGCGTTCCGTCCTGCATCTGTCTTTCCCGGGACAAAAACCGTGATTGTGATCGGGTTTCCGGTCAGCCTGCCGATCGTGGATACCGCTCCCTCAATCTGGTATCACGAGTTGTACCGGACGATCAATGCAGAGCTTGACTCCTGCGGGTATCGCATCGCCACATTTCTCACGGAAAAAGGCTATCCCTCGGTCTGGGTGCCCCGGGACGGGTACGGATCGATTGATGTCCTTATGGAAAAACCGATCGCGTTCTTCTCTCACCGGCATGCGGCATACTGTGCCGGCCTTGGGAACTTCGGGCTCAATAACATGCTCCTGACCCCACAGTACGGCCCCCGGGTCAGGTTTGCTTCGATTCTGACCTCTGCCGAACTTCCCGCGGACCCGGTGCCTGAAGAAACGCTCTGCATCCGGTGCCGGAGGTGCGTGCGCATTTGCCCGGTATCTGCTGTTCCCGGGGGCGGGTACCCGGAGGAACTCACGGACAAGACTGCCTGTGCCACCCGCTCGGAAGAACTGCGCCGGCGGTATCTCTCCCCGTGCGGGTGCTGCATCAAAGTCTGCCCGGTCGGAGAGGACCGCAAACAGTACGACCGGGAGGACATGCGGATGTACGATGAGAAAAGCCCCGTTTCTGATCCGTACCGCAGCGCCCGCGACCATGTCCGGTCATTCGGGTCACGATAAGTGCGATCATTTCCTGCAATGGATGACAATGCATTCCGGTCTCACGCGGTATCTGCGGCCGGCCCGGACCGGATGGACTTAAAGAGGAAGAAACCGACGACCCCGAACGTTATAATGGGAGAGACAAAAGCGGGGATTCCGAGGCCGAAACTGTCAAGGATCATGATGATGCCGAGACAGAAGATCGAATACATCGCACCGTTTTTTAAGTAACGGTATTTTTTAATCGAGTCCACGTTTCTGACCGTGATTTCCCGGACGATCAATGCCCCGATGCCGTTCCCCAGAATAATAAGCGGGACTGCCATCGTAAAAGCAAATGCGCCCAGCACCCCGTCGATGGAGAAGGTGGCGTCGATGATCTCCAGGTAGAAGATCTTGCTGATATCCGAGATATCTCCCGAGATCATCTTTCTTTCCTGCTCTTCGGCGTTCTGCCGGAACCCGTGGACGATAAAAAAAGCGGTCGATCCGATTACTGCCCCAAATGCCATCATCGGGTTTTTCCCGAGTGCCAGCCAGACGATGGCGGCAAGGAGGATGGAGACGACGGCAAAGAACCAGACGCTTTTTGTTGCGATGTAACGCTCTCCCCTGATACCGAATGCCTTCTCCTCTAAAAAGAGCCAGTGGAAGAAGAGGAAGATCAGGAATGTGCCGCCGCCGATCAGGAGAACCGGGGCGGACTGTTCGATTGCCGATACAACGGCAGGATCGCTCGAGAATGTTGCGGTGAGCGCCCCGACCGGCCCAAGGGACGGATTGGACATCCAGACAATCAGCCACGGCAGCATGCCCCGGATCACAAAAACGGCAAACAACAGTCCCCAGACCAGGAACCAGCGCCGGGCCTTCTGCGACATTGTCGAGAGGACCTCGGCGTTGATGATGGCGTTGTCGATGCTTGTGATCGTCTCGAACAGGCAGAGCCCGGCGATGATCAGGATGATGGAAAGGATATCCATGGATTACGGATCTGTTGGCGTCGGACCGGTATAAATGTTGGCGAGACCTGCATTTTTTTTGGAATGCGACGTTCTCAAACGGTATCCGGCAGGTGTGAGAGACCAGGGCATCATTGCTATTAAGATGGCAGACGGTACATTCCGGAACAGGAGGACCGGGTACGCATGGTGTTTGACTGCCAGCAGTGCGGGGAGTGCTGCAGTCATCTCGGGCTGGTGCACAGTATCACCGAAGATCGCGGAAACTACGAGTTCGTGGTCTTCAACCGGTACACGAATGAGTCTGATGTCGTGAGCGTGGATGCCGACAAGCACGCTCTTTTTGACGACAAGAGCATCTTTGCCACGCTTCCCGAGGCCTGCCCGTTCTTCCGTCACCAGCCGGGTTCAAAAAAAGCATTCTGCACGGTGCACCTGACCCGGCCCGATATCTGCCGGGACTACGGCTGCTGGCGGATGCTGATCGTCAACCGATCCGGTCGGCGGGTGGGCCGGATCATGTTCTCCAGGTATCTCTGCTCGGAAGATCCGCTGGTGACCCGGATTTTTGAGGAGTGCATCGACCCGGTTCGGGAACCGGACGACTCACGATGGGACGAGATGGTGATCAGGGAACTCACGATGCGGGGGTATGTGGTGAGGAAGTGAGAGGAAAATAGCGTCCTTGGATCGGGCGCCCGGGTTTCCTGCACGTTTTTTAGCCTCTGAAATTAGCCCGTAAAACGGTCTGATTACCATCTCTGAAATTTTGAGTCCATATGTTTGTCTGTTCTCTAAAATACGCCCAAATTGAGCCCCATATAATGCCCTTTAGTGGGTCATATTCGCGTTCTGGCAGCGGTCATTTTTCGGATCATTCAATTGGCAATTTCATATGAGATCTGCCAAAAGAACCGCATTATCGAGTCCGTTTTAATTAGTCCTTTTCCCAAAAGAAGCTCAATTTGGGGTTATTTTTAAACGGGGCCCGATACGGGCTTTTTTTGGGACACGAAGAGGGTAATCGAAGGCTGAATTGGGCCCGGATTGGGGTAGGTGGAGAAGGATAATTCAGAGAGTGAAAAATGGGGGTATCCGGGTGTGGATCTGATAAGTTGGCAGTTGATTTGTGTTTTCTATCGAGGTAAACGATCATTCATCAACCGGGTGTTTATCAGGACCCATTTTACACTTCACGTCATAACCTCTCTGACTTCAACGTATCCGTCATTCTCCAGTATCGGGCACTCCTTTGCTATTGCAGCTGCTTTTTCGTAACTTTCTGATTCAACGGTTATGTAGCCGCCTATGGTGTCCTTATCAAATGTCAGATTTGTTACCCCTTTTGTAGAGACGAGCCTTCCCTCTTGCATGAATCTGTTTCCCGGAACACGGCCGGAATCTACCTTCCTGGCCCATTCGACAAACCGATCCGAGTAGTCCTTCGAAATCTCTGAATGTCGCAAACCGCCTTTGAATAACAGTGCGTAGAGTGGCAAGCCATCACCAACCTGACTTTTGTTTTATGGTTTTTATTTCTTTTTGGGGTTTCTGTCGCGTCTGCGTGTGGTTGCGTTAAGCCTTCGTTGAGGAAAATATGTTGCCCCCCGTAGACTTTACAGAGCCTTTCCGGGATATCTCTGGTTCCCCTTATGAAAAGGCAAGATATAATATAACTGTCGAATAATACCAAAGAATTACGACTCCCGTTTACCGTATCCTCTATGTCGACGATGAACCCGGTCTGCTTGAGATCGGCAAACTTTTTCTCGAAAAAGAGGGACGGTTCTCCGTTGACGTCATCACGTCAGCCTATGAGGCCCTTTCCCTCATGGAGTCAGCGACCTATGACGCCATTATTTCCGATTACCAGATGCCTGAAATGGACGGCATCAAATTCTTAAAGCAGATCAGGTCGTCCGGTAATTCCATCCCGTTTATCCTCTTCACCGGACGAGGTCGCGAAGAGGTTGTTATCGAGGCTATCAACTCCGGCGCGGATTTCTACCTCCAGAAAGGCGGCGATCCCAACGCACAATTTGCAGAACTCAGTTATAAATTGAAAATCGCAGTTGAGCGAAAACGTGCCGTTAACGCGCTGAAACAGGACGAGATCCGGCTCAAGACTCTGGGCACTTTTTACCAGATGATCTCTGCTCCCTTAAAAGAACTGATGATCTTTGCAGTAGAGAAGTCCGTGGAAATCACGTCAAGCTCGATAGGCTATCTCGCTTTTGTTGCAGAGGACGAGTCCCTTCTTACCATGTACGCCTGGTCTTCGCTGGCGATGAAAGAATGTCATATCGAAAAAAAACCCATTGAATATCCTCTTCACGCGACGGGATTATGGGGGGAGGCAGTCCGGCAGCGGCGTCCCGTTATTACCAATGATTATGCCGCAGAAAACCCGCTCAAAAAAGGATACCCCAACGGGCATGTTCCTGTCATCAGGCACATGAACATCCCGGTTTTTGACGGCACTCGCATTGTGATGGTTGCCGGCGTGGGAAACAAACCTTCAGACTATGATGAATGGGATGTGTATGAACTCTCCATCCTGATGAGCGGTTTGTGGAATGTCATAAAACAACGGAAGGCTGAAGAGGAACTCCGTAAGAAAAATGAGGAACTCAATGCTTCCTATGAGAAGATAGCGGCAACTGAAAAGGAACTCCGTTCCAATTTGGATGAACTGATCCGACAGGAACAAGCGGTTCAGGAAAGTGAGGAAAAATACCATAGCGTCATAAACAACATCCAGGACATGTTTTATCGGAGTGACCGTTTGGGGAACCTGATCATGGCAAGCCCGAGCTGCCTCAAGACGCTGGGCTATGAATCCTTTGACGAGATATTAAACAAACCGATATCAGAGACATTCTACTATTTCCCGGAACAACGTAAGGAATTGCTTTTGCTCCTTGATGAAAAAGGATCTGTTGAGGACTACGAAGTCCCGTTGAAACGTCGGGATGGCAGTATAATCTGGACCTCAACAAACAGCCATTATTACCGGGATGGGACCGGTGCGATCGCAGGTGTCGAGGGGATTTTCCGGGACATTACACGGCGCAAATCGGATGAGGAAGCGTTGAAACGCGACGCCGCCCAACTCGACCAAATCATCAACCTTGTTCCCCATATGATCTTTGCGACTGACCCGGCCGGGAATTTTCTGCTTGTAAATCGGGCTGTTGCCCAGAGTTACAACACAAGTGTAGTCGAAATTGTAGGAAAACCCCAGGCCGACTTCCAGAAGGACGCAGCGGAACTCCAGCATATGCTTGATGACAACCGTGAAGTCCTCACTTCGGGAACGTCCAAGTTTATCCCGGAGGAAACCTTCACCGACTCGCTCGGAAAAAAGCGTTATCTCCAGACTACCAAAGTCCCCTTCACCACACTTGGCAACAATCAGAAGGCTGTACTCGGGGTTGCCATCGATATAACCGAACGGAAGATTATCGAAGAAGAACTCCTTAAGAAAAACGAGGGCCTGGCTGCCTCCTATGAGCAGCTTACCGCAGCGGAAGAAGAACTCCGTTCCAATTTCGATGAATTGATCCAGCGGGAACAGGCATTGAAGGCAAGCGAGGAACGGTACCGGAATGTTGTCGAGACCCAGACCGAATTTATCTCCCGGTGTCAACCGGACAGCACCCATGTTTTTGTCAATGAAGCCTACAGCCGCTATTACGGTATGAAACGTGACGAGATCATAGGACACCGGTTCCATCCTGATATTCCGGTTGAAGACAAGGAGCGTGTGAAACAGTTTTTTGCATCACTAACACCGGACCACCCGGTCGATGTCATTGAACACCGGGTCATTATGCCTGATGGAACCTTACGATGGCAACAGTGGACTGATCGTGCAATTTTCGATTCTTCCGGGAAGGTTACTGAATACCAGTCGGTAGGTCAGGACGTTACCGCACGGAAGCTGGAGGAGCAGGCGCTGCATGAAAATGAACAACGCCTGACTTCGATCTATAATACTGTCGGAGACTCCATCTTTCAGCTGACTGTCGAACCTCATGAGCAGTATCGCTTTACCTCAGTCAATTCGGCCTTTAGCAGAACCACAGGATTGCCTTCCGGGCAGGTGATAGGTAAGAAAGCAAACGAGATCATCCCCGAACCTTCTCTCTTGTTGGTTCTGGGAAAATACCGGCAGGCTATCGAAGAAAAGGCCATTGTCCGTTGGGAGGAAACTTCCCATTATCCCAGCGGGCAACTGACGGGAGAGGTCAGTATCGCGCCTATCTTTGATCAGGCAGGTAATTGTACATACCTTATCGGATCCGTGCATGACATCACGGAGCGCAAGCATGCAGAAGAGGAACTGCGGGAACGAAATTCCCAGATGCGTGCACTCATCGATAACCTCCCGTTTGATACGTGGGCCATGGATCGTTCGGGCCAATATATCCTGCAGAATCCGGTTTCAATCAAAAATTGGGGAGATTGTATCGGCAAAACCCCCAGCCAGATCCATCTTCGTAAAGATCTGCTCGAAAAATGGCAGGAAAATAACAGGAAAGCGTTTGAAGGTACTGTCGTAAGAGGTGAATTGTCAGTATCGTCTGAAAACGGGGTGCGGATATTTGATGAGATCATTGCCCCCGTCCGGGTAGGTAATGTCATTAACGGGATAATCGGAGTAAATATTGACATCACCGAACGGAAACAGGCTGATGTGGCACAGCTCCTGACCACTAAAACGCTCAAGCTCCTTACCAGCATCACCCGCCATGATATCAACAACCAGCTCGCCATAATCCGGGGACATATTGCACTCCTCGAAAAGAAGCAATCTGATACTTCATCAAATGAGCATTTTAAAAAGGTCCAGGCATCTGCACAGACGATCTCGTCAATGATTCAGTTCACTAAAGAATACGAATCAATCGGAGTCAATGCGCCAGCCTGGCAGGACTGCCGTACCTTAATTGAGACTGCGGCAAAACAGTTTTCCCTTGCAAACATCAGGCTGGAAAACGATATTCCTGCCGGAACCGGGTTATTCGCCGACCCGCTGATTGTCAGGGTCTTTTACAACCTGATGGATAATGCAGTCCGGTACGGGGAGACAATTACGACGATACGGTTCTCTTTGCAGAAATCCGGCGCCGATCTTGTTATCCTGTGCGAGGATGACGGGAATGGCATCCCGGCAGACGAAAAAGAAAAGATTTTCGATCGCGGGTTTGGAAAGAATACCGGACTAGGGCTTTTCCTCTCCCGGGAAATTCTTTCAATCACCGGTATTAAAATTCAGGAAACCGGGGAGCCGGGAAGAGGAGCACGGTTTGAGATTATAGTACCTCAAGGTTCCTTCTGCATCCAGGGTTAACAATTTAATGGAGATTATGTCCGCATGGGCAAAGCATATTTTGCCCTTTTGTAACACATCACCATTTTTTGTTCACATTTGCCTGATCATTTTTGGGTATGTTTATTGATGCAACTTGTATTCTTTCATACTTGATTCAATTTCGTGAGATTTGCACTGGAATGTATGTATCCCGAAATAATAGTACACATCGCACCGGTTGATCAACTGTTGTGGGATTTCGCCCGGCATGAAGATCCAGTATGTCGTGACCGATGCCCGGCGGTACCGGGTGGGACCGGCGTGGTGTGCGAAATTGTTTGACATCCCGTTCTACCGGGGACTCATCGATAAGGCATGGGGAGAGATATCGTATGCAATTCCCATGGGGGAACCTCCAAAATAAACCCGCAAAATCCTCCGATTGCCGCCCTCAAAAATCCGACCTATTATATGCCCTCATTTTAAAAAATAAGCTCAAAATGGGCCCCATATAATGACCATGGAAGCCCCGTATTCGCGTTCTGGCAGCGGTCATTTTTCGGATCGTCCAAGTGGCAATTTTGCCTGAGATCTGCCAAAAGAACCGCATTATCGAGGCCGTTTTATTTCGTCCGATTTCCAAAATACGGCTGATTTGAGGGTATTTTTAAACGGAGCCCGATACGGGCTTTTTTTGGGATGGGAAAGGGGCAATCGGAGGCCATATTGAGCCCGGATGGGGGTAGGTCATTAATGGATACTGGGGAAAACAGCAGGTGCGGGAAGAGGGGGTCGCCCATGGATCCCTGCGTGAGAGCTAAAATGGAGTCTGCACGTTTTATGCAACCGGTCGCAGGGGTCATGGTTTCCCAGCAGGGCTTGATCAACCTAACCCGGAATCCGGTCCCGGCAGCACTTATCACCGATCACCACCAACCCGGTACTCCCATGATTCTTGTGGACTGGCAGCTCCGTGACCGCATCGCCCGGGGCCATATCAAAATCGATCCCTACGATCCCAACCTTGTACAGCCCAACTCGGTCGACATCAGGCTCGGGAACCACTTTGTCTGGTACAACCCGGGCACGCAGGTCATCGACCCGTATGACAAGGCAAGCGTGACTGCCGATGTGGGCGAAACTCACGCCGACTCATTTGTCCTCGTGCCGGGACAGTTCGTACTTGCTGAGACCCTTGAATGCATTGGTCTCCCGGATAACATTGTCGCCACCATCGAGGGCAAGTCAAGCATCGCCCGGCTCGGCGTCACCCTTCACCAGACCGGCGGCTGGATCGATGCCGGGTTCCGGGGCACGATTACCCTTGAGATGGCGAACGTAAATGCACGGCCGGTCAAGGTCTACGCTGGCATGCCGATCGGCCAGCTCGTCTTTTACACGACCGAACGGGCAGAAAATCCGTACGACAAAAAGACCGATGCAAAGTACCTCGACCAGCGGCAGGCGACACTCTCCCGGTATCCCGGGAACAAAAAAGCGTGACCGTCCCGAAGAAATGCCCGTAACCAAACGGGTGCCGGGGGCAATGAGGGTATATACCTTAAGATCCCATTTTATACGAAATAATCGTTCCGGTTTGGAGATGAAGCAATGCGACTTCTTCTGATACATTCAGATTACATCGAATACGAAGCAAAAAAGAAGACAAAAATGGCAGAGGAGGGAGCCGTCCTCGCGGATCGCGAAGAAGACGCGCTTACGGTCTTCACTGCGGTTGAGTCTATCGACGAAGAGGATATGGAGGGTGTCATCCTCCAGGCTATCGAAGAGGTAAAAAAGACCGCTGCACAGGTGCATGCCGACAAGATCGTCATCTACCCGTACGCCCACCTCTCAAGCGATCTTGCCCGGCCCGATGTGGCAGTGCCGGCCTTAAACGCTCTTAAAGAAGGCCTTGCCGCAGAAGGCTTTGCCGTGAAGCGTGCGCCGTTTGGCTGGTACAAGTCCTTCAAGATCTCCTGCAAGGGTCATCCGCTCTCTGAGCTCTCAAAGACCATTGTGCCCGGCGGAGAAGAAGGCGAAGCGGTCTCGAAGAAGCCGGGCAAGAAAGAGGTTACCCATGACTGGTTTGTCCTGACTCCTGACGGGAAGTCCCACGACTACCACCAGTACCTCGACAACACGCCATTTGGCTGCCTCGTGAAAAAGGAACTGGGCGTCGCAGAACCGACCGGCGGCGAACCGGCCCATGTCGACCTGATGCGCTCAAAGGAGCTCGTCGATTACGAACCGGCAAGCGATGTCGGCTGCCTGCGCTGGCTGCCTAAGGGCAAACTCGTCCGCGATCTTCTCGCCGATTACGTCCTTGCCCTCGTGCTCCCCTATGGGGCGACCCCGGTCGAGACCCCGGTCATGTACGACCTTGGCGACAAGGCGATCTGCGAGCACGCGGCCAAGTTCGGCGAGCGGCAGTACCGGTTCAAGAGCAACAACCGGGATATGATGCTCCGGTTTGCCGCCTGCTTTGGCATGTTCTCGATCATGAGGGACATGCACATCTCGAAGAACACCCTCCCCATGAAGATGTACGAGCTCTCCACCTACTCCTTCCGGCACGAACAGAAGGGCGAAGTGATCGGGTTAAAGCGCCTGCGCTGTTTTACGATGCCCGACATGCACTCGCTCTGTACCGATATGCCCGAGGCGATGAAGTGCTTCGAGGAGCAGCTTGCGATCGGCTGGCAGACCGGCAGGGACTTTGAGACGAAGCTCGTCGCCGCGTTCCGGTGCACGAAGAAGTTCTACGATGAGAACGAGGCATGGGTGAAAAAGATCGTAAAGGATTCCGACTGCCCGATGCTCATCGAGATTTTGTCCGAGCGCGTCCACTACTGGGAAGCAAAGATCGATCTTGCGGCCATCGATGGCCAGAACCGCCCGATCGAGAACCCGACCGTCCAGATCGATGTCGAGAGCTCGACCCGGTTCAACATCAAGTACTTCAAGGACGACGGTACTCCCGTTTTCCCGCCAATCCTCCACTGCTCCCCGACCGGGAGTGTCGAGCGGGTGATCTGTGCGATCCTCGAGAACATCTCGACCCAGAAAGTTCCGGCCCTGCCGACCTGGCTCTCACCGACACAGGTACGTGTCGTGCCGGTTGCCGAGCGCCACACCGCGTATGCACAGGAAGTCTGCAACACCCTGAACAGAGAGAGTATCCGGTGCGATATCGACGATCGTGAGGAAAGCGTCGGGAAGAAAGTCCGTGAGGCAGGTATGGACTGGGTGCCCTACGTGATTGTTATCGGCGACGAGGAAATGGCAAATAAGAAACTTACCGTCACTATCCGCAGGAAATCGGAGCCGAACAAGCCCCACAAGGAGCAGATGACCGCAGACGCCCTTGCCGCTGCTGTAAAGAAAGAGATCGCGGAGAAGCCGTTCCGTCCGCTCTATACCCCGCGCAAGCTCTCGTTGAAAGCGCGGTATATCTGAATTTCTCTCTATTTTTTATGGAATCTGTCCCCTGAAGCGACCATCTGTTTTGAGCGGATGCAGTGATCCGGATCGTGAAGAATCACAGTGGATGAATATGTCTTACCCCCGTAATTATCAAAAACGGAGGTATCAAGAGCATGGAAAATCGGGGCTCTCCCTTCAGGATCCCCTCGTGCAAAAAAGAGAGATTGTGTTTACTCCGCCGGCCCGCATCTCCACTTCCCCGGGGGAATAACCATCTCGAACCGCGAGCCTGCCCCGGGCACACCGGTCTCTTTTATGGAGATGCCGGTGATGGCAAGGATGTCCCGGACCAGAAACAGGCCAAGGCCGGACGACTTTGCAGAACCGGATGACGTGGTAAACCCGCGCTCGAAGATCAGTTCCTTCTTGTCCTGCGGGACTCCCACACCGTCATCCTCATAGATGAGGGTGCACCCGGTATCGGCAGGTGCGCACCGTACCCGGATATGCCGGACATGCACACCGTGGCGCAACGAATTGTCGCAGAGGTTGTACAGCACTTTCCCAAACATCGGGTCGGCAAAAACGGCAAAACCCGGTGCCGGTTCCTCAAATGCGATCTCCCCCACATCAAAGTGTGATCTCACCCCCGCAAGGATGGGTGTAATCTCCTGCCAGACCGGGGCTGTACCCCCGAGAGACTCATAGTCCTTGGTAAAATCGATGTGGTGCCGGATGGCGTTTGCCGATGCTTCTGCCTTGTCAAGGAATCCGATCAGTTCGGGGTCACGCAGGGAACTCCTGATCAGATCGAGATACCCGAGCACCCCGGTGAGTTTGTTCTGGATGTCGTGGCGGGTGATGCTCGTGAGGATGCCCAGTTTATGGTTGGCATACGCGAGCGCTTCCATTGCCTGTACCCTGTCTGTGATGTCGTTAGCATAGATCCTGAGGGAATCCAGTCCCGGGGCAAAGGAGATCGATTCGTTAAACGAGCGCTCCTTGAGGTGCACGATGCGATTGATCATTATCAGCTCCGCCGGATTGAGTGTTTTTACAACCGCATCGAAGTCCGCCGGCAGGAACGCAGCCGGGTCATCCGGTAGCCCGAGAGATGAGAGCACCGCAGCGGTTGCCGGGTTGGTATAGGTTATGGTTCGGTCCGGCCGGACCTCGATGAACGGGTTCGGGTTCATCTGCGGGTAGGTGGCAAGCCTCTGGATCTCGCGCTCTGCCCGGTTGTGCTCAGTCACATCCTCAATGACGACAAGTATCCGTTCTTCCCCATGGATGTCCAGCGTGACAAGGGTGACAGATGTTTCGAGAGTTGTACCATCCCTTCTCATGGCAACCCAGGGAAATGCCTGCGGCGTTTCTCCACGGGCTGCCTCCAGGTACCCCCGTGCGGCATCGGCCGATGCCCTGCCGTCCGGCTGGTACCGGGGAAAGAAGTCCCGTATGTCGTGCCCGATGAGATCCTCACGGATGCCGGCAAACAGCCGGATCGCCGCTGCGTTACAGTCAAGGATCCTGTCGCTTACAAGAAGTGTGGCATCAGCAGTGTTCTCAAACAGGGTCCGGTACTGTGCCCTTTCTTCCTCAAGGGCCTCTTCTGCCAGCCGGCATTCGTGGATATCGAAGCAGGAGTACGTGACCCCGGTCTCCGCCCCATCCGGCGCAGGGCCGGGTATACGGACTTCGCGGATCCACCGGTATTCGCCGGCATTGTTCCTGAGACGGTACTCCGTTTCTGATGGCCCCTGGTAATGATCCTGCTCCATCAGGGTTTCCCGGTAACGGTCGCGATCGTCGGGATGGATGCCCTCCATCCAGCCGTCACCCCTCTCATCGGCAGGAACCCTTCCGGTGAACGCAAGCCATGCTTTGTTGAAAAAGA
>CAYVTY010000013.1:0-27214 GCA_964454995.1 uncultured Methanoregula sp.
TCACGGAAAACGTGTCGTTGTCGGTATCGTGCGCAGCCGTGCCCCCGTGTGCAGTCGTGACAGGCGCCGCACTGAGCAGGGCGGCTGCACCGGAGGTAAAGCCGGGAAGGGTGTTGAACTTGTGCGCCCCTGTGCCGACAATGTTGGCATCCTCGTCCTGGTACAGGATCCGTACGGTGTACGCTTCTTTGGTTTTTTCCACGGCAGGATGGGTCTCGCCGGCGGTCATATACTCTACACACCCGAAGGGGTTCTGCGTGATCACCGACTGGACGATGGTGTTGAATGCCGCCACATCTCCGATCGGGTTCGAAAGTTTCCGAACCGCACGCTTGGTTTCGCTGCTTATAACGAAGTCAGTCATTTCTTTTACTCCACCCTCGGGCGCCTTTGGGTGAAAAAGGATTGGGGCTTTGGGGTACTTAGCCGTGACTGAACCAAAAAGAGGGGGATGATAGAAATGGGTTTTGCAGAACCAGATCTGAACCGGTTAAATTCTCTCCAAGACTTTGAAAATCAATAAAAATGTGAGAGGGTTCCCCGCCTCAGGGCCTCTCCGAGGCACGGCGGGGCGAGTGCGGTTTTACCCTCCCTGATCCGCCGCGGGGGCGTCGTCGTTCATCGTAATTCAGTAGATCCGAACATAAATTCTAACGGCAAATAGAGAGGTTATCGATTATTTTGAGCGATATTATTGAGGGTCTCCGAATGCAGGATACAGGGTCGCCACATTCGAAAGAAATGTAATCTATTTGCCAACGATCATGTTTGCAAAAATGACTTATTTATTTGGGTGTTCCTCAGCTGATTTTGAGGTAGGTTCAGTTTTTTGGGGGGGTACGGGTTTCGGATATTTTTTAACGGCTTCGAACTCTTTCATTTTCTTCGGGGGCGTGTGAGTAGTATCAAATAACGTATAAAAATAGACTATTATCATTGCAAGTAAAGCGAGAATTAGTACGACATATCCTAGAGATTGTAAAGCAGATGCTGGTGTATTACCATCCCCGGCCAAGAAATATCCGAAGATGCAGAGTTCGGAAAGGAAAAAAATGCCAATCAATATCATTGTATTTCGTAGCACTTTCCCCCATGCAGCCGCCGGTGTGAAAACCTGAGCCCCGAGGTGGGTATCCTGGAAAAATGTCAGTTTCCCCATTTCAAACATATTTTTAACACCCGTCATCGACAGTGTCATTCCGGCGATGCCCCCCACAATAACAGGTATACTCGGATCAAAAATCGGAGTCACGATTACCTCGCCACTTTGGTTTATTTGTTTGGATGCTCATCCATTGCATGTAGAGCTGCTAACTGTTCTGCATTTTGAATTTCAACAGTGCCTGTCCTAGATTCGTCGAAATAGTTTTTAACTTTTGAGATATTTTTCGCGTCTGCATGTTCAACGGCTGTTGCACACCCATAATTATCCACGTCAGAATGTGGATCCTCATAGAGAATATTACCATTAATTTGACACAAATGTTTCTCAGGTCGAATACTCGCAACCCGCATCGAAAGTTGTTTAGGGTAATCTCTCATTAAATCAACTAATTTTTTACGTGTTGCTTTATCTCGTAAGATTGGACCCGTGATTATCTCGACATTATATCCCTGATATATCGCCTCTTGGATATTCTCGACTAATGAACACTCGCCGACAATAAAATATACTGTGTTATCCGGGTCTCTTTTATCTTGAGGAGTATCGATGATCCATGATCTTCGTAACAACCGCGGTAAACTCACTCCGTCCTTGTTGTGATGAGGAACCCGGTATATGTGTCCAAATTCCTCGTACGGGGAAAACAAAGATGCTAATATGCCCATCGCAAAATTCCTCGGGACAACCCCTACTTGGATCCGCCTTGGTTCTCTCCAAGACCTCGTGGGTTTCTTGTCCTTACCTCAGGTCTTATCGCATATGTAGATCGCGGACATATATAAATATCGTGATGCGTGTATTGTCACCGTCTAGGGGAATTGGGAAGACTATCATCAGTCGACCCGGTTGCACTTTCGATTCTGATTGACATTAGGCAGTTTCTCAATGGTTGCCTTCAGGGGATCTCCCTCTCTAATCTCCTCAATTTCTCTGATCTCTTGAGGGATTTACTTTCGGAAGTACTGTAATTGTGGAGGTACACCCTTCCTCTCCCTCGCATAACACCTCCCGCACAGCATAACCCCCACTTCCCGGTCAATCCACTCCACCTTTGCAACCCCACAGACCGGACATTTCCCGAGATCCGCCGTCACCCGTTCCATCCGGGAAACATCCACCGTCCCCGGCAGCGGAACCGCAGCACCCTGCTCCGCCTTTACCGCTGCTGTATGACACGACCGGCACAGCCGCCGGGCATCCTGCTGATCCTTGGGCCGGGCCCCACGTTCCTTCGTGAATTTCTCAACAAACCACGCACCCTTCTTCCCGCAGACAAAACACACCGTCTTCGGTTCCGGTGTATCGAGTTTCTTGTAGTCCTTTGCCCGGATGCTCCGGAGCGGGTGCTTGTTTGCAGCACGTTGCAGCACGTTTGCAGTTTTTGCTGCAACCAAACCGGGCGTAGGGTATTTCTCTTTTGCTGAACCGGTGCATTTTTGCGGATTTGGATTTTTGTTTGCAGCATTTGCAGCAGAATACAGAGACTGTGCTACACAACTATCCGGATCGCAAACAGCTCCATAATTCTCAAATTGCTGCAAACAACCAGATTCTTGTACAAAATTATTATCAATTAATTCTCCATTGCTGGAACCGGGCCCCGGATTTGTTTTGTTTTCATTTGCAGCAGTTGCTGCAAATCTGCTGCAAACATGCTGCAATGCTGCAAACGACCCTGCATCCCCATCGCCCATATCATCCGGGCCGGGGTCGAGCCAGCAAGCACTGTCTCCGTTCCACTGCCGGTAGAGCTCGCGGTCCCACACATAGGCCTCGGCCCGGCGGCGCACCGTGTCCCCGTCCTCACCGGTTGAGGTGATAGTCCGGTCGGTAAACGAGAGCGCCGGGCACTTTTCCAGAAGGCCGGTGTAATTTTTCCCCCGGCTGTCATACCCCTTGAGCGACCGGTAAATATTACAGTACGACCAGCCCGTGAGACGCTGGAGATCCTGTACGGTATATTCGAGCTGGTCCGCCACCCGGACCGCATCGAGCAGGCCTGCCTCCCGCCGGGTCAGCTTCGTCTCCTGTCCGCCGGCCGTGCCATTCAGGAGCGTGAAGACTTCGTTTGCTGCCGCAAAGTCTGCCTCGTTCGCGTAAACACAAAACGTCCCGTCTCCGCTCGTCTTCTTCTCGCGCTGCAGGAAGAAAAGAGCCGCATGGCTCTTGATCAGGTCGTAGAGCATGTCGGGATTGCGCCGGTTATTGATCGCATGGAACCGGATTCGCTGCGAGTAGGGGATGATCACCCAGAACATCTCGCTGTGCAGGTGTTCCCAGATGGCCCGGCTGGTCAGGAGCTCTTCGGATTCCTCAACAACCACGTCCGGGTCGAGAACCTCCCGGGCCTGTTTTGCGGCGAGTACCCGGGTGTCCTGCTCCGGTGACTCATCAATCCAGCAGGTGAGCATCCGGTTTGCCACCTGATCGTCTCCGGTTCCTTCTTTCTTTGAGAGCCACCAGACGCACCGCTCGGGAATCGTGCAGACCCTTGACACGAGATCCTTTGTGACCGTTGTATGGGTAATCTGTTCGTGAAAGTTGCTCGTCGCAGATTTCAGGATCTCCTGAATGCTGTCCGAGAGATCGGTATCGTCACTCATCAGGACTGTGCGGGGCCGGAGGTCCTTCATGTAATAGAGCGCCTTGTTGCTCACCGTGCCCTTCACTTTGTATGCATCCGGCACCTGACGCATCATCTTCCGGAATGCATGGGTCTTTCCCTTGCCGGAATCACCGGTGACCGAGACGTGGAGCCCGTCCGAGTTCTTCACGGCCTGCGACGCCATCGAGAAGATCATGCAGCGTGCGAGGATCTCGTCGCCGACGTGCTCCTGTGCGAAGGCGGCAAGCATGTATGCAACAGGATCACCATGCGTGAGAACTTCAAGCGCCCGGGCCCGGTAATCCGGTTTCTCCGGCGGTTCCGGTCCGGGTGGGGGTACCGGTGGTTGCGGAGATGATACCGGGGGCACCGGTGGTGCCGGTTCTGTTGAACCGTCGCGTACTGCTCTCGCCTGTGCCCGTTCCTTACTCCACAGTTTTTGCTTTTCAGCAAATGATTCCCGGTGTGCAGCCCGGCCCGGTTCGTACCGCTCGCGGAGTTCCTGCCACCGCTGCGTTCCGCCGCCGCAGGAGGTGTGCTTGCACCCGGCAAAGACCGCACCGTTTGCAAACTGGATCGCAAAGGCCCCGTCCTTGTGGGCTGACGAGAACGGGCATTCGTCGAGCACAAAAAGCGTGCCGCCGCTGTACGGTTTTTCGCTCCGGACGCCGAGGCCGTGTTCATCGAGCCAGTGCCGGAGATCGAATCCCTTTTCGGTCGCTCTCGCTGGCTGCTGGTGTGCGTGCTGTTCGTCCGGCAGCCGGGCCGCGAGGTCGTGGAGCAGCTCCACCATTACGACTACCGGCACGTCCGGGGCCGCGATGATGCGGCTCCTCCGGTGGGGGCGGTCCGGAGTATCATCGCCTTTCCGCGACACCGTGCCGTAGAGTTTCCAGATACGGGATGCATTGAAATTTGCCGTGTCCACGCTCACCCGGTCGTCCGAGAAAAGGGTGTCAAGCGCCGCAAGGCAGCCTTTGACGAGAAGCGTTGCCGGTTCATCGTTCGCGAGATCGATCCGGTAGAGCAGGTGAGCGCCGTTCCCGGAATCCCCGGTGATCGGATCAGGGAACCCCAGCGACGTGAGCCACGCGGCGATCTCATCTGCTTTTGCAAGTGCAAGCCCGTGTTCCTCATCCGTGCTTGAAACCCCGCTCGGGCGTTTCGGGTCGATGTCGATCGGGAGCCAGCATCTCCGCAGGATATCCGCGTCGCCCGTGGTCGCGTCCTTCCTGCAGAGCCGCATCTTGATCCGGTTTGCCCGCCGCGAGAGGAGTGCCGGGTTTACCTCGTTGAGCGTGATGTAGATGCCAAGAACAGACGTGTCGGTATCGAGCGGTTCGACGGCCCGGACGAGTGCTTCCGGGTCGGAAAAATATCCGGAATGGGTGTACTGGTCGGCGAGCGCCCGGACTTCGGTGACTTTTCCGGGGGCAAAGAGGAGAGAAACTGCATCACGGAGCAGGCCGTCCACAGTTCACCACCGCCGGCTGCACTGATTTAGTGCGGATGTCAGACATCCAGCACGTCCTGAACGGTCGGTTCCGGTGTTTTCGTTTTTTCCCGTCGTGACCGGTGAGAATGCTCGAAAAACGTCTCGACCCGGACCCGGTACTGGTGATGGAGCCGGCGTTCCACAAAGATGGAGAAGACCGAGGTGCCTTTCTTTTTGATCTGCTCCTGGATCACTTTTGGGATCAGGAAGAGCGGGACGGACGGGACCCGGGCCGGTGCTTTTCCACGGTCAGGGCCGGGCGGCATGTTCCACCTCCCGGACTCCCTCATCGGTGATCTCGAAAAACTGCCACCGTCCGCCGGAAAGCGCGACCCAGAGTTCGAGTTGTACGGGTTTTTTGTACCAGCAGGATTTCATAAGAGAGATTTCAGGTTCAAAGCATTTCCCGACCTCGCCGGGAGTGAGAGGGGCAGAGACCGATCGCCTGAGTTTGACGCCGATTATCTTTCCGCCCTGTATCATACCGACAATATCGCAGAACGATCGCGAGAGCCCCACCGCCCGTGAGGGAAGAACGTGGGTTGCAAAGGATTTGAGGATCAGGAGCGCGTGGAGTTCGAGCAGGCCCCCGCTTGTGCCGATCATACAGTACACCACCTAATGAGCGGGGGTGGCAGGGCGTTACGCTCCCCGGTTCCGGCCCGGTCCCCGCAGCCGCCCGGCCCCAAGTGCCGGTTGATCTCCTGCTGTTCCAGAAAATGCCGGGATCTCCCGGCCTTATGCCACCTGCCTGCATGGGTGATGATAAAGAGTTTTATCATGAGGGATTCCTCGTTGCTGATTTGTGGTAAATCGTTCAAAGGACGTGCAAGAACAGGACGAAATGCCGGACACGGGTGTACCGGCATCACGCCCTGTAAAAGAAAAATGCCGTGGCCCGGGGTGACCGGCTAAAAACGCAGTGGAACGATTTTTTTTAGAGAATGAGACGGCACGTTTCGTTCTCGTGCAGACATTATCCTCCCGCATCCACCGGCGCTTTTTTTCGTTATCGCAGTCGCCCGGACCCGGCGGTTTTAGCTCACATCTGAAAAGAAGGGTGAGAGTTCGAAAAGAGGCGGGACAACCCGTTCCGCATAGCCGTGGACTCCCTCGTTCTCATAATAATAATCGTGCACGGCGGGCTGCGGCATTTTCTGGATCCCCCATGCTTCCATGAGGGCAGAGATCAGGCATCGGATAGTCCAGCACCGGAAATTGATCATGGTGAAGATGTACCTGAACGGGGCGTAGGCCTCGATGTCGTTTTCGATCTCCGTGGTTTCCATGATTCGACTTTTTCTAGAAGAACGGGATTGGGTTTAAATTTTACTGAATGATTGTGAGGGGGAAAGTTTGGGATACGAAAAGGGAAACGGGGGGTTCAAGGAATTTTTTTTGCCGGGCAATCCGGTCCGTAGGTAAATTGAAATTTTTTTCATTACCCGGCACGGATAACGGTTGAAAATGGAATAGCGATGGAGATGCCAGCCGAGATTATTCTAAAAAAAAGATCCGCTAGGAAAAAACCGCCCATCCTGTTTTGATGCACCCCGAAGATTACCCCCAAGAGGCCTGATCCAGCAATCGAGGGATACACTCATCCGGGCCCAATATGGGCTCCGATTGCCAGTTTCACATCCCAAAAGAAGCCCGTATCGGGCTCCGTTTAAAAATAAGCCCAAATCAGGCTTATTTTGGAAATCGGACGAAATAAAACGATCTCATAGACGCGTTTGGAGGGCTGTTTTCGGGGCCGGATGGGTTTTCTGTTGTTGGAGAAAATGATCGCCGCCAGAACGCGAATATGGCCTGCTAAAAGGCATTATATGGGGCTTAATTTGGGCTTATTTTGGCAAATGGGGAGTTATAATTGGTTGGATTTTTTGGGGCGGCAATCGGAGGGTTTTACGGGCGTTTTTTTGGGAGTTAGAGAGAGAGGACGCTCCTGCGATGGGTCGCCCCCCGGATCTAAGGGGATTCCCCGGATATTGTCCGGTCTTCCCTCATAAAAAACGGGATGGTCAGTCCGTATCTTTTTCTTTTGGATCGTGAAGGGCTTTCCCGATCAGGGGTTTTAAGACCGGGAGATCTTCTTTTGCCACTTTCCAGACACTCAGGGGATCTGTCCCGAAGTATGCATGGATCAACTTGTCCCGCATGCCTGCCATATCGTTCCAGGGAACCTCCGGGTACCGGGACCGCACATGTGGCGGGATGTGCTTTGCCGCTTCACCGATAATTTCGATGCACTGGACCGTTGCATAATAGGTTTTTTCATCGTCCCGGAACTCTTCGAACGTGATCCCTTTTGTGAAGCGTTCTGTACGGAGGATGTTGTCAGCGATATCTTTTAAAAAGATCCGGATATTTCTCTCTGATTCTTTCACAGGTAGACCGCCTCTTTGAGGATTGCATCCTTAATCTCCCTGCGGATATCTTCCCGGGGTACGACATCGACTTTGATGCCAATGAGTGCCGTGAGGTAATTTTCAAGTGAGACCAGTTTGAGGAGGCTGATCGTATCGGAAAATTCCACGAGCACGTCCACATCGCTGCCGCTATGGGTGTCACCCCTCACGTACGAGCCAAAGAGCCCGATCCTTTTAACCTTGTACCGGTCGCGGAGGATCTCTTTGTTGGCGCGGAGAATTTTTTTGATGGCTGCGATTTTTTTCATGGATGATCGTGGCAATCCGTTTCATCAGAATGGTATGCCGGTTGGGTTATTAATGCATCGGCATGGAGCCGGGATCATCGGACCGGGAGACCCGTACCCCAGATTGCGCAAACACGGTCTGCGCAATTGCCGGCCAAAACAACGACGGAAACTCCAATTGGGCAGATACTGTCTGACCAATTCGCACCCCGAAGGCAGCATAATTCATAATGACGTTGAGGTTCCTGCCTCTTCAACAATCTTAATCTCCACTTCTGTCAGCTGCCCCCTCCGGACATCCCCCGATCCAGCCATGTTCCCCTTGGATCTCCCTCACAGACCTCATCCCATCCGGGCTCAATCTGGCCTCAGATTGCCCTTTTCGCATCCCAAAAGAAGCTCGTATCGGGCTCCGTTTACAAATAAACCCAAATCAGGCTTATTTTTGAAATCGGACAAAATAAAACGATCTCATAGATGCGTTTGGAGGGCGGTTTTCGGGGTCTGATGGGTTTTCTGTTGAGGGGGAAAATGATCGCTGCCAGAACGCGAATATGACCCGCTAATGGGCATTATATGGGGTTCATTTTGGGCTTATTTTGGAAAACGGGAGGTTATAATTGGCTGGATTTTTGAGGGTGGCAATCGGAGGGTTTTACGGGCGTTTTTTTAGACGTTACAGGGAGAGGACGCTTAAACGGGGCTCCGCCCCGTGCCGCGTGGGCTTGGCCCCGGGCTTACAAGGGCGTCACACATCGCAATGCATTTACCAGGCAAATACAAACTTCTGAATGAGATAATGGTCAAAAAAAATATGGGCAAAATCCGTGTTCTCGATCTTTTCTGCGGAGCCGGTGGCTTTTCTCTTGGATTTAAGAAACAGGGTTTTTCTATTACTGGTGTTGACATTAACCCCTGGTCTGAAAAGATATTCTCCCTAAATCATATCGGAGACTTTGTGCAGAAAGATCTGATGTCAGAGCATATTGACGGAAATTTCAATATTATTCTTGGCGGTCCCCCGTGCAGGCCATTCTCATCGGTGAATCTCCGGAGAAGAGGTGAAAAACATCCCAATTATCCGCTGGTGGAACGTTATTTTGATCACATCAGTTCTCTACGGCCGGATCTGTTTTTTATGGAAAATGTCCCTCCTGTTCGGAACTATCAGATATTCCTGGACTCCGTCAAAAGGATCGAAGACGAAGGATATCACGTGGAATCTCATGTTATCCACTATTCGGAGTTTGGTGCTTCAACAAAGAGACGACGCCTGATTGTGTTCGGGGGTAAAGATAAAAAACTCGTCGAAAAAATTATCCGCATATTCAACAAAAGGAAGGCTGAACCAAAGACCGTTGGGGATGCTATAAAAAAATACGAAGGCACTCCGGAAAAGGGATATCCCGATCATGAATGGCCGCATCTGAAAACAATCCACAAATACAAAGACAAATATGAGTCAGGACAGTACGGGTGGTATAAACTGAATTACTCCCAACCTGCGCCATCATTCGGGAATATTATGAAGACATACATTCTCCACCCGAATTCCGATAATAACGGAACTCCGGCCAGGGTGATTTCCGTTCGTGAGGCAATGGCTATTATGGGATTCTCACCGGAATTCCATTTTCCTGAAAAAATGGGCATAGGTTTGCGGTATCAGATGGTGGTGGATGTGGTAAGTCCTACCATATCGGAAATAATTGCCGATGTTGTAAAAGAATGTTATGTGAGATGAGATCTTAATCTTTCAGCAGATTATCAATCCGCTGCACAACCTTGTCCGGTTCTTTCCGGATTTCATGTTCCCAGATGCGAATAACCCTCCATCCCTCATCTTGTAATTGTTGATTGACTTTTTTATCCCGTTCTACATTGGAACCAATTTTTTTCATCCAAAATTCCTTTCGTGTTTCAGGTTCCTGAAAGCAGACAGGGCATTTGTGCCAGAAACATCCATCAATAAAAATAGCAATTTTCTTTTTTGTGAATACTAGGTCTGGTTTTCCGGGAATGTTGAACTGAATCCTGTATCCCCGAATGCCCCGAGCAAATAGCATCTTACGGATCTTAATTTCAGGGCCGGTGTTTTCTCCATGGATCTTGGACATGTTATATCTGCGTTGACTCGGGGTGAGAACATCGGTCATTTAAGATTAATTAATGACAAACATAATTAGAATTTTGTATCTGCATGGATCTATGAGAATTGAAGATCAATAAACAATCCTTATCGGTTAATAACGTAAGTTTACATTAGGCGAAGCTAAATGCGGGATTGTTATATATCGGAATTAATAAAAGAAATTCGTGGTCCTCGATATGGTGCAAATGAGATTCTTACCTCGAATCCTTATACGGAATATGTTACCGGAGTGATCATACCAAAAAGCTGTAAATCTACAGAACCAGTTCCGGATTCTGAACAGACCCGACCGGAAAATGATGAGGCTCATAATGAGGATGGAGAATCTGGAATAGATTACACATTCTCTGTTCCGAGTGAACTGGATCCTCAAATGAAACCCAAATCTTTTGGGATATCATTTATGATTGAAGGATCTGCCCCTAAATTTGATGTTTGTATTTCTTGGGCCCGTTATAAACCGGTTGTAGATAATAAAAAAACGCAAAGTGAAGAAAATCCTTCTAAAGATAAAAACCCAAATTGGCAGCGAATTCCTTTTTTAAAGACCCTGCGTCTGAATATTCAAAACCTTATTGATGAAGATCACACCGTCTACGAAGAAGACGATGGGAGAATTTTCATCAATATCAGAGTGATAACATTAGAGGGATCCGTCAAGCACGTTATTATCAGTCTTGTTAATGATTTGAAAATTATTGATTGTAAAGGGGAGGAAATTACAAGTGCCTCAATATTTCAGCCGTCAATACGGATTAATATAAAAGGCGATGGGAAACTTATTTCCCCGGAGTCTGAAAAAAAATCAGCACTTGAGTACCTTTACAAGGATCAGCCGGTTCTCGCAAGAGGACATATGTGTTCAGCAATCTGGAAATCAGTTGATTTTCAGGACCATCTTGATCCGGCACTGATATGGCCAGAATGTGATTGTTTTAAAGAAGCCTCTGATTTTATTAACTGTGATGTTCGATCAGAGTTTATTCCCTTACATCCATCGCCCTCTCCAGATTTTAACTGGAATAATTCTGGTTCTGCCCAAATGCCGGAATTTTCTGCATTTAAACTTTCAGAAATATGGAAAGCTGATGAAATTGAAAAAAACCTTTCCCCACTTGTAATAGTATATCAGAAGTGGATCGCTGATAATGAAGCAGCATTGGAGTGTGGAACATATGATAAGACAAAAGTGAGTGTAGAGATTATCCAAAACCAGAAGAAGGGGTTGTGTCGTTTAAAAAAGGGTATCGAATGTTTAAAACAGAATGATAATGCCAGACTCGCATTTTGTTTTGCTAATCGGGTACTCTGGCTTCAAAATATCTGGAAAAATAAAAAAAGTCTTCATAATCCGGCAGATGAAGATTTCAAATGGCGGCCATTTCAGGTTGCATTTTTTCTGACCTGTTTAGAATCACTTTACAATCAAAATTCAGATGATCGTGATGTTCTGGATTTGCTCTGGGTACCCACTGGTGGAGGAAAGACAGAAGCATATCTGGCCATAATGGCATTTACAATTGCTTTACGGCGAAGGAGATCTTCAACAAGAAAAACGGAATTAAAATGCGATAATTCCGGTGCGGGAGTATCAATCATTACACGATATACTCTGCGTCTATTAACAGTACAACAATTCCGACGCACACTTCTCATGATTATAGCCGCAGAATATCTTCGGGCTGTTGATTGTAAAGGTAAACGAGGATGGCGACCGCCACAATGTTCATTTAAAGATGACTGGTTATTTGGTGAAGCCCAATTTTCTGCAGGAATGTGGGTAGGGGGAACTGTTTCTCCAAATCATCTTAGAGGCGATGACGGAGCCATTTCATCACTAATGACAACGGCTACCAAAGGAGAGCCTGCTCAAATAGTGAAATGTCCCGTGTGTGGCTCATGGCTTTCAATTCCACGTGCAGGACTTTCCGAAGGGAAAAATACCCTCTATCTTATTATCCACACTGACACGGATAAGAAATCGCTCTTTGAAAATCTGGAAAGAACCCAGTATCTGGATTTTGTAAAAAAGATTCAACTTATTGAAAGTGAACTACCTGATCATTATTATGTCCTGAAAATTGACTTGTTTTCTCCAACAAAATTACAGGAGGTACAATTTGATCAGTATATCCGGAATCTTGAAAAAAATATTGGCTTCACCTCGGCATCCTTCCGCCCCTCGCGTCCGGGGTATTTCCCGGTTCCTGCCGAACCCGGGAGAAAATCTAATAATCACTTAGACTTCGAAATATTTTGTCCAAATCCTGATTGCGATCTTAATAAAATAGGAACTTGGTCGGAGGGAATCCCCTGTTCCGGAACCGATGAGAAAATAGGGATTGCCGGATTATATCTTCGGCGTCCTAACAAACCATTCTCCGAAAGAAAATGGATGCCAATTCCGGCATACACTACTGATGAACAAATCTACCATCGTTGTCCGACAATAATCATTAGTACCGCGGATAAAATAGCTAGGCTAGCATTTGAGCCAAGGGCCGGCTCTATGTTTGGTGCAGTAAAAAGATATAACCGGTATTATGGGTATCTTCGTGGAAACGATGATGGGTTTTTGCCGACACATACTGTAAAGGGGGCTCTCAAACCGGAAGATACTGTTGAAGTGAAACCATTTCTGCCTCCGGATCTGATTGTGCAGGATGAACTTCATCTGATGGACGGTCCACTTGGGAGTATGTTCGGATTATATGAAACAATCGTAGATGGATTGATCCGGCATGCCGAGGGCAGACCTAAATATATCGCATCTTCTGCAACGGTAAAACGTGCGGAAGATCAAGTGGAATTACTTTTTAATCGGAAAACCTTTCAATTTCCACCGTACGGACTCTCATATAGGGATAGTTTTTTCATAAAATTTCCAGATCCGGATAAAGCATGGGATGAATTTAATTCCGGAAAAATTTACCTTGGAATTTATGCGCCGGGGATGGGTCCTCTCACTCCAATAATTAGGATCTGGGCTAGAATTTTGAAAACAGGAGATGATCTACAGAATGAGAAAAATATCAATAATTTCTGGACTCTAGTTGGTTTTTTTAATTCAGTCAGGGAATTGGGCGGTAACAGATCGTTATACCGTGAAGACATCGTCGAGCGTTTGGATTATATCTCGGACACCGTTCCCAGAACACTCGATGCTGAAAAAGTAATAGAACTGTCAAGTCGTATTAATTCGACCGATATTCCCCAAATTATAGAGGATCTTGAACAGGGAAAAACACGAAGACATAATGAAAATCCGGATGCTATTTTCACTACCTCCATGTTTGGTACTGGTGTTGACATTCCTCATCTGTCAATGATGGTGGTCAATGGGCAGCCGAAAACCACCTCTCAGTATATCCAGGCAACCGGTCGTGTTGGCAGAGAGCACGGAGCACTTGTCACCGTTTTTTATAAGGCGGGGAGACCGCGTGATCTTAGTCATTATGAAATATTTATGGGATACCATAACCGGATCAATCTCTCTGTTGAACCGGCTTCTGTTGCGCCCTTCTCCAAAGGATGTCTAGATCGTGCTGCCGGCCCGGCAATGGTCGCATTTCTCCGGAATATGATGGATCCTGCCATCCCGTGGGAGTCACCGGATGGTCATATTGTTCAAACCAAGAATGCACGAAAAGATTTAGATGAGTTCCTTCGGGTTTGTTTAGAAAACCGTGGAAGTAATAACTCGGATGTTGTTGTATTTCTGAAATCACAATTTGATATGTGGGAGAAATGCTCCTTGGAAATTGGATCAGGAACCCCATTGAAATTCCATGAATACACTCTTTTTCAAAGGGCTGTAAATCACGTAGTCCTTGGAGATCCAGCTCATGAATTAAAAGAAAATCTCAAGACCGTATTTAGAAACGCCCCACAATCGCTGAGAGATATTGAAGAAACAACAAGTTTTGAGGTGTGATTGATGGTAAGTGAATATCAGCCGATTAGCAGATCACAGTTTGTTTTAACCTATGGGCCGGGCTCGATTATTGAATCAAAAAATGGTCCCCGACTAATCCCAAAAATGAGTACGGGTCTCGGGAATTTTTTTAACCCATCTACCTTTCAGAGGTTTGAAATTCCTGACGTACGTCTCTGCAAATATATCCAAAAAAATTCTCAAGCTGAAAACAGGTGTAGAATTGTTGCCTTACCCTCCAACGCAGGTTTGGACAAACAACAGAATTCCAAGGTTTATTCTACTCAGGTTTTCCCAGTCTGGAGAATTTGTTATGGCAGAATTGAAGGAAAAAAACATAAACCGGTTCTTTTCAGTGGCAATGAATGTCCAAAATGTAACACCACTGAAGATTCTGGAGCAGTCAGGTTTGTATCCGCCTGTCCTGATGGCCACCTTGATGATGTTGACTGGCAGTATGCAGTACATAAAAAAAATAGAAACTGTAATCCAAGATCTTATTGGTGGAATGCCTCCGGGAGTTCACTTGCAAATATCGAAATTATTTGTCCGGACTGTGGTGCCAAAACGAATATGCAGGAAATCTACAAATTAAAGTTTATCTGTTCTGGAAGAACTCCCGAAAAAGAACGTCCGTCAAGCAACACTTCCCCCTACTATTCTGTGCCATATCGCCCGAGAAATTGTAATAAAGATATGCGGATAACTCAACGACAATCTACATCTCTGCGGATGTCTGAAACGGTTACACTTCTGACTATTCCCAAATATGATAATACCATTTCGAGAATTCTTCAGCAAAGTGGCGTCTCTGCCGGATTAAATATGATCCTAGATGCCCCTTTAAAATTTAATGAATCGGAGAAAAAAACATTCATTAACTGGATTAAAAAAGGGCTTTCTAAAAATAATGTTTCCAAAGAAACTTTGGATATTATTGAATCTGAAATTAATTCATCGGGAATTGAAAAATTTCTAAATCTATTCAATCAATTAAATTCTGAAGAACGATCATTTCTTGATCTGATATATGAAGAGTATGAATCCCTATTGTCTGGGGCAGGAAGACCAACTGACAATTTTGTTATGGATAATTATGAAATCGTTATGGCCTCCCCCGGATCTATTATTCCCTCTCTGCATGTGTACCCTATAAGAAAAATCCGCACGATTACGGTTCAAACCGGTTACCGTAGAATGGTAGCACATGCGGATAAAAATGATACAAAAAAAGTATCCACCGCAGTTCATTTGGATCAGGATTTCTGGTATCCCGGTTTCGAAGGATTCGGAGAGGGCCTTTTTATCACTTTTAGTGGCAGTCAGTTTCCGGAAATCCGGGATAAGGTTGCGTATAAAAACTGGATTGAACACGATAAGTCCAAAATTCAGGATAAAACAGATTGGGCAGATATCTGTACATTACCTGAATTTGTATGGTTACACACCCTCTCACATGCGTTAATACGGGCCGTTTCAGAATATTCTGGCTATTCAGCAGCATCACTACGCGAGCGGATTTATCTTTCACGCGATCAAAAAACCGGCGGTATCCTGATTTATAACACCTCCCCGGGTCAGGATGGAGGTATGGGTGGCCTTACGGGAATTGCAAAAACTTTTTCATCTGTTGTGAAAACCGCAGAAGCAATTATTAGTGTTTGTTCAAATGATCCATTGTGCAGTGACCTTAAAAAATCTGCAGAAACCCTCAATGGGGCTGCTTGTTATAGTTGCCTGCTTATTTCGGAGACCTCGTGTGAACATAGAAATCTTTGGCTGGACCGGCATCTTTTAACAAATCCGGAGGAATAAGAAATTGTTTGTAAATGTCACTCCTGTTGCTACTGGTGAAGCATGGGTCGGATATGGTGTGCGGTCATTTCGTTCAGTTATAAGTGAATTAATCACAAGTGCGAATGCCGAACTTATTATGACGGTATATTTGCTCACTTCCCGCGAGATCGTAAATGAAATTAAAGGTGCACTTTCACGGGGTGTGTTAGTTACAGTTTATCTTTACGATGACGAGAAAAAAATAACTAAAACAGGTGCAGTAGGTAATATCTACAAATTGCAAAAGGAGTATCCGTATCTTAATATCTGCCGTATTAAAAACAAAGTTCTACACGCAAAAATTCTTGTGGCAGATTGTAAGAAGGTTCTCGTCGGTTCTGCAAATTTTACACAACCTGCGATGGTGAATAACTATGAGATGGGGTTTTTAATTGAAGATACTGCGGTTGCAGGACAAGTTATCGATCTGATTCAAAAAATGGGGGCGGAATGAGAAATTATTACCATTTCTCTTTTACCTGTCCTCAATGTCATGTCCCCTACGAAAGTTCACGTAATAATGGGTCTCATCTATCCTTTACGGAAACTGGAAACCTGATCTGTTCAGAATGCGGAACGGAATTTCATCCGTATGTTGATTTTTCTAAGAATTTTTGGTACCTAAAAGAACATATCAGACGGATTGGTATAAACCCGGATTCTCCAATCTTAAGAAGTTCGCCATTATTTTGGAGTGTTGTATTAAATGAGATTGAAAATAGGTACGTGGAATGGGCGATACAAAAACCCAAAGGAAGTTTCCTCATAACCTGGCCTTGGTCAGAAGTACGTTTTCTCCCTATTTTGCTAACAGAATATTCTCTCTCCCGCAATACTGAAAAAATTGTTGTTATCGGTGAATATGAAGAGTCTTCACCAAATACGAAATTTATTGGAAAGCTGCCTCTTAATGAAATCTTCAATAAACTAATTTGTATAACTGATCCAGTACCTGTTTCAGATCAATTAAAAAAAGAGATGATACAACTTAAAACAAATCGTTCAATACTCTTCGAACAAAAAAATATTGTTTCTGTAAAATATAGAAAATACGGATCAGGAAAAATTGAAACATACATCTGTCCCCATTCATTAAAAAAATGCACAAATGATGTAAAAAAGGAGGCATCGGATAATAATTTTGGAAAAAGTTATTTGAGATCAATCACTCAAAAAAAGAAAAATGGGCAGGAATTAGATGGATATTCTCTCAATGAGGTAAAAGAGAAAATTGTTGATCCTGAATGTGGACATTGGGACGTCACTTTAACTGAACAGAGTCAATGGTCGGGAAAACTGAATTACAATATTCTTTGGCTTGCTGAAACTTTTCAAAATTTTGAAAAAATAATATGGTGCCAAGACCTCCTTAAATCCGTTTGTTATTACAATGAAAACCAAATGGGAGACACTGCGGCAAATGTTCATCTTATCTCATCGAAGATTGATCCAAATAAGATCTTTTCATTAGTTCAGAAAATTTCTCCTGATTTGCTGATTATTGAAAATACAGATGATATGATTAGTGATATTCGTTATATGGGCCCTGCCAGTAAAGCACTTATGGAATATCTCCAAAATCCTGCCGGTACTGTTTTACTTTTTTCAACAAATCCGGAAAAACGTCAATTTTACAACCTTGAATCTGAAAAAAACGTCTTCTCACCAATTCACATGACAATCCAAACACTCGACGCATATCCGGTTCTGACCCAGTTATCTCCTAATTCACCCCACTCGAAATTCCCCAATCCCCTCTCTTCTATGACAAGTGATCTTTTTAATGAAAACAGGAATAAAAAAATATCTTGTCAATACATTGAACTTGATGACCTCACCTCATTTTCTCAAACGATCTTATCTCTCCTCAATTCGATCGATAAGGAATTCGCACGAGACATAAGATTTTATTTAAGACGGGTAATTTCATCTCCTCTAAATATTATTGGAGATTATTCTGATTCGCGATTTCTTTCGGCAAAAAAAGGATTTGCGGGTCTGAGTATTACATACGGTTCAATCCATAACGATCTTGCTGAGCAAGCTGATATAGGTCAAATCCCAAAAGAAATCCCCAATTTATTTCGCAATTCATTTCATTCACAATACTTTTCTGACACCAATCAGAATAAAAATCCGCTCAAAGATGAATTTTTCAGAAAAGCGAACGAACTCTTTACTCGGAATCCTTGTATTTACATCATTTTTGTTGTAAATTTCCGAGATGTAAAAGGATTGGAAAAAATCATAGGGGATGATGCGACTCTTGCAAAAGAATTGAAAGCAAAAATATTTGTTTCTGGCTGGAGTGATCTCCATGAAAAAGAATCGATTCTCGATGCAAATATTCCACGGTATGTTATTTCTTCTCAACATCCCTCATTGAAATATAATCTGCGCAATTCACAGGCCAAAGAATTTATTTTTATTAGCGATCATGATGGAATTGAAGGAATAAAGGAAATTATTGACCATCGTCTTCTTGAAAGATTCATATTTCCCATTGTAACTCCAACAGAAAATTGGAATGGACCATTATTTTTACAAGAATCTCTTGGAAAAATCGAACTACCGCCACCAACCCGTATCAATGAGATATATCAAAATGAAGACGAGGAGAGTTTTCAATTTTCCGATTGGAAACATAATGATAATGAATTTCATGACCCATTACAATCTCAACACCTCTTAAATGTCGATGCCGGAGATGAGGTTGTTCTTTGCATTAATAGAGTGGATCAGGCTATTTTTATTCCGTTTGGAAAATCTGTTATGATACATGAAGGAGAACTACCTGAGGATATTCCGATTGACCAAAAGAATTCTGACGCAGAAATTGAAAAAAAATTAACCGACAAGGAAATTATCCTTGGCCGACCGGGACTTTTCCTCTCATTCAGAGGGATTTTTTTTAAGTTCATGATGGAGTATGGGAAACGAAAGACATTTCAAAAACGCCCCTATTCTTGGGAAGGTTATGAAAGTTTATTTAACGATTCAGTTTTCTGGATCAGACTAATCGAAAAAGCAATCCAAGGATATTCTAACATAGATCCAAAAAATTGTGAAAATGCAGATGTAATTATTTCAAAGAAATTAATTGAATCGGGTATTACTGCGAAAGAGTTGGGAACCGTAACCGGATGGCTTACTAATTATGATGAAATTTCGTTGAATTCCGGTCAATACCGGTTGTATCGAACTGAACATCCATTCAGATTAGAAGACCTTCGAATAATATTCGGGGTTTTACAAGAATTTGTGGCAAACTCTGACTTCACTATTGTTGATCCAGAAAGAGTGTATGCTGCTTCTCTTTGTCTTCAGGATTTCAGACGAAAAGTTTTCCAGAGTTCACCGGAAGACAATCCCACCTTTTTTAGTATTAGATCGGGACTTAAGAAGGAAATCAATAATATTCTTGTAGGGGCAGAAAGGTTTACCCCGCTCATCGTAAAAAGAGTCAGGATTACAAAGATGGTCCAACCAATGAAAATACTCCATAATTATCGAAATTATCTTTAAAAACATTATTATTAATTAAAATACTCCCTCTTCCCCGGCACTACCCCCCCTCACTCCCCCGCGAGGATTCTCCACATCCCCGGCATACCTGGGGATCACATGGCAATGGCAGTGCATCACCGTCTGCCCGCCCGCTTCGCCCACATTGAACCCGATGTTCCAACTGGCCGGCTGGAACTTTTTCTCGTATACTTCCCGTCCCGGGGCTAGCCCACGCGGCAAGGGGCGGAGCCCCGATGAGCGTCCTCTAAAAAATCCCCCCGGCCCAACAACACATATTTCCAATTACCAGAAAAATCAAGCCCCCCCTGTTTGAGTGCGGTTAACGGTATAGTTTACATTGGATTTATACAAAGACGGAGGCTGTAAGAGTTCAACAGAAGTAAAAAACAAAAAGGAAATTCCGGTTAACTGTGAAAGCGGGGCGTTGAAATAGCTAAACGTTTCTTGCAACGCTGGCATCCGGAATCCCGGGTTGCCTTGAAAAAGTCCCCGGCGGTTCTGTTTATAATTGCATTTTCCGCATGACAATCGGGACACGTCCACCGTATGAGATATCCGGAGCGTATTCCCGTAACTACCGATTTTAATAATTCTTTAGCCATTGTTTACTCCTTGATACGCCAAATTCGCCAGGGTAAAACGATATCAAACCCTGATTTTTAATCAATCAATACTACAAAAAGGGTTTTTCCGGGGGAGATTATGGATCGCAGTCACACGATCATAAAGGAACAGGCGCGATCGCAGGTATACCCAAAACCGTTTGTGTACATGAGAATGAGGTGTCCCGAGGTTATAGTATGATGTGCGGGAACAATGCACTTTGGTGGCGATAACCCGGTAAAAAATGATAATTACGATCCGTTCAAGAAGAGTTTTGAATCCCCGGCGCCAACGTACTACGCAAACTTCTGATGACCGCTCCACGTTCCGAATCCCAAACTGGACTGCCCGCGAACCTCGCACAAGGCTGTATCCTCTGCTACCAGGGCGCAAAGATGGTGCTCTTTGTGACGGGACGCTGCCGCCGCTCCTGCTGGTACTGCCCGCTCTCGGAAGAGCGCAAGGGAAAGGACGTGATCTTCGCAAACGAGCACCGGATCGAGAGCCCGGAGCAGGCGGTCGGGATCGCAGAGCGCATGAGCGCGCTCGGGACCGGGGTCACCGGCGGCGAACCGCTCCTCTGCCTCGACCGGGTCACGCAGTATTGTAAGGCCCTCAAGAACCATTTCGGGCCGGAGCACCAGATCCACCTCTACACGGCGCAGGCCCCGGCAAAGGCGGACCTGGAAAAACTCAAAAGGCTCGTGGACGAGATCCGGCTCCACCCGCCCCGCGAGTGCTGGGACCATATCCTTGATACGGATTTCATCGCCTCCGCGAAGATGGCAAAGGAGCAGGGCTTTGACATCGGCATCGAAGTCCCGGCCCTTCCGGGCCTTGAACTGCTCGTCCCGGCCCTCCCGTACCTCGATTTCCTCAACATCAACGAACTCGAATGGGGCGAGACGAACGCCGACGAGATGCGTGAGCGGGGCTACGAGCCGGCCGACGGCGTGCACAACGCCATTTCCGGCGCACGCGAGTGGGCGGCAGAACTCGTAAAGCACACAAAAGTCCACTGGTGCGCCTCGTCATTCAAGGACTCGGTGCAGCTCCGGGAGCGCTTAAAGCGCATCGCGGAGAACACCGCCCGCCCGTTCGATGAAGTGACCGACGACGGGACGATCGTGTACGGCGTGCTCGACCTCCACCCGGGCACCCGGGACGAGGTCGTCGCCCGGTGCCGGAAATTCCTCGCAGACGACGAGTTTGCCGACTGCGGCGACCGGGTCGAGACCGCATGGTGGCTGCTCGAAGAGTTCAAGGACAAAATCCCCGGGAAAAAGTCCGTCGTCGAGCGGTACCCGGACGGTGGCATGGTCGTCGAGGTGACGCCGCTGTGACCCTCCGCGGGCTTCTCGAACCCCTCTATGAGCGGTACCTGCTGATGCAGTGCACGCAAATTCCGACGCATGTCGCCATCATCCAGGACGGCAACCGGCGGTTTGCAAAAGAGATGGGCATCGACACCGCACAGGGGCACCGGGCAGGCGCGGACAAGACCGAGGAGATGCTCGACTGGGCCCACGAACTGGGGATCCGGTACATCACCATCTACTCGTTCTCCACGGAAAATTTCAACCGGACGGAAGACGAGATACGCGAACTCTTCCGGCTCTTCAAGGAGAAGTTCATCCGCACCATCTCCGACGAGAGGGTGCACCGGTATAAGATCCGCATCCAGATGGTCGGCGACCGGTCGCTCCTTCCCGCCGACCTGCGCACAGCAATCGAGGCCGCAGAAGAGGCAACGAAAAATTACGAGGGCTTTACCCTCAACGTCGCGCTTGCCTATGGGGGCAGAAACGAGATCGTACTCGCCGCCCGGGAGATCGTATCAGATGTCCGCGAGGGCAGGATTGCTCCCTCGGCGATCGATGTGCAGATGGTCGAATCCCACCTCCACGAGGGAAAAGACATCCCGCCGGTCGATCTCATCATCCGGACCGGGAACGAGTACCGCACCTCCAACTTCCTGCCGTGGCTTGCAAACGGCCACGAGTCCGCCGTCTATTTCTGCGCACCGTACTGGCCGCTCTTCCGGAAGATCGACCTCTTACGTGCGATCCGGATCTACGACCAGCGGCTGAGTGTAAAAGCACACTAAAACCGCTCCCGCACCAGCCCGAAAAAAATCCAATTCGCGTACTATATTTCCCGGAACATACCAGATGGAATATGGTGAACTAATGGGTGCGGGAAAGTCAGCGGGAACCGGGTGGCAGCAGACGCCGGTCCTGATCAGGTCCGATATTATTGCGGCTGCAGAGCGGGAGCATCTGGATATCAGCGACGCATGCAACAGGGCGCTTGCAGGGCAGCTCGGGATCGACTACCATCCCGGAAAAAAGACCGTCCCGGAAAAAGCGTCCCGGGTGATCATCGCACCGGATGCCCAACTGGCAGACCGGGCGGCCCGGGCCCCGGCAGCGCCGCCGGTCATCAACGCCGAAGATCCCTCGGTTCCGGGAAAGGTACTGAAGGAGAAAAAGGAGAGGAAGGCCCCGTCAGTGACAAAACAGCCGGCTCCCCCGCAGGAACCGGCCCCGCAGCGCCTGGTTGCCCCCGCACTCCCGGCACAACCTGCCGCAGTACCACAAAAGACCGGAAAGAAAGGCAAAAAAGAGGAGCCCATAAAACGGTTCGTCAGTACTCTCGTCGTACGGGAGACCGAGGAGAGCCCGGATGCGATCATCGCAAAGGATGAACTCTACCAGCGGTTCGAACGCTGGTGCCGGGACCACGATTACGCCACGATCCCCGACCGGAGGGCGTTTACGGTTGCGCTCAAGAACAAGTACGCTCTCGCGGAACGGACCGTGGGCGGCGTCCCGAACTGGATCGGTATCCGGATAAAATAATCTCCTGTTTTTGCCCTTCACTTCCCGAACCGGCGTGTCCGCGCCTGGTAGTCGCGCAGCACCCGCAGGAAGTCCACGCGCCGGAAGTATTTCCAGTTGATATCGGAGAAGAACAGTTCCGAGTAGACCGACTGCCAGATCAGAAAATCGGTCAGGTGGTCGCCGCCGGTCTTGACCACGATGTCCGGGTCGTACCGGAAGATCAGGCAGGATTCCAGCGTTTTCTCATCGATAGCGGATGGCTGGATCCCGTTCTCTGCCAGGCGGCGTATGCAGTCCGTGATCTCTTCGCGCCCGCTCTTTCCTATCGCGACCACGACATCAAGACCGGTGCCCGAGACCTCCTCGGTTGTGCCGTAGTGCAGCACCAGCCGGGCAACCGACGAGATCTTTTGTATGGCCGGTAGTGTGCGTGCCAGTTCGTCCGGTGAGAGCCGGGCGATGTGGAAGGTCAGCCCCTGGATCGCCGGGGGGTTTTGGCCGGTTTTTGTCACACCCTGCCGGGCAAGAAGAGTATTTAACTCTGAACTCCAGCTCGCCACCTGCACGCACTTGCCCGGATCCGCGGCCAGATCGGCGCCACTGATCATGAAACAGATATGGCGCGGCAGAACCTCTATCTGCGAGAGAAGCAGCCGTTCATAGATCCAGTGGAACATCTGACCTAATCTTTTGGCAGCCAAGGTTAAGAGGGTTTACCTCTGTTATTCCCGTCGGTACCAGGTGCTCCGGCCTCCCGCCGCATCACGCCGGCCTGCCGGCAAAAGCCCTTATAAACATTCTCATGAAATAATCAGACAACAGATGTACTCCTATAAAACCGGGATCCCCCAGATCGATCAGACCACCGGGGGGTTTGATGCAGGAACAAATCTTCTTCTTCTGGCACCGTCACTCAGTTACGCAGAGCAGCTTGCCTATACCCTCACAAAACCCCTGCCCGGGGAGTATGCAATCATGCTCTCAACAAACGAGCGCGCCTCGGAAGTGATCGACCAGTTCAAGATAGCCGGCGCCGACAAGAAGTTTGTCGGCGTGATCGACGCGATCACCAAAAGCTCGACGCCATCGGTCTCCGATACCGAGCGGTTCATGTTTGTCACAAATCCCACCGATCTGACCGGGATCGGGATCAAGTTCTCGCATATGATCGAGACGATCTTCGACGGGACGTTTTCAGAAGGGGAATCCGGGCTCTTCCCGCCCCCGATCCGGTTCTGCGTCAATTCGGTCTCGACCCTTCTCATGTACCGCAAACTCGAGGTCCTGTACCAGTTTCTCCACGTGATGACGGCGAGACTCAAGAAGATCGAGGGGTTTGGCATCTACATCCTCAACAGCGAGGCGTTTGACGAGAAGACACTCTCTCTTATCAAGCAGCTCATGACGATTGTTATCGAGGTCAAAGTGGAGAGGTCGGACAACTATTTCCGGGTGATGGGTATCCGTGGCGTAAACGCGGACTGGCATAAGTTTACGATCAGCAAGGGGCAGGTGATTCTGGCGTTATGATTTCAACGGGGATGTACGGGATCGACGATATGCTGGCGGGCGGGATACCCGAGGGAAGCCGGGTGCTCTACAGCCTCGAACCCGGGGTGGACGGGCAGCTCTTCATGATCTCGACGCTGTACGAGGCGCTCGAAAAAGGACGGTCATGCCTGGTGATCATTCCTCACACGACGGTCGATGCATTTCTGCACGACGTCGGGGAGCTCCGGGGAAAATCCCTCAAAAATCAGGACTACAGGATCGCTATTCTGGACAGTGTCGACCGGGAACGCATACAGCGGCGGGTAGGTAAAGGGGGAACGGCTGACCAGGAATGGCAGGCACGGATCAAAAAACTCTGTATCGATAACAAGGTCGAGGTTATCTTCGGGTATTTCGATATTATCTACGATGATTTTGGCCTGGAAAAAGGCCTCTCCCTGCTCTCGCGGGCCTGCTGCCCGCCGGAATCCACCATTATCATCGAGCACCTGAACCTCGAAGGGGATACATTCCTGGAGTCGCTCGCAGTCAGGAAGGCCTTTGACCTCGTCCTCGCGATCAAGTCCTCGTTTAGGCCCCTGCCGCACTTCAATTACTTTACCATAGTATACACCTCGTGGTCCCCCCAGCTGCGCCGTTCGGTACCGTTCCTTGTCAAGAACGGCCATATCGTACCCTACATTCCCAAGATCGTCGTGACCGGGCCACCGGAATCCGGGAAATCCCGGTTCGTGGCAAACGCCACGGAACTGGGGATGTCAGTCGACCGTACGGGCGTCGGGGGCGATGTGACGACCGTTGCCATGGACTTTGGCTGGCTGCACTGGAAGGATTTCGATATTACCCTCTACGGTACCCCCGGCCAGCCCCGGTTCGACCCGATGCTCCCGGTGATCCTGCGTAACGCGATGGGTGTCGTCCTCTTAGTGGATGCGACAAACCATGAGCAGCTCACGCGGGCCCGGCACCTCTTTAAAACCATCACGAAAATGCACGTGCCGATCGTTGTTGCGGCAAACAAAAAAGATCTGCCCGGACTCATCAGCGAAGAGGAGTTGAGGAAAACGATCGGCATTGGTAAGAATATCCCGGTCTTTTTGATCTCCGCACAGTTAAAGGAAGACGTGCGGGATGTCCTTGAATCGCTGGTGGATTCGATTACCCGGTTTATCTACTGATAGGTGCAGGGTGATACCCGGCAAAGCCTGCCGGAGTTTCCCCTTCTTTACGGAGAATCGCGGACATGCTCACCTTTATCGGCCTCGGCCTCTATGACAAGCGGGACATCTCGGAGAAGGGACTTCTTCTCATCAGGAACGCGGATCACGTCTTTCTCGAAGGGTACACATCCCGGCTCATAGGGGCGACAAGAGAAGACCTCGAAGAGTTCTACAAAAAACCGGTCCGGCTGCTCATGCGGGCTGACGTGGAGCAGCACCCGGAAGAACTGCTCGACTGCGCCATGAAAGGAAACACGGTCTTTCTCTGCGCCGGCGACCCGATGGTCTCGACCACCCACGCGGATCTCCGGATCCGTGCGGCAGACCGGGGCATCCCGACCGCGATCGTCCACGGGGCCTCGATCGTAAGTGCGGTCTGCGGGCTCTCGGGGCTCCAGAACTATAGGTTCGGCAAGTCCTGCTCGGTGCCGTTCCCGCAGGCGCACTGGTCCCCCACGTCGCCGATGGACGTGATCCTCGAAAACCAAAACCTCCGTCTGCATACGCTCGTGTACCTCGACATCCACGACGACCGGTACATGACCGTGAACGAGGCCGTCCACCTGCTCGAAGAGATGGCGCGAAAGAAACAGGTAACGATCCCGATGTATGTCGGCATCGCCCGGGCCGGCTCCGACACACCGGTCGTACGGGCCGGCACTGCCGAAGTCCTTGGTTCCACGGATTTTGGCCCGCCGCTCCACGTGCTGGTCGTCCCGGGAGAGCTCCACGATATGGAGCGGATGTACCTTTCGAGGTTTGCCGGCTTATGCTGATCGCGGCGTGCGGGGAACTCCTTTCCCGTGAACTGGACGTTACCACGGTTCTCCCCGATGAGGGCACGCCGCTTGGAGCGATTGCCGGCACGGTCCGGGAGATGGCACGTGCCTATGCGGACGATGGCGCCACGTTCTTTGCCGGCGGGGATCCGGTCAATACCCTCGCCGCATACTATTACGGGTCCGGCTGGCTGCACTTCGGCATCGTGTACGGCCTGCTGGCCCTCCCGGGGAAAAAACCTGCCACCTGCCCCTTTGCCGGGCCGGCTGAAACACTCCCCCCGGCTTTTGCGGGAAAACTTGACGAGAAGACACGGCGGTATGCCCGCCTCCTCGACACCGCGTGTGCCTCGGTGGTCGCAGCCCCTGAACCGGAAACGACCGGCAGCATCTTTGCCCGGCGCGTCCTTGCAGTCGGTACCTGTTATGCCCGGGGCGGGCAGGCCAGCCTTGCGGCAGAGGAGATGGAGGTGGCACTCGCACGCTTCAGCTACGGGCACGCGTGGCTGGACGCCGGGGTCAGGGCCGGGCTCCTGGCGCTCACCGGCAACCGGGAGATCTTCACGATCTGACACGACGGCAGCCAGACGGAACTTTTCTCCAATAAAAGGTGTTTATACTATGCCTCATAACCTTTTAAGGTAAAACAGGCAGGCAGTTCCTGCCCGGGTGGCACCATGGAGAGTTCGCAGAAGAAATGGCTGTATATATCCATCGGCTTTTCTCTCGTGGTGCTGATCGTCATCCTCTATTTTACCATCAACGAAAACACCCTCCAGTACCTCAAAAAGATCAACCCCTGGTTCCTGCTCCTCGCCTTTCTCACCCATATCCTGACCATGTGCTTCTGGGCGATGCGGGTGAAAAAGATGTCCGGATCGCT
>CAYVTY010000013.1:27314-58076 GCA_964454995.1 uncultured Methanoregula sp.
ATATCCTGACCATGTGCTTCTGGGCGATGCGGGTGAAAAAGATGTCCGGATCGCTCGGGTACCCGATCAAATTTTTCTATTCCTTAAACCTCGTTTTTGCAAACCTCCTTGCTGCAGCAGTCACCCCTGCACAGGCCGGCGGTGAACCGGTCCGGGTGCACGAGTTGTACAAGGCGAATGTACCGCTCGGGGATGCAACAGCGATTGTTATTATGGAACGGGTGCTGGACGGGATCGCTCTCGCCTGCCTTGCAGCGTTTGCGATGTTTGCCCTCACCGAGCAGTGGAAAAGTCTCGGGGCGATCTCGGAGGTCATGGTCTACATTACCTGGATCTTTGTTACCGGGTGCCTCGTCCTCTTCTACCTTGCCATCCGGCGACCCGATGTGATGAAACGGGTGGCAGACCGGGCTGCGCGCTTCTTTACCCGTAAATGGGAACCGGCCCGGGTCGAAGAACTGATCGACCGTATAGAAAAAGAGATCGTAAACTTCCATACCGCCGTGCTCAAATTTGTCAGGACGGCAAAATCCGGCCTTGCCTGGGGGATGGTCTTTACCCTGCTCTACTGGGTCTCGGAGATCGTGACCGCCTCCCTGATCCTCATGGGTCTTGGACAGCCGCCGCTCTTCTTTGAGTCATTTGTGATCCAGCTCATCCTTGCCATCCTGATGATGATACCCTTGACGCCGGGCAGTTCCGGTATCGCCGAGGTTGGGGCAACCTCCATGTATGCCCTCTTCATCCCGGCCTCTATTGTTGGCATTTTCGTTGTCATCTGGCGGATCGTACTCTACTACTTCAATATCGCGCTTGGCATCATATCGAGCCTCATCATCGTCAGGCGCGAGTCCGGTAACAAGTAAATGGCCCGGGTACCTGCCACGCCGACCTCAACTCTTATCATACGACAGGGTAATGTCTCCTGCACGGACATGCAGCAGGTCAGGTGCCAGATCAGGGGTGTGTTTGTGGCTATAAACGATGCAGCCACAGTACCGGTGGTGGTACTGACCGACGGCACCGGGCACCTTATGCCAATCTTTGTCGGGCTCTGGGAAGCGGTCTCCATCAACAACGCACAGAATAACGTGGTGCCGCCCCGGCCGTTCACGCACGAGCTCTTTCTGGATCTCATGGAGCGTTTCTCGATTAGTGTCCATCACCTCCAGATCGACAGTGCCGAAGAGGGGGTGTATTATGCACAACTCGTCCTTGCAGCGGACGGCCGCGAGGAATGTCTCGACTGCCGGCCGAGCGACGGGATCGCGATCGCCCTGCGTGCCGGAGCCTCCATCTTTGTCGAAGAAGGATTGCTTGCGGCCGCAGGAACGGAAGAGAATATATCAGAAATGGTCGATCTCTCCACGTTCCTGCAGAAATAAGAAGAGGGGTGGGAGCCACTCGGAAAAACTTTTTACTTATTTGCGCCGGCGCTCAAGCTCATCGATGACATCCTGTAAGTCGACATCTGCGGCGCGGAGCGCGACAAGGATGTGGAAGAAGAGGTCCGCCGCTTCCTCGGTCGTCCTCTCCGGCACCCCGTTCTTGACAGCAAGGATGAACTCGGTAGACTCCTCGCCGACCTTCTCGAGCACCTTGTCGATCCCTTTTTTGTCATTTAAAAGCCGGTTCGTGTACGAGCCTACAACGGGGTGCGCAGCCCGCTCGCAGATAACTTCCCAGAGTTCCCGGATCACCCGGGGATCGACCGGGCCGTTTCCTGCAGGACTCATGCTTCCTCCTGTCCGAGCAGGACTTCCCCGATCTCAATGCCGCAGAAGCGCCGACAGAGGATGCGCGCTTTCTCGATATTGCAGCCGGCCTTTCCAATCGCGATGCCGAGATCGCTTTTCTTGTTGACGAACACGTTGACCGGGCCGTCCTCTGCGCCGCGCTCGATCCCCGTCACTTCGGCCGGCTTGAAGATATTGGCAATGAATGCCTCCGGCTGCTCGGCATACTCCACCATCTCAATGCGCCGGCCGAGAACGTTCTGGAGCCGTTTTATATTGTCCCCTTTCTTCCCGATCGCGAGTCCCATGTCACCCTGCCGTATCACGTAGATCACCCGGTCAAACCGGTCATCGATCACGCAGTCAAGGGCTGTTGACCGGGTAAGAATCCGCAGCTCTTCAATGTACCTTCGCTCTTTAAAGCCGATATTGCGCTCCATTTCAAAATCAATCCTATTCTATCCGAAATTTTTCTGATATTCGATACTTGGATATATGCTGATCCGATGGGCCGGATACGTGTATGCTGGCTCAGGAAATAATCACACGCTGCTTGGGTAAAAAAGTTTGTAAAAAAAGTCTGGAGATATGCTGAGGTACGATCAGCTGATCGTGTAGGTGACGGATACCTGGGCGGAAACGGTAATGTCGCCGGACTGGATGGGCGTCGGAGCTGCTGCCGCTTTTGTTGATGAGAACGACTGGGCGTCGTAGTTGCTGTAGACGACCGGTGTGTATCCCTGACTTATGTCAGCCTCCTGAGTTCCCGTGATGGTAACATTGAGGGCAGCGGCTGCCGTATCAGCATCGGATCTCGCATTTGCGATCGCCTTAGCAAGTGCCTGGCTCCGGAGTGCCTGTGCCTGTTCATCGGAGAGCATGAACTGGATGGAGTTCACCTGGTTTGCACCTGCGGTTACGGCCGTGTCAATGACCTGGCCGGTCATATTGGTATCATTGAGCGTAACCTGGAGTGTATTTGTCACCTGGTACGTCTTGACATTGCTGGAGAGGATCCCGTTGTTGTTGTCCTGGTAGACCGGCGTGATCGTATAGTCCGTGGTCTTCATCTGGTCGTTTGGAACTCCCGCTGCCGCGAGCGCGTCCACCACGGTATTCATCGCAAGAGCGTTGTTTGCCTGTGCAATCTTGACATCCGGATTGTCGGTCTCGACCGCGAAACTGATCTGTACCCGGTCGGGCGTGCCCGTCACCGAGCCGCTCCCGCTGACCTGGATGACATGGGCGTTTGTGGAATCTGCTGCCGATACACAGCCGATCAGTGCCAGGGTAAGAACCGCCACGGCACAGAGGATAACTGCCATTTTTCTCATGGTATATCAGGCCAATAGTTGGAGACCGGGGGGATTAAAGATTACTTTGACTGCGAAATTATTCGTAATCATCAAAAATGCCCGGATAATGGCCCCGGATATCCAGTCCCCAAAGTACATGTGCCGGCAGAGCCTATAGTACAGGCGATAGAGCATGGGAGCAACAATCGTCGAGAAGATCTTCTCACGGAAATGTGGCAGCGATATCAGGGCAGGCGAAGTGGTCATGACACCCATTGACGGGGCCATGATCCACGATATTACCGGCCCTCTTGCCATTCAGAAGTTCTACGAGATGGGGGGAGAACGCGTCTTTGACCCAAAGCGTGTCATCATGCTCTTTGATCACCAGATACCGGCAGATTCGCTCGAAGCGGCAAAGAACCACGTATATATGCGGAAGTTTGCCGCGGAACAGGGCATCCATAATTACGACATCAACGAAGGGGTCTGCCACCAGGTGGTCCTGGAGAAGGGACGGGCAGCGCCCGGCGAGATCGTGGTCGGGGCCGATTCCCATACCTGCATGTACGGTGCGGTGGGGGCATTTGCCACCGGCATCGGTTCGACCGACATGGGCTTTGCGCTGAAGTTCGGCTCTCTCTACTTCAAGGTGCCGGAGACGATCCGGGCCGATGTTTCGGGAAAGTTCCAGAGGCGTGTCGGGGCAAAAGACCTGATCCTCGCGATTGCGGCGGATATCGGGGCCGACGGGGCGACTTACCAGGCGATCGAGTTTGCGGGGAAGACCATCGAGAAGATGGACATGCCAGGCAGGATGACCTGCTGCAACATGGCCATCGAGATGGGCGCAAAGGCCGGCATCGTCCCGCCGGACAAGGTCACGTGGGAGTATATGAAGGGCAGGCGGAAGATGAAACCCTTCGACCTTGCAAGCGACGACGACGCGAACTTTGCGGAGAAGCGGACATACAACGTAGCGGATCTCGAACCGCAGGTTGCCGTCCCCCACAATGTCGACCAGGGGGTACCGGTCAGCAACGTCGAAGGAACCCATATCGACCAGGTCTTCATCGGCTCGTGCACGAACGGGCGGTACGAGGATATGGCAGAAGCAGCAGAAGTGCTGGGGAAGAAGAAGTTCGACCCCAAGGTCCGGGTGCTCGTCATCCCGGCGTCCCGGGACGAATACCTTAAGGCACTCGAAAACGGCCTTGTCGAACGGTTCGTAAAAGCAGGGGCCCTTGTCGAGGCGCCCTGCTGCGGGCCCTGCATGGGCGGATCGTTTGGCCTGCTCGCGCCCGGCGAAGTCTGTCTCTCGACCTCGAACCGGAACTTCAAAGGCCGGCAGGGCAGTACCGAGGCGTTCGTGTACCTCTGCTCTGCGGCAACAGCGGCAGCAAGCGCGATGACCGGTGAGATCACGGATCCGCGGGAGGTGTGATGATGGCAGCAAAGAAAATGACCCCTGCAAAGAAGGTAAGCGCCGGCAAGACCCCGGCGACAAAGAGCGGCCGGGTCTGGAAGTTCGGGGACAACATCGATACCGATGCGATCATCCCGGGCCGGTTTTTGATCCTCAACGACGCCGGCGAACTGGCAAAGCACGCCTTTGAGGGAACGCGGGACGAGTTTGCCAAAGAGGTAAACGAGGGGGACATTGTTGTCGGCGAAAAGAACTTCGGGTGCGGCTCCTCGCGTGAACACGCTCCCCTCGCGCTTGTCGGAAGCGGCGTGCACGCGGTGATGGCCCAGTCGTTTGCCCGCATCTTTTTCAGGAACTCCGTCAACGTCGGGGTTCTCCCGGTCGTCTGCAGGGATGCGGACAAGATCCCCGACGGGGCAACGGTCACGCTTGATCTTATGAACGGTTATGCGGAAGTTGACGGGAAAAAGCTCGCCATCGAGCCGGTGCCCCCCTTCATGCAGGGGATCATCGACGCAGGCGGGCTCGTGAACTACGCAAAGACACTAAAGGAGGTGCCGGTATGTACAAAGTCGCGGCGATAGGCGGGGACGGGATAGGCCCGGAGATTGTTACCGAAGGAAAGAAGGTGCTCGAAGCCGCCGGCGAGCGGTTTAATTTCGATATTGACTGGAAGGATTTTGATATCGGGGCAGACCGGTACCTTGCGACAAAAAAACTCCTGACCGAGGAGGATCTTAAGGAACTTAAAAAGTTCAAGGCGATCTACTTCGGTGCGATCGGCGACCCCCGGGTCCCGCCGGGCATCCTTGAGAAAGGCATCCTGCTTGCGCTCCGGTTTTCGTTCGACGAGTACGTGAACCTGCGGCCGATCAAGCTGCTCGAAGGCGTCGAGACACCGCTTGCGAACAAGACCTCAAAGGACATCGATTTCGTGGTCGTGCGGGAGAACACCGAGGACTTCTACGTCGGCATCGGTTCCCGGTTCAAAAAACACCAGAAGATCGAGCTTGAAGTAGTCCGGGAGATCTATAACGTGAAGTTCGGCCTCGATGTCGAGACCGATGCAGAAGAACTCGCCTACCAGATCGGGGTCGTAACCCGGGAAGGGTCGCGCCGGGTCCAGACCTATGCGTTCGAACTTGCAGAGAAACGCAGGAAGAAACTCACCTCGGTTGACAAGGCAAACGTCCTCTCCGATGTGTACGGGCTTTGGCGCGACGTCTTTACCGAAACGGCAAAGAAGTACCCGGATGTCGCCACGGATTTCAACTTTGTCGATGCGGTCACGATGTGGTTTGTCAAGAACCCCGAGTGGTTCGATGTCGTGGTCACACCCAACATGTTCGGCGATATCATCACCGACCTCGGTGCGATGATCCAGGGCGGTCTTGGTCTTGCCCCGGGCGGGAACATCAACCCGAAAGGCACCTCGATGTTCGAGCCGATCCACGGATCGGCGCCGAAGTACAAGGGCATGGATGTTGCAAACCCGATCGCGACGATCTGGGCCGGCTCGCTCCTGCTCGATCACCTTGGCGAACACAAGGCGGCAGCAGCAATTGTCACGGCTATCGAGAAGAGCATTAAGGATGGTGTCGTGACAAAGGACCTCGGCGGAACGGCGGGAACAAAGAAAGCAGGCAGTTATATTGCCGAATGCGTAAAGAAGGGGAAGTAAGTCCCCTTTTTGGTAAGTTTTATTCTCATTTTTTCCGGGCAAGCCGGCTTTTTACCAAGAGTGGGAGATATAAATTCCTATCTCTGCCAGGAGGGTCATACTCATTTCAGGTGCGACCCCCCATGCTGAATTCTGACCCGGCACCTGCGGTTACCGTCGGAAAAATGAGGGTTTTTTGTTTAAAAAAACCGGGATTGGTGGGGGGTCGCACCTGTTTTTATGTGATCCCCCCACTCTTCCGGATCAGGCGGGGACAGCTGTATGCCCCGTACTTTGCTTTCAGGCAGGATATGGCATATTTTCCGTCACGAACTCCACATGAAACGGTAGTTATGAGCGGCTGAACGAAATGTACTTGAAAAAAGGGGGGTCGTGCATGATCCGGGTGCGACCCCCCTGCGTCGCAGGGGTATCCAGGCTGATTATCACGGCCGGTTACCGGAGGTTGTCCGGGAGGTCAAGAGGAATATCATCCTCGTTTTCGGATTTTTTAGATGAGAAAATAGTTTTGAGTGCAGCAAACGGCCCCGCGTTTTCTCCGCCTGCCGCATCCTTCCCGGCTTTTTTCTGCCCCCCGTAATTTTTCAGGAGTATTTCGGCCTCGATAAGTCCCTCTTCAACTTTTTTCTTTTCGGTTACGTCTACGAGGTACCCTGCGATTGCCACGGTATTTTTGTTTTTTACCACCGGGATCTCGTTGATTTCCACCCAGATCTTCGTGTTATTGCGGCCGTAAAACTCCAGACGGTACGGCGGTTCGCGCCGGCCGGTGGAGATTGCTTTAAGGGTGCGCTCCAGTCCCTTCGCATTGAGCGGGTTATCCGTCAGGTAATCGGTCCACAACCGCTTACCTGAATGCGAAGAGCCCTCCCCGAGAAGCGCCTGTATCCGGGGGCTCACATAGATCAGGGTGTGGTCCGGAGAATGGGTAAAATACATCTGCGTACCGCTCTCCAGAATCTGCATCAGTTCTTCGTCCCGCTTCCTGACAGCCCGGTGCTCCTGCCGGATCCGGGAGATATCGTGCCCGGTGGCGATAATTGCGGTCACGGCCCCGTTCCCGTCAGTTATCGACCGGGCCGACCAGCTGATGCACCGCGATCCAAGAGGAGAAGAGATCCATTGTTCAACCTGGCAGGTGTAGGGGGGCCGGAAGAGATTGGTCATCCTGGTGGCCATGATCTCAGATGAGCGCTTATCGGTTGCCGGCATAAAGATGCCGCCAGCCAGTTCCTCCCTCGTCTTTCCCATTGCATCGCAGTAAGCCCTGTTGACAAACAGGAGGCGTCCCTCAGGACTGAACTTAACGAGCAGGTCCTGCTGGTGCTCCACGAGTTCCTTATAGAGGGTATCATCAGGCGTACTCATTGCCGGTCTCCTGTACAGTGTGGGGGCACGCAAGGCAACTAAAAATGCCCCTCCTTTGTAAGTACACGTTTCCTTTTGGGGCTATTAATGTTGCACAATGCGACCCCGGGGATGTTCAGAACTCAGACGGGAGGGAGAAAAAATGAGAGGGTACAAAAGAAGGGGCACAGATCAGACAAGTGCGCTGATCTGCTGCTGGCCGGGAACCCTGCGGTCTTTCCAGACCGGAGTGGCCGGCTGTTCCGGGATCCGTGCGATGGTGGCACGGCGTTCCCGCCCGTAGACGACCGATCTGAGGGCAAGAAGCGAGACCGTGAAGTTCCCTGCTTCGAAGAGTTCGATGTTGAGGGCTTTGCCGGATGCCGACACCTGCGCAAGGCCGCAGGTCGTCCCCAGGTAGTAGTTCCACTCGTGGACAAGTGCCTCCACCTGGACGACAACCTGTCGCCCGGACATTCCCTTTGCCAGATCTGCCAGCCGGATCGCATACCGGGCACCCATGACGTGCAGCTCCACGACTTCATGAGTCCTGCCGTCACGGTCGATCGCCCTGCATCCTGTCCGCTGGATATAACCTGCTTTCTGCATCATACACGACCACCTTCTGTCGTAGTAGTGCATCTTTACGGGGCAGTATATAACCCGGGGCCGTGCGCGGGGTGAAAGTGAAATAAAAAGACGTTCGGCGTTTTCCGGGGCGGAATTCCCATTCCGATGAGATTGTACACTGCATTACGCCTTTTTGTCCATGCAGACGTTCAGGACCTCCTCGACAAAATGGAGCGTGCCGCCGGTTCCCGCAAGCGGGGGACGGGCAAGCCTGACCCTCCCGCGGAGGGGGGGAATGATACCTACGAACGTATGGTCGCCGCACACCGATCGTTCAAACGACGACCCTATCACAAGGTCCGGTGAGACTTCGGCGATCTTCCGGGCAACCTGTTCAAGTCCTGTCAGTTTTTCGACCGGATACTGCGTGGCGGGCGGCGTGGGGGGATCGTTCCGGGTCCCGACGGCGAGGATCTCTGCATCGAGATATCGCCTGAGGGTATCCGCGGCAAAGAGAGCATACGCGGTGCCGGCAAAGACTGCAACCCCGGGGGGATCATAGCGGCGGAGGTACTTGTCGCAGGCATGGATCACCCGTTCCTCCTGCAGGTCAAGTTCCGCACGGACCGGGTCCACGTCTGCACCTTCATATGTTGTGGCAAGTCTCTCAAAGGTGGCGCGGAGAGCCGGGATCCCGAGCGTCCCGCCAAGGTACGTCCCTGCACCGGATGCAAAATCATCATTGGTCCCCACGGTCAGCGGCGCTGCATGTCCAACCATCTCGTACCAGTCCCGGCAGAACACCGTTCCCACGGGGACACCGGCACGGTGCAGCAGACGGGAGACCTCCTGCACGTTTCCCTCGTAAAACGGGTCCGAGAGGGACACCCCGTCGATATTGACACCCCGTCGTTCAGGATCGACCACCGGGGCAAGCGCGGCAAGGGCTGCCCGGTACCCGGTCTCCAGTTCCCCGGCAAACCCGGGGCTGTCAACGAGAATGACGTCGGTCCCGTCAAGAATCGCTTTTATGTCCTCACCGAGCACTGACGGGACACACGTCGTGATAACCGCGATCCGCCCTCCCTTACCGGAAAGATCGTCGATCACTTCACGAAGCCGGTCCCCGGACCCGAAGACCACCTCGTTTTCGAGGATAAATGTCCCGTGCAGCGGGGCATGGAGCAGGGTCGCAGGATAATAATAACACCCGCTCGAACCGTGGATGACGACTGAAATGCCTTCGAAACCCGCAAGGCATGCCGCAGCGCCGGTCATGGCGCACGGCCATAGGGGAGTCTCGCATTCAGGCATGAAGTGCCCTCCTCCACCGGTGAAGCAGCCGACGGACGCCCGTGATACCGATCGGCGGTGTCACCGGAACCGGCACCGGGCGCCCGGAGGAACGAACCTCAAGCCCGAGCGCCTGCACGAGATCCTGCGCTGCCCGGCTTCCTTCAGGATCCGGGGGAAGGGGAGATAAAGAGATACCGGCTCCTGCAAGGTCTGCAAAATCATCGAGTGTCTCCTGCCGGAGCGCACGTTCCTCTCTCACCGCACGATGGCAGTCGATACCGCAGGCACCGGCCACGGATTCGAGGAACCCGACGGTACCGGAGAGCCCGACCGGATAGGCAGGTATGTAGGGTGTTCCAAAGCGCTCCTGTAAGAATTCCCCCACGGGGATGAGGGATGGATCGCGGAGCACGTTGAGCCGTGCTGCCGCAAGCGAAGCAATCCGGTCTGTGGCAAGATCACGCACGAACCGGATATTCACGGACAGACCAAGGAGCGCGAGAAGCCGGGAGACCTCGGCGAAGTTTTCGTCAACCTCGTATTCGAGATTCTTCTCGCCGATGATATTCACCCGGCCGTTTCCTTCAACGGGTCCTGCCATGCCGGCAAGGGCAATAAGCGCGTTATTGACCCCGGTCTGGAACGATCCGCCGAGGAATCCGGCGGTCGGCACCACGATGACCGGTATCCCGGCTTTCGTGCCGCAGACCATCCCGACATCGTCACCGATCGTATCTGCGATGCAGGTCGAGAGCACGAAGATTGCCCCGGGATCGCGTGCGATCACCTCGTCAAGCGTCCGGTCGAGCGCCCCTTCGCCGCCAAATATCACGTCTGTTTCCGAAAGACCGGTCGAGACGAGCGGGGGAAGAGAGACCCGGTCGTTGTCGAGGCTGGTCGCATGCAGGAGAGAAAAATTGTGATGCGTGCACCCTTGAGGGCCGTGCACCACCGTTATCGCGTCGCAGACATGGGTAGTCACCGAGAGCGCTCCCGTGAGGGTGCAGCCGGCAGACCTACATAAATTCGATGGCAAGGGCCTCAAGTTCATCGATCTCAAGCGGGGTGGGGATGGTCATCCGGGTATTCTCCATGATACGGGTGGCCAGATCCCGGTACCGCTGTGCCTGGGCAGAGGCAGGTTCGTACTCAATCACTGTCTTGCGGTTCAGCTCGGCCAGCTGCACGACGCGATCTCTGGGGATGAACTGGACGAGATGGCTGTTGACCCTGTGGGCAAATTCGGCCACCAGTTCCTCCTCTTTTGGCTGGTTCTTGGCGTTGCAGATGACCCCGGCAAGCCGGCACCGGCTTTTCGGGCGGGCACTCAGCCGTTCTATCGCCTTGCAAATGTTGTTTGCCGCGTACAGGGACATGAGTTCCCCCGAGGTCACGAGGTACACTTCCTGCGCATACCCTTCCCGCATCGGCATGGCAAATCCCCCGCAGACCACATCGCCCAGTACATCATAGACGATCACATCTCCGGTGAGCGTTCCGAACTTCTCCAGCAGCTGGAAGGTGGCGATGATCCCCCGCCCTGCACAACCGACGCCGGGCTCCGGCCCCCCGGCTTCCACGCAGCGTACCCCGTTGAAACCGGTATAGACCACATCGGCGGGTGTGACTCCGGTAGCACCCCGCTCGCGAACCTGGTCCATAACCGTGGGGATCAGCCGTCCTGCCATCAGCATACGTGTGCTGTCGCGCTTGGGATCGCACCCGATCTGGAGGATATTGTACCCTGCAAGCGAAAGTGCAGCGGAGAGGTTGGCCGAGGTCGTGGACTTCCCGATACCGCCTTTCCCGTACAGGGCGATCTGTTTCATCACCGTACTATAGGACGGTAGTTTATATTAGATTTCCTGAAATTAAGAAAAGTACATTTGTGTTTGCGGCTTTTTTTAGTCGGAACCCCGGAACAGTGCCATAAAAAGCACCACGACCGGGATCACTTCGAGCCGGCCTAGCCACATGACCACGATAAAGACCCATTTCGAAACAAGCGGCATATCGGGAGAGACATATCCCGACGTGATGCCGCAGGTGGAAAATGCGGACGTGATATCAAAGAGGACATCGGTGATCGGGTACGTGGTCAGGTGGAACTGCATCACGATGATCGTGGCCACGAATATAATAATGACCGAGAGGATAATCACAAGCATCGTCTTTGCGGTCTCCAGTTCAGCGGTGGCACGCGGGATGACACGCCCTTCGTTCCTGAAGGGGATCAACACTTTGCCGCTCACAAAGAGCCGGCGGAACCACCAGATAAGGGCACGGAACCCGAGAACCACCCGGTTTAACTTGATCCCCCCGGAAGAACTACCGGCAGCCCCCCCGACAAATACGAGCATCAAAAGAAAAAGGAGCGTCACACTCTCCCAGGTCTGGAGATCCACGATCTGGAACCCGGTCGTCGTCAGGGCAGACACGGCCATGAACAGCCCCTGCTCAAGGGCAGTGACAATATCCGCATTCCCGAAGTAGACCAGGTCGTAGGTCAGTACTGCTGTCCCGATCGCCACGAGAACAAAGAAGAGCTTGACCTGCTCGTCACCAAAGAAACTCCAGCGTCGGTTCTCCGCAATCAGGTAGTACAGGCGGAACGGAAGCGCTCCTGCAATCATGAGCGGGATGAGCAGCAGTTCGAGCATGACATTGTGATAGAACAGGATGCCACCATCGTGGATGGTAAACCCGCCCGTGGAGATGGTGGTGAGCGCAAGGTTGACCGAGTCCCAGAGGGAGAGACCGGTAAAAAGGATGAGACCGATCGCAATAAAGGTGAGAAGCCCGTAGATCTTCCAGATCGCCCGTCCTGTTGAGATAATACTGGGCATGAGTGGTTCCTCCCTGCTCTCGGTCCGGTAGAGTTTTCCCTGGAAAAGCCCGGTGCTGCCTGCAAGCGCTATGACAAATGCGATGATCCCAATACCCCCTATCCACTGCATGAATGAACGCCAGAAGAGCAGGGTATAGGGTGCCGTGTCAAGGGACTGCATCATGGTAAACGCGGTACCGGTCCACCCTGCCATCCCTTCAAAGACGGCATCGGTAAAACTCATGTTGAGGCCAAGCATGAACGGGAGGCCGCAGACTATGGCACAGGCAAACCAGAAGAGGGCAACCGAGCAGAGCGCAGTCGAGAGCCGGTTCTCCCGCTCGTTTCTCGGCAGACGTTTTAACGCCCATCCCAGGATAAAACAGATGACCGGCACAACAGCCATGGGCAGGAACATATTCCATTCAGAAAAAAGCACCGTAACAATCAGCGGGACGGCGGTGAGAGGGGAAATAAAAAAGAAGATATCCCCGAGGTCGGCGGCAATCGTGGAGAGATAGAGAAGCCGGCGCATCACTAGGAGGTTTGTCGCTGGTGCTCTATGAGCGTTTGCCTCATAAAAAATAAAAAAAACGGGAGGATAAAAACGGGTTATGCCCTGTTGGTCCAGAGGCCATGGACATTGCAGAACGAGCGTGCTTTCACGTTTGTGTCACTGATCGGGAACTCGGCTTCGGCCTTCTCGCCGGGCCGGAGCCACCTGATATATGAATTGTCCCCGGAACGGACCTCGATCCACTGGATATAGTGTTTCTCCTCCATCGGGTGGGGCACGGAACCGACTTTCACAAGGATCCCTTTCGCGGTCTTCTCAATGACCGGCACATGCTTCTCTTTTCCCTGGTCCGCGGTCTTTTCCTGCTGGAGTACCATCGGCTGGCCACAGCACACCATCGTGCCATCGGATGCACCGACAACCATCACGGTGTTCCCGCAGACGCTGCACTTGTAAACCTCGAAGAGTTTTGTCATAGCTGCTCCTTTACCTTACACGATGTTAATCTCTTTATGCTTCTTTAAGATTTCGTCTGCCAGCCGGTCGAGGGCCTGTATCGTTGCTTCATCGGGCTCTCCCGACACCATGACCGGCGGGATCAGCTCGACTTTGACATGGTCGAGCATCTTTGTGATGGTCTCGACACTCTTGCCGCCCCACCCGTAGGAACCGATCACGGATGCAAACTTTGTCTTGGGCCGGAGCGCATTTGCCAGATACGTCGCGGAGACAACGGACGGGTGCGGACCAAAGAGAACCGTCGGCGTGGCGATCACGACGGTCGCCGCATCGACAAGGGCAAACGCGAGGTCCCCGATATCAGTCCTGGTGAGATTAAAGGGCCTGACCACGATCCCCCGGGCAATGAGCGCCCCGGTGAGGTGCTCTACCATCTTTGCAGTGCTCCCGTGCATCGAGACATACGGGATGACGACCTCATTTTTCACCGTATCCGACGTCCAGTCCGCGTACGCGTCAAGGATAAACTTCGGGTTTTTGTTGACCGGGCCGTGGCTTGGTGCGATCATCGCCGGGGAGAGCGCCCGGACTTTCTCCACGTAACCTTTGATGCTCCCCCGGAACGGCATCATGATCTCCGCATAGTACCGTTTTGCCGACCGGTATGCCCACGCTTCGTCGGTAATAAACAGTTCGCTTGTGGCTGCATGGAACCCGAAGAGGTCGCAGGGGAAAAGGATCTTGTCCTCGACAAGCCAGGTGATCTGGGTCTCGGGCCAGTGTGTCCACGGCGTGATAAAGAACTGGAGCGTCCGGTCCCCAAGCGACAGGGTCTCCCCGTCAGCGATTACCGTAAAACACTCCTGCGGGACGTGCAGCAGGGCAACAAGGAGATCCCTGCATTTTGCATTCGTGACCACCCGGGCATCAGGGTAGAACTCCAGGATCATCGGGAGCGTGCCGGAGTGGTCCTGTTCGGCATGGTTGATCACGATATAATCAAGGTGTTCGACGCCCAGACGTACCAGGTTCGAGATGAGGTCATACTCTTTTGCCGGGTCGACTGTATCGATGAGAGCCGTCTTTGTGCTACCCCGGATGAGATATGAGTTGTAGCTTGTCCCTTCCGGGAGCGGGATCAGCTCATCGAAGATCCGCCGGTCAAAATCGAATGCCCCGACAGAGAATACCCCAGAGACGAGTTCGCGGGAGACCATAACAACCAGTCTTCACTCCTCTTTTTTAAACTGATCCTTTGACGCAAAACAGACCGGGCAAGCCCAGTCTGCCGGCATGTCTGCAAACGCAAACGCCGGGCCTGATGTCCTGCAACGATTCGCCTTTTTCGGGATTGTGAACATGCCCGCAGACGGTACACACGTATCGGTCCGTAAAAATCACTCCTGTTTATGGCTGGTAGAGTGTGGGGTAGTGCAGGGAATAATCGTTTCGATAGTGCCCAAAAAAGGTTCGCCCTGCGTACCTAAATGACACTCCCCCAGACAGGGAGACCGGGGTTCATCAGCACGATCTGCAGGTTGGCCCAGCAGAAAATCAGCACTAGGATGAGACTCGGGACAAGAAATAACGCAGAAACCACGGTAGACCACAGGACCTGTACAAGCGTACTGAGCATCACGGCGACGACCATCACGATTATGATCAGCGCAAAAAATGCGGCCTGGAGGAGGAAGAAGGCTACAAACCAGAGGAAATACAGGCACACTAAAAGCGTAAAGAGTCGGAGGGCTGCCCGTGCTTCACGATTCGACAGATCGGCATTCCACATAGTATACAGGGTGAGGCCCAGAAGGGAGAACACGAGAATGATCGCGTAAAAAACAATAATATCTGGTGGGATAAAGGCTGGTTTCTTCAGGCCGGAGTACCAGCCCGCGATAGACGTGGTGAAGAGATAGAGCGCAACATAGCCGGGGATGAGACAGGCCACAAGGGACGCAATGAGTCTGCCGGTATGATGTTCACTCTTCATTGTATGAATGTACAGTGTTATTAGCATAAATATAAAGGATACCAGCGTGGGCAAATGACAAGGATTACCCGCTCCATCCTATGAAAGAATACAAAAAAGGAATGTCTCAACAGTATACTTGCGATCTCTTCTTCACCCACCGGTAACTATCATGTGGAGCCCCACCCCGATCATGAGAATCACAAAGAGCAGTCTGGTCTTCTCCGGGGGAATGGTGTGGGCGGCACGGACACCCACCTGTGCAAACGGAACACTTGCTGCCACAAGGATGCACCAGTACGCACCATTGACGTAACCGAACGAATACGGAGGCAGGCCGGCTACGTCAAGGCCGTTGACGATATAGGTAACAACACCGCTCGCGGAAGAGAAGAGCATGAACGCTGTCGAGGTGCCGATGGCCCTGATGAGGGGAATGCCAAGGACGGTCGTCATCACCGGAACCATCACAACGCCGCCGCCGATGCCAAACAGACCCGAGACCAGACCGAAGGCAAAACCCCAGGGCAGGTATATCCACGTGATTTCCGTGATGTGCTCTCCGCTGGAAGGGGTGTGAGAAAAAAACATCCTTAATGCGGCAAGAAAGAGCAACACCCCAAAGAGACAGGCCATGAGCCGGCCGGGTGCGTGGGTGGCAATTGCCGCGCCGGCAAAACCTCCGAGGATCCCGGGGACGACCATCAGCGCCAGAGGGCGCAGCAGCACGCAGTGCCGGCAGTGATGGCCCCATGTGCTGGAGAGCGCAGTCGGCAGGATCACCGCAAGGCTGGTCCCGAACGCGACCCGGAGCGACAGCGTCGGGTCAAACCCGAACGAGGTAAGCAGCCAGTACTGCACCGGGACCATGAGAAAACCACCCCCGACACCGAAAAAACCGGAGGCAAATCCGATCACAATACCGGTGATGGCGAGTACAAAGACAGAAAAAAGGAGGAGATCCATGCCATCACCGGAACTGCACGCAGGGAATTCGTGGAGGTATCAGGAAAAATTATGATGTTGCATTGTTGATGGCAAAGGTCGATGTCGAAGTACCTGAGGTATCATCAGACGTCATAACCTTGACCGTATACGCACCGGTTGTTAAAGTATCGGGAATTGTTGCAAACGTGCAGGTAACGCCCGTTGACGTGGGTGTGGACAGGCTTGCGCAGGGAACCTGCTGTGAACCATCGGACGACACCAGAGTTATCGCCAATGTATCGGCTAAGTTTTGTCCGGTGATCGAAAAGGCAACAGAGGTGGCGCCAAGATCAGCGCTCGTGGGACTGAAACTGGAGATCACCGGGGATGCTGCGCCGATGGTAAACGCGTTCTGCAGGGTGGTCGACTGGGTGTCGGGGTTTGCTACTTCGACATTCGCCGGACCTGCAGCTAGACTGCTCAGATCAAAATTACCGGTAATCTGGGTGGATGAGACCGAAATACTTGTGGCCGTTACTGGTTGTTTTCCCGGCTGGACAAGGCTTGCCGTTGCCCCGGTCTGGAAGTTGCTCCCGGTGATCGTGAAACTCGCGCTCGTACCGGTTGCCCCGCTCGTGGGAGATATCGCGGTTATCGCTGGTGCACTTCCTGATAGCGTAGTTGACACCGTCGTGGGGATGGTAGGAGTCACAACCGTGACTGATGTTGCAGACACATGGGAAAGTTTTACCGTGTACAATTTTTCCATCTCTGCACGGGGGAATTCATCCGTGGTGGCCGTCACCCGGCCCCAGCTGCCATCGGAATTCTTCACGAGCAGCGCACGCTCGTACTGATCCGCAGAAGAGTCATAGGATACGATCAGCCATATTGGTGATGATGCTGTATTCGTAACGATATCGCCGGCCGTGTATTCTGGCCCGGCCTGGGTGGTAGCGACCGTTTGTGTTGTCGCAGTGGTCTTCTGGCTTGAACAGCCGGCAAGAAACACACAGAGGATAAGTATCAGGAACAGCAGGAGTCTGTAATGAGATGTTCTGGACATAACATAGCGTTCTGCTCACAGCCTGATAAAAATTTGGCTGTTAAAACACCTGATACACGCGTTCCAGGAAAGATACGACCCGTTTCGTGCATGACGGTTATCCCGGTTTGCCACCTCCAGGATATACGGGGATGCACCAGGAAAACCCGGTTATTTTCCCGGGAGCAGAACCGTCGTATAATGCCGGGAAAAATAGTCGTGGACACAGGCAAGGACAAGGACCGCAAGGATCCCGCAGAATGCAACCACCGGGCTGAACCGGGCGAGATACGCCGGATCGATGCGTGAGTTGAGCAGGATCACAAGACTGAACGCGACGACAATGACCGTTGCCCAGACATCGCGGACGGCAAAAAAACAGAATGCAGCCACGCACCCGGCAGCAAAAAAACCGACAAAGAATTCACGGAAATTCACCCCTGCAAAAAGGACAGACAGGGAAATGGCAAAGACAAGGGCCGTCAGCAGGACACCGGTAAAGACAGAGATCACCGCCCCCCCGCAGCGGACATATGCCTGCACATGGGTCCCGACAAGCACCCAGCAGATCATCACTGCAGCGATCGCAGTCGGGAGAAGGAGAACAAAGAGTGCCGCACCGGTCAACCGGTCCAGGCCCTGCACTGACTGGCTGAGAATGATAAAACCGGCAAGGGCCGTCAGGATGACGGCAATGAGCGTGCGGCGCAGGGGCCGGAAACCGATCTGGAACATGTTAACTGCACCCGAGAGAAAGGAGACCCGGATACGCATGACGGGAACAAGAGTACCCACGATGACAACGGAAAGGATCGTATAGAGCACAAGAACCAGAGGACTTACCTGCCAGAAGAGGCGGGTGCTCCCTGCGAGCAGGTAATTCTCCAGCAGCCAGATAATGACGATCAGAAGGGGAATCAAAAGAAGGGTCACACCGGCAGATCTCCCTGCACCCGGCAGGGATACATCAGCGCCGTTTGCCCCGGGTTCATCCATATGCTCGTTTCACTCCGTCACCGTTTGCCGGATCCTCCGCTGCGGGTGATCCGGCCGGCATGATGCAGGGTTAATCGTTACCTCGCTGCCTCAAAAAGGTCTCGGATCCGTCGAGTACGTTCCCCGACTGACATATCCTGGGCCGGGTACCGGTCATCGAAGGTGGGAAGAGCCCGTTTGTAGAACGCCCCGAGCGCGATGGGCGCATCCCGGTTGTAGTCCCATTCCCGCGCTTTTGCGCACGCTTTCTCAAAATCAGCGGTGTCATGGCCATCGATGTCGTACACCCGGGACTGGTAGTACTCGGTCATGTTAAAGAAACTCGCGCAGATCTGGAGGACATCAATAAAGGCAAAACCCTTGTGGGCGATACCCTGCCGTATCAGCTGCGCAAGCTGCGGCATCTTCCGCGTGTAGCCGCGTGCGATATACGTGGCACCGCTGGCAAGCATCAGTTCCAGCGGGTTGAAGGGGTACTCCGTGGTTCCCGACGGTGTTGATTTTCCCTTGAACCCCAGCGGCGACGTGGGGGTGTACTGCCCGGTGGTGAGTCCATAGACCCGGTTGTTGTGGACGATCATGGTGAGGTCGATGTTCCTCTTTGCCGCAAAGATCAGGTGGTCGAGACCTTCCGCGTATGCGTCACCGTCACCCGCGCAGCAGATGACGGTAAGTTTCGGGTTTGCAAGTTTGATCCCCGTTGCTACCGGGATCGTCCGCCCGTGGAGCGTGTAGACGCTGTTGATGTTTAAGTAATCGGCAATCTTTGCATGGCAGCCGATACCAGTGACCAGCACCACATCGTCAAGGGAACGGTCTTCTTTTTCGAGGGCAGCAAGGATGTCCTTGAGCGTGTGCTGGATGGCAAAGTTGCCGCAGCCGGGACACCAGGTGTTCTGTGCAGGGGTAATCAGGTTCCGGGTCATGGGGCGATCGCCTCCTGCACCCGCAGGAACAGTTCATCGGGGGTGAACGGGCGGCCATCGTATTTGAGCACGGTAGCATCGACCCGCCCGCCATGCTCACGGACAAGTGCGGCGAGCTGTCCGGTGGCATTTTCCTCGACAGCAATCAGGTGCTGCACCCCGCCGCATGCAGCAGAAAACTGCTGGTCCGGGAAGGGGGAGAGCACGACCGGCTGGATCACCCGCAGGCCCAGCCGTGCGGCTACTTCATCGCAGGCATTCCGGACCGAGCCCCAGCAGAGGAGGGCGGTTGTGGCACCGGCGGTGCCCCGGACATTGACGCACGGGTACCGTTCCATCTCCTCTTTGAGTGTCCCTTCCTTTTTCCTGCGCTTTTCGGTCATCAGGGTAACCAGCCCTGCATCCTCGATCGTGTACCCGTCCTCATCGTGCGCATAGCTGTTCACCTTCACGATCGCATCTTTCCTGCCCGGGAATGCAAGAGGGGAGATGCCGGCCGGGGTGTCATGGTACCTCCGGTAGGGAGCCGCCTGCCCGTCCCAGAGCACGGGATCGGCCACCGGCAGATCGGCAAGAGTGTCATAATCGACGCTATAGGTACCCTCGGACAAAGTCTTGTCGGGAAGCACAAATGCCGGGATCTGGTATTTCCAGGCAATGTGCATCGCGGCCGCCGACCAGCGGTACGCCTCGCCGGCATCGGCAGGCGCCACGACCAGCCGGGGGAACTCCCCCTGCCCGGCGTGCAGCACGAACTGAAGCTCTGCCTGACCGGTGTAGGTGGGAAGACCAGTCGATGGCCCGGTTCTCTGGGAGACCACGATCACGACCGGGATCTCTGCCATACCGGCAAACGAGAGCCCTTCGGTCATGAGGCAGAACCCGCCTCCTGAAGTACCGACCGCGGTTCTCGCCCCGGCCACAGCGCTGCCAAGACCCATCAGGATCACCCCGATCTCGTTCTCCGGGTGGATGACCGTTATCCCGAGCCGCTCTGCATTCCCGGCAAGAAAGTGAAGCAAGGATGAGGACGGCGTCATCGGGTATGAGATATAGTGCGTCAGGCCGCCGGCGACAAGGCCACACCCAATCGCTTCATTCCCCGTGAGCAGACTGTGTGTCTTACCAGAGAGCGCCGGTACCGGCCGGGTGGTGTGGCACTCATCGTACGCCCGCCGGGCAACCCGGAGGTTCTCATCTGCGGCCTTTGGCATATGCCGGCTGAATACTTCCAGGACGAGCTCCCATGGGATGCCTGCCGCTTTTGCAAAGGCGCCGATCATCACGGAGTTCCCGGTGATTGGCGGTGCGGATTCTGCTTTAAGGATGGCATTTATGGAAACGGTCTGGCCGCTTTTTATTGATTTTACCTGATCCGCATTTGCCACTACGGTACAGTCCGGGCAGTGCGGCAGGTGCAGGTCGAGCGTCTCCTGGTTGAGCGCGACAAGATAGTCGATCCGGTCGTTGTACGCCCCGACGGGTTCATCAGCGGCACGCACCAGGGCAAAATTGTGTCCCCCGCGGATCAGGGACGGGTAATCGATAGAGACATAGACAAAATAACCGAGATGGTTGAGCAGCTGTGCAACAATCGCCCCGGCATTATTGATCCCGTCGCCGGCCCTGCCCCCCACGAGCACGGATACTTCCTTCATACGCGGTTTCCTCACATCTCTGATGTTTTCGGAAACGGTAAATAGGTTGGGATAGTGGCGGCCCCGGGGATAGAGGGCGCATAAACAAAACGTCAGTTCTTCCGGATCATATCCTCAAGGAGCGTTTTCATCTCGTTGATCCGGTAAGGTTTGGCGAGCCTGCCGGAAAAGCCGTAACTGGCAAAGTCCTGCATGACCGGGTCGTTGGCGTACCCGCTTGACACCACCGCTTTTACCGCGGGATCGTAGCTGCGGAGTTTTTCTATGGTTTCCCGGCCGCCCATTCCATCAGGGATGGTGAGATCGATGATCACCAGATCAAACGGCCGGCCTGCTTCCTTTTCCTGCCGGTATAACTCTATTGCTGACGCACCCTCTTTTGCAAAAACAGCATCGTACCCAAGGAACCGGAGCACCTCCCGGGACACATCGAGGATGATATCCTCATCGTCCACCAGGAGCACTTTTCCTTTCCCTGCCATAGCCAATCCCTGTTGTGTTATACTTCACTCATACGTACTATATATTTTCCCTTCAGGCAGGTTTTCACCAGGACAGACTGGATCGCATACCACGGGAGCCTGCCACCGGACGGGTTTGGATCAGAATTACCGGCTTTTTTTCTGCGCCCGCAGCCGTGCGGCCTCTTCGGCATCCTGTACCCGCAGCAGGAAGGTCCCGTGACAGGGCTTGGTGTACGGGAAGATAACAAAATCCCCGTCAATACCCACGGCAATCGGGGGAACGCCGATGGTGTGAACATCGAAGATCTTGAACCCCGGCTCGACGTCGATAGATTCGGGGAAGTGGCTCCTGATATATTCCCGGCACTCCTTGAACGAGGCATCCCGTATCAGGATCTCGTAATTGAGCGCTTCTACACAGCCCATGGTGCCACCTCATCGATCACTTTTTTCAGGGGGAGGGGATTGTGCACGGCCTTTGCCGCCATCTTTGTGCAGGGGAAGGTGATCTGCTGCACAATATCTTCCTGGTGCTCGCCGTATACAAGGACATACAGTTTCGCTTTCGATATCACGCCCATCGTCGCAGCGTAACTGATCCCTGCATCGTTGTGGATGAACACAAAACACTGGTCGAAGTCCCGTTTCTTCTCGGTGATCTGGGCGACGGCCCGGTCGAGGTCGGTGATCTCGCCCAGGTAGTGCCGGTCGGGATCGGCGACCACAAGCAGGGTGCTTGCTGCCTTATTGCCGGCAATCACCGGTGTTATGCCGGCGGATTTGAGCCGGCTGACGAGGTACAGTGCGATACTGGTCTGCACCGGCACCTGCGGGCACCCCAGCACGAGGAGCGCAGTTTTTGGGGGTTGTGCGATGGTATCTGGTTCCATGACCTGCATCCGTTTGTTGTATAGTTCTCCTGTTTGCGAGCCCGGGGCAATAACCCTGTGTATCCTGCCCTTCCACATATCTACCTGAGGCGGCGATCATGAGGTATCTTTTGTCACCTGCCGCACCCAGTCGAGATAAGGGGCGTGGCCTGCAATCACCGGCAGCACGATAATCTCCGGTACTTCAGCGCTGTGCATCGACCGGATCGCTGCGACCGCCCGGTCCGCACCCTCTTGTGTGGTCTTTACGATCATCAGGTGTTCAGGATCATTGCAGAGCTCGCCTTTCCACCGGTAGGTTGACTGTACGGGAACGATATTGACGCATGCGGCAACCCGCCGTGCAACCAGTGCCTGCGCCATCGAGGACGCCTCGGCCGGTGCCGCTGTGCAGAGGATCACCACGATATCCGTTGCCACGCCGGTTCACTCCTTCCAGATGATATATGCATGTCTTATGTCACTGGTTCGCGCCTGCCTGATATTAAGCATATCTTCCTGACAGGATGGTATAGTCATCCCTGCCAGATCGTTAATTACTAGTGGCCGGGGCACGAACGTGTACTACCTATGTACTCAACACGCATGAGCAATCTCCCGCCGTATCTTTTTGCACGGATTGACGAGATGAAAGCAGAGCAGCAGAAAAAAGGTGTTGATATCATCGATCTGGGCGTGGGCGACCCGGATCTCCCCACACCTCCGCACATCGTCGATGCGCTCTGCTCGGCCGCACATAACCCGGCGAACCACCATTACCCCTCGTATGCCGGGATGCCGGCCTACCGGGAAGCCGTTGCCGGCTGGTACCACAAGCGGTTCGGCGTCACGCTCGATGCATTCGGGGAGACCCTTGCCCTGATGGGGTCAAAGGACGGGATCACCCATATCGGAGAGGCGTTTGTGAACCCCGGCGACTACGTGCTCGCCCCGAGCCCCGGCTATCCCGGGTATTCGACCGGCACCCTGTTTGCCGAAGGAAAAGTCCACGAGATGCCGCTCCTTGTGGAGAACAACTTCCTCCCGGTCCTCGATGCAATACCAGAGAAGGTCGTCCGCTCTGCAAAGCTCATGTTCATCAACTACCCCAATAATCCCACGGCAGCCATTGCCCCGCTCTCTTTTTACCGCGAGGTCGTGGATTTTGCCGCCGACCACCACATCGTCGTGGTCTCGGACAACCCTTACTCGGAGGTTGCGTTCGACGGCTACCGCGCCCCGTCGTTTTTAGAGGCAAAAGGGGCGATGGAGGTAGGAGTCGAGATGCACTCGCTTTCAAAGACCTACAACATGACCGGCTGGCGGATCGGCATGGCGGTGGGAAATCAGGAGATCCTCGCCGGTCTTGGCCGGGTCAAGACGAACGTCGACTCCGGGGTTTTTAACGCCGTCCAGTATGCCGCGATCGCTGCGCTCTCGGGCCCGCAAAACTGCGTAAAAGAGGCCTGCGCCATCTACCAGGAGCGCCGGGACGTGCTGGTTTCGGGGCTCCGCGACCTCGGCTTTGACGTGCCATCACCGAAGGCCACCTTCTATGTCTGGATGCCGGTCAAAGACTGCATGTCCTTTGCGGCAAAACTCTTAAACGAGGCAGGTATTGTCGTGACACCGGGCGTCGGCTTTGGCTCTGCGGGAGAGGGCTACGTGCGGTTTGCCATCACCCGGCCGGTAGAACGGATCAAGGAGGCAATCGAACGTATGCGGAGGCTTTCCTTATGAAACTCCCCCCGCACCTCACGATAAAGAACGGGCACCTCCACATCGGCGGCCACGACTGCGTGTCTCTTGCCGGGAAATACGGTACGCCGCTCTACGTCACAAGCGAGGACCGGATCTGCGAGCACTTCCAGGACTACAAAAAAGCCCTCTCTGCCAGGTACGACAGGGTGCAGATGCTCTTTGCGGCAAAGGCAAACGGCAACCTTGCCGTGATGAGGGCGCTTGCGAAGCTCGGCGCCGGGGCCGATGTCTTTTCCAGCGGCGAACTTGCGCTCGCGCTCGAAGCCGGCATGCCGGCAAAGAAACTGCTCTTTAACGGCAGTTCAAAGACAAAAGCCGACCTTGCCCTTGCCGTGCAGCATGGCGTGAAAGTGTCGGTCGATTCCCTTGACGAGCTCCACCAGCTCGATGCGGTGGCCCGTGATGCCGGGAAAGTTGCAGCGATCTCATTCCGGGTCAACCCGGCGCTCGAAGTCCCGACCCACCCGAAGATCGCCACCGGTCTTGCCACGAGCAAGTTCGGGATCCCCCACGAGCAGATCCCGGCCGCGTACAGTGAGGCACTTGCCTGCAAGAACGTAAAACCGGTCGGGATCCACTGCCATATCGGGTCGCAGATCCTCGAGGTCGGGCCGTTTGCAAAGGCCACCGAGGTCATGGTCAGGATCGCAAAGGAACTCTCCGAAATGGGCGTGAAACTCGAATTCCTCGACCTCGGGGGTGGTCTTGGCATTCCGTACCACCACGACACCGACCCAGCGCCGACACCGGAGGACTACGCAAACGCGGTCATGCCGGTCTTCCTTGCGGGGATCAAAGCAGCAGGCATTACTCCTGAACTCTGGATCGAGCCGGGCCGGTTTTTAGTCGCGGACTCGACCGTGCTCCTCACCCGGGTCAACTCGACAAAGATCGCCCATAAAAGGTTCGCGAACGTGGATGCGGGATTCAACCTGCTCATCCGGCCCGCGATGTACGATTCCTACCACGAGGTGATCGTGGCAAACCATGCGGACGCACCCCAGACTGCCGAGTACACGGTCACCGGGCCTATCTGCGAAACCGGGGATATCCTTGCTCCCGACCGGAAGCTGCCGGAACTTGCGGCTGGCGACCTGATCGCGGTCCTTGACACCGGCGCATACGGGTACGCGATGTCCTCGCAGTATAACGGCCGGCCCCGCTGCCCCGAAGTGCTGATCCACGGGAAAGATGCGGCACTCATGCGGCGCAGCGAGACCCTTTCTGACCTGACCGGCACCATGGTGCGGCCGCCCTGGCAGCGGTAACACCGGGAGGTTTTCGTGGTACTCTTCCACTATGCACTGGTCGACGATCTCATCACGCAGGAGGAGTTCGAACGGCGCGTGGAACAAAAGATTGATGAGTGCGGGGATCTTCTCGACGAGCCGACCGCCGCGATGCTCGTCGTTGGGGCGCTCGGCCGGCAGCATGTCAAGGTCCGGGAGCTCTCGGGAAAATCCAGTCTTTTTTGTTTTTTTGCGAAGGTCGTCGACAAGACCGACCCCAAGGAATTTACCCGAAAAGACGGGGAGAAGGGCTGGGTTGCGACCCTTCTCGTGGGCGACGAGACCGGAACCACCCGGATCGTGCTCTGGGACGAGAAGGCAGGTGCTGTCCTTGAGATTGCTATTGGCGACGTGCTGGAAATCATCGGGAGACACCCGGGAAAGAATATGCGCGAGATCTACGCGCTTGCCCTGCGGAAGGCTACCTGCGAGATCACCTGCACCGCGACTGCCGGAGGGAACGGGTCGGGACTGTCCACGGAACCGGTCGATCTCGATGTGCTCCTGATCGGTGCAGACGCACCCCGTTCATTTTCCCGAAGGGACGGGACGACCGGCGAGATGCAGGAATGCGTGATCAGCGATGCCACCGGGACCGCCCGGCTCGTCGCGTGGGCGCCGGACCTGCTTCGGGATATCCCCCCGGGGAGCGTTATCCATATCACCGGGGCAAAACCCGATCGGCGTTCCGAGGGGCGGGGTTACAGCATCGACGAGTCGGGTGCGGTACGTCTTTCCGATGCCACCGTTACGGTGCCCTTTGCCCCGCTCGCATCGGTCAGCGACACCGGTTATTATTCCGTTCGTGGCGAGGTAAAGACCGTTCAGGAACCCCGGTCGTTTACCTCACGGGCCGGGGCGGTCTCGTGGGTACGGAATATCCGCATCGGTGAGGGAGAGGAGGATCAAAAAGTCGTGCTCTGGGGGGAGAAGGCACTGGTGCCGGTGCATCCCGGTGATCGTGTCGAGATCTACCATGCTGCGGCAAAACCCGGCCGGTTCGGATGCATCGAGCTCGGCGTGGGCCGGGGCAGTATCTTCCGGGTCCCGCACGAAGAACGACAGGCTATCACCTTTACCGGGACGATGATCTCCGGCAACGGGTGCACATTTATCGACAACGGCACTGACCGATACCTTGTCGAGGGAGAGTTCCCGGAGGGGTGCGAGATGAGGGTCACAGGAGTGCTCGCAGGAAGCCGTATCATCCCGGATACGGTGGAACCGGCGGAGAAGACCATGGAAGAGGTGGCAGGCCGCCTTGCCACTCTTGTCAGACGACTGGATGACCCCGCACCATGATAAAAATCACTTTCACCCCCCGCATGGCCCCGGGTTATATGGGTGGGGTTAAAATGTTGTTGTGCCATAGGAGATGTACTAGAAATGGCTGACAAAGCACTGGATATTGAAGATTTACCCGGCGTCGGACCAACTACTGCCGACAAGCTACGCGAAGCAGGCTACCTATCCGTTGAGAGCATCGCAACCGCCGCACCGGCCGAACTCTCGGAGATCACGGAGATCTCGGAGTCCACGGCAAAGAAGATCATCAAAGCGGCCCGTGAATCCGCGGATATCGGCGGTTTCAAAACCGGGAAAGATATCTTCGAGCAGAGAAAGGATATCAGGAAGTTGTCCTTCAGGGTCCCGGAACTCGATGCACTTCTTGGCGGCGGCATGGAAACCCAGGCAATTACCGAGATGTACGGTGAGTTTGGTTCCGGTAAAAGCCAGATCGTCCACCAGATGGCGGTCAATGTCCAGCTCCCCGAAGAGCAGGGTGGCCTTAACGGCAGCGTGATCTATATCGATACCGAGAACACGTTCCGTCCCGAACGTATCGAGCAGATGGTCAAGGGTCTTGGCATCGATGACATCCCGGACACCCAGGAGTTCTTGGACAATATCCATATCGCCCGGGCGCACACGTCCGATCACCAGATGCTTCTCGTGGAGAACTCCCGGGACCTTGCAACCGAGCTCAAGTCAGGCAAGAAGCCGGTGAAGCTCTTTATCATCGATTCGCTCACCGCTCACTTCCGGTCCGAGTACGCCGGCCGGGGAACGCTTGCCGCACGGCAGCAGAAACTCAACCGGCACATGCACGATCTCTTTAAGCTCATCGACGAGCACAATGCGGTCGGCCTCGTGACAAACCAGGTCATGTCCAACCCGGCCGTGTTCTTCGGCGACCCGACAAAACCCATCGGGGGCAACATCGTGGGCCACACGGCGACCTTCCGTATCTACCTGCGGAAGAGCAAGGCCGGTAAGCGTATCGCCCGTCTCGTGGACAGTCCCAACCTCCCCGAGGGCGAAGCACCATTCATGGTTGAAGAGGCAGGACTCAAGCCGTGTTAAAAGCACTGTTGACAGATGTTGACGGAACAATAACAGATGCCACCCGCAGGATCGACACCGGGGCGATCGAGTGTATACGGTCGCTTTCAGATGACGGCATCGAGGTCGTCCTTGCGAGCGGGAATACTGCCTGCTTCATGGACGCCCTCTGCAAAATGACAGGTACCAAAGGGACGTTCATCGCAGAGAACGGGGGGGTGTACCGGATCGGCTATACCGGCACCCTCCACATCACCGGGGATCAGGGAGTCTGCCGTACAGCCCTTGAAATCGTGCAGGCCCATTACCGGAAGAACGGGATCGAGCTGGAGCTCTATAACCCCACGTACCGGTATGCAGACCTTGCATTTGCCCGGACCGTGCCGGTTGAAGAGGTCCAGCAGATACTTGCCGGCCAGCCGGTGCAGGTAATCGACACCGGGTATGCGATTCACCTCCAGTCAGAAGGTATCAGCAAGGGAACCGCTCTTATCGCCCTCGCACGCGACATGGGCTTTTCCCCTAAGGACTTTTTTGCCATCGGCGACGGTGTGAACGACATCCAGATGCTCCAGTGGGCCGGCCGAGGCGTGACCATCGCAAATGCCCACCCGGCGACAAAAACGGTAGCATCCGATGTGATGGAAGAAGGATTCGGAAAGGGCTTTGTACAAGCCGTAAAAAAATATTCGCCTTACCTTCGGGCAAGGTAACGGTCAACGACGATATAATCCTTGATGTCTTTTACTGCCTCAAAGGGGACAACCAGCAGGTTGCCATCTTCAAGGTCATATCCATCGGTGACAAAGGACTGGTCCGGGTGGATGATCAGGTCGAGGACCTGCCCCGAATCAAAATCGACCCTGATGTTCTTGAGCGTGCCGACAAGCTTACCGTCATTGCTCATGATCTTTTTTCGTGAGAGGCTGCGGGCAAATGTACGTGTCATAAAAAAAATGACGATGTATTAATATTTAAAGTGTTCTGAAATGGAGGGGCATAGAAGGTTATTTTGAAAATCCAATTCGACTTTTTCGTTCTTTTCATGCGCGGCCCGCGTGAATGAAAAAAGCACAGTGCCGGAAGTACTTCCGGGGTTAGCGGGACCGCATCAGAGTGAGGGAAAGACCCGGATAATATCCGACTGGGTGAGAATACCGACAGCCTTCCCGTTCTCGGTCACGATGAGCCGCCCGATCTCGCGTTCCTTGAACCGCGTTATCACTTCAAAGAGTTTGATATCAGATGGCGCCTCGACCACATCATGGGTCATCACCGACGGGAGGAGGGTGTCCATGGTCAGGCCACGGTCAAGGGCTTTTGTGATATCGCTCATGGTGACAATGCCCGCAAGGTGTTCCCCGTCAATCACCGGCGCGCCATGGATGTGGTGCCGGGTAAAGAGGGCGATCGCATCCTTAATGGACTGGGCGCTGGTGAGCGACTTGAGTGGGGTGCTCATGTAGGCTTTGATCGGCTGCTTGGGAAGCGAGATCATCTCGGAGGTGGCGATAAGGAGCGACTGCTTTGCCTCGTCCTTCCCGAAGACCTCTCCCCGGATCAGGAGCTTGTTCACCGGGGTCGGGCCGATGGTAATCTTGTCGCCAATCTCGAAGATCTTCGCACTGCCGACGAGCTTGATGACCGCATGGCAGATGTCAGGGTGGCAGAGCGTGGTAAAATCGATCTCCTGCACATGTGCCCCCTTCACCTCTGTGCCATCCCGGCTGATCGGCACATCGTAGTCTGCGCCCGACATATTCAGGTTGAGTTCCTTGTACGCGAGTTCGGTGGGGATATAGCCGCCCTTTGGCCCGGGGACCCCGTCCACAAGGCCGACCGCTTTTAAGGACTGCATCTGGTTACGCACCGTACCCGGGTTCCGCAGGATCATATCGGCGATCTCTTCGCCTTTGATGGAATGAGACTGCTGGTGGTAGAGGGTAATGAGCGTGATCAGGATATCCTTCTGGATAAGGGACAGCTCCATAACGATAAGACGTATCACTGTCTATGGATATATAGGTTGGAGTTTTGTGGAATTCGAACGGATGCCAACAGTGCCCACTGCAGATGAGATCCTTGACCGGAGTTTCCGCCGTGCAGCAAAGAAGCGTAAAGAGAAGACTAACAAGGATCGGGCAAACGAGGAATTTGTAAGGGCCGTCGGCGCGGCGATCCACGACCGGCTGGTCTACATCATCCGGGGATTCCCTGAGTTTGAAGAGATACCTCCCTTTTACCGGGAGATGGCGGATATCCTCTACGGGATCGACAATATCAAGCAGTCACTCGGGGCGGTAGGCTGGGCGGCAAAGCACACCAAGATGGTGGGGAACGATATCGCCGTGCAGACCCGGCGATCAACTGAGACCCTCGTGCTCCGGAAACGGGCGGTCGCACGCCTTGCCTCGATGGTCCACCAGATCGATAAGGACCTGCTGTTCTTAAACAAGGTACGGAACACGCTGCGGAAACTGCCCCATATCGAGGACGCATTTACGGTCGTCATCGCCGGGTACCCGAACGTGGGCAAATCCTCGTTTATCCGGCTCGTCTCGTCCGCAACCCCCGAGATAGCATCCTACCCGTTCACGACAAAAGGCGTGATCGTCGGTCTCCGCGAAGAAGGCAGGATCCGCATCCAGTTCGTGGACACCCCGGGGATCCTCGACCGGCCCGCAGAGGAGCGAAACCCCATCGAACGGCAGGCGCTCTCCGCGATGATGAACGTGGCAAGCGTGATCCTCTTCATCCTCGACCCGTCCGAGCACTGCGGGTATCCGATGGAGATGCAGCTGCGGCTCCTCGACGAGGTAAAAGGCATGGTCAGCGTACCGCTCATCATCGTCGCAAACAAGTCCGATCTCAAGGTTGAGGAGGGATATCTCTCCATGTCCACCGAAACAAAAGACGGCGTGGACGAGGTGCTCAAAGAGCTCCTCTCGCACCGCAAGGCCTGGGAAGAATCAAAGAAAGCTGAGGAGAGCCAGGCCGACCAGAAATCCGATGATAGTCCCGCCGTTTAAGGGGGGAAGGCCGGCCTGTGGTTTGCCGGACATGACAAAGTGGAGCAGGACGATAAGGCCGGCAATGGAACCGATGATCGCCCCGAGCGCCGGCAGGTTAATGAACCCGAAGTATTTTGTCCCGTGGACAAAGACGTTTGCTGAGACGACGAGGATCGCGGGCATGATCATATCGCCCATGCCGATGATAAAAGCGGAGCGCTCGCCCCCGTCAGTCAGTTTTCCGATCCCCTCTTTGATGAACGAGTAGTCCTTCCTTTTTGGGATCACAAAAAGGATCGGGGTCTTCTGGTCGATCACGCCTTCCGCGAGCGTGAGCATGTGTTTTG
>CAYVTY010000014.1:0-53819 GCA_964454995.1 uncultured Methanoregula sp.
CCATACTTATTTTTGTTGTTATACGTTCGGGAGTTATACTTTCGGAACTACTGTTTGAGCAGTTTTGCGACGGCATACACAACCTCGGGGTTTGTAGTTATGCACGTCTCGGGCGCCGACCCCTGGAGGAGGTTGAACTTCAAAAATACCTTCTGGCCCGGGGAGACAAATGCGCCCACGCCTCCGACCAGATCGATTGCATTCCTGACTGCAGTGCACACGTTCTCCCGGTTGTAGTTCTCACACCGGACCACCGATACCGTTTTTAAATCTCCGCCATTGCTCATTGTCTCACCATTCTCCACTGACAAATTGTCATTGACAGGTTGTCAGTTTGGTAACCAGAAAATAAATACTATGTTTTTCCGGTATCCAAAAATGAGGTCACCGGGGATCATCGGGAGTATCCCGCCCCTTCTCCCCGGTCATCAGGAACACGGTAAACGTCCGTACCTTCCCATCCGCCCCGGGCTTTGGCATGATCGCCGCAGTCCGGTTCCGCACCGAAACAAAACCGGCGGCCGCAAATGATTTCATCATCATGTGCCGGTCGAAGCCGAAATGGAACACGCCCTCGTTTGAGTCGTGGAATTTTCCCTCATCCAGATCGAGGTCGGCAATCGCAATTTTTCCTGCGGGTTTAAGGACGCCGGCTATCCGGTCGAGGAGCATGTCGGTGTCCCTGATGTGGTGGAAGGTCATGCTGCTGACCGCAAGATCGAACGTTCCGGTGAGCTCGTCTCCCTTTTCAAGATCCACGCGCCGGGTCCGGAGGTTTTTTATGCCCTGCGCTTTGATCTTCGCGTCAAGGACATCGATCATGCCCTGCGAGCTGTCGACCGCTGTGATCGTGCGGACATGGGACTGGAGTGCGAGGGTGAGAAGACCCGTCCCGCACCCGAAGTCCAGCACGTCCATCGCCGGTCCCGGCTGTGTCGTCCCGATGATCGCCTGCGCCACATCGTGCGCCAGTTTTACCCGGCCCGGGTTCTCGTCCCATGTCGCCGCTGCAACATCAAAATCACGCTTTTCGCCGGCCATACGTATCCGGACGGTGGGCAGGGCAAACAGAAATAATGTGCGGATCCGGGTTTAGCGATGATCCCTGTTATGATGCTGACGCACACGGCGATACAGATCTCAAAAGAGTATGGAAAACCGGCGAACTTTTCGGACTTCCGATGAGGGAATGGCAGTCTCACCCGGCAACTGTTAAATAATGACGGATGTAATAATCGCTTATTGCCTGACGCCCGGCCTGCAACAGGTGCCGGATCGTGCCCGTGTGCATGAACCCGGCTCTCTTTCCGGCGTTTTTGAGATCGCGGGGAAAACGGCGATCCGGATCGATCGTGCACCCGCGGCCCTGGGAAGGGAGATACAAGGACCATGAAACTGCCCCGCCTTAACCTCACGAGCTGGATACTGGTGGGATTCATCCTCGGGATACTCACCGGACTCTTCTTTGGCGACCTTGTGTCCGTCATGCAACCGGCGAGCGACGCATTCATCAAGATCTGGCAGATCACGATCCTGCCTTCCGTCGCCCTCTCCCTCATTGTCGGTATCGGGAGCCTGAAGCGGGACACGGCACGACAGATCGCGGTCAAAGCGATCCTGATCATCCTGCTCTTCTGGGTGATCTGCGTTGTAGGATATTTCTCGTTCCAGCTCGCATTCCCGCCCAGGATGGAGGCCTCATTTTTCAGTACCAACGACCTTGCTCCAACGCCCGATCTTGATCTCATCGACCAGTTCATACCGTCGAATCCTTTCCTGTCATTGTCGGACGGGATCATTCCGGCCACCGTGCTCTTCTGCCTCTTCCTGGGCTTTGCCCTGCTGCTGGATGACGGGAACGGGCCGATCTTAACTATCCTTCGGTCCCTCTTACGGGCACTCGACCGCATGACGCATATCATTGCCCGGACCTTCCCTGTCGGCATCTTCGTCATCACAGCGGTGATGGCCGGGACCCTGACCTTCGAGGGGTTCCTCGATCTCCAGGTATTCCTCATCACCCTTGCTTGCGCCGCCATTCTTCTCGGCCTCGTTGTCATGCCGCTTCTCGTTACCTGTTTTACCAGCTTCCGGTACCGGGATATCCTTGCCGCTTCTTCGCGGGCCATGCTCCTTGCCTTCTCGACCGGCACGGAGTTCATCACCCTCCCGCTCATCACGGACGGGGTGGAGAAACTATTCCAAGGCCGGGTCAATGAATCCGATACCGGCATTGGGATCGGGACCGCCCCGGCCGATGACCACACATCCGGTGCCGGTGATGGGCGTGAGGCGGCCCTGGCCGGCAATCGTGAGCAGATCCCTGCCGAAGACAAAGAAGATTCCCCGGCACGGGGAGAAGTCCGGTCGGTGAGCGAAATCCTGGTACCTGTTGCCTATACTTTCCCGCTCCTTGGCGGGCTCGTCCCCTTCCTCTTTATCCTCTTTGTCGCATGGCTGTACCAGGACCCGCTGAGCATTATAGAACAGCTCAAGCTCATCGCTGTCGGGATTCCCAGTTTCTTTGGCTCGTCCAAGCTCTCGGTGGTATCGCTCCTGGAGCTGATGCACCTCCCGGCTGACGCATACAACCTGTACATCAGCTCAGGGATAATGCGGCAGGCCTTTGTGGCACCGTTAAGTGTCATCTCGATCTTCTCGTTTTCCACCATCACCATCGCCGTCACGAGAAACCAGTTCCGGTTCCGGTGGAAGCGTGCGGTTACGTCGCTTGTCTGTGTTATCGTGCTCGCAGCCCTCCTGATCGCCGGGCTGCACATGGGCTTTACCCAGATGCTGGCCGGATCCTATCATGGGGGGGACCAGATCACCCAGATCGAGTTGCCTTTGGATCCGGCAGGGAACCGGCTGGACCAGATAGTGAATACGACCGTTTACCTGCACACGGAGGACGTCCCGCTGTTTGCTCCCCCGGCCCCGGGCCCAAGAGACGAGATCCAGCAGATCCGGGAGAGGGGAGTGCTCCGTGTCGGGTACAACAGCAACAATGTCCCGTTCGCATTCTTCAACAGCAAGGGCGAGCTGGTGGGTTACGACGTGGAGATGGCCTATGATCTGGCCCGGACATTAAACGTCTCCCGGATCGAGTTTGTCCCCATCACGGGAACCAACCTTGCCGAATCGCTCGACAGCGGATACTGCGATATCGTGATGTCGGCTGTCGTGGTCAACACTGATCGGCTCGATGTAATGAAATTCACCGACCCCACCGTAACCGTCCACCTGGCCTTCGTCGTACCGAACGGCAGAAAGAATGAGTTCACACAGCTGGATTCCGTAAAAAAGATGGACGGACTGCGGGTGGCAGTGTACAACAACACGGCGCTTGTTGCGGTCGCCCACCAGTTGCTCCCGAATGCCACAGTCGTCCCGATCGACTCAAAGGAGGAGTTTTTTGTGGGGGGCAAAGCAGATGCGCTCATGATTCCTGCCGAGGAAGGATATACCCTGACCCTCGAGTACCCGTTCTACGATGTGGCCATCATCCAGCCCTACGATTCCTACCAGATGATGTATGCGTACCCGGTAGCAAAGGACAGCAGCGATTCCTATCTCCTCGCCCTCAACTACTGGATCCGGATGGAGAAGGACTACGGGATGCTCGATGCGAAGTACAATTACTGGGTGCTTGGCGAAGTCCCGGGGTCAACCGAACCCCGCTGGTCCGTGGTCAGAAACGAGCTGCACTGGGTAGCGTGATCGTCTCCGCTCTCCCGCGTTTTTCCTTCCCACCTTCGCGAACGGTACTCCCATTTTGGGGTGAACCTATAAAAAAAGCCGGTTGATCCGGATTCACCCCTGCAGGATCTGCCGGGCTGTCTGCTCAAAAGATTATGCCGCTCACCGGGATGAAGCGCCCACCCGGTAACGCCGCGCCGCTTAGCTCCTGTCGCAGAACCGCCCGATAGCGAGATTGTTCTTGTCAAAGAGCTCGCAGGCCGGGCAGTAGCAGCTGATCTCTTTTACGGACTGGGCACTCGATTTCCCGCGTGCGCAGAAAAGGAGGTCTGGCTGGTGCTGTGCAAGGTTGTTCTTCCGGTAGCTTGGGCATGCGCCGCAGTACTTCATGCAGATCTGCCGGTTCTCCCCGGTATCCGCAACGGTAACCGTGCTGCTTTTCATGATTGTGGATAGTACCGTCGGGAATAATAGGTTTCCCTCTCCGGCTTTTTAGAGACCGCAAGCCCGGATACCCCTGTGACTCCAGTTTGCAAATCCGACGCAGGGATGATTCAGTGATGCAGAGTGTTCATCGTTCCCCTGCATGTGAAAAACGGTAATGTAATTAATGATTTTGGTTAAAAAACAGAATAATTAACTATTTAAAATACCGGTCATGAACCGGAACATGACATACTACCGGGGGACTGAAAGGAAAAGTGCCGCAGAAAACCAACCAGGACTATTGGATCGATTTCTGGAACAGGACAAATCCCCTGAGAGAGATCATGGACGAAAACCAGCTGGCGACGTTCTGGAACCAGCGGTCCGGGGATTTTGCACAAAAGATCTCCACGGCCCGGAGCCGAAAGCAATCCGGGGAAAACCTTGCGCTGCTGTCGGCTGCCGGGTTTTGTGCCGATGGTGCACGGGTGCTTGATATCGGGTGCGGCCCGGGAGCACTCTCCCTCCCCTTTGCCCGGGCGGGTGCACAGGTCACGTCCTTTGATATCTCGCCCGGCATGCTTGCACAGATCAGGGAGGTCGCGGACCGGGAAGGATTACCGGTGGAGACTGTCGAGGGATCGTGGTGGACGGCAGATATCGACCGGCTGGGGTTCCGGGGGAAGTTCGATCTCGTGATCAGCTCCATGACCCCGGCAATAAAGGATGCGGAGACGCTCGACCGGATGATGGCCTGTTCGCGGGACTATTGTTTCTATATCGGCTCATTTCCCGGCGGCAGAGACAAGATGATCCAGGACCTCCTCGACGCGATAGGGAAACCCTCCGGCCCCCGCCGATCGTCTCTGGGATTCCTGTTCCCGTTCATGTACCTGTACCTGAAAGGGTACCGGCCGGAGATCTCCATCAGCTGCCGAAAATGGAAAGAAGAACTTGACTGGGAGAAGGCTTGCGGCCATGCGATCGATATTATCAGCCATGACCAGGCCTGCACGGAAACCATGAAGCGGGCGATCAAACGGTACTACAAAAAGACGGCCGCTGGCGGGAAATGCACGTTCAACAACGAGATGTTTTTAGGGATGATGATCTGGAACGTAAACCAGAACAACATTTTGTGATAAGCCGGTGACGGGGAAAAAGCGTTCCGGTCCCTGAGGGCCGGTACGAGCCCCGGCTTTCCCGCCCTCTGCACCGGAGGATGTTCCCCGCCAAAAAAACAAAAAAATTTCTGCCACCTGACGCAGAAGTATCCGCAGCGGAGATGGTGCTTTGGGATGATCTCGAAAGGCCGGACAAAAGCAGCGCTCTTCTTTCATTTGCGGCGGCTATGCCCCCGGATCACAAAAAGCCCTGCATCCGGACCTGCGGTCAGGAGGAGATATGACGCTGGCAACAGGGCGATCAGGATCGCGGCAGCGCGTGCACATATTTTTCCACCCGGGAATGAATTATGCCGGAAGTCTCCGTTCCAGCGGATTGGTACTGCAACGGATGGATCCCCCGTCTTCATTGTGGTTCCCAAACGGGATCCGGTATACCGTGATGCCTTCCGCTTCCAGTGCTTTTGTAAGATCAAGACCGGAGAAATGATCGTTATAGCCGAGGATGTAATGGTCCTGGTCGATGGGGAGGCCGTTTACCGCAAGCCTCCGTGCGTCAGCCCTTGTAACGGCGATCCGTTTCCAGCCGTCAAAGCATGAGGGGATTCCCCCGCAAAATGCATCCGGGCAGACAATAACAAGGCCCGGTCGCGGGACCGACAGCGCTACATCAAGGTGAAGGAAATCTTCCGGCAGGGGTACGTGCCCGACATCGTACCCGAAGGGTTCGAGATAGGATTTCAGCCAGCGATATCCCGGTTCGCTCGATCCTGTTGTCCTGTTATGGGATGTGCCGACAAGGATATTCTTTCCAAGCACAATCACATCGCCGCCTTCAAGGACCGGAAAACCTGTCTTGTCAAACCCGCCCTTTTCAATCATCCGGGAATAATCGAGGGATGGCATTGCAACCCACCGCGCATCCGAACCCATCACCCGTTCAAGAAAGAGTTTGCGCAGGCCAAGGATGTCGCACCGGCGGTAGAGGGATCCCATCGCATTTTCTATCACATGGTTTCCGATGACAATAAACGGATCGCGGGTATACTGTTGCGAGAGGCCGGACAATCGGAGGAATTCTTCGCCGAAATTTTGTATGACCTGCTCCCGGGTGAGTTGCTCGGGCCGGTGGATCCTGACACGATGACGTTCGAGAATACGGATTAATTCCCGGTTTTCCTGCTCCATTGCATCATATTTTCCCGTTTCGATCGAATCCCTGCCGGACCGGGCGACAATTTTTGCTGCCTCATCCTCCGGCAGGATGCCCAGTGCTTCAGAGACCCAGTGAGCCACGCGGATATCCGGGTAGATGTTAAACGGGATGCCAAGAACCACTTCTTTGAGAGTCCCGTATTCAAAATCCACATGGATGGGTGGATTTTTTTTCATATCCGATCTCCCGGAAAAGAAAATCTGTTCTCCTTTACGACCCTGACTATCCGGTGAGAACCAAAAATCATACTAACCTCAGACTAATCATGTGTTGCAGTCCATCAAAAATAAAACCTGGGGAGTCTCTTCTCATGCACTCGTATCGATCGGATATCGCCATGACGGAGAGTGGTTCCGGTTTTTGTACCGGAGAGTGAAGAATGGGTTTAAACTTCAAAAATTGCCTTACTGCGAGTATCAAAAAATTAAAAATAATTATTCTACATTCTTTGCGTGCGAAATTTTTTGATCATCTTCTCCCGGATGCGTAACACCCGTCGGGCATTCACCCGGCTTTTTGCCCGCACGTGAACTCCCTCAAGCCCCGGCAGTATTCCCCCTCTCTATTATTACAGATCAGGCCTTTTACAAAAAACCTGTCTTTTGGTTTTTCGCACCGGGTGACGTTTTGTCAGGGTCAATGGGTTTTTTTATCTTTGAGGTTCAGGTATCATTCACCGGATCCAGACATTGTCCGGATGTAGTCAACCGGGACAGAGGGAAAAAATGGTTGAAAATCTGCGTATTGAACAGGATCTCATAGAGGACCTGCTCGTCCGCATCTCCAGACAAGGGAAAAAAGGCAGGGAGGCCGCACTGGAAGCCCTTGCAGTGAGTACAGAAGACGACGACTGGAGACCGGACGAGCTCATAAAGCAGGGCGGGATAAAGATCATCATGAACCTGCTTAAGGAAAAAATCTGCACATTGTCCTTTCAGCCCTGGAAATTATTATCGCTATTGCGGCATCCGGGGAGGCAGAACCGCTTATCGATGAAGGAGTGATTGCATGCCTTGATACGATGCAGGATAACAAAAACCCCGCGATCCAGGAAAAGGTCCGGGAAGCGCTTGCACTCCTCCAGCCCGAAGTAGAGGAGGTCGTCACTGCAAAACCCCAGGACGACTATTAGGAAAAAAATTCGTCTACCTTCTTACGCAGTAGTACCCGCCGCGGAGATGGTACTTCATGAAGAGCGGGCAGGCCGGGCAAAAGCAGCCGATCTCTTTCATGTTTTGGGCATTCGAGGTCCCGCAGCCACAGAAGAGCTCGGTCGGCTGGTGTTTTTCGAGCGAATGTCGCTTGTAGTTCTGGCAGATGGTGCAGTATTTCCTGCAGATCTGCCGGTTCTCTTCGGTGTTTTCTACAACAGGAGGTTTGCCGGATTCAAACATGCGAAACAGAGTTTGGTGATGATAAATATTAGCACTTTTGTTTTTTTCAATGTTACAAGGGAGAGGCCGGGACTTTTTGTCCCCGTTACGCCCGGCCCCGTTATTCCCGGCAGAGGAAGCAGAACCGTTCCACCACGCCGTCGTTTCTCACCTCGGGGTGGAACATGACCCCATGGAGTGGCCGGTCCGGGTGACGGACTGCCTGGATGCACCGGTCCGAGACTGCCGTCACCTCCCAGCCGGGCGGCAGGTTGCAGGCAAAGGAGTGCAGTTCATACGCCTCAAATGCCGGCTGGTCAGGAAGGATCGGGTCTGGTCGGGTGACCCGGACGGTGGTCATCCCGATCTCGCAGGCTGGCCGGAGGGCGCCCCCGAAAACGAGGCAGAGGACCTGCATCCCGGCGCAGATCCCAAGAACGGGGACGCGGATGTCCCGGAGCCACAAAAACTCCTGCATCTTCCCGGCAAAGAGGTTGTCCTGTAACGCCGTCCCGCAGAGGATGATCCCGCTGGCGCCCCGGATTTCTTCTTCGGATATGCCGGAAAAATGCGCCTCCCGCCATTCAAACCCGGCCCGGGAAGCGATCTGCGCCACAGGTCCCACGAACTCGTCCCGGGAAAGAGAACCGGCTTTCCATGAGAGATCCACAAGAAGGATCATTTTGCCTCCAGCACGGCGCGCCGGACGCGCATGATGCCCCGGAAATTCGCGTACTCTTTTTCAGATTCAAGGATCACGATCCTTTGAGAAAAAAAGGGAGCGTCGAGCACAAGCGTCTCGTACTCCCCGCCTTCTCCGGTGAGGGTGATGCGGTGCGACTGCACGTACTTTTGTAAGTCTGCTATCGCGTCCCGGTCGATTGCCCTTCCCAGCCAGCCCGGAGAGAACGGTGCGGCAAAGACGCCGGTGATGATGGCCCGGAAACCGGTTGAGACCAGCTGCTCCATGTAAACCTCCGGGTCCGTGTACCAGAGCGGGTTGAAACACCAGAGGCCGAGGTCCCGGCAGATGCGCTGGACCCGGGTGGCCTGGTACACGGAAAGGAGGGCGCCGGTCACCACGCCCTCGATGCCATACTGTTCCACGGCAAGGCTGATGGCACGCGAAAGATCGCCAAGTTCGGTCTCCTCGATCCCCTCGGTCTCGACCGTGACAAGCGGCAGACCCGCAGCCTCGGCCTGCAGCGGCACGAGGTGGATATTAGGAGTATGGAACATGTAGCTCTCTTCGTTCCGGGACCGCACCGAGATAAGGCAGGCGACCTCCTCCTTCTTCATCGCGAGATGGCAGGCACACCAGGAGTCCTTTCCCCCGGAACAGAGAACGCCGAGTTTCATTCCCTGTGTACTCATCCTTACGGCCACATGAATCTCACCCTTTACCGGAAAATCCGGCAGGTACCGGAGAGCAACACCGGTTCCTGTTTTGCAGGCAGCAGGGGCCGTTGGCCAGCCCTGATGAGATCAGCCCGGACAAAGAGGGGAGAGGGTGCTACGGAAATAATCAGGCCCCGGCCTCGCATAACCCGGGAGTTCTCCTGTATACCACGGGAGTTGGGTATCATAACCCGGCATATCGCGCCAATACATAAGGAAACCGGGTGAATGATGAATCAGGGTGATGGATATGACACCATCAGATATGAAAAATAAAACTCCTTTGAGAATATTCAGGTGCGAACGCTGCAGGAAGCCCTGCATGCTGACCAGGCTTGACAATGAAGAGATGAAGTTCTGCCCGGTCGACAAAAAACCAGTGGACTGGAAACTGCTCAACCGGGATGAGAAGGCGGTATGTGCAACCTGATCAGAAAAAGGATAAAAACGTCCTGTTCACTTACCCGTCTGCGCCTTCATATCATCGATCTTAAGGACGGGATGGCGGTACCGTCCCCGTCCCTCTGTTCCCCGCATCATCGCAAGCTGGATCGCCTCGGCAGGGCAGAGATTGAGACAGGCACAGCAGAGCTCGCACCGGTGCTGCCACACCGGCCGGCCCTGTTCGATCACAATGTTTTTTACCGGGCAGACCGCCGCACAGGTGCCGCATGAGGTACAGGCATCAGAGACCGAGAACTTTTTGTCCAGTCCGTGCACGTTCCTTGCAAACGGGCTGTAGAACACCATCTTTATCAGGCTGGACAAGGGCGAGAACCCGGGCGGGACCGCCGCGCCCCCTGCGATAAGGCCGGCAATCTCCGCGAGGCGGGCATCGGCATCGGCAAGGATTTGGTCTCTTTTTTTGGCAGCAGGAGGCTGGCTGACCGGGGGAAAATTCCCGGGCATCTTCACGATAAAAGCGGCATCGAGTTTCCTTGCCTGCTTCTTTTTGAAAATCCCGTTGAGCTGGCGAAGGGCCGAAAACCCGATATTGCCCGCCGTCACTATGGCAAACGTGTACCGGGCGCTGGAAAGATCGAGACGGACGGCGAATTCCGCAACGATGACCGGGAGACCCGAATCGTACACAGGACAGACGATCCCGACACGGTCCGCCGGTGGTACAATATCCCCGGGGGTGTCTTTTTGCGATGCGATCGATACGAGCTCGCAGTCCCCGAGCGCTGCGGCGATCTTCCGTGCAGCGGCAAGGGAATTACCGGTGCCGGTGAAATAATAGATAATCGTCTTCATGATCTCATCTCCCGTTCTTTTATCAGCAAATAATTGCCGTTTGCCCTGTAAAGCCATTGTGATGGAACGGGAATCCGGAGCCGGGCATGGGGGACCCCTCCTGAAATCCTGGTGGACGTCTTCTCTCCTGTGAACCCTGCCGGAAAAAAAGGGCGGGATGTAATCAGGATTACGATCGCTTGGGAACAGATCACCGGAACAAATCGTGGAGGGAGATCCGGTACTGCCCGAGTTTCCCGTCAAAATTTGACGCCCCGATGTGCGTGACGGAGCCGGTCTCTGTCGCCGCAAGGATCCCGGCTTTCATCGCAGCCCTGATGACGGCTTCATCGACACCGTTCAAGACAATCTCGTATACGGATGCCACACCTTCGGGGACAAGCGAGTCGCTGATGCGGGCTTTCAGGGTCGGGCACCAGCGGTGGCTGGTGCTTGCCGGCATCGGGAACCGGTAATTTTTGCACCCGACCTTCGAACCGCTCGCGACAATGCCCCCGGCAAAACTGGTGATAACGCCGCTTGTCCCGGTTATCTTCTCCAGTGCCGCCTCGGCGCCGGCAAGCGCCGACCGCTGGTCGTTTCCCATCACAAGAAAGTTCCCGCCGGCGATCCCTTTTTTGGTCCCGAAGCGTTCCTCTCCCACGTACTCGCCTTCCATCACCGGGAGCTTCCAGCACTTCCTGCCGCCGACCACGCACTGTTCCTCGTACCGGTCCCCGAAATAGTGCATCTTTGTGTAAAACCGGGCATCTGCATCAGGAAAACCGTCAAATGCAGAAGCAGTCGGTGTCGGGAGGATACACTGCGAGATCCTCGCGGCGACATTGGGTTTCATATTCTTTTTTTCAGCACAGATCAGGATCGAAATGCCGGCCCTGCCGTCCGGGGTCTCTTCAGGAGAAAGGGGACGTTCGATCCCGGCCTCGCAGGGACAGCCGATCCTGGAGGTCGCAAACCCCGTCGCTTCAACGGCGGCACGGTACGCCCATTCCGGTGTTGCCGCCGTGATGATGACCCGTGAGATCCAGGTCGGGAACGCTTCGGCAAAGGTGTCAAGTATTTCGGTACCGTTGATCTCCATCGTATCCTCCTTTAACTTTTACAGACGATGCCATCTTCAGTGATGATGTAGTCCATCCGGATATCGTTCTCATCGACCGGCAGGTCGTCGAATTCCTGGCAGGCAAAGGCGACCCCGATCTTTTTAAGGCCCGGGTTTTTCGAGAGGAACCGGTCATAATACCCGGCCCCGTACCCGATCCGTCCCCCTGCCCGGTCAAAGCCGAGCATCGGGAGGATGATCGTGTCGATATCCTTTGCTTCTACCGGGATCTCGCTCCCGATAGGTTCCGGGACGCCAAACGTGCTCGGGACAAGGGCAGAAAAATCCCGCAGGTAGGAGAGCCTGAGGCTGACATCCTCTTTCTGAATAATCGGGACAACTACCGGATTACCTTTTTCGAACAGGGCCAGGATCAGCGGCTTTGTATTGACCTCCTTTTCCTTGGAGGTAAAGACCATGACCGTCTCGTTTTTCCTGATAATATTCATGAGATGGCGGGTGATCATGAAGCTTTTTTTGAGCCGGTCTTCCGGGACCATTGCGTCTTTCCTGGCACGCAGGATATCCCGCACCCGGGATTTTTCTTCACTCATGGGCAGTAGTATAACGGTGACGTATTTATGAGTTTAGATGTTCCCGATCCCGGCGTGCCCCCGGACAACCGGGTCTTTCCATCAGGCTCCTGATACAAAAAATGATAAATATGATTAATCATACAAATATGATAAGTATGAAAAAGAAAAATTGTGGGACAGAGAACCTGGTAGACGAAATGGTCGCACCACGAAAGGGAGAAACCAAGCACCTCTTTGGCAGCGTGAAGGTCGGTGAACGCGGGCAGATCGTCATCCCGAAAGGGGCGCGGGAGATTTTTGGCATCCGGCAGGGTGACATCCTGCTGGTGCTCGGCGATACGGAGCGCGGCATAGCGCTCGTGAAAGCAGATGCCCTCCAGGAATTCGCCCGGAAGATCCTCGACAGCACAAGCAAGCCGGATGAATAAGTGCGCAGGGAGGGACACGTAATGAAAATTGTTGTACTGAACGGCAGCCCGAAAGGCGATGTCAGTGTCACGATGCAGTACGTCGCATATATCCAGAAGAAATTCCCGGAACATACGTATGAAATTCTCAATGTAGCTCATGAAATAAGAAAGATAGAGAACGATACCGCGGTCTGGAATAAGACCATTGAGAGCATCCGGTCCGCTGATATGGTCCTCTGGGCATTTCCACTCTATGTCATGGTCGTCTGCTCCCAGTACAAGCGCTTTATCGAACTCATCTTCGAGAGGAAGGCAGAGGACGCATTTACCGGGACCTATGCCGCATCGCTCTCGACATCGATCCATTTCTTCGATCAGACCGCCCATGCCTACATCCATGCCATAAGCGACGATCTCGGCATGAAGTACCTCGGGTTTTATTCTGCGGACATGAAGGATCTCTTATCAGGAGAGGAACGAACACGCCTCGAAAAATTTACCTCCCTCCTCCTTACCGCAGTACAGGAAAAGATGCCGGTCCAGCGGGAGAACGCCCCGCTTGTCTGGCCGTCCCTCGCATATGTTCCGGGCAAAGAACAAAACACAATTGGCACCGGTACAAAAAAGGTTGTCATCCTCACTGATGACGATGGAAGTTCTCCCAACCTTGCTGCAATGACCGACCGGCTCAAAAAGAATTTTTCCGGTTCCGTTGAGCTGATCAATCTCCACGATGTGAACATTAAAGGCGGCTGTCTCGGGTGCTGCCAGTGCGCTTATGACAATACCTGTGTATATACCGACGGTTACGTTGACTTTTACAAGAACAGGCTGGTGCCCGCGGATATTATTATCATGACAGGCACGGTGCACGACCGGTATCTCTCATCGACATGGAAACAGTTCTTTGACCGGAGTTTTTTCAAAGGGCATACCCCCGGCTTCGAAGGAAAACAGATCGGTTTTGTGATCTCAGGGCCCCTCCGGCAGGTCCCAACCTTAAAAGAGGCACTCACTGCATGGGCGGACAACGGCAGGTGTCATGCACAGTTTGTCACGGATGAGGTTATGAGTTCCGGCGAGTTTGACACCCTGCTCGATGCCCTGGCAGCACGTCTCGTGCAGGCAGCAGAAACCGGCTACATCCCGCCGCATACCTTCTACGCGGTCGGCGGCCACAAGATATTCCGGGACAGCATCTACGGGGGAATGAGGTTTGTGTTCCAGGCAGATTACCGGTACTATGTGAGGCACGGGTTGTTCGATTTCCCGCAATCTGACCTGAAGACCCGGCTGTTGAATGCAATCCTCATCCCGTTGACAAGAATCCCCGGTATCCGGAAAAAAGTGTTTGCCGATATGAAACACCACATGATAGAACCCTTCAAACCGGTGCTCAGGGATGCCTGAAGAGAGGAGAATACCATGAAGAGCGTGAACATCCTGCAGGGATTTCTCCCCCTGATCGTCTATGGATTACTTGCAGGAAGCTCTGTCGCGAGCGTGATTGTCGCACTGGGTGCCGCTGTGATCATCACCGTCATCATCGGTTTTTCTGATTTCAGAAAAGGCATGATCCTGACATGGGCAACCTTGGTGCTGTTCTGCTCCCTGCTTATCGCGGTCGGCATCCTTGGCATGACCGGGCTCCTCCCGGTTATGGGAATGCTGATCTATGCGGCACTCGCCACAGTCACCTTCGGATCAATCCTTGTAAAAATCCCGTTCACCCTGCAGTATGCACGGGATATGGTGGACCGGACGATTCAGGAGAAGCCGGCGTTTATCCGGGTAAATGTCCTGATGACGGGGGTCTGGGGCGGCATCTTTGTTATCAATTTCATCCTTGACTATCTCGCGTTCGCATACCCTCACTCTGCCGGGGGGATTACCCCGCCGCTCACGTATCTTGTCCTCATTGCCGGGATTATCTTCACGATCTGGTACCCGGGACATCTGCAGAAAAAATATGCTCATACACGTGAGCAGGGGAGCAGGTAAGAACGCGCCATTGGGGTATGCGTATCCTTCAACCGGCATTTCGTTGGATACTTCCCCGACCCGGATATATCCCGTTGACTGCCGGACAGTTTCCGAATGCCGGATATGCGATGGATTTGAGAGTTCAGGAAAAAACGTGAGGGCCAGAATGGACATGCCAAGGCAGTCTGTCGGGACGTCCTCCTCACATGTCCTGATTACTGCGGTGGCTGCTCGTGACTCACGAAATTTTTTTTGTCTTTTGCTACCGTTTTTGCAAGTGCGACCATCCCGGTCGTGTCCCCGAGTGACATGGTTTCAAGAGCGCTTGACGGGACAATCACGATGGTCGACTGTCCCCCTTTGAGCCCTTCGTACAGCATGTTCATCGCCCGCAGGTGCAGGGCCGTGGGATTGTTCTCGTAGCTCTTTGCGGCAAGCTCGAACTTCTCCGCAATCTGCCGCTCGGAATCCCCGAGGATAACCCGGGCCTGCCGCTCGCGCTCCGCCTGAGCCTGCATCGACATTGCGTCCTGCAGGGGCCCGGGAATAATCACGTCGCGGATTTCAACGGAAAGGATCTTGATCCCCCACCCGTTGACGCGGTTCCCGATCAACCGCTGGAGTTCCGCATCGATTGCTTCCCTGCCGGTGAGCATATCCGAGAGAATGGTTTTCCCGATCACATCCCGGAGGGCCGTCTGCGAGGCAAGCGAGATAGAATCCCGGTAATCCTTGACTTCGAGCGCGGCTTTCTCGACATCGACAACCTGCCAGAACAATACCGCATCAACATTGACCGGCACGGTATCCTTTGTCAGGGTCTGCTCAGCGTTGAACGCTGTGGTGATCACCCGGAGATCAATCCAGTATGCAACACGGCTCAGGAACGGGACGATGAGAAAAATTCCCGGCCCTTTGATCCCGACAAACCTCCCAAGGAACAGGACCACTGCCCGCTCCCACTGGTTGGCAATCTTGATCGCCATGGTAAGAAGCACAATGACCACGATTAAAATTAATCCGGCAGCCATGAGGGTGAATGAATCCATTGTATGTCCTCCAAAACCCGTACTTCCGAGTGATACTAGAGGGTTCCTGCCGGAGTATATATATCTGGTGATGGTTCACGGCAGACGGGCCGAAACGCTAGGCACAATGATGCACATCCTATGGACCCGGGCCCAAACCCGCCACACCCTATCAGGAGACCCGGTCAGACCCCGATGCGGAATCCGAACAAATGTGTGCCCCGCCCCGCGTCACCAGGCCGGTAATTCCCTATCCCCCGCTCACCCGTGCAGCCAGTTCTTTCCTGACCAGAAGGACTGCACAGGCGATGATGGCAATCCCAAGGAAGAGGAACAACACGACTATCCCCGGGCGGCCGATGTTCCCCCCGGCAAGGCCAAGGAGCACCGGCCCGGCAAAGGAGCCGATCGACGCGATGGCGTTGACGAGAGCCACGCCGGAAGAGCGGAGGCCGGGCGATAACGTTTCCATGACGAGGACAAAGAACGGGGCATAGGCAGCATACGATGCCGCAATCGCCCCCGACAGGAGAATAAACCCGGTAACGGCAGTGTGGGGAATGGAGAGCAGGACAAGAAAGATCGCTGCCACGGTTAGGGGAACTGCCACGTGCCACCGGCGTTCAGAGAGCCGGTCGGAGCGTCGCGCCCAGAGGTACATCACCGCAACGGAAAGTGCATACGGGAGCATCACGAGGATGCCTGTCTCCATAAGCGAACCGGAAAGGCCGGACGAGTTTACGATCTGGGGGATCCAGAAGAGGAGGCTTGTCAGGAACAGCCCGACAAGAAAACTGATTGTGCAGAGCAGCAGGATTCCGGGCGTGGTAACGAGCTGCCGGAACGGGATGGCACGCGGGGTCTCGTCCTGAACGCGTGCTTCGTCAAGCCGGGATGCGAGCCACGCACGTTCGGGCCCCCGGAGCCAGGCCGCATCTTTCGGGGAGTCCTGCAGGTACACAAGGATCAGGGCCCCAAAAACGATCGCCGGGGCACCTTCGAGCACAAAAAGCCAGCGCCACGCCGCAAGGCCGGACCAGGTTGCGTGGGAGAGAATGAAGGTAGAGACCGGCGATGCGATCACCATCGCCAGGGGAATGGCGACAAAAAAGACGGAGAGCGCCTGCGAGATCCGGTTTTTCCGGAACCAGAACGTGAGGTACAGCATGATGCCGGGCGTGAAACCTGCTTCCGCTGCGCCTAAGAGGAAACGGAGGATCGCAAGTTCGACCGGGGTCTGGACAAATGCGATGAGGACCGTGATGATACCCCAGCTTATCATGATCCTAAAAAGCCAGATGCGGGCCCCGGTCCTGACAAGGAACTGGTTGCTTGGCACCTCAAAGATCACATAACTGATAAAAAATATGCCCGAGAGAAAACCAAAAAACGCGGGATCGATGCCGAGATCCGCGTTCATGGCGAGCGCTGCGTAACCGATATTGACCCGGTCAAGGATACAGATCACGAGCAGGATGACGACAAACGGGATGATGTGCCACCAGACTTTCCGGTCGAGGGCGATCTCATCAATATCCCCGTCGCAGGGTATTCGTTCGGACCGTTTGTCACTCAGGGCAGGCATCGGGTTTCACTCCCGGGCCGGTTATTTGTCCCGGCCCGAAAACCGGTATGCCTCTTTTGGCACGATGATCTCGAAGCTGGCACCCTTACCGGGCGTTCCTGTCTCCCGGATGGATATACCGGTGATCTCAAGAATTTCCCGTGCAAGGAAAAGCCCGACCGATTTTGTCTTCTGGAAGTCCGGTGAAAAGATATGAGCCTTAAGATCTTCGGGAATCCCCACACCATCGTCTTCGAAGAACAAGGTTACGGATTCCTGTCCTTCGAGGTACCTGAGTGTAATCTGTGTTGCCGTTTCTCCATGTGTGATGGTATTATCCGCGAGGATCTGCAGGACCTGCTCCAGCAGGGGATCGGCAAATATTGTAAGACCGTCGAGCTCGATACTGCGCTTTATTTTGAGGGTATCCAGGTGGGAAATCGCGAGGAGGAACACCTGGCGGACGTCCTGCCATGCCGAGGGTTTGAGCCCGAGATCCTGGTATGCCTGCGCAAATTTCAGGGAATTTGAGATCTTCTGCAGCAGTTCATCCTCTTTTTTGATAACTGCAATCACGGAGTTCTCTGTTGTCTTCCCTTTTGCCAGCTGCTGGAATCCCCAGAGGGAAAATAGCAGGTTCTGGATCTCATTGAACGTCACATAGTTCAGGAGGTTCAGTTTCTTCTTTGCCTGCATCAGGGCCTTTTGCTCCCGCGTGCGTTCGGAGATATCCCTGACGATATGAACCGCACTCACGATTTTGCCGGCACCATCGACGACAGGATCCACGGTGACAAGAAGCCAGCCCTTTTTATCCCTCATCGGGATCTCGATACTCTCCCGTGTCCTGCTCGCGAGCATGCGCATCCGCGGGCACCCTTCAATCGGGCATGCGGTCCCGTGAACGATATCAAAACAGTTCCTGCCGATTGCCTGATCGGGAGGTATTCCAAGCATTGATTCGACAGACCCGTTCGTCCGGAGGATCCGGCCATCGGGAGAGATTAGGGAGATCCAGTCAGGTATTGCATTGTAGGTTGCTTCCCATTCAGCATGGCTGATGGCAAGAGCATCATATTGTGTCCGCAGTTCATCTTCCCGGACCGCGAGCTTTTCACAGGAAGCCCCCAGTTCCATGTTTTTCTCCTGCAGTCTGCGGGTGAAGTGCCGGATGAGCAGGAACAAAAGAGCCGTGGTGACGACAATAAAAAGGATACCCTTGATCGAGGAAATAAGGATAAGATCCTCCTGCGGCATGGCAAACGAAAGAAATAACTGGTCTGAAAAAATGATCCAGAGAATACCGAAGACAAAATAGATGAGGCAGATCCTAATGGGAGCCTGTGCAAAAAAACGGTCCAGCCGGATCCTCACAGGAATTTTTTCCTTTTGGGATGCCATTTCATCTGGTACTTGTGATTTCATAACCCACGGTCCCGGATGATCCTTTTCGATCCAGGTAATCAACAGTACGTAAACATATCTGGGAAAATATATTAAGACGCCAGATCAGTCACACGTGAGCCCTTCAGACAGGTACGCAGGGATGCCTGGTTTGTTCAGGTGACAAAAATGAAAATTTCGGGCATCCTGTGCCGGATTTTGTTCCCGGATCGTTCAGGGTATAATTGAGGGGTGTGCCGGCCGGGCAGAGGGACACGGGTGTCTCTGGATAAACCGGCAGGTGTTGTGGATTTTCACCTGAACTGCGGGATCAGGCATTATTCCCGGCTTTATGTTTCCACGCGAAATAACCGATAACTGCAATGATAATGATCGCAATTGCAATGAACGGGAGTAAACAGGGGTCGTTCCCACAAACTGCTTCCATGTACCAGAATCCGGCGTTTTCGATAATATGGCTGGCGTTAAGTGAAAAAAGAGTTGCAGTTATCTGCGGTGGCCCGGCTATACGTCACCCGGGTTCCGGAAGACCAAAAACGCAGGAAGACCAGACCATTCATCGCTTGCCCCACCCTCGCCGGTCCCGGCTCCTGGGAGCCGCCGTTTTCGAAATGCAAAATCCGGGGGAAACGCTTTTGTTTGCCCGCGCCTCACGCCCCGCCCTTGATGCGTTTGAGCTGCTGTCGCACACCGTGATCATCTGCCGGATTCAGCACAAGTACCTGGTTGTACACCATAATCGCGTCTGTGTCCCGCCGGATTTTCCTGAGAATAAATCCCTTGTAGAGCAGGGCCTCGACCGAAGATTCTTTAAGCGCAATGGCCCGGTCGCATGAGTCTATAGCGTCTTTGTGTTTTCCCAGCATGACAAGATTTTTTGCACGGTTCATCCAGACTGACGGGTTTTCCGGATCGAGTTCGAGAGACTGGTCGTACGCCGACAACGCCTCATCATAGCACCCGCATTTTTTCCGCGCATCGCCAAGAGCTCGCCATACATCAGCATTCTCAGGTTCACGATCAAGGTAACGTTCAAAACTGTCTGCAGCTTCGCGGTACCTTCCGGTTTTCATATACAGAAGCCCGAGCGCATGCCAGCGATCCTTGTCTCCGGCTGCATCAGGATGAGCCTCAAGTTCAATGATCAGTTCGTCATACGAACTGCACAGTGGCGAGACAGGTTCCGGGGCTGAAGCAGGTTCTGGCTGATTATTGACTGAGCTCTCCTGCAGCGAACCGGCCGGGGCAACATGTGCTGCAGGAGGGAATGCGCCGGCAGGAGACCGGGCTGCAGTCTTTGGAGTCACCGGGGCCGTTTTCTGGATCGTCACCGTACTTACCGGGGTCTCAGGTGCCTTTGCCGGTGTTTCACGAACAGGAGCCGGTACTGACAATGGTTGTTGTTGAGGTACTGATTTCGGAAAGGGAGATGACGGTTGTTGCAGTCCGGGTTTTTTGACCTTTACCGTTGGCACTGCAGGGGGGAACGGGGTTCCGGAACCGGATGTAAGTGGTTGCTCGTGGCGGGCGCTCTTCTGTTTTTTGCGTGCAACACTGATCCCGGTCAGGGTGTCAGTATGTTTTGGATCCAAACTGAGAACCTTTTCATATGCGATGATTGCCTCATCATAATGTCCCTGAATAGCAAGGGTGAGTCCCTTGGCATACCATGCCTGAATGAAGGTGGGATGGATCGCAAGTGCACGATCGTAGAGGGAAAGTGCAAGCGCATGCTTCCCGAAATTTGAGCAGATCAGGCCCTTGTAGACAAGGGCATCGGGCAGGTTTGGATCAATCCCGAGCGCATGATCAAAATACTGGAGCGCCGGTTCAAAAGATCCCAGCTGATAAAGGACAAAACCATTCAGGTATGATGCACGCGAGTGGCGGGGACTGAGTGCAATCACCTTTTCAAGAACTGTATTTGCATCAGCATAGTACCCCTGGCGAACGAGTTCCTCTCCCTCGCGGTACAGGGACTCTGGATCCATTTCCGTATTTTTCAGGATTTTGTCAATAATCCCCATAAGATACTCCGCAGGGCACACGTATCAGGTCACGCATGTGCTTTCTCTGTCCTGTTGACCTGTTTCCATTCCACGGCTTTCTGGTCGACCGGGCAGAATTTGATTTCTTCATCATCGAGCGTCGTTAACATGCAGGGTTTTTTGCAAAGTTCGCATCTGAGTATTCTCATAAGGACTCATCCCCATGACTGCGCAATGATTTCCAATAAAATATAGTTTAACGCAATACAGATATACTTTTTCAATTTATTCTATATTTTTTAAAAATACTATAGAACTATGGTGGAACAATACCTGAAAAGTTCCGAATGATGTTCGTAACCGGACTCCCGGCAAAATCTGTCCCCCCTGGGGACATGCCCGGCTCGTGGCTCTTCATCAGCCACCCGGCAGAAAAGGGAAATTACGTGCGGTGGCCCGGATTAAAGAGACCCTTGGGGTTTTTGCATTTTCCAAGACCTTTGCACTTGTTGAAGTACGTCTCACCCCAGACCCACGGCTGGTAGTTCCAGCACATCTCGGGTTTTAACTGGTGGATCCCGCAGAGGTACCGCTCTTTTGCAACCCGGACGAGGAACGGGCAGACCGTGACATAGTCCCCGGTGTCCGGGTTGCGCATCTCGAATACGACAACATTCCCGAGGTCTTCAGGTTTGAGATCGGCACAGTTGACCGGTGTGCTGCCGTTCTCGATAAACGCAACAAACCAGCGCAGGATGTCGGTTCTTCCCTGCTCTATCCAGACATACACGTTTGCCGTGGTCGGCGCTATCCCGGGGCCGAAGATCCGGCAGCAGAGCCCGCACTGCTCGCAGGGTTCGTCGTCGGGTATTTTGGTGTCCATGGGATCTTCCTTCTACGGGTTTTGCTGTCATCGGGATAATAATTGCCGATATCTCCTCCTATGGGATCCAGAAACGCGAACCTGTTCGATCCCGGGAGAGTTACATGCATATCTGAATAATCCCCGTGTGGCCCTGATAAATCCCTGACAGGGAACGACCCCCGTGAGCATCTCTCCCAGACAGGTCCGGTGTATAATCAGCATTTTCTTATAGCAGCCCTGTCAATTTTTCTTCCGATGAAAACCTGCTCCCGCGTGTACTCCGGCACAACCCCGGGTCCCCGTTTGTCGTTTGTGCGGGGGACTGCGAGGTGTGACTGTGCCTGCGGGAACTGACGTCCCGGACCTGCGCCTCATATCGTGGAATATCACCCTTAAATGCCCGCTCCGGTGTGCCCACTGCTATGTGAACGCCGGGGAGCATGAGGCCACCGGAGTACTCTCGACCGGCGAGGCATGTGCCGTCATCGACCAGATCTGCGAACTGGGAAAACCCGTCGTGATCCTGAGCGGGGGCGAACCGCTCATGCGGGACGATATTTTTGAGATCGCCCGGTACGGGACAGGAAAAGGTCTCGTGATGGCGATGGGGACGAGCGGGATCCTGATCGATTCAGCGTGCGCACGAAAAATCAGGGATGCAGGTATCCGCAGGATCGCGATCAGTATCGATTCGGCAGATCCCGCCGTGCACGATGCCTTCCGCGGTCTTTCTGGGGCTTGGGAACGGGCCGTGCAGGGGATAAAATATTGTGTGAACGAGGGGATAGGGGTCCAGATCAACACGACCGTCCTCTCTCCGGATATTCAGTCAATCAAAGATGTGGTATCGCTTGGCACCGGCCTTCGCGTCACGGATTACCAGATCTTCTTTCCGGTCCCGACCGGCCGGGGAACAGAAGTCCCTTGGCTGACCCCCCAGGTGTACGAAGACCTAATCCGGGAGGTGCTCTCCACATACCAGAACACCGGGGTGAATATCAGGCCGACCTGTGCGCCACAGTTCCGGCGGATAGCCGATACGCTTGGCCTCAGCAACCCATCATGGGGCCGGGGCTGCATCGCAGGGATCAGATACTGCCGGATTTTTGCTGACGGTGATGTGACGCCCTGCCCGTACCTCCCGGCTAGGGCTGGGAACGTGCGGGAGTACCCGCTTAAGAAAATCTGGCATGAATCACCGGTCCTTTCTGTCCTCCGCGATCCAAAATTCCTATTGGGAAAATGCGGGAGATGCGGATACCAGGCGGTCTGTGGGGGATGCCGGGCCCGGTCGTATAAACCCGACGGGATCATGCCCGATATGTGCGGGGGGATCGCATGGCCGGATACCCCGGGGGGAGATCTCTGCGGAGAGGACCCCTGGTGCCAGTACGAGCCTGACGAAAAGAGTACGCCTTTGACTGTGCCGCTGGACCAGACGGATCTTGCACTGCTCGACGCCCTCCAGGACGACATCCCGCTCGTCTCCCGCCCGTATGATGTTATGGCCGTACGGCTGAACATACCGGCCGACGACGTGATAAAAAGACTCAAAATTCTGCAGGAACGGGGAATCGTCCGCGGTTTGTCACCGGTTCTCGAATCCCGGCAGATCGGGCTTTCTGCCACCACGCTTGTCGCGATCAGGGTGCCGGATGAAAAGATCACAACAGTTGCCCGGCTCATCAACACTTATCCCGAGGTCTCGCATAATTACCGTCGGGATAATATGTATCCGCTCTGGTTTACCATCGCAGGAAAGGATGAGCACCGGATCCGGGGGATCCTGGATGGGATCAGGCAGGAAGCCGGGCTTTGCGAAGAGGATATCCTTGAACTTCCCACCGTACGAAGGTTTAAGATCGATGTCCGTTTCACGTTTCCGGGTATACCGGCAAAGGAGGGCAGCAATGGACGCACCTGACCGGGAGCTGCTCGCGGCGCTGGAAAACGGGCTCCCTGTCACCCGGGAACCATTTGCCGAGATCGGGCGCCGACTCGGGATGCCCGAATCCGAGATCCTCGACCGGTTGCACCGTATGAAAAGCAGTGGTGTGATCCGGCGGTTCAAAGCCCGGATTGACCAGCGGAAAGTGGGCATTACGGCAAACGCGCTTGTTGCATGGCGGGTTCCCCCGGGCCGGGGCGATGAAGCAGGGAAAAGCCTTGCCGCATTCCCCGGGGTCACCCACTGTTACGAGCGCGGGGCCGTGCCGGGCCGGTGGGACTACACGCATTATACCGTCCACCATGGCATGAGCCGCAGCGATGTCACCACGGAAGTAAAACGATGTTCGGAGATGACCAGGCTTACCGAATATATCGTTATCTTCAGCACAGAAGAACTCAAACGCGTCCCGGCAGCCCGGGTCAGTGAGAACAGAGGAGAACTGCAATGAACCGAATCACCCAGTGCATGCATGGGCGGGGGACCGTCAGTGGCGTGATGCATCACCGCCGTGCGCCGCAGGAAGATGTCCCGAGCAAATACCTTGCCTATGCCGGCCTGCACCGGCCGGTAGTCTTCTGGAACCTGACCGACCGGTGCAACCTTGCGTGCACCCACTGTTACAGCAGCTCGGGCCCGGACCGGGACACGTCACATGAATTATCGACGGCAGAGGCGCTGGCGCTCATCGATGATTTTTCCACGATGGGAGTCCCGCTGATCCTCTTCTCGGGCGGGGAACCCCTGCTCAGGGACGACATCTGGGAACTCGCCAGCCATGCGAGAAAGAAGGGGATCAAGATGGCACTCAGCACGAACGGCACCCTTATAACGGCAGATATCGCCCGAAAAATCAAGGAGAGCGGGATCGAGTATGCCGGTATCTCCCTTGACGGTGCCACACCGGCAACTCATGACCGGTTCAGGAATTCCCCGGGCGCGTTCGAACGCTCGATCGCGGCATTCTCCCGGTGCCGCAAAGCCGGGGTCCGGTGCGGGGTCAGGATCACCCTGACAAAAGAAAACTGTGGTGAACTCGGTGCTCTCGTTGATCTCGCAAAAATGATCGAGGCCAGCCGTTTCTGCCTGTACTGGCTGGTGCCGACCGGGCGGGGCATGGAGGTATATAACCGGCTCCAGCTCGGGCCTGATGCAGTGACAGATGCACTCACGCTGCTCTACGACAAAGCAAAAGAAACCGACGCGGGTGTCATGGAATTTTTGACCGTGGATGCCCCGCAGGACTGCATCCATCTCCTCGAGTCCATGGAACGCGACCAGTCCCCGGACCTGTGCGATGCCCGGTCCCTCATCGCATCATCAAACGGCGGGTGCAGCGCCGGAGACCGGGTGGCAAATATCGACCCGCAGGGGAACGTGTATCCCTGCCAGTTCGCACGGTCCCCGGAATTCCTTATCGGGAATATCAGGGACAGGAAGTTTTCGGAACTCTGGGCCGATTTGTCACATCCCGTACTTGCCCGGTTCCGAAAGAAACCTGTGCGTTTAACCGGCCACTGCGGGAGATGCCGGCACCGCAACCTCTGCGGCGGGGGATGCCGGGTGCGGGCATATACCGCTTCGGAGGATTTTTACGCAGACGATCCTTTCTGCTATGTAAAAGAAAATCCGTAATGGTATTTTTCAGTAACCCTTCCCGGATAAGAGTCTGAAGATCGATGGAATAAAAAAGCCGTTGGTAAATATACCGGACCCGGCGGGATCGCCCCCGATCATTTCGTTTTTTTCCGGATCATCTGCCATGGTTTTGAAATGGCCTGCCGGCCCGGCAAAGGATTGAGCGCCGCATAGGATCGTACAGGGTGAGAGTTACGGGAATTATACTGGCCCGACAGTCGCCCGAGGCCACCTTTTTTTAAGAGATAATACCCTGCACAGAGTGTAATGATGATCGCGGCTACCCCAGTGAGTTCCGAGCCGTCCAGTTTGCCGGGATCAACCAGGATTACACTCCGGACAACTGCTATGATCGCGATCAGTATGACGACCTCGACATGGACCACTTTTTCATTGACATAGGCAGCTACCGTTGACAGGAGCTCGACACCGATCAGGACAAGAAGGAAATACCCAAATATCCCCAGCAGTTCCTGGTTTTCAAGCAGAAGGGGGGTGTTCACAAAAAGACTCATATATACAATATAAGCGAGTTCACCGACAGAGAATGCGACAATGAGCGAGAAGAGGGTGATGAGGATAAAATAAATAATTTTTTCATAGGTTTTCAGGATGGCACTGGCGTCCATAGGAGCATATTATCAAACAAATGATATAAAGCCCGGTTATCCGGGTGTCTACCGGGATTTTTTTAGTGACATTTTCCGGGGCATCAATCAGGCTGTCACCCGGAAACCATCGCATTGTTCCCGTCTCCCGCGTTCCCGGTCAGGAGCAGGCAAAAAAAATTCTCTCATCGTTATCCCCCGGGGCACCGGCACACAGGATACCGCTACCGGCACCTTTATAATTAGGTAAATCCTAACTAACAAAGGATCGGTGTATGATGGACAGGGAGGAGCAGTTGCTTTTGGAGTTTGAAAAACTCTTCAGGATCAAAAACGAATGCTCCTGTAAGATCTTCTCCGAATGCGGCCTCTCGGATATGACGGTCAGGCAGATCGCTTACCTGAAAGTCATCGATGAACAGGGTGAGGTTACCTTCTCCAGGCTTGCCGAGATCACAAAAAACTCGAAACCAACAATCACCGAAATGATCAACAAATTTGTCCGGATGGAGTGCGTGTACCGCCAAGCCTGTCCCGATGACGGGAGATGCCAGTATATCTGCCTGACCGGGAAAGGAAAAAAAATTGCCGGGGCTGAACATGACGCCCTGCGACGGGTGATTGAACAGATGGCTGATTCACTGGACGAACATGAACTGGATCTCATGATCGGGATCCTGCAGAAAGTCGGGTAATTTTTTTTGTCCTGCACTTTAGTTAGGTAAATTCGAACTAAATACATGGAGTGACCATGCAGACGGAAGAAACCAAAGACACAACAAAAAAAATTGTCATACCTCTCTTTGAGGTTGTCGCCTACCCGGACAGCCGGACAAAATTCCCGGTCGACCGTGCCACCGGAGAGCACCTGCTTGCGGCAATGAGCGACCCAAGCGGAGAACATGCGATCGGTCTCACGGTAAAAAGCGGGACCCGGTTCCCGGAACTGACTAGGGAGTCGCTGTACAAAACCGGAAACCTGTTCCGGATCACGCATGTGCAGACGGCCGATGGCGGCTACCTGATCTGTGCGGAAGTTGTAAAACGGGTAAAAGTGGTCACCCTGTCAGAAGAGGACGGGCACTTCTTTGCAGAATACGAACCGGTCCCCGACATCCAGGACCTTGACGATGACCTGCAGGCCCGGATCCTTGCTGACGTCAAAAGCACCATCCACGAGATCAGCAGCCGCTTTTCCGGGTCAGAACAGTTTACCCGGCCGATCGACCATATGGATTCCATCGACCGGATCATGGGATTTGTCATGCCCTTCCTGCCGGTCAATCTTGCCGAGAAGCAGGCGCTCCTTGAGCTCGATTCTGTCCGGCAGCGGTACATCACCTTCCTTGAAACACTCGTAAAAACCCGGGAGAACATCAATATCCGGATCGAGATGGCAGAAAAAGTCTCGGACCGGGTGAGTAAATCGAACCGTGAGGCGATGTTACGGGAGCAGCTCAGGGTGATCCAGGAAGAACTCAATGCGAGTGAAGGCACGCCCGGCGATGACGGCTACCGGGAGCGCATCGAAAAATCGAAGATGCCGGAAGATGTGCGCAAAAAAGCCCTTGTTGAGGTAAAAAAACTCGAGACCGGTGGCAGCCAGAACCATGAGAGTTCCGTGATCCGCAATTACCTTGACCTCCTGCTCGACCTCCCCTGGGTAACCGAGGAGAAAAAGAACATCGATATCGGACAGGCCCGCCGGGTGCTCGAAAGCCACCACAACGGCCTCGAAAAAGTCAAAGAAAGGATCGTCCAGCACCTTGCGGTCATGAAACTCCGGCAGGAAAAACAGGGTTCGATCCTCCTCTTTGCCGGCCCGCCCGGCACCGGGAAGACGAGCCTCGGGAAAAGCATCGCGGAGGCCCTCGGGCGAAAGTACGTCCGGGTCAGTCTTGGCGGTGTCCGGGACGAGGCCGAGATCCGGGGGCACCGGAGGACATACGTCGGGGCCCTGCCCGGGAGGATCATCCAGGGCATAGAGAAGGCTGGCACGAAAAACCCGGTCTTCATCCTCGATGAGATCGACAAACTTGCCACCTCGTACGCGGGCGACCCGGCAAGTGCACTCCTCGAAGTGCTCGACCCGGAGCAGAACAGCACGTTCTCGGACCACTACCTCGAAGTACCGTACGATCTCTCCGATGTGCTCTTCATCGCAACCGCGAACTCCCTTGCGACGATCCCGCCACCGCTCCTCGACCGGATGGAACTCATCGAGATCTCGGGCTACACGAAAAACGAGAAGTTCGCCATCGCAAAAGACCACCTGATGCCCGAGATCTTAACAGAGCACGGCCTCGATGCGGAAAAACTCCGCATTGAGGATGAGGCCCTGAAGATGATCATCGAGAAATACACCCGTGAAGCAGGTGTGCGTTGGCTCAAGAAGCAGATGGCAAAGATCGCCCGGCACGTGTCCGAGAAGATAGTCTCCGGTACCGCTGAGCTGCCATTTGTGGTAACCCCGGAGAATCTTTCTGCAATCCTCGGGAAGGAAGTGATCCGGCAGGAAGTGGCAAGAAAAGAGCCTGTCCCCGGTGTCGTCACCGGCCTTGCATGGACCCCGGTCGGTGGCGAGATCCTCTTTATTGAGGGTACGTTCATGCCCGGGACCGGGAAACTCACCCTGACCGGCCAGCTCGGCGACGTGATGAAGGAATCGGCGACGATATCGTCAAGCCTCATCCGGTCCCGTCTCGCAGGCACACAGAACGGGTTCAACTTCATCACAAGCGACATCCACATCCATGTTCCATCGGGTGCAACCCCCAAAGATGGCCCGTCAGCCGGCGTGACGATTTTTTCGGCACTTGCATCTCTTATCACCGGGAAGACCGTTGACCCGGAACTTGCGATGACCGGCGAGATCACCTTAAGCGGTGCGGTGCTTCCGGTCGGCGGGATCAAGGAGAAGGTCCTTGCCGCACACCGGGCAGGGATCAAAAAAGTGATCCTGCCAAAGGAGAACGAGCGGGACCTCGAAGACGTGCCCGAAGATGTCCGTAATGAACTTGTCTTCGTGCCGGTCGGGACCGTTGAGGAGGTCTTAAAGGAGGCGCTGGCGATCGAGCTGCCCCGTAGCGTAGTGATGAATACCGGGAACAGTTTTGTACCGGTACAGAACATCTGAAAACGAAAAGAAAAACACTGTCGCAGGTGTGGAAAACGGAGTGTTCCCCGCACCCGGGAAAAACGGGGCACGGCGTGTCGTTCATGAACACGGTAAACCAGCGCAGGATACCGGCCTGCCCCCGGTTTTACCCGGATGCATCCGGTTGCGGCGGTCTGCGGCAAGGGCCGGAGATCCAACCGCAGATCGCGAAGGACTCATCTTCCGATATCCCGTCATCCGGGGATTTTTCTTTTACGATGCTGCCGGCACCGGAACAATAACTGCCGGTACATTTTTACCATGTTCCCGGGACCCGCAGTGCCCGGCAAGAGAAAAGTTCATCAAACCCGACAGCAAGAAGCGTCCATATGGCCGATGCGGTGAACTGGTACCTCTCGGGCATGACCTTTCAGCAGCAGGACCGGCATCAGGAAGCACTCCATGCATTCGAGCAGTCGCTTTTGCTCGATCCGGGAAATACGGGTGCATGGGTGGGGAAGGGGATGGCCCTTGCCCGGCTTGGAGAGTACCAGGAAGCAATCCAGTCATTTGACCGGGCGCTCGCCCTTGGAGACCAGAACCCGTTTGTCTGGTACAGCCGCGGCCTCGCACTCCATTTTCTCGGGCAGGAAGAAGATGCCATCCAGTCGTACAACCGGGCACTCACTATCGATGGAAAGAACCATCTCGTCTGGATTGGAAAGGGGGACTCCCTGCGTACGCTGGAGCAGTACAACGGTGCACGCGAGGCCTACGAGACAGCTCTCCTGCACAAACCGGAGTCGGTGGCAGCTTTGCTTGGTATCGGCATGGTCGCGTTCGAACTTGCGGATTACCCACAGGCAGCAGAGTACTGCCGGAAGATCCTCGCGATCGAGCCTGCACACCTTGTCGCGCTCACCATGCTCGGTACCGCATCTGTTGAACAGAAGGAATACAACCAGGCAATTGCTGTCTTCGACCGCGCCCTTGCAGCCGACAAAAATTTTGCTCCTGCGATCTCCGGCAAGGCAGCGGCATTGTGCGAACTTGGCAGTTTCCCCGAGGCACTTCGGTTCTATAACCAGGCCCTCGATCTCGATCCCGCCATGCCGGATGCGTGGATAGGCAGAGGCATGGTCCTTGGCAGGTCAGGCAGGCATGATGTGGCAATGCAGGCATTTGACCAGGCGCTTGCACTCAACCCGGACTGTGCAGCCGCATGGTATTCCGAGGGCCCGGTGTTCCGTTTTGCCTGCCAGCTGGAAAACCGCATCGCAGGCGTGTCACGGATCTCCCCGGTCAACCCGGACACTGTCAGGGAATACAAAACCCGGGCGTTTGACCTGCTGCGATCTGAGCACTTTGAGGATGCAGTACGGGCATATGATGAGGAGATTGGACAGGACCGTCCGTCCGCTCTCCACTGGTACAACCGGGGTACGGCACTCGATGCGCTGGGACGGCACCTGGAGGCGATCACGTCTTACACCAATGCGATAAACATCGATCCCGGTATGACCGCGGCATGGTTCAACCGGGGACTCGCAGAAAACGACCTCGGGCTGTACGAAGCAGCGATTGCCTCGTTCGATCATGCAGCAGCGCTGGACACCGGTTCGGCCCCGGTCTGGATGGCAAAGGCCCTCACGTACACCCGGATGTATCTCTTCGAGGAAGAACTATCAGCCTGCGACGCGGCGATCGAGCGGGATCCAACCCTGGCCTCTGCATGGCACAATCGTGGCGTGGTTCTCCAGAAAATGAACTGTAACCATGATGCACTCGCCTCGTTTGAGCGGGCCGTTGCCATAGACCCGGGGCTTGCTGCCGCATGGTTCAACAAGGCAGTCATGCATAGCCGGGACGGATCGTACGGGCTCGCACTTCAGGCATTTGACCTCGTGCTCTCACGTAACCCCCGGCATGTGCTCGCGTGGTTCTGTGAAAGCCTTGTCCTCATTAACCTCGGGATAACGAACAGGGGAAAGAAAGCATTTATCCGGGCGACTCAGCTGGCGGGCAACCTCTCGCTCATGCAGCGCGTTTACGGCGGGGCGATCTTTATCTCAAAAAAGAGCCGGATCTACGTACGCCGGCTCGACAGGAAAGTCCGCGCCCCGCAGGAGCCGTGCCTTATCTGGTACCGGACCGCAACAGACCTGTACCGCAGCCAGAAAAATAACGAAGCAGTTGCCGCATTCCGCCGGGTGCTCGCCCTCAACCCGGAGAGCACCAGAAGCTGGAATTATCTCGCACAGGCATATACCCGCCTTGGCAGGCACTCGCTCGCGCTTGAAGCGTATGGCCACGCGATCGCGATCGATCCCCTCAACACGGCGGTCTGGAATAACAAGGGGCTCCTCCACAGGCGGCTGGGTCAGGCAGATACTGCCATTGCTGCGTTCCGGAATGCCATCGCAATCGACCCGGCATATTTTAACGGCTGGTACAACCTCGGGCTCATCAGCCTCGACCTGAAGCAGTATGACCAGGCCCGCGAGGCGTTTGACCGTGCGCTTGCTATACAGCCCGGCGATCCCCGGGCGCTTAACCGTAAGAATCTCGTTGAGCGGCTTGCGGGGCAAACTTAAAAAGATCCCGTAACTCCATGCCCCCGGCCCGGGTCCGGCCACCGGCAACTCACATCATTATCATGCCGTTCTTTACCTATGCCGGTATGCTCCCCGGGGAACAGCGATCTCAAACCGGCATCCCTTTCCTGCTGTACCATTCTCGCGGATCGAGATCCCGGTCATGGCAAGGATTTCCCGGAGCAGGAACAGGCCAAGACCGGTGTTCTTACCAAACCCCCTCATGAAGATCTTTTCCTTGTTCTCCTCAGTAACACCGGGCCCGTTATCTTCGTAAATTAAGAGAAGCCGCCCCGGTTCTTCCTGTGCAGAAAACCGGATCTCCGGATCCTGGCCGGCATACCGCACGGCGTTTTCCAGAATGTTGTAAAACACTTTCTCAAACAATGGATCTGCATAGATCTCCAGATCGTTACAGGTTTCATCGAGAGTGACTGACGGGATTTTCAACTGAGTAACGGCCTGCTGGATCGTCCGGGAAATATTCTGCCATTGCGGCGATCCCACACCTATTGTCTGGTAATCCCGGGAAAAGAGGATCTGGGCATGGATGGTATCGATCGCAGATTCGCTTTTGAACAGGTATTTTTTTGTCAGCGGCTCGGCAGATTGTTCACCGGCAAGGGAGAGCAGGGAATGTACAGCGGTCAACTGGTTGAGCATATCATGGCTGGTGATGTCATTCATCAGGGTGAGTTTCCGGTTGATAGTGGCAAGGTTTCGTTCAGCACGTTTTTGCCCGGTAATATCAGCTGAGATTACCGTGACAGCAACTACCTCGTTTTTCACCGGGTCGATCACCGGGTTGAGTTTCCGCAGGAAATACCTCCCATCTTGCTCGTATTCATCCTGCACCGGGCCCGTTGTCGCAATGACTTTTTTTATCTCTTCTTCAAAGACGCGTGTCTCGGCAGGAGAATGGAAATCCTCATATTTTTTCCCGACGTAGGCCTGCGGCGAAAGGCCCCTGCGGGCAAGGTGCCGGGCGTTGATCAGGAGATACCGGGTATCGCAGTCGACCGTGTAGATTGAATCTTCAACCGATTCGACAAACGAACGGTACTGCATCTCGGATGTGCGCAGGTTCTCCTCGGCTTCCTTCTGGAGCCTGAGCGCCTCTTTTGTCTTCTGCTGCTCACGATAGGAGGACCGGAGCGGGAAATAGACAATGATAACCGCCATGATGCTGGTAACAACAATCGTGATGGCGTGGGACGTCCAGATCGAAATCGCAGGGTTGAGAACCTGTTTTGTAAGTTCAAACAGGAACATGATAACGAGCATGGAAAGAAAAACGACGGCAAGTACCGGATACAATGCCTTATGCTCGTTTGTTCGGGACATGGAACGTACGGATATATTGAGGGGTCTTTTTAGATTAAAATTACCTGTTGCCGCCCGGACGATTGGAGCACCATATCAGACTTCCTGCAACCTGACTGCGGAAAGGCGTGCGTTCCGGAATTTGGCGCTAATCGTGATATGGATACGGTACGTGGCAATACCCATTCTCACATCACGGAATATCGACCCGGTATCATCTTTATCAATACCGGCAAGGATTGCCGGCAGGTCCGCAGGGAAGAATTCTTCGAGCGAGCCATGGCTACCGTACCGGACCATCGCGTCGATTGCAGCATCGTTGTAGTACGTGATCTTCCCGGTCCGGTCAATTTCGATCACCGGTGAGAGTTCCAGATGGGGGAGCCCGGCCGGGTTCTGTATGTCCCGCGCCGCTGCTACCTTACGTGAGATATCTGACATGAGGAGCATGTGGCCCAGATGAAGGTTGCCTGCATCAAGCGGTGCAATGTGGATCTCGGTATCGATGGAAAAACCATTCTTGTGCCTGAAACGCGTGATAAGCGTAGATTTCCCTGTCACCCTGATATCCTGCAGGATCCGGCGGCCTATCTCGTCATAGACCTGATGGTTCTCATAGATTTTTTCGAGGTGAAGGCCTTTGAGTTCATCACGTTGGTACCCCAGCATTGCGGCAAGCGAGTCATTCACCCACTGGAACGTGCGGTTACGGACATACGCAATGCCGTTTGGAGAAGCAGAAAGGATTGCCCGGAGTACCGCATGTTTTCGTTTTAATGCAGATTCTGCCCGTCGTTGTTCGACCGCCCGTTTCACCTTGTGCGCGAGTTCAGCGTACTGGGCGTGTGGATCACCCCCTTTCTGGATATAGTAATCTGCACCTGAGTTCAGCGCCCTGATCACCACATCTTCCCGTCCCTTACCGGTGAAAAGGATGAACGGCAGGGTCCGGGAACGGCTGCGGACTTCCCGGAGAAACGCGATCCCATCCATTTCCGGCATCTGGTAATCGGAGACGATTGCATCAAATTGTGTTCGTTCCAGTTCCTGAAGAGCTGCCCGCGCAGAGTCCGCAGGGGTTACTGTGACACCCTGAGTCCGTTCAAGAAATGTCTGGCCGATTTCCAGCAGCGATGGCTCGTCATCGACGAGAAGGAGTGAGACCGCGAACTTCTGGTCCATCACAGGCGGGACTCTGGCAGCGGACGTGTCGGCGGTACTGGCACCCTTAGTACATTCCCTAGTACCCGGGGCACTTTCAGATGCCCCGGTCTCGATGGTGAGGGCCTTGTGGAAAACTTCCGGCATCACAGGTATTTCCCTTGAGGTATCCTCTCCCGGGTCTCTCATACGCAATATGAATGCTATCGTATGTTCTCAATTCGTGAGTCTGGCACTGGAGGGATTGTTCTCATTTTTTATTGAGTGGTCAGGTGTATATAGTTTTTTAATTTAATCTATACTTTTTCAGATAAACTATATCTTTGGCACAGAGACCGTTTTGTCGAAGGAGATTTCACGATAATGCGTAGGAAAACGTGACATTTCTCAAAGTTAATCCGGTTGGACAACACCTCAAAAAACAGACCGGGCCGATCCGGATCCGGGCTTTGGAAAAAAATGCGACGGGTCGCACCCGGATCCCCCGTGATGAAGAGGTCGGGCTCACACGACCGGGGTTACGATTGGGGCATCCCGTAATTCGTAATGACGAGCTCGCTTACCGTTCCGCGGCGGGCACCGTTGCAGTTGATCATCCTTTTTGCCGGGACACGTTCGATGGTGTATCCGGCATAAAGATCGTCAAAGAATGAGTCCCCGGTTTTCTCGTTTACCGGATCGGAATTGCTCAGCATGATCCGCGCTCCTTTCCGGTCCAGTTCCCGGAAAAACTTCGCAAGCCGCTCCTGGTCCTTTTCGTAAAATCCGTTCCGGGAATAGGAAGTAAATGAGGAGGTCGCATTCAGCGGGCGGTAAGGAGGATCGAAGTACACAAAGGTCTGGTCGTCCACGTACTTCCTGCACCGGGTAAAATCGCCCCGGAGGATTCGGGTATTCTTTAAGCACGCTGCCCCTGTCAGGAGGTTGTCCAGATTGAGGATCTCCGGGTTTTTGTATTTCCCAAACGGGACATTAAAACCCCCTTTACGGTTGACCCGGAACAGGCCGTTGTAACAGGTATGATTGAGGAAAATGATCTGCGCCGCCCGCCCGATCCACCGGGCGTTGTAGTGCTGGAGATCAATTGACAACCGATCCCGGTTGAACGCATCCCGGATCTCGTAATAATACGATTCACGCTGCCGTTCGTTCCTGGTGCGGTACGCAGATTCCAGTTTTTCAAGTTCGCCTATCAGGGTACTGGGGGATCTCCGGATGACCTGGTAGGTCAGGATCAGTTCTTCATTGACATCAGCAATCGTGCACTGGTCCAAAGAAAATCTCTTTTTGAGATAAAAGAATACGGCGCCGCCTCCGACAAATGGCTCGACATAGCGCGTTATCGTTCTGTTTTTTAATTCATCAGCCGGCAGACGCTGGCCAAACTCTCCAAGTAACTGTGATTTTCCCCCGGCCCATTTCAGGAAGGGTCGTGCCCCGGAAACACGGTGAGAGCGTTGTGCCATAGGATCCAGTAAACACCCGTATCTATCAGGTATCTCATTACTCTGTTATCATACTACCATGAGGCTCGATACACCGGGGGCCGTCCAGCGGACGACCGGTTTTTCCCGTTAGTCATGATTCACTGCTGACCCTCATCGTCGTGATCGTGGCCAAAGGTGGAGGAGCAGGATCGCTTCTGAAACGAAAACAACGATGAGAAAAAGAAAAATATTCCCCTTTTCCCGCACTCCGCGACAGAAACGGGCAGTACTTCCTGCCTCAACGCAGGGAACATCAGGTATCCTGCGCACGAATTAAAAAAAATACCCGGTGATGTACCGCACGATGCAGCCGATAGTCTTAGAAAAATATCCGCGCATCAGGAGTGGTACTGCACTGCAGATCCCCGGGCTGGAGGGGAGTGCAGACCCTCTCTGATACAAGCAGGGAAACGGGGAGCGGCGTGCGGGTATCCGGCCCCGGGTGGTGAATGGAAACAAGGGTCCCGTTCCGGAAAAAGAATACAGCCTCGGGCAACAGGGCATCAGCAGCGGACGTAAGCGCCGGGGTGGTCACCGTCTCAATGACCAGGTACCGGCCTGAAAGGTTCAGGTCGGCAAAACGTATCTGCCCGAGTCCCGAAAGGACCGGCCCAGGGTTCGCCGGCAGGGGTGTGGGCATCTCCACGGCTTGTTCCGAATACGAAAGCCCGTCCGACCAGCCGCATGAACTGGCATCCCTGCGATACCAGAGCGTGTAGAACCGGCTCGTCCCATCCCGATCTGCCAGGAATTCGAGGTCAATTGTTTCGATAGCGCCATCAGGACGGATCCCGGTTTTTAATCGGGTAAGACGGGCTGTACTGGCATTGACGCCGGTTGTGTCGAGGACTGCATCCCAGTAACCAGCCAGTCCTCCATCGTGGATGTTTGGAGCGATGCAGACTTTTTCGCGGGGGAGAACATTTTCCGGGGAATACCAGATCACACCGTATCCCCCCATAATAAGAGAGATTATCAGCACTGCGCCGAGGACAAGTTCATACCCTTTGATTTGCTTCATGGGAATGCCGGTACTCCTCTATCCTCCCCGCGAGGCATAATCCTGGCGTTGGGTGAAATTATTTTTGCGGTTATTGTCCCGGCGGCCCGACTCCTGCCAGCCACGATTGAAATAAAACGGGCACCGCAGAAACCGGGGGAACCGTGGCACATTCCCCTCCGGTCACGTACGTGTTTGCCGTCACCAGCCCGGCTGCCCTGAAATGAAACTTTCAAAGAAAGAAAACCGGGATCGGCTTCATAACCCATTAATATTCAAAGACCGCACGTGTGTTTAACGTGGAACGATCATGACCTGCTCACTGAACGTGAAATGTATGCCGGTACGGGCTGCAAAGCGGCCACATGACCTCCTGTTCCCCGGCTTAATACGGGGGATACTCCTCTCATGCCTCATTCTCGTCATCCTCGCGATCCCGGCATCTGCCGATAATGGGATGAACTCGTCTGCCCCGTCCCCTTCAATCGCCCCGGCGGTTGTGCACATCGGTGTCTATGTTGTGGATCTCAAAGAGTTCAGCGTCGAAGGGGGAACCTATACAACCAATTTTTACTTAAATCTCGTGTCGGATTCCAATGTCTCGATCGACGACTTCGAGATCATGAACGGGCATATAACATCCATCGATACCATCACCGATACCCCCCATGAAAAAAATTACCGGGTCTTTGCGGTGATGACGGCAGATCCCGATCTCCGCCTCTACCCCTTCGACAAGCACACGCTTCCCATCATTATCGAACCCAAGGTCTTCACCGAGAAGGAATTGGTCTTCGTCGTTGACAACAACAACACCGGCCTTGACACGGAAGCAAACCTCCCGGGGTGGGAATTGACCGGGACAAACGCCATTATCACAAACAAGACCTACGTAGCTGGTGAGGTTCCCTATTCCCGGGCAGTGTTCAGTTGCGGGCTCGCGAGGGATGCAGCGTCAACCATCCTGAAGTTCTTCCTGCCAATCTCCCTTATCATTATCGTATCCCTCACTTCGCTCCTGATGAAAGTCTCGTCCCGGCTTGGACTGAACGGATCGATGTTCCTTGCCGCGGTGCTCATCCACTGGCGCATTGCCGATGCAATCCCGCTCGTCGCCTACGCGACATTCCTTGATTTCTTTATGATCATAACCTATGCGACGCTCGTCATGGTGCTGGTATCCGGTATCCTTATCCTGAAATTTACCGAGGATAAAAACGTACTCCGGGTGGAACAGGTCAACCGCTGGTCGATCCGGATTATTCCGACGCTTTCGATCTCGCTGTACTTCCTGCTCTTCCTTTCGATCGTTATAGGATGATTAAACTGAGGGAATGGGATAATAATCCTGTGACAACCTGCTGATGCGGGTAAAGGGGAAAATGGTAAAACCCATGCCCCAAAACAAAATTTCAACAACCGTATGAATTGTTTAATACCAGATTACTCCATTATCCAACTATGGCAGTGAGGGATGGGGTCAATAAAGGCTTACATGAAGATTGGGAAATAGTAAGAAGCGATCCCCTGATGGTGATCTGGTGGGTCCTTGGAATCGGTTGTACCCTTGCGGGTTTTCTCTTATTCAGTACAAATCCCCCCAATTTACAGATGGGTCTCCCGTCATTTGCGTTTGGATTTGCTTTTTTTATCTTTGGCTCAAACCGGTACTCTAACAGTATAGTGCGAAAAAAACTCGATATGATAAATGAAAAACTAAAAAATATGGAAGCAAAAGAAGACGGCCTTAAAAAAATGTGACCCGGCACCCGGTTCAGGGAGCAGAGAGTGCCCCTGCTCCTAAAAAATGCAGGCATTTCTCAACAAAAACCGTGTTGTCGCCCGGAACTCTTCCCCGGTGTCTTCCATCCCCGGGGTGACAAGCGATCGAACAGGAACCATTTTTTGATACTGAAAATACTTCAGGCCGCCGAATTTTCTTTTGTTAACCTCACTTCAGGGTTTAATCTTTCCTGGTATGATCCGGACCGAGGATCTGGATTAGTCCCCTCATGAGTTCATATTCAAAAAGGGGGGGAAACCGGATACCATTCACCCGCCCATCAGGAACCGGACGACCAGTGACTGCCCCCCCACGGCCGGGCGGAGACACCGGAGCAGGTACGCAAACGTGCACATCCCCCCGATGAACGCAATTATGCACAGGAGGAACTGAGGGAGCGGGAGGAGAAGATTGAGGGGCTGGATGCACCACGCGATGATGACCGAATGAAGGATATAGATCGCAAGCGAGCATTCACCCATCGCCCTGAGCGGATCAGGAAGATAAGCCGGCGGGAGTATGTCGGCGATCACAAACATGCAGAGGATCGCACCACAGGCCACAAGACAGAACCCCGGGACAGCCGGGTAGAAAAGCTCGACATACCCGTACCTCACCAGCTGCTGGCCGGGAAAAAGCGACCAGAGCGCAATCCCGGTCGCCAGCATTCCCAGTCCCACTGCGGCAAACTGCCTTGTCGCAAAAGATCTGATCCCGGCACCGGCCCAACGGATCGAACCGAGCTCTGCTCCGAGGAACGCAAGTCCCAGCCAGGGAAAAACCGGGAACCAGCCGCCGATGAACCAGTGCCCGGCCACCAATGGCAGGGACAGCCTGACAATCCCGCCAGCAGCACCGGCAACAGGGATCTGGACCGGAAGGGCCGGGTACCCGAACGCAAGCTGAAGCACCGGGGCGGCGCAGAAGAGTACGAGGATGATCCCCCACCGGACCCGCCGATCAAGCGCGAGGAAGAGGTACGCAAGCGGGAGCGAGATCCCGATCAGGAACAGGACATCCATGTCGATAAAGGGAAAGATCCCCCAGACTACTGCTTCAAGCCCGGCGGCAATGAGGAGCACAAGCCCGCCCCGGATCAGGAAATACCGGAGATCGTACTGCTTCCTTGTCCGCGACAGCGCAACCATCATGCCAGAGAGCAGGATAAAAAGCGGGGCTGCAAGGGAGGCAAGAACCCGGACCGGGAACGGCACCGGGGGGAGGAGGAGATACGGGATAGTGTTTGCACCGACCATCAGCGCAATCGCGATCCCCCGGAGGAGATCGACAGGGATATCGCGGAATTTTGTGAGGGATGCCGGTGGGAGCACGTATGCACGTTGCATCCAGACGGATTACTGCCGGGACAGGAAAGGGCTTGTGGTAAGTGAAAATATTTTTGCGGTTTTCCGGTGAAGAGAAATGCCGGGAGACAACCGTACACCCCCATTTTTGGACATGAGAATATCCGGAGATGCCACGGTGCAAACATCATTATGTATAAGGCCCGATATCCGGATGCGAAAATCAGGAGCATGACGAGATGGTCATTTATCGGAGGCGGCTATGAAAACAACCATCGGGGTCCTCACCGGCGGAGGGGACTGTCCGGGACTGAATGCGGCAATCCGGGCAGTGGCCCGGGCAGGGACCGGCAGGGGGGTACGGGTTCTCGGGATAAAGAACGGCTGGCAGGGCCTCATGGAAAACGATACCCTGACGCTTTCTCCTGACACGGTCTCCGGCATGATCGAACGCGGGGGAACAATGCTCGGGACATCGCGGACTGACCCGGTGCACCAGCCGGATCATCTCAATAAAATCCGGGATACTCTTGAAAAAAATGTGATGACAGGTCTCATCGTTATCGGTGGCGACGGGACCCTCAGGGCTGCCAGTGAATTATACCATGAAGGGATCCCTCTTACCGGCATACCAAAGACCATCGATAACGATGTTGCCGGTACAGAGTATGCCATCGGGTTCGATACTGCGGTCTCGACGGTCACGGAAGCGATCGACCGACTTAGGACAACCGCCGAATCCCATCACCGGATCATGGTCGTTGAAGTGATGGGACGCCGCACCGGCTGGATCGCTGCGTTTGCCGGGATCGCGGGAGGTGCAGATGAGATCCTGATTCCCGAAGCACCGTTTACTATGGACGCGGTCTGCCGGAACCTCAAAGCCCGGTATGATGCCGGAAAAAGATTTTCCATTATCGTCATTGCAGAAGGGGTACGCCATGAGGATATTGTGCAAACACCTGTTGCTTCCTGCGACCGGGACGAATGCGGGCACGAAAAGTTTGTCGGGGTCGGAAACCTGCTCGGAAAGGAACTCGAACGCCGCACCGGTATCGAGACCCGGGTGACCGTTCCCGGGTATGTCCAGAGGGGAGGGACGCCGACGGCATTCGACCGGGTGCTGGCAACAAGATTTGGCGTGGCAGCGGTCGGACAGGTACTTTCCGGAGAGCCCGGGTCGATGGTGGCGCTGCAGAAAGATTCTATCGTTGCCGTTCCCCTGGCAGAAGTATCTGCCGGCAAAAAACCGGTTGATGCGGCATTTATTACGCTGATGCAGGAGATGCTCGGGCGCCAGCCGTCATGAACGGATCAGATCACCTCACAAAAGAGGATTGCATCACGATTGATGGACCATGGGGACAACGAGGAGAACCTGGTGTTTACCGGGACCATGAAACGATCTTTTTTACACCGGTCTTACTCAAGCACCGCACCGATCAGGTTCCCGGCGATCTGGAGTGCCTCCATCTCGCTGTCCGCCCAGTCCCGGTGAACGGTGTCGGAAAAACCCACAAAGCCCCAGAGTGAATCGTTCTTAAAGAGGGGAAGCACCGCGATAGAATTGATCCCCCGGTCCTCAAAGAACCGGCGTTCGCCATCGGGTAACTTCTTCACGTCGCCGGCGATGCTGTTGCCGCTCCCGAGAAGCGAACTCCACAGGAGTGTCGTAAACGTGAGCGACTCAGTGTCCGTGATCGACACCTTTCCGCTTCCCGAAGTCCCGGGATCGACCCACAGGTACTGCACGGTCGCGCCATCCCTTCCCTCGCGTCCCGGGTTCATGCGGAATATACAGACGCTCGCGGCACAAACTGCAAACCCGATGTGTTCGAGGATCTCCATGATCCCGGTCTTCAGGTTCTTCTCGTACCCGGGATCATGGGCCGGGATGGTCGCGTGCCTGCGCAGGAACCACTCGATGGCAAAACTGATGGCCATAAGGAGGGTGTCGCGCTTTTTTATCTCCTGGTCGAGGCGGTACCGGTGGAGTGCGAGCTCAATGGCAAACGAGAGCTCCCGCTCGTTGAACGGTTTGAGGATATACGCATACGGGCCCGTGCCCTTCACCCGCTGGAGGGTCTTCTTATCCGAGTACGCGGTGACAAAGATCACCGGGACATCCATGCGCTGCCCGATCTTTTTTGCGGTCTCTATCCCGTCAATCGGGGAGCCTTCAAGCACGATGTCCATCAGGATCAGATCCGGGTGGAGTTCGGCAGCCCGCTCCAGTGCTTCCCCGCTGCTTCCGGCCGGTACGGGGACTTCGTACCCCATGCCGGCGAGCACGAGCCGCAGGTTCTCTGCAACGATCAGTTCGTCCTCGACAATCAGGATCTTTTGTGTTGTTTCGTCCATCTGAGTCACCCTGAATATGGGATGGTGATGACAAATTCTGTACCGCTGGTGCGCGCCAGTGTGATTGTCCCTTTGAGTTGCCGCACTAGCATCTGGACCAGGTTAAATCCGAGAGAGTCGGCGTGCTCCCAGTCAAAATCTTCCGGGATCCCCCGCCCGTTATCCCTGATGACAAGCGTTATCCGGGAGGGGTCCCGCTTTCCGCTCAGCGCGATCTCCCCGCCATCCCTTCCGGTAAACGCGTACTTGAGCGCATTGGAGATCAGTTCGTTTGCAATCAGGCCGAGGGGAATGGCAGTCGTGACATTGATGGCAAAGTCACGCGCATCGGTGATCACATGGATACCGGAACGATCGACACCGTAGGCCACCATGAGGTTGCCGGCCAGGTTCCGGAGGTACCGGTCAAAATCGATGGACATCAGGTCGCCGGACTGGTACAGGTTCTCGTGGATGAGCGCCATGGACTTGATCCGGGTCTGGCTGTCCATGAGGGCGGCACCGCAGGCAGGATCGCGCGTCCTGCTGGACTGAAGGTACAGGAGGCTGACAATAACCTGGAGATTGTTTTTAACCCGGTGATGGATCTCTTTTAGGAGCACCTCTTTTTCATGCAGGGACAAACGGAGCCGTTCCTCCGCAATGGTGCGCTGGCAGACTTCGGCAATAAGCGCCTCGTTTGACCGTGCAAGCGCGGCAGTCCGTTCAAGGACGCGTTCCTCCAGCCGACCGGTGAGCCGGGCGAGCTCCGCCTCCGCTGCTTTGCGCGCAGAAATATCCTCAATGACAAGGATGCAGTAACACGGCGTCTCCGCAGTACCCCGTACAAGCGAGATAAAAATCCCGCCCCAGACCGATGAGCCGTCCTTTCGTATGCACCGCACTTCACCGGCATACCCGGGGATGTCCCCCCGCATGACACCGGAGAGGGCATGGCAGGTATCCCGGCGGTCGTCCGAAGCTATCAGGATCTGGAGCGCAACATTCCGAAGATCTGCATCCGAGTATCCCAGGATATCGCAGAAACGCCGGTTGACCTGTGCGATGCGCCCGCCGGGAAGAATCTCGGCGATGCCGACAGCGGCCTGGTCAAATGTCGCCGACAACCGTTTCCTGCTTTCACGCACTTCCCTTTCCGCCTCCTGCCTGCGGATGATGTCGTTTAAGATCGCAAAGAGGCCAACCGCTACGAATGCATACCCGCCGGTCCGCAGGATAAAAAATACAGGCCCGGGGATTTCGTTTCCCCCGGAGAGGAGGATGTAGTGGGAGATGGCAAACAGCGTATAGGCAAACCCGAAATACAGCGGCGTGAGTTTTTTGATTTTATGATAGCCCCAGATACTGACAATGACAATGCCGATACTCAGGAGCAGGTTGACCATCACGGAAGCATCAACCGGGTATCCGCCGATCATACGGTACCCATCCTGCCGGCCACCGGCTCCGTCCCTCGTTCATGGTGTATCGTATGCGGCCACCGGCATGCCGTCGCACCCGGCACCTGCCGCCAGATATCCTCCTGCATAGGAGATCCTTTCAGTCAGGGTACTGCATAAACGCGGCGATAAGTGAAATATTATTTGCACCCATTCCAGCCGTATTTTTCAAATTCGGGCAATTATAAGTGAAATAATTTTTTCATTTATCAGTTCCTTTATAAAAAGCCGGAACGGAAGTACAGTTACCGGGCAGTCTTGTACCGGCATGCAGGTAAAAATTGTACAAACGAGGCCGTACATGAATAAGGGATCACTTTTTGATCATGCTATTTTCAAAAAAAAGCCCATAACCCGGGAATCCGATACAAATGACGACCGCTTCCTCAAACGTACCCTCTCCACGTTTGATCTTGTCATGCTCGGGATCGGGGGGATCATCGGTATGGGGATTTTCGTCCTGTCCGGTATTGTTGCAGGGCTGCATGCCGGTAACGCACTATGGCTCTCGTTTCTTATAGCCGGTGTCGCCTGCCTTTTTGCTGCTCTTTGTTATGCAGAATTTTCCGCCATGATCCCAATCGCGGGAAGCGCTTACACGTACTGTTACATCACGCTCGGCGAGATCTGGGCATGGATCATCGGATGGGATCTCATCCTCGAATACGGTCTTGCGGTTTCCGCGGTGGCAATCGGCTGGTCCGGGTATCTCAATGCCCTCCTCCGGTCCGCCGGGATCCTCCTCCCGCCTGCCCTCATCGCCCCTCCGGGCACTGACGGGGGGATGGTCAACCTGCCCGCCATGGGGATTGTCCTGTGCCTCTCGTTGCTCTTGATACGGGGGACAAAAAAAAGTGCACAGACCAATGCGGCCATCGTCGCTATCAAGATCGGCGTTATCATCCTCTTTATCGTGCTCGGCCTCTTCTCCATCAACCCGGCGAACTGGACGCCCTTTATGCCGCCCGCCGGATGGCTGGGAGTCTTCTCGGGTGCGGCCATCATTTTTTTTGCCTTTACCGGGTTTGACGCCGTGGTTACGGCCGCAGAGGAGACAAAAGATCCCAAAAAGAGCCTCCCCCTCGGGCTTATCGGATCGCTTGCCATCTGCATCGTCCTCTATATCGTGCTCGGCGTGATCCTGACCGGCATCGTGCCATTTGCGGAGCTTGCCGGGCCGGACGCGATCAACGCCCCGATTGCATTTGCCCTCGGGCGGATCGGCATATCATGGGGGGCGGCGATCGTCTCTGTCGGTGCGCTCTGCGGCATGACCTCGGTGATTCTCGTCATGCTCTTCGGGCAGAGCCGGATCTTCTTTGCCATGTCCCGGGACGGCCTGTTACCGGCATTCTTCTCTGAAGTAAGTACAAAGACGCAGACCCCGGCAAAAGTGATCGTCGTCACCGGTGTGTTCACAGCATGCGTCGCCGGCTTTTTCCCCCTTGCGATCGTCGCAGAACTGGTCAATATGGGCACGCTTGTTGCCTTTGCCATCGTTGCGATCGGTATCCTCCTCCTCCGGGTCCAGCGGCCGGATCTCGTCAGGCCGTTCTCCTGCCCGTTTGTCCCGGTCGTCCCCCTGCTCTGCGTCGGCTCCTGCGCATTTTTGATCTTCCACCTCAACCATCTCGCCCATCTCATGTTTGTCCTCTGGCTGTGCATCGGCATCGCGTTCTACGCCCTCTACGGCATGCACAACGGTGCCAGACGCGAAGGACCGGCCATGTGCGGTGCCGGCGTTCAGCCCGGCACTCCCGGCCTTCCCCTGCCGGTCACAGGCCCGGACGTCCTGTTGACCGATACTCCCCCGGCAACCCTGAAAAAACAGGAGGGCTCGTAACACCGCGCCACCTGCCCTGTTGTTGCACCGGCACTCAGGTAACCGCAGCCTATATACTCCATAAACAGAACCGGTACAACGATGCACGATGACTCCGCTCCCAACAGGTACAAGCCGGAACTCCATATACCCGACCCGGTGAGGTACCTGCTTCTGGGGATCGTCGTATTCTCCGTGATTTTTGCCGCGTTTGTCGTGGTGATCCCGCTGCCGCTGTACCGCCTCATCGGCAACAGTCTTGAAGCCGGGGTCGCCTTTGTCTGCATGTGCATCTGCCTGTACGCGTACCGCCACTGGTCCGGCCGCGTGATCCTTTTGCTCGCGGCGTTTGCATTCGGGGAATATGGGCTCGCGACAATCTTCTGGTATCTCTACACCCTGTTGCCGCTGACGGCCTCGCTCGGCCGGCCGTTTGTCTTTACCACGGTCGCCGAACTCTCATTTTTGGGGTTCATGCTCTTTTTTATCGCAGGGTTCCAGATCGAGGGTAAAAAAGAACCGGTTCCTGCCGTGTACATGTGGCTCCTGCTTGCGCTGTTTTTAATAATCCCGCTGATGATGATCGACACGTATGGCATCACGCCCCGGATGGTGATGCTGCTTGTCCAGTTTGTTGTCACCGGACAGCTCGTTGTCGTGACGATCAGCCACGGTTTTTTCCGGTATCCCCTGCTCTGGGCCGGCACCTGTGCGCAATGCGTGTTCTCGATGCTGTACGGCCTCAGAGAGACGCTCTTTCTGTACTACCCGTCCTGGGCCATCACCCCGCCACTCGCAGAAAAGACCTTCTCTCTCTACGATCTTTCCAGTATCGTCGGCCCGATCGTCATTGCCTCTATTGCGCTCCTCACCCTTGGCCTGCTCGATTACCTTGTAAAACAGGGAACAACCGCGCAGCCTGCCTGATATACCGAATAAATAATCGAACGCGGGTTACCCTTTCAGGCACCCGCGCGGTGGCGGAACAGGGACGGAAGGTCGATGTGGTAACATATAAGCAGGGCAAAGAAGAGGAAGACCGGGAAGACCAGATCGACACAGATCCCGGCAAGACCGAAGAATGAGCTGCCCAGCGTATTGTAGATCGCATGGATCGTGACGGCGAGCGTGAAAAATCCTAAGATAAGGGTGGGGAATGCCCGGCGGTCGAAATGCCCGGCGATGACGATCCCGTACCCGATGATACCGCACGTGCACCCGTGCATCAGGGCAGTTGAGAACGAGTGGGTGAGAATGAGAACAGGATCCTGCGTGAGCAGCAGGCTGGTCTCGATGATGGAAAACCCGATCCCCGAAGCCAGAGCGTACAGGAAGATATCCCGGTCCTGCTGCCGGCTGCCCCAGATAGCAAGAATAAGGAGGGGCAGTGCTTTAAAAAATTCCTCAACGATCGGGGAGATGGTGATGGTGGCAAGCGCTTTTGGGATCTCAGTCTGTGCGGCCTGGAACAGGACGGGTTCGAGAAAATAAACCGGGACTGCCGCGATAAAACCCCATACGATAAAAAGGAGGAAACGCGTATCGATTCTCCCGATAAAGATCACGAGGAAGAGGAACGGGAGAAGGTATGCCGCACAGAGAATAAGATCCATTGTCTCGCCACCGGTAATCTGGGGTCTCTTCCTGTTTTACTAAAATGAAACAACAGGTACCCTGTATTTCTGCCAATCCTACAGATCACGTATGCGTCCGTGATGTTTATTCCTTTGATATTGAATGCACAATTTTTCCGGAATGAAAACAGACAATGACACACCGGATCCCGGTTCGCAGGGGCCGGGGAAACAGTGAAAAAATATTTTCCGTTAACGGGGTCTATAAAAAGCGCGTGAGACTATAACCATGTGCCAGGATCTGGCACATTGAGAGAAAACCTCTGCACACCAATCGTCAGAATGGAGCGCTAAAAAAACAAAGTGGCCGTTTCAAACAATGCATGTTCGGATTATTCTTTCGGAAAAATGTCAGGACTATTGATTCTCCCCAGGTCTCAATAACCGGCATGTATCCCCTGAATCAAAAAAAGCCGGCTTCTTCTGTCGTATGCCATCTTATCGCTTACAACAGCGTTCCATTCTCTCCTCTCAATGATCGTCTGTATCCCTGCACCGGGAGATCGGTAGGGAGGAGTTTTTACCGACGCCACAAAGCACGGGATGGAACACACTCCCTGCATTAAGTGAAATTATTTTTTCAGTTATGCATGTGTTTATAGCATGAAATCGACTACCGGGATATGATAAGAGCAATGCACAGGTACGGTTCGTTTGACCCTGCCTGTACCGGACACCGCACGTTGGCGGGAACATGGAAGGGATATAATGGATGGGGAGTTTGGAACAGATATCACACAGGGGCCGGTCGCTGTCGAGGAAGAGGTTATCCTCCTTGAACCTGGCCAGGAAAAAGCACAGAATATCGTAAAGGCCATATCGCACCAGAATGCCGGGGAACTTATGCAGCTGCTCTCAACAGCAGGTCCGATGAAGCTGTCGGACATTGCATCCCAGATGGGCCTGTCTACCAATGCCGCAAAGTACCATGTGGAAAATCTCAGGAATGCGGGGCTCATCGAGATCGCCAATACCCGGTACAGCGTCAAAGGCAAGAAGATGAAAGTCTACCGGCTCAAAAACCAGGTATTTATTGTCGCGCCGAAAATGAACTCCGGCGCAGATCTTCGCGCAGTCCTGTTAAAATACGCAACGCTCTGCGGCCTCTTTGTCGTGACCTGTGCCGCGATTCTCGCCCAGCCGTTTGCCCTGGTATCGTATGTCCCGGTAAGTCCGCTCTCCGGCTCCCTCCAGCAGGGCACAACGGTACCGGTAACTGAATCATCCACACTCATCCCGGCACTTGTCATTGCCGGGATCGTCACAATCCTTGTGTATGCCGGTTTTGAGATACTCATGTACTGGAAAAACCGGCAGATGATCTCTTCCTAGTGCGCCGGAACGAGTGGTGATCAGGATCTCTCCCGTTTTTTTCCGGGAACCGGGGGTCATGACGCGAAAGAGGCAGGTGCTCCGGCTCACCGTGCCCGTTTTTCTGATTATGTTCTCCCGGGAATCCGCATTATTTTAAAAAAATGTCAGTTTACCCAGATCATGGAGATTTTCGAACCCTTCCGCAATACGCAACTGGCATCGGGAGCGACGAGCCACATGAATCCACTGTCAGGTAATGATGCCCCTATATTAGAGATCAATTCGTAGTATTGATTATGCCCCGTGATCTGACCAAAATGGAAATTCAGATCCTCTATATCCTCTACCGTAACAAAAATTTCAAAAGTGATGCCGGGTACCATAGCAAAAAACTCAGGAGGATCCTCCTGAAGAAATACGATCAAGATTTCGATGAAGCCATCCAGACCCTGAAAAATGACGCATACATCGGGACGATTAAAAAAGACGATCCCAAATATTACATCCTGGACCTCGGCAAAACGTATTTCGTCCTGAAAGATCACGGCCTGAACGTTACGCCCCTTGGTGGCGGGAGAGTCCACCACCTGGACTGATACCGCAGATTCTGTTAACTTTTTTTAACAATAATTTTATAGATTGCAAGCAGACATCTGCGCAAGGGAAATTCCGATGAAACCACCGTTCGAGGGATTATTCGGGGACACCTGCGAGACCCGGCTTCTCCAGTTCCTGCTGCCGATGTATGGGATCGAATTTGAGATGGCCGAACTTGTCGAAGAGATTGGGCTCACCCGGCAGTCGATAGCAAAAGCGATGAATAAGTTCTCGGACCGGGGCATGGTGAAGATCCGTAAAGAGGGGAGAACGCCCCTTTATTCCATCAATGAAGAGTCTCCACTCGTAAAACGCCTTGAGGACTTCGACAATTCGCTCATCGAATCGATGGTCGGGCCTGCGGAATTCACAAAGATGTGCGATGCACAGGAAAAACACGTACCTGCGCCATCACCCAAGCCGGAAGCAACAAAGGTCAGGTTCCGGCACGATACATCCGGAGATCCTGCATCCTGTATAGCGAGCCGGGCTGGAACCTACCTGAAAGAAAAAGGGTTGTCCCGGCGATAATTTATGCAGCCCTGACGTAATGAATCCCGTTAAATTTCCAAAATCTGGTACCGTGAACTCCATGAAAAAAACCAAATTATCGTAGCATGATGACAGGACCAGAAATAATTGCTGTACCCAGCCCCCGCTCACCGCACATTTAAGTGAATACTCTCTCGCAAAGGGTTACAAGGAGATCGAGTACGAAGTGGTACATTACGAAAAGCCGGAAGTGATTATCGAAAAGATCGCAGCACTGGAAAGCGGGATCCAATCAGGCCTTGAGGATCTGAAGAAACTCCTCAATAAAAAATAAAAATCCCCGATGTCCCCCGGCTCTCTTACAACATCACCACAGATCCATTTGCAATGAAACTACGGTTATACGCAGTGATCCTCCCGGGGCACAGTAGTAATTTTCACTTTACAGATATGGTGGCATCAATCCCAGTTATCATGAATACGGGTTTAACCCCTTGAACCCCTCCCCAAGACTGTATCTAATCCGGGCCCAATCTGGCCTCCGATTACCCATTTTCAGATCAAAAAGAAGCCCGTATCGGGCTTCGTTTATAAATAAGCCCAAATCAGCCGTATTTTGGCAATCGGACGAAATAAAACGTCCTCATAAACGCGTTTTGAGGCCATTTCTTCGACCCGATCGTGTTTTCTGTTGATGAAAAAAATGATCGCTGCCAGAACGCGAATATGACCCGCCAAAGGGCATTATATGGGGCTCAATATGGGCGTATTTTTACGAATAGGGCAATATAAAGGCACGAATTTTGGGGCAGGTTAATCGGACAATGGTAAGGGCCCGGATGTGCCGGTAAACGTGTATTCGGGCAGGATTTTCTACGACGGAGAAAACGCAAAGGAAGGGGTCCGGCTTTATTTTTTGCGGAACGTGAAGCGGGATACAGGGGGATCGATCTTTTTTGAAAATTGCCTGGCTCTGGTGGCGGACTCCCGGAAAAAGTTTACGAACGTTTTTGAACATTAAAAAAAAGTGCGGATCGCAAACTGAAAATTCCGGAAAATGTCCAACAAGGTTGCTGAACATTTCTAAAAAAGTCCGGAAGAGGTGGTGAAGATTTCAAAAAAAGTTCTGATTGCGACCTGAAGATTCCGGAAAATGTCCGACCGAGTTGTTGAACATTTTAAAAAATGGCCGGATCACGATCTGAGGATTTCAGAAAAAGTTTGTCCGGCTGGTATGAGTGCAGCTTCCCACTCTATGCCCGGCGGTGTTCCGGGTCGATGATTCCACCATCCTTTGTGTGAATAATTACGTTTTCGTGTTTTCCATCTTCTTTATTTCCTCTGGTTTTGATCTTTTTCGTAGGCCTGAAATTTCAGGAGTTTTTATGATCCCGGTTACGTATTGACAATCTGTTTTTTCTGGACTGGCGGCGATCTCTATATACACGCTAAAGGAAGTCCCGCCATGACATCTTACCATAACCCGATGAATGCGTTTCTCATAGCCTGCCTCCTGCTGCTGCTTGCCATCGCGATCAGTATCCCCGGCGCAGCAGCGATAACCCTCACTCCCGGAAGTTCGGCGACCACGACCACCATATCGCAGGGAGACCCGGTCTATATCGAGGGCATCGCCACCGGTCACCCCCAGGTGGGCCTCCAGATCTGGTTTATCGGGTACAATTTTGCCAGGGTCACGACCGTTCAGGTAAACGAGGACAACTCTTACGAATACGAACTCCAGAAAGCCGATACTGCAAACCTTGCACCCGGGCAGTACTTTGTGCTGATCCAGCACCCGATGATGAACGGTCAGTTTGATGTTGTTTATGACGCATCTTCCGGAAGCGTCGTCAATGTGCAGACCGGTAAAACCATCTATAAGTTCACCGGCAGCGGGAGCCTCCAGAGTACGGATTCCATAACTGCGCTGATGAATGCTATTGGGAGCCAGAATATTGACGACACCTTTGCCACCGTCACGTTTTATGTCAGCCAGCCGACCGTGACGATCGCCCCCATCAGCGATAAACATACCGGAGATACGTTTACCATCAACGGGACGACCAGCCTCGCCGCCGGTGACGAACTCATGGTCGAGATCACGTCATCATCCTATACCCCGACTTCAAAGACACAGCCATCAGGATTTTCCGGTGCAAGCGGTACGGTCAACGTGGTGGCCGGCAGCAACAGTGTAAACACCTGGTCCTTTGATGTGGATACTTCCAGTTTTACTCCGGACGAGTACATCGTGAAAGTCTCCGGTGTCCTGCAGGATGTGACGACATCGGCCACGTTCAATGTGCTGTGCAGCGGTACCGGCGATACCTGCAGTGTCCCTGCGCTGGCATCCACGGTTGTCACCATGGCTCCGGCAGTTACCAATACCACCGTAACAACGGCCACGATCCCGGACACCACCGCTGTAGTGCCATCGACCAGTATCCCGGTGACAACACAGCGATCGCCCGTACCGGTGGCAGTGTGCCTCGGCAGCATCGCAGCAGTGCTTCTGGTCCGCAGGTTCGCATAAAAAAGAGAGTTGATTACCAGCCCAGATAGAGAGTTTTTGACTGGGTATAACTGTCGAGAGCCTTAAAACCGTTCTCCCGGCCAATTCCGCTCTCGTTTGTACCCCCGAATGGCACTTCGGGGGGAACGGTCAGGTGACGGTTCACCCAGATGATCCCGGCATTGACTTCCCGGAACACCTGCTTTACCGTGGAGAGATCTTTTGTCCAGACCGACGCGCCAAGACCGTACCGGGAATGATTTGCTTCCCGGATCGCGGCACCGAGATCCGGCACGGTCATCACCGGCAGAACCGGCCCGAACACCTCGTTTCTGAGAAGATCTGCATCGGGTGCGACATCCGTGATCAGGGTCGGTTTAAAGAAAAAACCCTTTTCGAATCCGGGTCCCGTGAGCGGACAACCCCCGGTCCGGATCGTCCCTTCCTCCCGCCCGGTCGTTTCACGGACCACCGAACTGATCCTCCCGAGTTGTTCTGCGCTGTTGAGTGGTCCCATATCCGTACCCGGCAGGAGTCCGTTTCCGATCGTGAGACCTTCCACTTTTGCCGTGAGCAGGTGTATGAACTCCTCTGCGATCTTCTCGTGCAGGTACAGCCGTTTGACTGCGGTACAGATCTGGCCGGTGTTGTAGAACCGGCCCCGGAGTGCCCCTTCAACGGCCTTTGGGATATCGGCATCGGCCATCACGATCATCGGGTCGGATCCCCCCAGTTCCAGCGTCAGCGTCCTGATATGGTCCTGTGTCATCTCCCGTATCCGGCGGCCGGTTGCACCGTCCCCGGTAAATGATATTTTCTTTACCCGGGGATGTTGTACTAATGCGGCCCCGGTGGTCTCTCCCGGCCCGGTCACGACATTGAGCACACCGGCGGGCAGGCCCGCTTCCTGCAGCAGCCCTGAAATTTTAAGGTTTGTTAAGGGGGTCGCGGATGACGGTTTGAGGACGAGGGTATTTCCCGCGAGAAGCGCCGGCCCCACCTTCCACCCCATGATGATCACCGGCATGTTCCAGGGGATGATTGCAGCACAGACCCCGAGCGGGACCCGGGTCACCAGGCAGTCACCGGCTTTACCCAGACAAATGGCCTCCCCGTCAGGCTGTCCGGCTATGGACGCATAATATTCGAGGATATTTGCGCAGCCCCGGATTTCGTCAGTCGATTCCCGGATCGGTTTTCCCTGTTCTTGGGTAAGGAGCCGGGCAAGGTCCTTATGATCGCGCCGGATCAGTTCCGCTGCACGGCAAAGGATGAGGCCGCGATCCCGTGTGGTCTTTTCCGACCATTCACCAAAAGCCGCGTCTGCCGTTTCAACGGCTGCGTTCACGTCCTCTTTTGATCCCCGGGGAACTTTATCGATATATTCCCCGGTTGCCGGGTTTTTAACCTCGATCCATGTTTCATCGGCGGCCGTTGCTGCCGTCCCGTTAATGAGCATGTCCATAAAACCGATCCCCTGTCTGATCTTTTGATCCTGCCTCTCTTGAACTGTCCGCAAGCCGGCTATAAAATGGCAGCGGTAGATTTTCCTTTATGAATTATTCAGGAGATTGCAGGCAGGAGGTATCCTGATCTCGATATTATCGGATGTCAGGCTCCGTATCCTGCCGGTCTGGATGGTAGAATAGGCACCGGACCGGTCAAGATGGGTCCTGAACTCCGGGCTTTTAATCAGCGAAATAAGGGTCACGATCCGTGGGTCGTCCAGCATCTCCCGACGCATCACCAGTTCATACTGCTCTTCTGCAACCGGGAAAAACATAAGACCGTGCGATTCTGCGAGGCCCCGGGAACAGATGCCGGCATCTGCCTGTCCGGCCCGGATCGCTGCAGCCACAGCCCCCGGTGTTGCCACTTCATTGTCATAGCCCCTGATCCGGGACGGCGTAAGATTGTGGGACGAAAGCAATGCATCAAAAAGGATCCGTGCCGGGGTATCTTTGCGGGAATTGATCCAGCAGACTGCATCCAGCGCATCCGGAGAGACTTCCTTTACCGAAACTATTCCCTGTTCCTGTGAGGCAATATTGACAAAGACGAGATCCATCGATGTGAGATACGGCTGGATGAACCGGCAGTCCTGCATAAGGGAGAACGCCGGGAGGCTCATCGGTGCTGCATGACAGGAATTTCGTTTGAGGGAAAGGATGGCACCGGTGTTACCGGCACTTCCGGTATGGATAAAGAGCCCTAGGTCGTGAGCGAGGTTTCCCAGTTCTTCAAGGATCGGGTCGATGGCGCCTGAAAAGATAAGGGTCCGCTCGATATTTGCCGGATCGGTCGTGAGGAAAACTTCCAGGTCATGCTC
>CAYVTY010000015.1:0-52831 GCA_964454995.1 uncultured Methanoregula sp.
CATACTTATTTTTGTTGTTATACGTTCGGGAGTTATACTTTCGGAACTACTGTTACCAGTTGTGAGATATTTTTCTCAGTTACCAAATTCAATTCAGCAATTATTTTTTATTGTTTCCAAAAAAGAGAAGAATCTAGGCTCACTATCTCTCTCACTATTATCCAATCCACAATATTTATCCTATGAGCTTAATGATCTACTTATTCACCTATGTGAAGGTAAAGAAACATCTCGATACATATCAGAAGCGTTATTTTATCGATATTCGACTGTGCCCGAGAATTTACGTCTAAAATTAACCCGAATTCTAGTATTAAATCCAGAAAACCATCAAATCGCCTCAATTCTTTTAGATCATTATGACACACTCCCCTCCGATATAACTGACAATTTAATAGCGTTTGCCAATACTGATGATTGCACATGGGACCTTTCAGAGGGTATAATCTGTTATTATGAGCAACTTCCCCCGAAAATTCAAAAACTTCTTTTTAAATTGGCGAATAGATCAAAAACTTCGGACACGGTAGCGAATGTATTGGGAGAATATTATAATAGATTCCTTCAACCTGAACGAGAGAAATTATTGGAAATACTCTCTCGAAAGAAAGACGCCATTACCGGAGTTGCATTTATTTTTTGTGTATATTACAAGAATATCCCTCAGAATTTGCGTACAAGCATATTCAATATCCTGAATAACAGAGATAATATCAAGCATTTTTCTAGAGAGATTGCTTTCAACTATCAAAAAGTCCCAAAACACATTAAAGAACTCTTGTTTAAATACGCTTCCGATGATGAAACTGCTTGTGATGTAGCATATGCCGTTCTTGATGAATTGGAAGAACAAGACGATCTTCCTACAAAAGTTCAAGAGAAATTACTTCTGAAATTGTCAGTTCAACCCTCAGCAAAAGATATTGTTATTTCAATATTATATAACATGGAATCCCAATTTTCCTTCGAATTTATCAGCAAAGTCCTCAAGAAACTAGTTAATGAAAATTGGGGATTGGGAGATTTCTCACTCCCCTTGTTATGTCATTATGATAAATTTGATCCAGATCTTCGAGCTGCAATGTTTGAAGAAACGGTCATGTACGATCCACAGAGAGAGAAATTGAAAGAAGTTGTTGATAAGTATCGGGAAATGATCCCCAATACTCTCATTGAATTTTGGCTGGAAGAAAAGAAATCGTAGAATAAATACCAATTTGTTTGAGAGGCGCAATTTATTTTTCCCTCCACGATAGCCGAAACCGTATCATCTGCTACTATTGCGCAGTTTCAAATGTCACCATAGTTTCTGGCTAGGTTCTCCACAGCGTTACCAATGGGAAACCTTTCCAGATCATGCCTCATTTAAAAAAAAGATACGCCCGGGGGGTGCTCGACGGCTTTTCAGGCAGTGACCGGTGCAGGTACCGGCGCCTGCGGGACGCTGTGGTCATAGACCCTGCTGATGTACCTGGCAGAGAAGACGGAAATGATCGGAGTGAGCACCAGCTGGATCACCCACCCGGCATACGGGATCAGCGCGAAGAGTGAGATAATGAGACTGAAGAGGACGACGAGCACTATCATGATAACAAGGGCGAGGATGTAAGCACCCCAGCCGATCACTTGGATCGTACCGGTGATCGCGGAGAACCGGAGCCCTTCCCTCATGCTGCCGGTGCGGGCAAAGCGCACGCTGCCAAGGACCGCGTAGAGACAGGTAATCACGAGCACAATGAGCCCGATCAGGATGAGGATGAACCCGGCACCCATCATGGGGCCTATTGACGCACTGCCATGACCCCCAAAGAACATGAAGGCAAGTGCGACGACAAAGATGACAAGGGCCGGGACGAACCAGAGGAACCCGACAATGGCAACCTTGATCCCGTCAAGGTACAGGGAACACCACGCATCGAATCTGGGAGGAGGCGTTATCCCCCGGTAGACCCGGACGATGTATCCCGATACGATAAACGAAAGGAGTAATCCTGCAAGGCAGAGCGCGATGAGCTGGGGCCACGGGATAAGCTCCCAGTGAATCGTTGTCCCGGTAAAGATCGTCTTCGGATCGACAACGAACTTGCACAGGGCAATAGGCAGGCTGCAGAGGATAAAGATGAGCCACGTGACCCAGTTCCCCGCAAGAGCTGCCTTTGTGTACCCTATCGAGTCTGAAACGAGCGTGCCATAATCCATAGTATATGGTAATGGTGCGCACTTTATAAAAATGACGGAATGTCGGGAGGGTGCGAGATGGTGCCGGGCCAGGGGGTTGGCAGCCTGCCTGTCCCACAGCCGGGTATCTTTATCGTTCCGGAACCTCCTCTTAAACATTTTTCCCCCACTGACCCCCTTTATGCAGAATGGCCAAAAATAGACTGGATACTTTTGCAGATTTATATCTGAAAATGAATGCAGGAACAGATATTTTCAAGCATCAGTATCGCACTACAAATGTGGGGGTCAGTGGAGGAAAAATAACAGGTTCTCTAATGAAAATGTGCATCTTGTTTTTCCCTCATGACCCCTCTGTTCAGATCACCAAGACTTTCTCTTTTCCCTGCATCTGTTCAGATAAGGACTGCAAAGGAACAACGCTATACGGAAAATCAGGAGTGCCAGATGAAATATTTCAAACCCAAACCGGGAACCAAGAGTGCGACCCGGATCCTGCATACGCAGTTTGCCGATATTACGGCATTTACCCGGGTCGTGCGAGAACTTGTCCTCACGAACCCACTTGGCTGCACGGCCTTTCGGGGTGTAAAAAAGTACCATCCCCCTCTTGAGGTTGTGCGGGAGATGTATACGGCAAAATTCGTGTACACGAATGAAAAAGGGAAACGGGTCGGGACCGGTCAGGAGATGTATGACTCCGTTGACGGATACGAGTTTGGCATCGCTGCCATGATCTCCAACATGGCAAATATCGCAGCGCACCGGGGGAAGGTGCGACATATCCAGGTTGCAGATCACTTTTCGGTTATCCTGAAATGCCACGACCCGGAGGGCGGGCTCTTTTTTGTGAGCGTTGCCCGCGACCGCCTGACGGTATCATCCTATACAGATGACGCGATCCGTAAAAGGGTCGAGGCATGGGCGGACAGCGTGCCGGCACTGGTATAAACAGGTGGAGCTGGAATATGAGATCGAATACGATGGCAGGAATCCGATGAGACTGATCCTCCCGGCGCTGATCATTGCGGCGATGCTCCTTTTTACCGCGGGATGCACCCAGAATTCCGCCCCGTCAGCGGGCACGGGAACTTCGCAGGCAGAAGGTACCCCGGCGGCAGGGACCACACCGGCCCCGACTGCCGGGGCGGACGGGAAAGTGATCGCTGCGTACTGGTACCTCTACCCGGACCCGAATGACGACTCCTACAGTCTGGTTATGTCAGCGCAGGACCAGATTCCGTGGACAAAGATCAACCGGCTCTATATCGGGTTTGCGACGGTAAAGGACGGGGTGCTGACCGACCTGCCCGCCGGCGCTTCAGCGGACAATGCCGCACAGAGGGCGGAGATGCAGCGCAGGATCCATGAGATCGTGGCGCTCTGCCGGCAGAACAACCCGAATGCCGAGATCTTCATCACCTCCAATTTCGATGAGAGGAAACTGGACCCCGAGTACCTGCTGGCGGCACAGGATCCGCAGAAGTTTGCCGACAGCGTCCTTGCCTACCTTAAAGAGTACGACCTCGACGGGTACGACATGGACTGGGAAAGCGGGCAGATCAACGATTATTCATCGCAGCTGACCTCGCTTCTCTCGACATGCCACGCTACGTTTGCGGCAGCCGGGAACAATCCGCATGGCCGTCCCTACCTGCTGACCCACACGGTCTGGCCCGGGGTCGAATCGGCAGAGACCGTCGCCGGCCTTAAGGACAGCGTGGACCAGATCAACATAATGTCCTACGGGACCGGGGATAAGTACGATCTCGTATCGTACGCAGACTCCTATGCGGAGGCCGGGTTTCCCTACGAGAAGATGATAGGAGGAGTCGAGAGCGAATCGGGGTATACCGATAACGTGGGGCCGGATACCGAGGATTCAGTTGCGGCGAAATGCGCCTATGTAAAAGAGCACAACCTTGCCGGCCTTTTTGAGTGGCGCATCGATAATGACATGCGGCCCGACAACAGCCCGCCGACCTATCAGGTAACGGGGTGGATGTACAACTGCATGGCAGGGTGAGATCTCCCATTCCGGTTATGGATCATGAACCGGTCGAATCCTGCTAAAAACAGCCGGATACCCGGCGTCATACTACCGTGTCGTCTGGGCCCGGTTCCTCCCCCGCCTTCACCACGTGCACGAACACGTCCCCGAAGAACTCCTCCTGCCGCAGGTTGCACTGGCCGTCCAGCGTCAGGAAGAGCAGCGGGATATAGACATCCGGGAGTTCCCACCCGAGATCCTTACAGAGTTCGGCAAGCGTGATCTCGGTGTCCGGGTCGGCGTTTGCGAGGCACTCCTCGATGACCTGACGGGCCGAGTCCTGGTACCCTTCCTCGTGGGCGATGCCGACAACATCGTCGGCTTCGACCAGGTAATCGTCATCCGCGGGAGGAAGCCGGCGCCGCCGCCGCTCCTCTTTTTCAAGGTTCTTGAGCTCGATGATCAGCTCGAAGAGGGTGACCGGGCTCTTCCGGAGGCTTTTACGGTCGAGTCGGCGCTGGATCTCCCGTTCCAGCCGTTCGATGGGTCCGAACCGGCCCTCATCCTCGAAGTCAAGGTCGCCCGCGAGATCGAAGTCCTCGCCACCCTCACCTTCACCGTCGCTGTCCTCACCGGTCGGGATGTCCAGTTGCTCGGATTTCATCCGGAGGAGTGTGGCTGCAAAAAAGAGCGTGCGGCCTGAGATCTGGAGGTTGAGCTGCCGGCACCGCTCAAGCTCGGAGAGGAACCGGTCGGTCACCTCGATGATGTTGATGTTCCACGGGTCGATCTCGCCCCGCTCCGCAAGACCGACGAGGATCTCGACCGGGTCCTTGACGACTCCCGGCTCCGGTTCTTTGGGGATATCTCCCGCCGCAGGAGGAACGACAGGGGCCCCGGCATCAGAAGTCTCTGCGGACCCAGCTACGCCGGTATTTCCGGTTCCGGGCGGATCCCCCTCCAAGGCCCTGACTTCGGCAGGTTCGCCGACACTGACGGCCTTTGCACGCTTACCCCCCCGGAGTTTCCCGTTTTTGTCCGGTTCAGCCATGGACCTTGACTCCGGTAACAAGCGTGCTCTTGTCAGGCCGACTCGTCACGCCCATGATCCGTTGCGCCGCCTCGATCATCGGCTTGCGCAGCGAGACGATAACAAACTGCGATGAGGGGGCGAGATCTGTTATCATCGCCGCGATCCGTTCCACGTTCGCACCGTCAAGCGACATGTCCACCTCGTCGAACGCGTAGAAGGGCGCCGGGATATAGTGCTGGATGGAGAAGATGAACGCAAGCGTGGTCAGCGACTTCTCCCCGCCAGAGAGCGAGGAGAGGAGGTGGACTTTCTTGTCCCGGGGCTTGACCGCAAAGGTAAGCCCGCCGGTGAACGGATCCTCCTCGTTTTCGAGGACGAGGTTCCCGCTCCCGCTCGTGAGACGGGCAAAGATCTCCCGGAAGTTAGCATCTATCGCTTTGAATGCGGTCATGAACGCCTCTAACTTCATCTGCTCGTATTTCTGGATGCGCTCGATTAAGGTCTCCCGCTCCTTTGAGAGGGTGTCCTTCCGTTCCGTTCTCTCGTCAACCTGCCGCTGGATCTTCTCGTACTCCTCGATCGCGAGCATGTTGACGGCACCGATCTTGTGGAGCGCGAGTTCGGCATCGGCGATCTTTCCCTCGATCTCCGTGAGGGTGAGGTCGGTCTTGATCTCGCCGATCTGGGCGGTGAGTGCGGCGATCTCGGTCGCAAGTACCTGTGCTCGCTCCTCAAGGGCGACAAGCTGGATCGTGAACCGTTCCTTGTCGTTATCGAACTTCATCAGTTTTGTTTCCGAGGCGTGGATGCTTTCAGATACTTCAGCCCGTTTCTTCCGCAGGCCTTCGAGTTCCCCGGAGAACTCCTTCTGTTTCTCTTCGAGTTCGCCAATCACGGTCTTGTGCGCCGCAATCTGCTCATTCGACCCGGCAATCTCCGCGTCGATCTGCCGGTTGCGCTCGTCCAGCCGGGCGCGTTCCTCGGAGAGTTCCCCGGTCCGGGCCGTGAAGTGCTGGCGCTCGCGGGAAGCGTCGTTCATGTCCGCTTCCTTGTTCCGCAGGCGCCGTTCCGCTTCCTCGATCTCTTTTTTCTTCTTCTCCATCTGGTCGGTGAGCGCCGGGATGTTCGTGTCGTCCAGTTTCTTCTTTATCGCGTCGATCTGGGCCGTTACCGCGTTGATCGCTTCGGTAACCTTGTCGAGTTCCCCCTCGAGTGCACCAAGCTCTGCGGCGCTGTTCCCGGTCTCCTCTTTCTGCCGGGCAACCGCCGCCTCGATCGTCTGCTTCTCGACCGTGATCGCCTCGAACCTCCGGGTATACTCCTCGGTAACCGCTCCCGCCCGGGCGACGTTCTGGTCGATTTCATTTCTGAGCGCCCTCTTCTGGTCGACCTCTTCGGTCAGCCTTTTCACGCCCGCTTCGAGGGTCGATGCCTCGCCCGCGAGATCGGCAAGGTGTGCCCGGATCCGGATGATCTCATCGTCCACGGCTGCGCCAAACCCCTTTACGGGTTTCTTTGCCGAGCCGCCGGTCATCGCTCCGCTCTTTTCCAGCAGTTCGCCTTCGAGGGTGACCATCCGGTATTTCCCGATCAGTTTCCGGGCCCGGTCAAGGGTATCAACCACGACCGTCGCCCCGAGTGCCACGGCAAAGGCCCGGTCGTACACAGGGTCATAGTCGATGAGGTTGACCGCATAATCGACGATGCCGGGCTCCTTTACCGGGGGAAGCGTGGGCGGCCTGAGCTTGTTCAACGGGAGGAGGGTTACCCGGCCGAGACGCTCGTCCTTTAAGTACCGGATCGCGTCGGCCGCGATCTGGTCGGTGTCGCAGACGATAAACTGGAGTTTGTTTCCCGCGGCGACATTGAGCGCCGTCGTGTACTCCGGGGGAGCCCGGCCCAGTTCCGCGATGGTGCCGTGCACGCCCTCCATCGCCTTTACCGCCTCGATCGCCTTCCCACCGGATTCTCCCCGGGCCTGCTGGGCGGCTTCGAGCCGGATCGCGTCCTGCTCGGCATCCTTCATCTCCCCACGCAGCCGTTCGAGGGACGACCGCTGGGTAAACAGGCCGCTCTCCAGTTCCGAGAGGTTCCGGTCGAGTTCCTTTTTCTGGCCGGCAAGCGCTGCGATCTCCTTTTCGTTCCCAGCGAGCTGCTCCTGCTTTGCTGTATACTCCTCATCGAGCTGCTTCTGGAGGGCGGTGAGGCGTTCAAGCTCGCTCGTCCGCATCCGGCTCTTTTCGATGAGCATGTCCTGCTGGTGGAGGATTGTGGACCGCTCGCCTTTCTTTCCCTCCGACTCCTCCATGAGGGCAAAGAGTTTCTGCCGGGACTCCTCGGTATCAGAGGAATACTGCCGGATCTCGGTCTCGACCTTCTCCAATTGTGCCTTTGAGGTCGCTACTTCCATCGCGATGTTCGTGCGGTCGATGGTGAGCGTGCGGATCTGGTCGGAGAGCTCCGCGACCCGTGCTTCAGCCCGTTTGGTATCTGCAAAGACCCGGTTGATCGCTTCAAGGATTCCCTCCTTGTCTTTTTTGAGCCGGGCAATCGTCTGCTCCGCGAGCTTGATCCCGCTCTTTGCCTCTTCGAGGTCGGCGATCAGTTTCAGGTAGTCTGGCCCGCTTTTTTTGTTGATGAGCTCGTCCACATCCACGAGGTCGGCCTTGAGGTAGGCGAGTTCGTTCTCCTCGATACTCCGGTCGGCCGCGATTCGGGAGATCTTAATCTTCTGCTCCTCGGCTGACGCGAGCAACGTCGCACGCTCCTTCTCCTTGTCGTGGATCTGGGCAGCGGACCGGCATCCCTGGTAGAAGGCGAGCTCCTTTTGCCACTTCTGGTATTCGAGAGCGTGCTCTCGCTCTTTCTTGAGCTCGTTTGCCCGTTTGGTGAGTTCAATTAAGAGGAGTTCCTCGCGCTCGATGCGCTCCCTTACCACGTCAAGCTCGGAGAGTGACTGCTGCTTTTTGGTATCGAACTCGGAGACACCGGCAATCTCGTCGATGATCTTCCTGCGCTCGTTGTCACTCATCTCCATGATCCGGGTCACGTCACCCTGCATCACAACGTTGTAGCCGTGCGGGATGATACCGAACTTTGCAAGGTGGTCGACAATGTCGCTCTGCTTGCAGAGCCGGTCATTCAGGTAATTATAGTTGTAATAGCCATTCCCTGTCCTTTTTATCCGGCGGCGGATCTTTGTCCCGTCGGAAAATTCGATGGCGACCTCTGCAGTATTCTTCCCTGAGTTAAGGTTGATAAGATCGGTGAGCTTCTCGGCACGCAGGTTGCGGGAGCTCGAAAGGGCGAGGACAAAAAGGACTGAATCGATGATATTACTCTTCCCGGAGCCGTTCGGGCCTGATATTACGGTGAAACCCTCTAAAAAGGGGATCTTTGTCTTTTTTGAAAAAGACTTGAAATTATCTATCTCCAGCTCTGTGATGTGCAAAGATCCGGCTCCTCGTTGTCCTTACTTCTTTGCTGCATCGGACTTGTCTTCTTCCACTGCGTAGATCAGATCGCTCTGCTTGGGCTTTGCCGAAACTCCTTTTTTGTTCCGCCCGTAGCCCGCCGATGCGACGATGTAGTCCTTTTCCCCGCGCCGGGGTTCGAGCTTCATCGTCCCGTCAGTCTGCATGATCATATCCATCGCAGGCTCTGCCGGGGCTTCCGGTTCGGCATCCGCCGCACGAGAGCCTTTCCTTATGACAACCGTGCTTCCTCCCTGCTGGGGTGCAGCGCCACCGGCAACGGCGCCGGGCACCTGCGAGCCCTGGACGATCGGCTGTACGCGTTTGAGTTCCTGGCGGCTGCGTTCTTCGGTCTGCTTGGACATCTTCATCGCTATGGACTTGAGGTCAAGGAGCTCTTGGGTGAGCCCCTTTACCAGCGCTTCCATCTCGTTGACCTTCTTTTCGAGCGCTGCAACGCGGTCTTCGCCTGCACCGCTTCCTGAACTTTCCATCATTTTGATCATTTTCTCCTTTTCATCAAGTTCGAACTCTAAGTACCTGATCTTTGCATCCGGTTGAACCATGCCATACCTGTATAACTTCTGATATATACTGGTGCGGCGCACTCCTTATTAATAATAGTAGTGATCTGCGGATGAGAAAAAAAGGTTTGTGCTTCATTTTCTCCAAAAAACAGGGTTCAGACCTCCAGGATCCGCCCGATCCGTGCCCAACGCGCCTCCCTTATCGGGCATGCAGCCCGAAAAAACCGGGGATACCTATCTTTTCCCACCAGGGTCCTGCCATCCCTGCGCTTCTGCGTAAGAAAAGGTATTACCTGATCCACACCAACCTTTGTGCATATGTCGTATCTTTCCCAAACTGATCCAGAAATAGCAGATATCATTGAGAAGGAACGGCTCCGCCAGACAAACGGGCTCGAACTGATCGCGTCCGAAAATCTTGTCAGCCGTGCGGTGCTCGAGGCAATGGGGTCTATTATGACCAACAAGTATGCCGAGGGCTACCCGGGAAAGCGGTACTATGGCGGCTGCGAGTTCCATGATATGGCCGAGAACCTTGCCCGCGACCGGTTGAAGAAACTCTTCGGCGCGGAGCATGCAAACGTCCAGCCCCACTCGGGCACCCAGGCGAACATGGCGGTTTATTTTGCGTACATGAAACTGGGAGAGAAGATCCTGAGCATGAAACTTAACCAGGGCGGTCACCTTTCTCACGGCTCCCCGGTCAGTTTCACCGGCAAGTTCTACCAGGTCGCCCAGTACGGCGTCGACCCAAAAACCGAGATGCTCGATTACGGCACTGTCGGTGAGATGGCGAAACACGAGAAGCCACAGATCATCGTCTGCGGTGCCTCTGCCTACCCGAGAACCATTGATTTCAAGGCGTTCCAGGAGATCGCTGACGATGTCGGTGCCTACTGTATGGCCGATATCGCCCACATCGCCGGCCTTGTCGCCACCGGCCAGCACCCGACATCGGTCGGCGTGGTCAACTTCACCACCACCACCACCCACAAGACCCTTCGCGGGCCCCGGGGCGGCGCGATCATGTGCAACAGCGAGTACGCACAGGCGATCGACAAGGCAGTCTTCCCGGGCATGCAGGGCGGTCCCCTGATGCACACGATCAGTGCAAAGGCGGTCTGTTTCGAGGAGGCACTCAAGCCTTCCTTTAAGGAATACAACAAGCAGATCGTAAAGAACGCGAAAGTTCTTGCCGAGACCCTGATGAACAACGGCATCCGGCTCGTCTCTGGCGGCACGGACAACCACCTGATGCTCATCGATCTCACCAACCAGCACCTGACCGGCCTCGAGGCAGAAGTGGCGCTCGGTAAAGCTGCCATCACGGTGAACAAGAACACGATCCCGAACGAGACAAAGAGTCCGTTTGTAACAAGCGGTCTCCGGGTCGGCACACCGGCAGTCACCTCACGGGGCATGAAAGAGACCGAGATGCGCCAGATCGGTACCTGGATCTCTGCGGTCGTAAAAGATATCAAGAACGAGACGCTGATCCAGAAGGTCAACCGGGAAGTCACCGCGATGGCACAGAAGTTCCCGATTTACCCGACAGTATAATAATCTCTTTTCTCATTTTCTATTTACAAGGGGTTGCGGCAATGGTCACCATTCTTGACGGGAAAGTGGTATCGGAAAAGCGGCTCGAACTTCTCAAGGAGGCGATCGGGGAATCAGGGCTGTACCCCCGGCTTGCCACGGTCATCGTAGGTGGCGACCCGGCATCGCAGATGTATGTCCGCATGAAGCACCGTGCCTGCGAACGGGTGGGTATCGGGTCGGTCGGGATCGAATGCCCGGGCGATGCCACCACGCAGAAGGTGCTGGAGACCATTACGCGGCTCAACAAGGACCCGGAGATCAACGGTATCCTTGTCCAGCTCCCGCTTCCAAAGCAGATCGATACGGATAAGATCATCTCCGCGGTCAGGACCGAAAAAGACGTGGACGGGTTCCACCCGACAAGCCTTGGCCTCCTGATGAGCGGGAAACCCGGGTTTACTCCCTGCACGCCCACGGGAATCATGACCCTGCTTAAGGAATACCATATCCCAGTTGCCGGTGCCCGGGCTGTCGTTGCCGGGCGGAGCATCGATGTCGGGCGCCCGATGGCGGCGCTCCTCACCAATGCCGATGCAACCGTCACCATCTGCCATAGCAAAACCAAGGATCTTCCCGCCGAACTCAAACGGGCAGATATTCTTGTCTCCGCGATAGGAAAGGCGCAGTTTATCACACCGGAGATGGTCAAACCCGGCGCGGTCGTGATCGATGTCGGCATCAACCAGCTGGACGGGAAACTGGTCGGCGATGTGGACTTTGCCGCGGTAAAGGATATTGCCTCGGCAATAACCCCGGTTCCCGGTGGCGTCGGCCCCATGACCATTGCAACGCTCATGGAGAACACCTTCGCGGCAGCGACGAGGATGGAATGAAGTCCTGTCGGGTGAACAAGCTGGAGATCGGGGGTGACGCCCCGCCCCGGCTGATGGGCGTCATCAACTGCAGCAATGAGTCATTTTACTCGGGCTCGTACATCCCCCTTGAAGAGATCCATGCCACCGCTGTGGCGATGATCGAGCAGGGCGCCGACATGATCGATATCGGCGCACGGAGCACGGCGCCGAACACGCAGGCGATCAGCGGTAAGACTGAGGCTGAACGCATCGATGCCGCCCTTACGGAACTTGACGGGAGCGGTATTACCCTCTCGGTCGATACCATGCACCCGGGCGTGCTCGATGTCTGCCTGAAACATGACGTCCATGCGGCAAACGATATCGGCGGGTTCATCTATCCTGCCTATGCAAAGAAGGTCGCAGACGCCGGCCTCCCCGCGTTTGTGATGGCGGCAGACAAGCAGCCGGGAGACCCGGTCGGGGTCGAAGCGACGCTTGCCTCGCTCGAATGCGTCATGAGGCGGTGCGATGAGGCAGGGGTGAAAGACTATGTGCTCGACCCCGGCGTCGGCATCTGGACGCCGCTGCGCTCGGTCGAGGACGACTGGGAGATCTGCCGGCACTTCGACGAGTTCCTGCGCTTTGGCCGCCCGGTGCTCGCTGCGGTTTCACGGAAAACGTTCATCGGGATGCTCCTGAACCGTATACCGGAAGAGCGGCTCCCGGGCACCCTTGCGGTGACCACAAAACTCCTCGAAAAAGGCGCCTCGATCGTCAGGGCCCATGATGTGGCAGCCACCCGTGACGTAATGAACATCTGTGAGCGCATGGTGAAAAGCGTATGAATTCCTCGTTTACGGTAATCGGCCTTTCCACCGGCATCATCAGGCCTCACGATCCTTTTGTCGACCGGATCGTAGTGGCAGCAGACGCGGCATGCAAGGGTTTTGCCGAGGGGGACATCCTCATCCTTGCCGAGACCGCAGTCGCAACCGCTGAGGGAAATGTAGTCAGGCTCGATTCGGTCACCCCCTCCCCACGTGCAGAGGAACTGGCAGAAAAATACCACATGGATCCCCGCACGGTCGAGGTCGTCCTTGCCGAGAGCGACTCGGTGGTCGGCGGCATCCCCGGTTTTTTACTCTGCATGAAACACGGCACGCTCCTCCCGAATGCGGGTGTGGACGCCTCGAACGCCCCGCCGGGCTGCATCGTGCCCCTGCCGAAGGATTCCGATGCAAGCGCCGTGCACATTCGGGACGAAATCGCACACCGGTGCCACGTGAGGATCGGGGTGATCGTCGCGGACAGCCGCACCCACGCAATGCGCCTCGGCTGCTCCGGGGTAGCTATCGGCTGCGCCGGCATCACCTCGGTCATCGATGACCGGGGACGGAGCGACCTGTTCGGCCGCAAACTGGAAGTGACAAAAAGGGCGGTCGCAGACAACATTGCATCCGCGGCCGAGCTCGTGATGGGCGAAGCAGACGAATGCACGCCCGCCGCCATCGTCCGGGGCCTCGGGATGCCGATTGGGAATCAGGTCGGTGTCGATACCATTGATGCGGACGAGTGTCTCTTCATGGGCGTATTCCGGAAGAGCCAATCCTGAAAATATGACGGGGCCGCTTATCCGGCCCGTCTTTCACGCTTTTTTCGACCCGTCAGGGATTACTCCTGCTGTGATCAGGTTCGTTCCGATTTGTCATGCGAGGCCTCCAGAAGAGAGGCCGACTGCGCAAAATGAGGATCTAATCCTGATCAGTGGTCACCGAAGAGGTGAAGTTATAGGCGCAGTCAAGGTCGGCAAACTCTGAAAAGGAGAACCTTTCGGTCACTTTTTCCTTGGGTGTCATTGATGGGACATCAAACGTTGCCGACTGGGAGTGGCAGTACGCTGTGACCGGCATTAAGGTGACCGCGACCTCGATATTTTCAAACGTCCTGTTGGTGGGGTTCTCGAGCCGGAAGTCGGCAGTGTAGAAGTCGAGGGAACCGGTGTTAACAGGGGTAAACGAGTCCAGATCATCGCTTGTGACCGTGATCGCGGTATTCGGAGTCCGGGATGAGACGCAGCAGGCACTGAATACGCACGCGAACACTACCAGTACGATCCAGAAGTACCATCTCATACTTTTCATCAGCCGCACTCCTTGGTTGAGCATTCCGCTGAAATATGTACCTGCACACAGAGAAAAACCAGACGGTTCTGGAGGGGTGATACTCACATAACCCGGGAGAGCCTGCGGTTCATGTACGTTTTGCGATGATAAGGTGAACCGTTGACTCGTCGGTAAATTTTCCCGACGGTTCAAGATCGAGGAGGCGCCGGGTCAACCGTTTGCGGAACTCTACATTTCGATCCGTAAGGAGCGCGGGGGCGGCATAGGAGGTGCTCAGCTGAACCCCGATAATATCGTCAACAGTCAGCTCTTCCCGGACCGGGAAATCACATTCCTCAATAACAGGAAACGGCGATTGTAAAAAGATCTCCTCGTGCCGATCCTGCTGCCTGCGTTTCAGGCGGCCCGAATAGTCCCATGCATCGCCAAGCATCTCACGGAGCACGTCTTTTACCGCACGGCCCCACCTGTTGTCGAGATGCGAGAGAAAACTGTCATTCCGGCTCAGGCACGCGATCCCGCCGCCCGGTTCAATCAGGGTGTCCAGCGTCACAAGGACATGAGGCCGGTCCATCCAGTGGAAACTCAGGCCCATCGTGCAGAGCCTGAACTGAGGGAGTGCAAGTTCTCCGAGACTTTTGTCTGACCCGAGCTGCCATGAGATCCCACAGGTATGCGCCGCAGCCTCACCTCTGCGTGCCTCCAGAAGCATCTCCGGTTCGGGATCGATGGCATGAACCCGAAAGCCCCGCTCTGCAAGGGGGATCGCCACATTGCCGGTCCCGCAGCCGAGGTCCAGAATCTCGGATGACTGAGTAAGTGCGAACCGGGAAATAATGGCGTCGAACACTTCCGGGGAGTATCCCCTCCGGTACCGGGCATAGTAACCGGCTTTTCCCGAAAAAAAGCCGGCCTTGCCCGGATGAGATTCCGGTCCCGTCGCTGGATCGGTCACAACGATCCCCGGGAAAAAGTAGTCACGGGCACTCCTTTCGGTCTGCGCAGGGTTTCTGCCCGGACCTCGCATAACGGGCAGTCGCGTGACTCACGAAAAACAAAACACGACCCATCATCATGAATTAACCAGTCATCCTGATTTTATTATGGACATTGCAGCAGTAAAAAATTGCTCCGGGCCTGGATCGGTTTCTGACCGGGGGTACTGAATTTCATTCCCTCCTCCCGCATTGATCCCATGGATAAGGAGATCCTGTTCCGGATCATGTCAGCAGGCATAATGTGCCGCACACGAAAACAGGTACTTGGTCGGTGGAGAGCCATGAAGATCGCTTTAGTTCTCATTGACGGGGTCAGGATCCCGGACTGTGCCGAGGCATATGACCCACTCACCCGGCCGAAAACCATGGGGTTGTTGCAGGATCTGGATAACCCGTATTATTTCCCGGCAGACCGGCCGGCACCGATAAGGTGATCCCAATGGCGGCCCTGCGTATCCGGACAGAACGGCTCGACCTGATCCCGGCAACGGTGGAGATCCTCAAAAGCGATCTCCACGACCATGTAGTACTCGCCCGGCTGCTGGAGGCAACAGTGCCTGCCACATGGCCGCCCGATGAGATGAACAACGAGGTACTCACCGAGTTCATCCGGATGATGTCGGCAAAGACCGATCCATTCTTTTCCTGTTGGTACTGGGTGTTGGATACACCGGGTAAGAACGGGCGCATCCTTATCGGGAGCGGGGGGATTGCCTCGGCATTAAACGGACCGGATACGGTTATGATCGGGTATGCGGTGCTGGACGGGTTCCAGGGGCGGGGGTACGCAACCGAGGCCGTACGGCATCTTATCCCGGCGATATTTGCAGACGAACGTATCGCACGGATCATGGCGACAACCTACCCGGAACTCGGGGCATCCGTCAGGGTTCTCGAAAAGAACGGGTTTATCTGCACCGGGGCGACTGCCCGTGGCCAAGGGTTTTCTCCGGGGACACTCGGATTTGTTCTGGAGAGGCGCAGGACGAAGTGACGGTAACCGGTTGTTTCATAGGGTAGCGTAAACGATTCTGTTAGGAAGAACCATGGGAGCTCCTGCACCCGAACCGCAAAAAGATCCGGAAAAGCCGTTTCTTACCGGCCCACCGTTTTACCTTGAGGAGTTCGAGCAGTCCTACCGGTACATCATCGAAGAGTACGAGGTGGCACCAAAGGACATTGCGATCTTCATGCCCTGTGCGGTGAGAAAACCCTACAGCACGAGCCCGAGCCACCAGCTCATCCGGATGATTATCTCGCAGGTGCTCGATGAGTCCCGGTACCATATCGTGATCTTTGGCACCTGCGGGATCGTGCCATCCGAACTCGAAACGATGTACCCCTATGCCCACTACAAGTACATGCTCGGGAAGTGCAACGATGACAAGGTAAAGGAGGATTTCCTCACCATCGAGACCGACCGGGTGGCCGGGTACCTGGAAAAGACCCGGCACGTGTACAAATACCGGATCGCGTACTGCATCGGCCTTTTCCGGGAAGCCCTGATACGGGGCTCGGAGAAGTCTGGGGTAAAAATCGATCTTCTCCTTCCCACAAAGAACCTGATCAACCGGGTGATCGAGGAAGAGGAGTGCCGGTTCCAGGAAGGGAGCCTCTCGATGGACGAGTACCTGGGCGAGTTCTGCGACGGCCTTGTCCGGTTCCGGAACGCACATCCGGACCTTAATCAAAACGCACAAGGTGCGTAGTTTTTTTGTATGTGCATGCAGTAAAGGGATTTTTTTGCCGCAAAAAAAGTGGTGACAAAAACCCCGGGCCACAGATAGACATATGAGGCGACAAAGCAACTCTTGCCCATCACAGGAGTGTATATGAACCGGTGTCACCGGCAGGGCCGTTGACATACCTGGACAACCCGTGACGTGGTGGAGTGTGTAATCCCCCGACACGAATGCACTGCACCCGGTGCAAAAAGACCGGGAGTACGAACGGCTATTTGCCGGAATACCAGAAACGAAAATAAAAGATCGAGGTTTGAAATGTCACAACAGCTTGGCGGACAGCCAATTATTATTCTCAGGCAGGGAACGACACGGAATCGCGGCGAGGAAGCCCAGAACAGCAACATTGCCGCAGCAAAGGCCGTGGCAAACGCGGTCAGGTCGACCCTCGGGCCAAAGGGCATGGATAAGATGCTCATCGATGGCATGGGTGATATCGTCATCACCAACGATGGCGCAACCATCCTCAAACAGATGGATATCGAGCACCCGGCCGCAAAGATGATGGTCGAGATCGCAAAGACCCAGGACGATGAAGTGGGTGACGGGACGACATCGGCGGTTGTTATCGCGAGTGAACTCTTAAAGCAGGCAGAGGATCTGCTCCATTCACGGGTCCACCCGACCGTTATTGCGGAAGGGTACCGGCAGGCGGCCACAAAGTCGCTGGAGATCCTTGAGGGGATTGCCATTGCCGTAAAACCCACAGATACCGCGATGCTTGAAAAGGTCGCGGAAACGGCGATCAGCGGCAAGGGCGCAGAGGCTTACAAGAAACTGCTCTGTGCGATGGTCGTAAAAGCTGTCATCTCGGTCGCTGACCCTGACGGGACAGTCGACATCAAGCACATAAACGTGCAAAAGAAAGTCGGCGGAGCAGTGGAAGACACAGTCCTTATCGAAGGCATGGTCCTGGACAAGGAGCGGGCGAATCCCGGCATGCCAAAAACTGTGAAGAACGCGAAGATCCTTCTTCTCAACGCTGCACTCGAATATAAAAAGACCGAAGTCAACGCGAAGATCAACATCTCCCGGCCTGACCAGGTACAGGCCTTCCTGGACGAGGATGAGCAGATGGTGCACACCCTTGCAGAGAAGGTTATCGCGAGCGGGGCGACGGTGCTGTTCTGCGGAAAAGGCATCGATGATGTTGCCCAGCATTATCTCACAAAAGCCGGGATTTTTGCGGTCCGCCGGGTAAAAAAGAGCGATCTCGAAAACCTTTCCCGCGCCACCGGTGCAGCGCTTGTCAACAGCATCGATGCGATCAATTCCGCCGATCTCGGGACTGCGGGCCTTGTTGAAGAGAAGAAATTCTCCGGCGATGAGATGATCACGGTCTCGAAATGTAAAAACCCAAAGGCGGTTTCTATCATTATCCGCGGCGGTTCCGACCATATCATCGATGAGATCGAACGCGCCCTCCATGATGCTCTCATGGTTGTAGGGGTTGTCGTAAAGGAGAAGAAGATCGTTGCCGGAGGCGGGGCACCCGAGACCGAACTTTCGCTCCAGCTGCGGCGCTATGCCTCGACCATCGGGGGCAGGAACCAGCTTGCCGTTGAAGCATTTGCATCAGCCATGGAGGTTATCCCGCGTGCCCTTGCCGAGAATGCCGGGCTGGATCCCATCGATATGCTTGTTGCGATCCGGGCTGCGCATGAATCCGGACACCGGACATTTGGTCTTGATGTATACGCGGGAAAACCTGTCGACATGCTGAAAGCCGGCGTCGTTGAACCCCTGAAGGTAAAGACACAGGCGATAACAAGCGCGACCGAGGCGGCAGTCATGATCCTGAGGATCGACGATGTCATTGCATCGTCAAAAGCATCTGTCCCGCAGGGTGGGATGCCCCCCGGTGGAATGCCACCGGGAATGGGTGATTACTAACATCACTCTTTTTTTATGGCTTTTCACGGCCAATACTGGTCATTATTGAGAAATTACCTAGTATCTACCATCATACTATACGTTAGGACATCCAATATCTAATACACAAACGGTTTTTGGGCATACCTATGATCGCACCCGTTCCTGATTACCAGGAACTGCGATCCTTCACCTCCCGGATGAAACCATTTTTGTAGTATCGAACGATTAAAAACCAGAGTCCTTTACCTTGTGCTCTGGCAGACCAGCACATAAAAGAACGAAACAAATGGCTAAACAATCCTTAAAATCGGTTATCATGGGAACACGCTCCGGATACGTTATCCGGTGGACCTGTCCTGACTGTTATGCAGAAAATGTGATCATCAACAGGACTCCGGCTGAGTTTTTCAAGGCCTCCCGGGATTCCTCATGCCGGCACTGCAGGAAGCGTTCAACCATATCGACGCCCTGCCTCCATCACTAACCGGTATTTCATTTTTGTTTTGATTTCTTTAGAATGCCGGACCGGGTAAATCCGGCGACTGTCAGTCATTATCCTTTTCGTGCACTTGCCTTCACCGGGGTCTGCACGCGGGTGACGAAAACCGTCCCTACTTCCTGTAAATACAAGGGAATTGTTCCCTATGACGGCAATGATTTTACGAGGAGGTAGAATGCGCAGAGTGCAGAGGCAAGGGCGGCTACGGAGAGACCCAGCGCGAGCGCTGACGGTATAGTTACCCCGTTATACGGCAGTATCTCTTTTATGCCAAACAAAAAGAACGCGATTGCAAGGAACCAGCCATAGGTCTTCTTCTCCGTGAAGGCAACCCGGAGCCCGTAGATTACCACGAGCACGTCAATGCCGATAAGAAGCGGGGTATACCATTCAGAAAGGGTCATCACGTACTGATTGACGCAGCACGTTTAAAGGGATGCGCTCCAAGGCTCCAATACCCTGTCACGGGTCAGAACTGAAGCGTTGGACCGAAAAGCAGGCTACAAACAGCAAAATAAAAGATGCCGTTACTTCACCACAAGCACCTTGCAGGGTGCAGAACGTATGATCTCTTCTGCCACGCTCCCGAGGAGCAGGCGCTCCAGTCCCCTCTTTCCCTGCGTGGCGATCACGATCAGATCGATCTTTTTTGCGACTGCGAACTTCACGATCTCGGCCGCAGGACGCCCCTCAAGAATAGATGTCTCAACCTTCACATCGCCGGCCTGGGATTTTATCCGGGCAAACGCCTGTTCTGCCTCGGTCTGGAACAGACGGTATGTATCACCGAGAGGGATATCCCCCGACATCGATGAGAACGTACCCGTGTCGATTACGTATACCGCATACACAACAGCCCCGGTGGCACGGGCTATTTTTATTCCCTCGTCAAGGGCAACACGGTTCTTCTCCGAGCCATCCGTTGCGATCAGGATCCTGCCAAGCAATAGTTCTGTCATCGTACGTTTCCTCCCTCTTTTCGTATCTAAACAGTTCCTACTTTACGTTCCCGCCAGATACCTCTTGCGGATCGTCAGTGCTGCTGCCACCATCTTTGCCCGTGCCATCGATCTCCACCACGTACTTCTCACCCCGCATCGCACAGAGCAGCGCGGCAATAAAGGAGATACCTGCCCCGATATAGAACGAGAGGGCAAGGGAGGGCATAAAAGCCTGCGCGAGCGTCGTCGGGAACCAGGCCACCCCGGTGAGGGTTGCAAGGGTCGCCGGCGCAACCGTGGCAAGCAGGGCCGGGGAGAGACCTGCCAGGATCATGTGGACCGGGTTATAGCCAAGGAATGCCGCAAACAGTGCCCCGGTCGGAGGAATCGCGCTCATCGCGGGGATGAGCGGCGTTGCATTGGCAGCCGAAAGTGCCGCAGAGAACATGGAGGGGAATGCACCGGTAAGTCCCACGACGATAATGGTAAAGAACATCCCCATGGAGAGGACAAAACCGGAGTTCATCAGGGTTGACATCATGCCAGAGGAGACACCCCGCTCTTCCGGGGGTACCGAGTTCATGATCGCCGCAGCATTGGGGGAAGAAAACATCCCGTTCCCGAGACCCATGATCAGGAGAGCCAGCGCAAAGGGCAGGTAATCGAAGTTATAGGGCAATATGGCGAGGATCAGGAATGAGATCCCGACAAGCACCATGCCGAGCGTGCTGATCCACCGGGCACCGTACTTGTCAGAAATGATGCCCGAGAGCGGGCCCATGATCACAAACCCTACGGTGAGCGGCAGCATGTAGACCCCGGCCCAGAAGGGTGTCGATTCGAAACTGTAGCCATGCAGGGGCAGCCAGATCCCCTGAAGCAGGATGATGAGCACGATCATCACTCCGCCCCGGGCAAGTGCGGAAAGGAAACCGGCCGCATTTCCGAAGGCGAAGTTGCGGATCTTAAAGAGATCCATGCGGAACATCGGATCCTTCACCCGTGTCTCGATGATGGGGAAGGCAATAAGGAGCAGGATACCCGTCAGGAGTGCGGCAATAACGAACGGATTTCCCCAACCCATGGATGCGCTGCCGTACGGGAGCAGGGCATAGGTGATGCCGACGAGAAATATCGTCAGGCCGCCGATAAAGGAAAGGTTCCCCCAGATATCGATCTTCTGGGTCCTTCTTGGGTAGTCCGGCTCTTTAAGTTTCATAAACGCCCAGATGGTCCCGATAACCCCGAACGGCACGCTGATCAAAAAGACATACCTCCAGTGGAAGGCTGCAAGGATCCCCCCGATGATAAGACCAACAAACTGGCCCGAGAGCGCCGCCACCTGGTTGAGACCAAGCGCCTTTCCCCGTTCGTCAGGGGGGAATGCATCAGTGAGGATCGCGGCACTGTTGGAGAAAATGAACGCCGCGCCGACCGCCTGGATGAGCCGGAAGACAATGAGTTCGATTGCCCCGGCATCACCAGTATCTGGTGTCAGGAACAGGAGGAGAGAGCCTGCCGTGAAGATGGCAAACCCGATATTGTAGAGACGTACCCGCCCGTACATATCAGAGAGCCGCCCGAAACTGAGGAGCAGGGTGGCGGTCACGATCCCGTACCCCATCAGGATCCAGAGCAGGTACTGGAACGAGGTGAGCGGGTCGATGTTGATGCCGTTAAAGATGGCGGGAAGGGAGATGAGGATAATGCTCCCGTTCACTGCCGCCATGAACATGGCAATCGTCGTGTTCGAGAGGGCGACCCACTTATAACCGGGGTCCCGGACAGGGGCTGCCGGTACTCCGGCTGGCGTGAGGGAAACGGGTTCTGGTTGTGCTGTTGTGTCCAAGATATTCACCGGATCTGAGGATATCCCGTATTATTTTTTCTGGCACTCCATTTATAGGAACCACTATGCTTTTTAGCATATAGTATCATCGGGCGCAGCAATGCAGGATGACGAACATGACATGGAAGGCATCATTAAAAAAAAGTCTGTTTTTATTGAGAGGGAGCAGCCTTCCGCACCACGCCGACCCGCCCGTTCTCTGCGGAGAGTACAAACCCGAGTGCTTCGAGATACTCCCTGCTTTTGCCCGTCCCGTGGGTGAGGAGTTCCACGAGATCGTCGTTCTCGTCCATATCCGTATGAAGCACAAACGAATCGATCACTTCGCAGGAGAGGCCGGCTTCCTGTGCGATCTTCAGGTGCTTCAAGAAACTCATACCGTAATAGTCGACATGGAATTTTGCCGGTTCTGCAAGGAAGATCGCGTTTGTCCCCCCTCCCCGACCCGGCACAACCGCCATGTCACTTTTTGTTGTGATCACCCGTTTTATGGCGGCACCGGTGGCAAGCGGGAGATCGGCCATCAGGATCAGGATCGATCCCACAGATTGTTGGAGCACCTCGTTCAAGGTGCCGCTCAGGTCCTTATCAGGGATGGTGATCTGGATGTCCTCGGAATCGAAGAGTTCAGTCGCTATGATCACCGGGCCGCAGTTTGCATCTTTTGCAGCAGCGATCACGTCCTCGAGCATCGCCCGGGCAAACGCCTCCCGTTCTTCAGGTGAAAGTATCCCGGCAAGTCTGCTCTTGGGATTTGCGGGCTTAAAGGGAATCAGTGCATGGGGACACATGTGATACGCTCATACGCAGGACAATTTTAAAAAAGATACTGATTTCGCTCGCAGCGGGTATGAGAATACAGGATTTAACATCACAGACAGGCAATAAATATACGATGGACTGTCCCGAATATACCACGGTTATGCTCCCCGCACGGATCGCCGTCGGGATCGAACGTCGTACCTGTAGTGCGGACGGCAGGTGCCTGCAGGACATCCCGGCCTGCTGGCAGGAATTTCTGGCAACAAAGGCGGCGGCACGTATCCCTCATCGGATCATACCGCCGGTAATGTATGCAGTATACTCAGACTACACATCGGACTGGACCGGGGAATACAGTTACCTCCTTGGTTGCGGTGTGACAAAATCTGCAACTCCAAAAAAAGGACTCTCTGTCAGACATATTCCCGCACAGAAGTACGCGGTTTTCCATGCCCGGGGTCCGATGCCGGATACCGTGGTCGGCATATGGGGAGGGATCTGGGGATCGGACCTGCCCCGCACGTACACTTGTGACTTCGAGTTGTACGACAGCAGATTTACCGATAAAAAGAGCCCTGAAGTGGACATCTGCGTGGGCATACGGAACATATAAGAGAGTTCCCGGATCGCACCCGGGTCACGGTGCCGGGAGAGTCAGGCAGCAGCTGCCTTACGGATACCCTCTTTTTTGAATGCTTCAGCCGGAATATGGATCTCGAACTGTGCACCCTTCCCCGGCTCACCGGTCTCGGCAATCGTTATACCGGTGATCCCGAGAATCTCGCGGGCCAAAAAGAGCCCCCAGCCGGTGTACTGGCCAAATCCCCGCTCAAAGATCCGCTCCTTGTCGGCAGTAGGAATGCCGGTGCCATTGTCCTGGACAACGAGTACCGCATCATTCTCCTCATCATGAACTGATATGGTGATACGAGAGACACTCTGGCCGTGGCGGACCGCGTTGTCCAGCAGCTGGGCCACGGCCTTATCGAGCATCGGATCAGCATATACGGCAGCGTTCCCACAGGTCTCCGCGATCGTGACCCCTTTGAGTGCAACTGCATCACCGGCACAACGGATCACGGAAGCCAGAGGCTGCCAGCGGGGGGGCTCGGTCCCGAGGTTCTGGTAATCTTTCGCAAACTGGAACTGCCGACGGATTTTTTCGAGGGCGAACCGCTCTTTTTCAATATACGATTTCTGCTGCGGGTCTTCGATCACCATCTCCAGCAGTTCGGTGTAGCCGCTGACCGCCGTAAGCTGGTTGATCACATCGTGACGGGTGACGCTCCCCACGAGGTTGAGTTTCCGGTTGAGGAACGCCTCCTCTTTTTTTGCACGTTGTACTGCCGATACTTTTTCGATCAGCTGCACAAGAACGGGATACCATACATCTGCGGACCCCGCCATGACCAGGTACTCCGCGCGGTCTGCCACCGCAACGCGGAAAACGTCCGGATCGTACGCGGCGGCAAGGATAATCACCGGAAGATCGATCTCCCGCTCCCGCAGTTTTTTTAAAAACAAAAGGCCGTCCTGATCATCTTCATGCACGGCAATGGCAACCGCCGGCGATTCGATCAGGTTCCGGCTGAAGGTTACCTCTGACGATCCGGATGCCATCACACGGTAGGCAGCAGTACCGGCAAGGTATCGGCCAAGCGCAGCACAGCGGTCGGCCTTTGCATCAATAATAATGACAGGAATCATACCGGATCACAGGAGGCGTTCATTTCCCACTACCATTCTATCTCATCCGGATCCTATAAAGGCCATTCAATGAGATACCAGCGCTGGCAGCCCGCGACGCCTGCCGCCAGAGTTTAACATGTACAAAAGGGAACGGTACTTTATGTGGTCCCGGGTCATCACGTTCTCGAAAAATGTCTTCCTGCCGCTCACCAGCGTCTGCCGGAACCGGTGCGGGTACTGCTCATTTCGGACACCGGTGCAGGACGGGTGCGTCATGCTGCCGGACGAGGTGGAGATGATCCTGCGGCGCGGGAAAGAGGCCGGGTGTACCGAGGCACTTTTTACCTTCGGTGAACACCCGGAGGAAGAACCCGGATTTTCTGCGTACCTGAAAAAAACCGGATACGATACCATCCTTGATTACTGCGAAGCGATGTCCAGGTTGAGCATCGAGTACGGGATCCTCCCGCACACGAATGCGGGCATCCTCACCTATGACGAGATGAAACGGCTCCGCAGAGTAAACGCAAGCATGGGGCTGATGCTCGAAACCACTGCCCGGATACCGGCACACAATGGATCGAAGGGGAAGGAGCCGGAGGTGCGCCTCGAGATGATGGAGGACGCCGGAAAACTCAAAATCCCGTTTACAACAGGTTTGCTCCTTGGCATCGGAGAGACGGTGGCGGACCGGGAGGAGTCGCTTGTGGCGATCCGGGATATCCACCGTAAGTACGGGCATATCCAGGAGATCATTCTCCAGAATTTCTGCCCGAAGGACAACACCCCCATGGCCGCGTTCCGGGTGCCGGAAACTCAGGAGATCTGCGACACGATACGGATGGCGCGCCGGATCCTGCCTGCGGAGATCGCCATCCAGATAGCCCCGAACCTCATTAACGCGTCCAGTCTCATCGGGTGCGGTGTCGACGACCTTGGGGGCGTTTCCCCGGTCACCATCGACTATGTGAACCCGGACCATCCATGGCCGGCAATTGCGGACCTCAAAACAATCGCGGGGAATGCGACGCTGCGTGAGCGTCTCTGCATCTACCCACGGTTCATCAGCATGGGCTGGTACGACCCTGGCCTGCAACCCCTAATAAGCCGGCTCGATCAACGTATTACCACAGGGAGCAGCCAACCGTGAAGCAGAAAAAACTCCTGTATACCGGCAAGGCCAAATCGGTATACCTTACCGACGTGAAAGGAAAACTGATCGTTGAATTCCGCGATGACATCACCGCGTTTGACGGCGGCAAGAAAGATACCCTTGAAAACAAGGGCAGTTACAATGCCGGCGTTTCCGCATTTGTCTTTTCCTGCCTCGAAAAGAACGGCGTGAAAACACATTTTCTGGAGATGCTTGACGAAAAGAGGATGGTCGTCCGCGAACTTTCCATGATCCCACTCGAAGTGATCGTACGGAACCTCGCGGCCGGCTCGATAGTCAGGAACTACCCCTTTAAAGAGGGTACTCCCTTAAAGCCACCGGTGATCGTGATCGACTACAAGGACGATTCCCGTCACGATCCGATGCTTAATGACGATCTCATCGTTGCACTCAAGCTTGCAACACCGGCGGAACTTAAGAAAATCAAAACGATCGCGCTCAAGGTCAACACGCTCCTTTCAGGCCTGCTCGCAAAAGAGGGCATCGCGCTCGTGGACTTCAAGATGGAATTCGGGCGGCAGGGAAAAACGATCTGTCTCGGCGACGAGATCAGCATGGATTCGATGCGGCTCTGGGACAAAAAGACCGGCGAGTCTCTCGATAAAGACGTGTACCGGTTCAACAAGGGCGATGTGATGGCAACCTACAACCGGGTGGCAGCCCGGATCACAAAAAAACCCGGCGCTACTGCAAAAAAAATGGTGGCAGATCCAAAGAGGGCAAAAACGAAGGCCCGGTAATAGCCAGCCATACCTGTTTTTGCATCAAAGGGCACAAAGCATAAAGTATCAAAGAAAAATACTCGTATCACCAGGATCTGGCGGACTATCATGGCACAGGACTCCCAAGCTGAAGCGGACATGCTCAAATGGGCGAACGGGATCGCCCGCAAGAATGGATGGGTACTCAACCCAGACGAAGACCACCTGCGTGTCGTGATCCGGGGGCTTGTCCGGAACAAGGAGAAGTTCGGGAGACCCTACTGTCCCTGCCGTCTGCGGAGCGGTGACGAGGAGCGCGACCGTGCTATCGAATGCCCGTGCATCTACCACAAGGACGAGATCGCAAAAGACGGGCACTGTCACTGCCTGCTCTATTACAAAAAGCCATAACGAACCATTTTTTGCCTGCACGTCCTGTATGACCACGACGGAAATTCATCCCCCAGAAAAACCCGGTCTCGCACCTGTCACCGGCAGGGATCCGGAGATCATTATCCTTGGCAGTTATCCCAGCAGCCAGTCACTTGCAAAGGGCGAGTATTACAGCAACCCCCAGAACCAGTTCTGGAAACTTGTTGAGATACTGTTTGGGATCGACCGCACCCTGCCGTATACTGTCCGCACATCCCTGCTCACGGAACACCGGATCGCCCTTTGGGACGTTCTTGCCTCTTGCACCCGCTACGGGAGCGCGGACACCGCGATCCGGGATCCGGTCCAGAACGATATCCGAGGATTTTTTGCTACACACCCGACGATCCGGTGGGTAGCGCTCAACGGGAACACCGCCGGCCGTTATTATGCCCGGATGGAGATCAACATTCCCAGCATAATACTGCCATCGACAAGCCCGGCATATGCCCGCATGACATTTGCCGAAAAAACGCAGAAATGGGCGTGTATCCGCACGCGGAATATCCCTTAAAAAAAGGTGCGGCCTTACCGCTCAAGCCGCAGTTTCAGGAAGATGACGTGGTAAATCGCATAGAAACCACAGAGCACCGCAGCGGTATATCCGAGCACGGCAACCCATATGACCTCTTTTGGCATGCTGACGGGAGATGCCTGCAACACGAGCGATGATCCAACCACGAGCGCGGCGACGACAAGCCCGATCATGATCTTGTCGCTGGCCCGGTCCAGCGCCATCTGGAGTTTCTTTAAGTCGGTATCGACTACTTCAAGCCGTACCGTCCCGGTCGAGAGCCGTTTTAACATGAGATTTACATTGCGCGGCAGATCAAACGCCGCGTCGACGGCCTCAAGCAGCGAGTTTGACGCCCGCTTCGCATATCCGGCCGAAAGAACGTTGGAGTCAGCAAGCCTGCGCAGGTAGGGGGTGATCTCTCCGCCAAAACTGAACTTCGGATCGAGCCGTACGGCAACATCAAAGACCATCACAAGCGTCTTTAACAGGAGCATCAGGCTCATGGGCACCTTGAGGTTGTACCGCCGCATCACCTCAGTGAGCTCATTGATCATAAGACCGAAATTGAACTGGGCGATCTCGTCTCCGCCACCGAAATCGTGCAGCATGATGTAGAGATCATCCCTGAGTCCCTCGCGGTTTTCCTCAGCGACAAAGATGCCAAAACCCTCAAGTGCCTTGAGGATCATGTCGACATCGTCTGTCGTCATGGCAAAGAGCAGGTTGACGAAGAGCTGCTTTTTCTCCGGGCGCAGAACTCCTACAATACCAAAGTCGAGAAAGACCAGATCTCCCATATCCGAGACAAGAAGATTACCCGGGTGGGGGTCGCCGTGGAAAAACCCGTCCTCGAAGATCATCTTCAAGTAGGCATTGAATCCCCGGACTGCGATATCGTGAGGGTTGCATCCCTGTGCAGTGATCGCCTCAACGTTGTCGACCCGGACGCCCTTGACATATTCCATGACGAGCAGCCGGGAGGAGGAGTATTCCCAGTAAATCTTCGGGAAATGGATGCCTGGCACGTCCCTGAAGTTGCGTGCCATCCGTTCCGCGTTCCGACCGTCGCGGGTGAAGTCCAGTTCTTTCCGGATCTGGGTGGCAAAGTCCTGTACGAGACCGGACGGATTGTACATCCTGCTCTCGGGGAAGACCGCCTCGATCCTCTCGGCCATGGACGTGAGAATAGCAAGGTCGTTCTCTATCTGGTCAGGAATGCCGGGGCGCTGGATCTTGAGGGCGACCACGGTCCCGTCTTTGAGCACGGCGCGGTGGACCTGCCCGATTGACGCGGATGCCACCGGGGACTCGTCAATCTCACAGAACCAGTCTTCCAGTTTCGGGCAGGTCTGCTGGATAACCGCGACGACCTCTGAAAACGGCAACGGTTTTGCGTGATCCTGGAGTTTCTTGAGCTGCTCGATCAGTTCAGGGGGAAAGATCTCTGTCCTCGTGCTCATGATCTGCCCGAACTTCACAAACGTGGGTCCGAGCTCTTCGAGAGCAAGCCGTATGCGCTCGTAAATGGTGGACTGATCCGTCGTCTGTTCTGTACCCGGAAGACGGAACCGCATCCTGCCTGGGAATGCTTTCTCCAGTACAATACCAAAACCGTACTTCCACAGAATATCAATGATCTGCGCATACCGCCGGATACGGGTGACCATGGATACAGTTTGGCACTGGGGCTACTTAACACTGGCTTTTTTTGCTCACAATCGGCACGCCGGTCGCACAGGAAACAGGCTATCAAAAGGCAAGAGCCCGGGAATATTGCAATTAAGAAGGGGATTACACACGGTCAGCCTTGTAAAAGACAACGATCCGGTTCGTGTTCGTGCCGGATTCGTTGTTCCCGACCCCCCAGATGTTGGAGGTTTTCGAAAAGACCTGCTGATTGACGATGATACCCTCGCAGGAAAACCCGGCGGCGATGCCGAGAGGGACCACATGTTCTTCGAGTCTGACGGACTTTTTCCGTACCTCCCCCACCTCAAAGGCAACATAACCACCGGGGGCGGTGATCCGGAACAGTTCCCGGAATACTGCACCCATCACTGCCTCCCATTCCGTGACCGTCCGCGCCATTGTGATGGTACGCCCGATTGCATCGCCATCAAGCCCGCAGAACCAGCACCGGAGCCAGTTGTCATCCCGGTACTGGACAATATCCAGAAATGGCGGCGACGTGATCGTGAGTTGAACCGTATTGGATGCTATCCCCGGTGTCATACGGGCGTCCCCGGTGAAAAAACAGGCACGGGAACCGGCACGGTTCAGGCTGGTCCATTCAGCAGAAGTCAGGCCGGCAATCAGGCTCTTTGTCTTGCGCAGGATGAGTTTGTGAGTGTCCCGGTATTCCGGCACCTGGCAGCGTTTGCGGTTGATCCGTTCCTGGCTTTTCCGGGATACTGCCTGGTTAGGGGGAAGTGTGTACACCGAGAAAAATCCGCTGGAATGGCCGGTCAGACGGTTGGTCGCCACCATCCCGATCCAGCGATCAACTGCATCTGATGTGCCGTCTTCCCTTTGTCCTGAAAGATGCCGGCGCAGGGAGACAATCTCACGTTCGGTGTCGGGATGATAGAACATGGAGAGATCAAAATCTGCCCGGTCGCCATCCCGGGGGATCGCCTCCAGCCGAGTGGCCACCTCATCTGCACTGGGCGGGAAGAACCGTGGTTCGGTAAGGATCCGGGAGAGCGGGTTTGCATCGTTTGCGATCACCAGCCGGCCGAGAAGCCCGGCCTCGATCGCAGTGGTTCCCCGTCCGCTGAACGGATCGTAGACGATATCACCGGCCTGCGTCAGCCGCTCGATAAAAAACCGGGGCAGCTGTGGCTTGAAGCAGGCCCGGTAGGAGATCTCATGGAGGGATGAGGCCTGGCGCTGGCGGGACGTCCAGAACTCCCCGGTATACCGTCGGATATGGAGCGGGCCGGATGTCTCTTCTACCAGAGTCTGTTGTCCCGACGGGGCCCGGAAGCCTGCAAGATCGTTCTGGAACGCAGCAACTTTTTCCCGAGACGTACCTGCCATCTGGATCACATCCGCAGAATACCAGTGTGCAGGATAATCGTATATCTCCTGCGTTCAGGAGTCGTGCCACCAGAATGAGTGAACCTGGTGTTATTCGACCGGCAACGACATATCGCCCTCAAAATAGTGCTCGTGGAGACCTTCGAGCGGGAGCCTACTGATATAATCATAGGATCGGGCTATAATCTGGGCTAGCTGATCAGCATCCGGATGACCCGCAACCCATTTCTCGATATCGGTTACACTGGGAAATTCATCGGTATATTTGTAGTAACCGGCCGTATCTTCCACATATAAGGTATCCGGTATTTAGTTATTAAAATATTATGGATTGTTCACTACCTGATCCGGCGTAAAACTACTGTCGTTTTGAAGCCAGACACGAAAATACAAGTGTTTACGGAGTTTTCCACCACGGGTCTCATTAAAACGATCGCTCATCAGATGCCCGCGAGGAGTAACGTATCCCCCCTAGTCGTTCGGGATATTCCGGACTAATGATCTGACACTTCAGGCACAAGAAGCAGGCCAGACCGGGGGTTCAGCCGGCGTGTGCCCCTTCAGCCTCAAACGCCGGGGGATAACGGACGGTGCCATGTATGCCATCAAGCGCCCCGGGAACAAGGGGGCATACCATGAACACTTCATTCCTGCAGGGAAATGGCGCGTTGATCCCCAGTGGTGGTGCCGTGGTGAACCCGAACCGGGGGTAATAGGTGGGATGCCCGACCACGATCACGATCCGGTGTCCCAGCTGCCGGCAGGCCTTTAGCCCTTCCTCAACAAGGATGGATCCAACACCCTGGCACTGATGTTCCAGACATACGGAAAGCGGTGCAAGGGCGACCGCAGGTACACGCCCGTCTTCAGATTCAATCGATATCGGGGCAAAGAGGATATGGCCGATGATCTTGTCATTATACACAGCCACCAGTGAGAGCCCGGGGATAGTGTCTCCATCGTTGCGGAGCGCGCGGACAAGCCGGGCTTCGCCATCCTGGCCGAATGCCTGAAGATTGACATTAAAAATTGCCGGAATATCTTCAGGGATTTCAGATCGGATAAAAAAAGAATCCATCCTGACCTATAGGACGCCAAAGTAAAAGAAGTCAAGGATCGTGGACGTTCCGGATACCCTTATCCCGCAAATCCAGTCTCGTCAAAGGGAAGTCCCTGCACGCCATAAGGAGTTCCCGTGCTCTCTAAAAACTGTCTGTGATCTGGTGAAAAACCTGAACAAGGGTGCCGGGTTTACCCTTTTTTCCCGAAAAAATTATGTATGCGTGAAATACGCAAGAACACCGGATTCATTGACCGTGTCGATCCGGACAAACCCGATCCGCTCGAACTGCACGACCTTTCCCAAATCTTTTGCCACCGCAGGCTCGCACACACCGTGCATCGTCCCCTCCATGGTCAGGAGGGTACAGGGCAGGGTCTGCTCTGCCGGCAGCCACTGGATGATGTGCGCCTTTGCTGCGCGGGCATCGGCAAGCGAATCACCACCGTATGAAAACGATGGGGTCTCCCCATCCCACGCGATATTCACGTTGAAAAGATCCTTGAGCCGCACCATCGTAACATCCGGCACAATCTCAGTTTTTGGCAGCACAACGGTTCCTTCAAACGGGAGCTCCCGGTTCCCTTTCGACGCATCGCCGGGATGGAGCATTGCATGTGCCATGCGGCGCGGGGCGCCCTGCACCATAGCGGTCACCGGCTCCGGGACAAAGAAATAACGGTTTGCAACCGGGTCGACCAGTTTCTTGTTCTCCGCGTAGAGGTTGTCCCATGAGAACGAGATGTCGGTATCACCTATACCAATTGCAAGCATCGCGTTTTTCACGGCCTCGGGGCTGATTCCCCTGCGGGCAAGTGCCCGGAGCGTCCCGAGATGGATGTCATCCCAGCCGGTATACTTTCCCTCATGTATCCCAAGGTGCATCTGGGAGGTGGAGAGCACCACACCCTCGATGCCCATCCGGCCGTAGTGCCGGTAGACCGGCACCGTCCAGCCGAAATGATCGTAGATATAACGCTGGCGTCGGGTGTTCGCGATATGATCCTTGCCCCGGATCACATGCGTCACTCCGAGCAGGTGGTCGTCCGCGACGACCGAGAAGTTCATAAGCGGGTAGACCCGGGCCTCCATCTTCGGGTGGGGGGGTGCATCGAGGATACGGAAGATCGGGAAATCCCGCATCGCCGGGTCAGGGTGCAGGAGATCGGTCTTGACCCGGACCGAGGCCTCGCCTTCCGCGAAGCCGCCGTCAAGCATCTTCTCCCAGAGTGTGAGTACTGTTTCAACGGACTGATCGCGGCAGGGACAGGCTTTCTTTGCATCCTTGAGCGTCTTGAAGTGCTCATTCTCGCACGTGCAGACATATGCCCCGCCGCTCCCGATGAGCTCTTTGCAGAGATCATAATAGAGGGGAAACCTGTCGCTTTGGGTAACGGTCTCGGTGATCCCAAGACCCAGCCACGCGATATCCTCCTTTACCATCTCGTAGGCTTCAGGATCGACCCGCTTTGGATCGGTGTCCTCGATCCGGAGGATGTACCGCCCGCCGTACTGCTTCACATAGGCATCATTGAGCGCTGCGGCCCGGGCGTGGCCGATATGGAGCGGCCCGGAGGGGTTCGGTGCAAACCGCATGACAACACCGTTCTCTGCTCCTTCAAGATCGGGAAGCACTTTCTTGTGCTCGTGCTTCTCGTGGAGTGCCGCAAACATCTCCGGGGAAAGGGACTGGAGTTTTGCTACCCGCTCTTCGGGCGAGAGCGCTGCCACATCGGCAATCGCATCCTTTGCAGCAACGGACACTTCCTTTGCCTGCTTGCGCAGCTCGGGATGCGCACCCATCACCATGCCGATGACCGCCCCTGCCTGAGGCACGCCGCCATGCTTTACGGCATTCTGGAGTGCACACAAAAACAGGGCGGACCTGATCTCGTCCCCTGCCATCCTAGAAGCTCCGTGTCACAAAAAATTCGCCGACATCCATGAGAAGCTGGCGTTCCTTTGAGGCCGGGAGCACCATGAGCAGCCGGTTGCTGTCTGCGACAAGCCCTGCTGCCTTCTTTTTTACCGCGTCAATGACACCGGAATCGGTGAGTTCCCTGATCGCGGCTTTTATATCGGCTGGCGAGAGATCGCGCCGGTATTTCAGGAGATCGATACCTTCTTTCCGGGCAATAATCATGATAAGTGTCTGCTTGCCTTCCCGGAGATCGGAACCCTGGTCCTTGCCGCTTTTTTCCGCAGGTGTCAGGAGATCGATGAGGTCGTCCTGTATCTGGAATGCGATGCCGGTGTTGAGACCGAACTGGTAGAGCGCCTTCACCTGCCGCTCGTCTCCGCCTGCAAGGGTACCTCCGATGGCTGCGGCGGCTGCGTAAAGCACGCCGGTCTTCATCTCAACCATCTTCATGTACTCTTCTTCGGTCACATCGGTCCGGTGCTCGAAAGACATATCCATGTGCTGGCCTTCGCAGATGTCTGCGCAGGCACGGGCAAGGAGCGCAGTCGCCCGCACCTTCGCTGCCTCGCCGGCCTTCACCTGAGAGATGAACTCAAACGCCCGGGCGTACAGGACATCACCGGCAAGGATGCCGGTCGGCATGTCCCACTTGGTATGGACCGTGGGCACACCCCGGCGCAGAGAGTCGCCGTCCATGATATCGTCATGGATGAGCGTGAACGTATGGGTCACTTCGAGCGCGAGTGCAGCGGGCATAATATCGGAGGAACTCCCGTGTCTTACCGCTTCTGCCGAGAGCATGACCACCGCAGGGCGGAGCCGTTTACCGCCGGCATTGAGCAGGTGGGCGGACGCCTTGTTAAGTTCCCCGGGTGCATGGTTGAAGTACTGGTCAATCATGCCATCAATCTGGTGTGCGACCGATTTCAGGTACGGTGAAAGTTCCGACATCGTGATTCCTCGATTTTAATTTAACTTGAGCCGCTGGCCGTTCTGCATAAGATGCACATCGTTACCCAGCGTGTACCCGAGTTCACCGGTAAACTCTGCATATGAGGCAGTCATCCTGACATTCCCGTGGGCCGGGATGATGTGCTGCGGGTTTAAGAGGCTGACAAACTCGTAATGATCCTCGCGGAATGCGTGCCCGCTCACGTGAAGATCCTCAAAGAGCCGGGCGCCTGCCATTTTCAGGTGCGCCTCGACCATGTACCGCTGCCCGAAGTTCATCGGGTTGGGGATCACGTTTGCGGAGAAGAGCACCTTGTCGCCCTTTGCAAGCTGGTACGGGGTGTCGCCAAGAGCAATCCGGGTCAGGATGGATCCTGGTTCCCCCTGGTGGCCGGTGATGATAGGGAGGAACTTCTCTTTTCCCGCCTTCATCATCCGGCGCAGGGTCCGGTCGACCGTCCGCCGGTTCCCAAAGACGCTCGTGTCCTGGGGGAACGAAACAAGTTTCATCTGCTCGGCCGTGACCGAGTACTTCTCCATCGAGCGGCCCAGAAGCACCGGCTTACGGCCGATCTCGTGCGCACACTCCGCGATGGTCTTGACCCGTGCGATATGGGATGAGAATGTCGACACAATAATGGAACTTTTATCGTCCTCGTAACTGGTCATGACATCCCGGACAAGGTCCCGTGCAGTCCGCTCGCTCGGGCACCGGCCGGGCCGGTCGATATACGTGCTCTCCACGATGAGCGCGAGCACGCCTTCCTTTCCAATCTGGCGGAACCGGGCAAAGTCCGGAGGTTCGCCGATGACCGGGGTCCGGTCAAGCTTGAAATCGCAGGCGTAGACGATCGCGCCATGCGGGGTGTGGAGCACCGGCGTCACGGTATCGATGATCGAGTGCTGGGTCCGGACAAATTCGAGCACCAAGTGCTGCGAGATCGTGTACCGCTGCCCGGGTTTGAGCGCGAAGAGCTTGTTGTTAACCCCGAACTTCTGCTCGCCCGAGATCTGCTGCCGGATCAGTTCCACGGCATAAGGCGCGGCGATGATCGGCGCGTTGTACCGGTGTGCCAGTTTCGGGATCGCCCCGATATGGTCGAGATGCCCGTGGGAACAGACGATCGCCTTTACGGTCCCCTCGACCGAGTTCATCATCGTATCGTCAGGTATCGCCCCGATCTTGATCAGATCGAGGGAATGCATATTCTCAAGTTCCGCATCCTCATGGATCATCATCTGATCCAAGCGGAGTCCCATGTCAAAAATGACAATTTCCTTTCCGCAGCGGACAGCGGTCATATTTCGCCCGACCTCGTTGTATCCGCCCACTGCAATAATTTCTATATCCATGTTTTTTCTCCTTGTTTTTTTGTCGTGCAGGTATTTTTTTTAGAAAAAGCCTGCTCTTGTGTTCCGCATTTTTGATCTGTCAGGTCAGTCCTGCGTCACTCAAGGATTCCCGTCATCCATCATCTGCCGGGTCTTCCCCGTAATAAAGAGCCGGGCCCTGCGCAAATCGCGCACCCGTGCAGCGCCGCACAGGAACATCGAGCCCACCAGTTCGCGGTGGACCGTCTCGATCCTGCAGGCAAGCGCCTCATCGCTCTCAAGGGCCGGTTTCAACAGCGGAAGCGCCATACCGCAGAGATCGGCCCCGAGGGCAAGGCTCTTTGCCATGTCAATGCCGTTCCTGATACCACCCGATGCGATCACCGGGCTTCCGGTACCTGCCACTTCGGCAAGGCTCACTGCAGTGGGGATACCCCAGCCGGCAAAGTCCTCTCCAAGTGTCTTGAGGCGCTTGTCCTGTGCATTCCGGCTCTCATCGGCCCGGACGCTCTCGACCGCCGCCCACGAGGTCCCCCCCCAGCCACCGATATCGATGGCCCGGGCACCTGCACCCCAGCACTGACGGGCAACCTCTTTTGAGATCCCGCACCCGGTCTCCTTGACGATCACCGGGGTTTTTATCTCCGCACACAGTGCGGCAATTGCGGCAAGGCAACCGGTCGCATTGTGGTCGCCCTCCGGCTGGATGGCCTCCTGCAGGAAATTGAGGTGGATCGCAATCGCATCCGCCCCAATCATTTCGACGGCTTTTTCTGCCCATGCAGTCCCGTGGTCGCGGAGCTGTACGGCACCGAGGTTCGCGACAAGAAACGCGTGGGGCGCCTCATCGCGGACGACCGAAAACGTATCCGCAAGATCCGGGCTCTCAAGCGCTGCCCGTTGCGAGCCGACGCCCATCCCCAGATCGAATCGTTCGGCGATCCGGGCAAGGCGGGCATTTGTCTCTTTTGTTCCCGGATGACCACCGGTCATTGCCGAGATAAAGAGAGGGGATGAAAGGGTATGGCCCAGAAACCGGGTAGACAGGTCGATCGTGCGCATGTCGCATTCCGGCAGCGCATTGTGGACCAGCCTGACCTCCCCAAACCCTGTGTCACCGGACTCGACGTCCTTTTCCGCGCAGATGCGCAGGTGGTCGAGCTTGCGGGACGACGTAAATCGTTTCTTATCGGCCATACCCTTACACTCCCCTCACTTTTGTCCCGCCATGGTCGTTTCCGGCAAGGAAATCCCCAAGACGCGAGACATGGAATATGTCTGCACCGATGCCTGCTTTGGCAAGCCCGAGCAGTTCGTCAATTTTCCCTTTCATTCCACCGGTTACATCGGTGTGTGTCGAGTTGCCGATCTGGAGTTTTGGCACGGTCTCCGGAGTAATCTCCGGGACAACATGCCCCCCATCCAGCACTCCCGGTACATCGGTGGCGAGTCCCACGCGGGTGCATTTCAGTGCAACCGCGAGATACCGCACGAGCTGGTCGCCCGATACGATGCAGGCTCCGCGTGAAAGGTCCATCACCACGTCGCCGTGGATCACAGGAACCATCCCGAGCGCGAGCATCTGTTCGAGATGCCGGCTCTCGAACGTGACGAGCCTGCCCTTGTCTGCGACACCAGCATGGAGCGGGTGGACGCCAAGCGCCGGCACGCCGGCTTCCCGCAGGGCGCCCGTAACCGCATCATTCAGGGCGCTGACAGCGCGGTGGGTCACGTAGATCCCTTCTGTCTGCCCGGTGACTGCGCCCTTGTCAAGGTGGTACCGGTGCGCTTCGGGGTGCCCGCAGGAACCGGCGCCGTGGACAACAATAATCCGGGCTGCGGGTACACCGGCAATGGCCGCCGCAATCCCGGCAAGTGCAGCCCGGTTAACCGCGCAGTCTGCACCCTTGTCCGTGATCACGCTGCCGCCCAGTTTGAGAATGATCCGGTCAGACATTCTTCTCCTTCCGTACTCCTTCTGTGTCGATACCGGTCACGATCGCCCGTGCATCGCAGGCCTGGACCGCATGGGCGACCCGGTGCAGGATCGGCTTTGCGCAGAGAGCCACCATGCATCCCCCGCCACCGGCACCCGTGAGTTTTGCACCATACGCCCCGGCTGAACGGGCAGAGAGCACAAGCCGGGAGAGCTGCGGGTGCCCGACACCCAGAGCATCTAAGAGCGCGTGGTTCATGTTCATGTACCTGCCCAGTTCCTTGGGATTGTTCAGGTGGTGGATGGCGGCGAGGCTGACACCCTCGATTGCATCCAGGATCGGATCGACAATCTTCGGATTGCTCTTTTTGAGGTCAGAAACCTGCTCAACCATCTTTGACGTGCTGTGCGAGACCATTGAGTCGCCGATCACCAGATGCATGTTCTGGGGGGGGAGGCGCCGGCGCGATCCGCCGGTAATAAGTACGATCCCCCCGTACGCGGAAACCGTGGTATCCGTGGGGCTCGCCCGCCCTTTCTGCACCGTTTTTTCGATCTCGAATGCCATATTTGCGATATCTTCCCGGTTTTTGCCGATGGCAAACTCGTCGTTTATGGCCGACAGCGTTGCGACCGTTACTGCCGCAGAGGACCCGAGTCCCGAGGAACTGGGGATCTGCGAGTTGATGTACACGCTCCCGATGACGCCCATCGCTTCAAAGCACCCGTCGATATAGGGGGATTTTGCCCGCTGGGGGCGCCGTGATTTTCTCACGGTCACAAAGACACGGGGCTTGATTGCCATGGCGATGCCCGGCTTTCCGTATACCACTGCATGCTCGCCGAACAGAAATACCTTGCCCGGCGCACTCCACGTTGCCAACCTACATCACCGCAATGGCTGCGTACCCCACGACCGCGTTATGGTCGCCCGAAACATCGCCGCTGGTCCCATAGCGGATCAGCCGCCCGGATCGTGCCCCCATGCACATACATGAGGAGACCATGGCGCTGATCGGGCCGTACCCGCAGGCCGTAACGCGTTTCTCCCGGATACGCCGGTAGAATTCCTTCACGTCAAGCGTTGTAAGCGCATCGATCGCGTAGAGATCCCCCTCTTTTGCCTGTGCTTCGGGCACGTAGTGAGAGAAATCGCTGGACGCGACGATCCGGATATCCCTTTTCGTCAACCGCTGTGCAGCGACAATCTTTTCTGCGATGGCCGCAGCATGGGCGGGATCCTGCTCACCCATCATCACCGGTACGACCCGCGATCGGGGGAACCGGTACTTGATAAACGGCATCTGCACTTCGATCGAGTGCTCCTCCACATGGGAGGGCTCATCGACCCCGATATCCAGCGCCCCGACAAACTCCGTGTCAGTATCGACAATCCCAAGGGGGGTCTCCCACGGCAGTGCGGAGACACTCGTGAGATACCCATGAGGGGAGGGACCGATAACGACAAAAGTTCCGGAAAAATCAGGGGCTATGGTGGAAAACGCGTAGGCTGCGACCTGCCCGGAGTAGACGTACCCGGCATGAGGGCAGACAATCCCCAGGGAGTTCCCGCCCGGGACCGTTCTGGAAAAGAAATCTTCCAGCAGCTGCCCGAGATGGGAGGGATCCTTGGGGTAGAACATACCCGCAACTGCGCATGAACGCGTCTTCATCGGATCAACCCTCTGGTCGTTCTGTTATATGTAACGATCGATCCAAAAAGGGGATCGAAGGGGATCGCATCAGATCTCGGATTCGAAATCTTCCATGGTAAGAGCCGTCGAGATCCCACGCAGGCGCAGCATCTCACGGGTCAGGAGGAAGTAGATCATCGAGAGCGCTTTCCTGCCCTTGTTGTTTGTCGGGATCACGAGATCGACGAACTTGGTCATATTGTTGGTATCGCAGAGCGCGACAACCGGGATACCGCACTGGACGGCCTCGTTAATGACCTGTGCGTCACCGATCGGGTCAGTCACGACAATGACTTTCGGCTCGATATACCCGTCAAGGACGGGGTTTGTCAACAGGCCCGGGATGAACCGGCCGGTCGCGGACATGGCACCAATGGTGTCGGCAAACTTCTTTGCCGGGTACTGGCCGTACTGCCGGGAGGTGACGACGAGGACGTCAGGTGCCTCGTACTGGTTTAAGAACTTTGCAACGGTCTTGATCCGGGCATCGGTTTCGCGGATATCAAGGATATAGAGCCCGTCACCGCGGACGCGGTAGATGAACTTCTTCATGTCCTCGCTTTTCTGCTGGGTACCGATGTGGACACCGGCTGCCAGATACTCCTCGACGGGGATGAGCGGTTCCTTTAATTCGATTTCCATCTCGTTTACTGGGGTCATAGTTGTTCCTCTATGCGAATGAGTTCGTTTAATTTGGCAATGCGTTCACCGCCAACCACTCCGCATTTTAAGAAGATGCAGGAGAATGCGGTGGCGAGGTGCGCGATAGTAGTATCCGTGGTCTCACCGGACCGGTGACTCATCACGGTGTCCAGACCATGGGTGTGAGCGAGGCGGACAGCCTCGAAGGTATCGGAGAGTGTGCCAACCTGATTCGGCTTGATGAGTACGCAATTGGCAGAGCCGGTTTCGATGCCCTGCCCGATGCGGTTAACCTGGGTAACAAAGAGATCATCCCCGCACAGCAGGCATCTGTCGCCAATCTGATGATTAAGCTCGGCAAAAGCGTCAAAATCGTTTTCGTGAAGGGGATCCTCGACATATACAAGATTGAATTTGTCAACAAGTTCGGCGATGTATGCGATCTGGTCTTCGGTAGAGCGGACTTGATCGCGGTACTTATACCCTGAGCCGGTCCACATCTGGCTTGCTGCGACATCAATACCCATATCGACCGAGACATTCATCTCGTCTTCCACACGTCCGGTTGCCTCGGCAATGAGCTCAAATGCAAGGGCATCATCAATCTGTGGTGCCCATGCACCCTCATCACCCTTGCCGGCGGCAATTCCCTTTTTCTTGAGAAGATCTTTGACAATCCTGTGGACAGCGGCATTGGCAAAAACAGCCTCTTCCGCATCCGTTGCTCCACCCGGGACGACTAAAAATTCCTGGATCTCGGTCGCGTTTGAAGCGTGAGCACCGCCTCCGATAACGTTTCCAAGAGGGAGCGGCATCTCGCGCACAAATGCCCCACCAAGGTATCGGAAGAGGGGGAAGCCAAATGCCGAGGCTGCCGCCTTTGCATTTGCAAGGGAGAGGGCGACAGCTACATTTGCACCAATCTCTGAAAAATCAGGGGTCCCGTCAATATCACGGAGCTGGTCATCAAAACCCTCCTGATCGGATGAATCCATACCGATAAGAGCCGGAATCAGATTCTGGAGGGCATGCTCTATAGCTGCCCCGGGAGGAAGGACTTTAGCTTCTGCCGCCCCGGTGCTTGCACCGCTCGGTGCAGCTGCTCGGCCATAGCCGCCAGATGTGGATATCTCGGCCTCGACAGTAGGGTTTCCCCGGCTGTCCAGAATCGTTCGCAGCTCGATTGCCTCAATGATCGTCATAACATTCAGCCTCTCATCTTCGCTTTACGGTAATGGGAATAATGTTTGCGTTGAATTCCTCGATGGCGATCTCAAGGGGATCGATCCGGGAAGTAGTGATAAGTAAGGGAGCACCCATTGATATTTGCAGAGCCCTTGCTCCAATAATCCTCGCCCGTTCATACCGGGTGTATGTTTGTGTCTGCATTCCTCGTCCTCAAAATGGTTCCATTATCTGTAACTGGAAAATGGGGTCGCTGAGATTCGAACTCAGGTCACTGCGTCCCGAACGCAATAGGATAGTCCAGGCTACCCCACGACCCCTCGGTCATATTACTGGTACGGGTTGAGCTCATCAATGATCTCTTTGTGTGTCAGAAGCATGCGCCGGCAGCAGTATCGGGTGATACCGAGATCGTCGAGGATCTTTTTAGGATCCTCGCCTTTCTCCCGCCGCGCCTTAAATTCTTCCCATGCTGTGGAAATGGTTTTTCCACAGGTGAAACATCGTACGGGTATCAAGATTTTCGACCTCTCATATATCTTTTGTTTAACGATAAGACTTTTGGAACTTCTTGCGTGCGCCACGGCCGTGAGGCTTCTTGGCTTCTTTCTGACGGGAGTCGTTGACAAGCAGCGTCCGGTCATACGCCAGGTAGACATCCTTGATCGCGGGATCGTTCGTCCACTCCAGGATACCCCGGGCAAGTGCAGTGCGCACTGCCTCGGCCTGTCCCATGACACCGCCGCCGGAGACGTCGATAGTCACGTCAATTTCGTTTGCTGCGCTGGGGACAAGGAGGAGCGGCTCGGCGATCTTCATCCGGGTGGTCTCGGTGCCGTACTTCTCCAGCGGCACAGAGTTGACCCGGATCATACCTTTGCCAGCCTTTATGGTCGCCCGTGCGATTGCTGTCTTGCGTTTTCCGCTTGTGTTTATGATCTTTGCCATGGTGACCACCTTAGAACTTGGCTCCGAGGGCCGTGCAGACCGCTCCGAGTGTAATAAACTGCGGGTTGTGGAGTCGGTCCATGTGGACTTCTTCGGGAACTTCCATCGTTACGCCGACAAATTCCGCCGGGACACCGACGTAGCACTTGATGCGCTTCATTGCCTCGGCGCCACGGGGGCGCTTGTAGGGGAGCATACCACGGATGGTCCGCTTCATGAGATGATCCGGACGGCGCGGGACGAACGGTCCCCAGCGGTCACCGGAGGCGCCGCGTTCGCGCTTGTGGTAGTAGTTGCCAAGAACGCGTGCGCGGCTGCCGGAGATGATAATCTGCTCGACATTCACGATCGCGATCTCTTCACCGGCAAGGGCACGCTGGGCGGTAATGCTTGCAAGCCTTCCAAGGATGAGCCCGTCTCCGTTAATTACGGTAACCATGTCTTGTTCACCTCAGGATCCGGACACCGCTCCCCTTGGGGTTGTCCTTTAACAGTTGCTCGATCGTCATGCACTGCCCGTTTGCGTCCCTAATCTTGCTCGTTGCTGATTCGGAAAAATTCAGCGCTGCAATCTTCACGGACTGATCCAGCATGCCGCTGCCCAGCACCTTTCCCGGAACGAGAATTGTCTCGCCGTTGTGGGCGTAGCGGTTGATCTTGGACAGGTTGACCTCGGCGTAGTTCCTGTTCGGGGTCTCCAGCCTGCCTGCAATTTCGCGCCAGATCTTGGCCTCATTTTCTCGTGACGTGTTCTTCAAGAGTAAGATGAGGTTGGTAAGACGGGGGTTCGTCTTCTCCACTAGTCTTGTCATTTCTTTTCCTCCCCTGAAATTTCGCTTGTCTGTTTCTCCAGCTCGTTTGCCTGCTCCTTTATGTAGGAAAGCGCCTGGACCATGATCTCTTTTGTCGGCAGTGACCCGTCTCCCTCGACCACGAAAATATACCGGTCGGGTGCGGCGGTGATCTTGATCGCCGGCTCGTCCCCGATACCACTCGCAATGCAGGCCTTTTCACAGAGCTTGCACATGGAGCAGTCGGGGAGCTTGCCCTCGACGACCTCGACTTTCTTGCCTTTGACTGCAAGGATACTGCGGGGGCATTCGTCCACGCAGTTCCCGCATGCGTCGCAGGTCGCACTGATCGTGATGATGGGGTGGTTCTTGTACCCGCACACGAGTGTCGGCTGCCATTTTGCGTGCACTTTGCCCTTGTTGAGGACAGCACGCGCTTCGATAACCAGTTTCTGTCCCTTCGTGAGTTTCACGATGGGAATGTTCTCGGACACGGGCGTTGCTTTGGGGTCCTGCGGGATGAGGTCACTTGAGGTGACCAGTTTGGGGCCCTCAACGCTGAGCGTATAGGTAGATGTGCAGGACGGGCAGCCTACCCCTCCGCACGAACATGATTCCTGAGTCGAATAACTGAAGAGATCGGTCCTGATAGGTATAAGCCCGAGGCGGTGCGTCAGCATCTCATCGAAGAGTGCACTCGTGTTGTCGTAGATGCGCACATCCTCGATTGCAAGAGTCGGCACCTCGCCGATCATCGCCCTGCGGAATGCATTTGCAAAGCCGGGCTTCGCTCCTGAGAGCGTGAATCGTGCAAGGGTGTCGTCCAGACTCGCGAATTCGATCTCCATCACACTCTCCTTCCCCGCCGGCCACCCTTTGGACGGCATGAGTCGTGCGGGACAGGTGTAACATCTTCGATCCGTCCGATACGCATGCCGGCACGGGCGAGCGCACGGATGGCTGCCTGTGCACCGGGTCCGGGGCTGCGCTGTTTGCCCTGACCGGGTGCACGAACCTTCACATGGACACCGACAATACCCTTTTCGCGGGCGACGGCGGCAACGTTCGAGGCCATCTGCATGGCCGCGTACGGGGAACTCTCGTTCCTGTCCTGCTTGACGACCATGCCACCGCTGCTTTTCGTGACGGTCTCTGCACCAGAGAGATCGGTGACGGTGATGATCGTGTTGTTAAAGGAGGCAAAGATGTGTGCAATGCCCCACTTTTCCTTATCATTTGCCGCCATTTTAGTTCACCCCTGCGCCTGTGGCACCTGCGGGCTTTGTGATCCGGGTGCGCTCTGCGTGAGCAGCGTCCACAAACGGCGACTTGCCGTAGTAGGAGATCCCGGACTCTTCACCACGGGTTACAAGGTATCCCGGGATGGTGACACGCCGGCCGGCAATGGCAATGTGGCCGTGCGTGACAAGCTGGCGTGCCTGCTTCGGTGAACGGGCGAGACCCTTCCTGTAGACAAGGGACTGGAGTCGGCGTTCGAGATGGGCCGGGACCTTGAGCGAGAGCACATTCTCGATACCCGCATCGGGGCCAAGAAGTCCTGCACGCTGCATGTGGCTGATGAGCTCGGTCTTTTTTGCGTCAAAAACTGCCTGATCAGCGCTGTTGGACATGAGGGCGAGCAGCTCCCGGGCGGCCGAGCGGTACTTCCGTAAGTGGCTCTGCGCCTTCCAGACCTCACGCTTGTTGCGCAGGCCGTATTCGATGACGAGCCGGGTCTCTTCCTCGATCCGGGTCTTCTCCCACGGGCGCTTGGGCGTCTGGTAGGACTTGTGGTTCTTCCCTGGGTATCCCATGGCTTACTGGCCCCCTTCCTTGGTCTTCTTGACACCGACGGTCATACCGGTCCTGCCGGTTGACTTGGTGCGCTGCCCGCGGACTTTCTGGCCGGTTTCGTGCCGGATGCCCTTGTAGCAGCGGATCTTCCGCATCATATTGACGTCTTCATCGCGGGCGAGCGCGACGTCGCCGCCAATAAGGTGCTTGGTCTCGCCGGTGTAGAGATCCTTTGGCCGGTTTGCCATCCACGTTGGGATGCTCCCGGAGTATTTCTCAACAGCGGCGCGGAGCCGGTTGACCGACTCCTCGTCCATGAGGCCGAGCTTTGCGTACTCGTCCACTTCGGCCATGCGGGATATAACCATGGCGGTATGCCTGCCGACACCCGTGATGCCGGTCAGTGCCACCCGCACCGACTTCGTGCCGTCCAGATCGGTCGTACCAATCCGTACAAAGTATTTTATTTCTTCTTCCTGTGCCATCCAATCCCCTCGATTTTGAGATTGTCTCTTTGAAGCGCTGAGGGAGGGATTTGAACCCTCGAGTCCCAAGGGGACACAGGTTTAGCAAACCTGCGCCATACCAGGCTTGGCTACCTCAACAGAGGAATCTCGCATCTTCTCAGACACTCGCAACGGATATTCCATTGCTCCATGAATGGTGCTTTATAATATGGTAGGGTTGGGGTAATAAGTGTTTGGGGGGATGTACCCAACTTCGTATCAATAGGTGAATCCAAGATCTAATGAAATTGTATGAAAATGAAATGCAATCTAATCAGTAATTACTTCACCCAATGTTTGTCGGAACCGATGAAAATTCTGGAGATGATTACTAAGTGTATCTGGGTTTAATGAAGATAATAATCTGAAGGAGTGTTCACCTTTTTTATAACCTCGTTTTCTTCCACAATTTGCTGTAGCGTGGACAAGTTGCGATTGAACATCATGCCTCAATCTTGTTTCAAGATTCTGAACAGGAAATAAAGAGATTTCATGCACACATGATCCGTAAAAATTCCTTATCGCTTGATGGTCCGCCATGATCCAAGATTCCATGCAAGTCGTCATCATTTGAGCTTGGTTATTATGTGCATTTGCAGGACGACTCCAATGATCAGTATTACCCAAATGATCCCATCCTATCGATGAATTTGGAGTGAAGTCATTACCTGATACTGGCTCCTCACTATCAACTAATAGAATAGCATAGCCATTTTGGTTTGAATGAGCAATCTGGAACATTTCAAAGGTTTGGCTACGACCACCACACGCGATAATTTTAGGCATAGGTCCTTGAAAACCACATTTCTCGATCAATTTGCGAAAACCTTCACGACACCGCGAATGTAATTCTTTGCTATCCCCACCACCCTCTACATATATTGTAATTGTCACCAACGGGTCCCCCCAAGTTCTCCTCTTGTCCAAAGCTCACCGAGGCGATATTTTTCAACCCAATTACCAATTCCTGCTGGGTCAAGATGCTTCATTATGGTTTTTCCCGAATGTTTTTCGCACACAATTATGGATTCGGGCTGATCCGTCATAGCATCGACAAGGATGTCTGAATGCGTGGTAACAATCAGCTGTGTACGATGTGAGGCCTCTTTGAACAAATCTGCAATTCGGGGAATAATATCCGGATGAAGTCCTAATTCAGGTTCTTCAATACAAATAAGAGAGGGGGGGGTGGGATCGCATAAAATGGCTAAAAGACACAAATAGCGGAGGGTTCCATCAGATAACCGAGTGGCGGGAATCGAATAATTTCCTTCTGTGAAAAATACTTGAACGGTTCCACCTTCAATAAAGATCCCAAAATCATCAAATCCTTCATAAAAATCACGCAAACCTTCGAGAATAGCTTTTTTTACTTTTGGTATTCTCTCTAAACGATTTAAAAACAATCCAAGATTAGAAAAATCCTCTTCTAATATGTCGTTTCGCATATCTGCTTTTTGAGGTTCGCGAAACACTGCATTCCGCCCAAATGTCCATTCCCGATATATTCGAATTTGGGCATATACAGTTGAGAGATAGGAAATAACAGGATAGTTATCAGGGTCTCGTCTTTGAGATAATATTGAGATATCTTTTTCGACAGTTTCCTCTGTTAGTTGTCGTTCGGGATCATTTTCAAACTTTTTTACTAGTGGCGCACCGTTGTTATATGAGTAAAAAAAATAGGGTTTTGTATTATCACCTAGATACGAATGCTCGTTTGCAATAGATTCATCATCCAGACAAAATTTTTGATTGTCCTCGTGAAATGAGATGATATGGCGAAGAGGTTGTTGCCCTTTAGGATTATCAATCACTGCATCTATCGAGGCAATAGCATCAGATTCTCCCTTCCATATCCATTCCCGAATTCCCCCACCCTTGCGAATAACTGACCGCATGTCTGATGGGGAAGATCTGAGTAGATTTATTACCTCGATCAAATTTGATTTGCCAGATCCATTCGGCCCGATAATAACGTTGAGATTTTTCAAATCTATCGGATTAGAATCACCACCAAATGATAGCAATTTTTTAGGTGTTATTGATTTGAGTACCGGCCTCCCAAGATTGGTTGACTGCATAAAGATTTCACCTTAATATGCAACTCTTAGTTTATCGAGTAATAAATAGTTCATCATAAAAAAGGGATTGTTCGCTTGTTTAAGTAGATCCCACTGATAAAATTAAACAGACACTGGGGCACTCATCAAATGCTGTGATGTTCCTAGCACTTTTTCAGATTTCCGTATTTATCTGTTAAAATATCAGACCGGAGTAATGGAGGGGACAGTGCCTGTCCCCTCCGCACCGCCCCTGTGCCTCAACGATGATGTGCGTATTACCTTCATAGGCATCATCGCAACCGGGGGATGCCCACACGGCGGGGGCGACAGCCCCCAAGAGCGTTCTCTTAGTTCGTGTAAGTCTCGGCCCCGGTTCCTTATGTATATAGTTCAGGATGACAGCATCCAAACCCTCACATCCCCACAAGCAAGATTGATCTTACAGATTGTCTATGGATATCGCAATTACCAAGATGAGTTCCAAAGGCCAGATCGTAATTCCCGCTTCGATGAGGGCAGACATTTCCGATGGAGAGAACCTTCTCATTATCAGGGAGGGGCAGCGGTACATTCTCAGGCCGCTTGCCGGGCTTGAACCGGCTCTGCAGGAAGATTTACTGTTTGCCGAAAAGACCGAGCGGGAGTTCGCGGAGTACCGGAAAGGAAAGTTCACGAAAAAGACCACCCGTGAATTCAGTGATGAACTGGCCTCATGGTGACGGTCACTGAGTATCCCCACTTTGAAAAGACCATCTGGAGGGGAAGTGGGGGAAAGTTTATTCCGAAAAAATACAGAATCCCCGGCAGATTCTGTAGTAATTTTAAATTATTTCCATGGGCTGCGTCCGCATGAAAAGTTATTTTCCCCCATTGACCCCCCCTACAGTTTTTACCAGTTCCAGGTGAATGATCGGGCAATTTTATGATGATGAAATACCGTTTTTGAGGGAGGCATTACCTCTCAAGGGACATAGGAGGTCTGTGGGGGAAATGATGCGATGCCCCCCGTATCCACCACCTTCCCGGCCCACGCACAATCCTTATTACCGCATCCTCTCTGTCTTATATGATCATCCATGGAACATCCCGCACTGCTGATCATCGATATGCAGAACGATTTTGTCCGTGAAGGGGCCCGGCTCAGCGTGGCCCAGGCACGGGCAGTCATCCCGAAAATCCAGGAAGTGCTCGGGTACTTCCGATCACACCACCTGCCGGTCTTCCACATCCTGCGGGTCCACCGCAGGGACGGGTCCGATGTCGAGATCACCCGCAGGAATCTCTTTAGTGAACACCCGTTTGCCGTCGAGGGTACACCGGGCGCAGAGGAGATCGAAGAACTTGCGCCACTCCCGGGGGAGTACGTGATCCAAAAGATACGGATGAGCGCGTTTATCGGTACTGAACTCGATCTTATGCTCCGGACCCTGGGCATCACCAAACTTGCCATCACCGGGGTCCAGACGCCGAACTGCATCCGCACCACGGCCTTTGACGCTGTCGCGTACAACTACCCGGTGATCCTCATAGACGATGCAACCGGCGCACAATCGGAGGAGATCCACCGGGCAAACGTTCTCGACATGAAAAACATCGGTGTCCGGGTCATGAAGGCACAGGAATTCATCGCGCTGCAGCACTAACGCACGCCGACATACGTTACAACAGGACACCCCACAGGACTCTTGAAGCATGCTGCCCGGATCGGAACTTGCACTTGCAGGGCTTGCCGCCATTGCCGCAGGGATGGTCAATGCCCTTGCAGGCGGGGGAACACTCATTTCATTTCCCGCACTGGTGGCACTCGGAGTACCCGAGGTTGTGGCAAACATCACCAATACCGTGGCGCTCTGCCCCGGCTACCTCGGCGGTGCGCTTGCCCAGAAAAAAGATCTTGCTGGACAAAGAAAGCGCCTTATGATGCTTCTCCCGGTCGGGATCATCGGCGGCCTTGTCGGGGGCATTCTTCTCCTGTACGTCAGCGAACAGGTCTTCCACATCCTTGTCCCATTCCTGATCCTTCTTGCCGCGATCCTGCTCGCCGTCCAGGACCGGATCCGGGAATGGATCCGCCGGCACACCGGTCACGATGGGACGGACCGCAAAGGCTGCCGGAACGCGGCCCTCCCGGCCGGCCTTGCCGCCATCTACGGAGGGTACTTCGGCCCGGGGCTCTCGGTGATTTACCTTGCCGTGCTCGGCCTCTTCCTCGATGACACTCTGACCCGGCTCAACGCGCTCAAGCAGTGTCTTTCCCTTGCCACCAATGTCGCTGCCGCGATCTTCTTCCTCTTCTCCGGGCTTATCATATGGCCGCTCGCGCTTGTGATGGCGGCAGGGGCGCTCATCGGCGGGGTAATCGGCGGGCACATCGCTGGCAGAATCAATCCGGGACGGTTGAAGTGGATCATCGTCGCCATCGGGACAATTGTCGGCCTGTACTACCTGATCCGGCTGTTCATATGAGAGGCTTTAGCCCGCATCTAAAAAAAAAGAGAGCCTGATAGTTGCCGCCGGACCGTCACAATGCGTGTACGAGCGACCGACGGGTCACGAGGCCTGCCAGTTTCCCCTTGTCGGTGATTGGCACCGTGCTGATGTTCTTTGCCACCATCAGGTCGACCAGTTCGTGATAGTCCGTGCCGATGTCAAGCGAGATCAGCGGGGCGCTCATGATATCTTTTACGAGCAGGTTGCGGATCCGGTGATCCTGGTGCTGGTCTTTTACCGTCTCCCGGAACTTCCGCATCGCAACCGCCACATCCGTCTCGGTCACGATGCCGGTGATCTTGTCGTTTGTAGTCACGACAAAACGGGAGATCTTGTCATCCACCATCAGGCGCCGGAGGTGGACGACACGCTCATCCGCATCGATGGTGATGGCCTTTTCAAGGGCATTTTTGATGGTGCCCTCGTGCGGGTACTTCTTTAACAGGTCGATAGCCGTCACCTGCCCGAGCAGGTTATGGTCGCTGTCGTAGACGACCACCAGTTTGTACCGCTGGAGCAGGGGGATAAGCACGTCCGTGCTCTCATCGGGATAGACACTCGTGAAATCCTCCTCGACAACACTTGCCACGTGAATGGCGGCCGGCGCAAGGGCGGTGTTCTGCTTGCTGCCCAGTTTCTCCGCAATAGCCTGGCGGGATACCGTGCCCACAACCGAATTATTGTTGAGCGCGATGAGAGGGTCGATTCCCTCGTCAAGCATCTTGTCGAGCGCCTCGGTGATCTTTGCCGATTTGGATATGGTCGTTGGTTTTGCCATGATATCTTTAATAAACAATTCTTTTGTCATTTCGCCACTTCCTTTATGATATCATCACGTTTTATTATCCCCACAAGGGTGTCGTGTTCGACGACAACCAGGTTGTTGACCTGTTCTCTTTGCATCAGTCCGACTGCATACGGGAGCGTCCTCTCCGGGGCGACCGTTATTACCGGGCTGGTCATCACATCGCCGGCGGTCACCGGGCCATTTACCGGAACATCCGGTCCACCCCCGGCATCACGGTTTTCATATCGTCTGAGAGGTTCATCGTTGTGTATCCCCCCGGATCGTTTCCGGTCCTCATCATGGAATGCCAGACTGGTCTCCGTGATGATACCGGCCACCGATCCATCGTTATTGGTCACCACCGGTTTCTTGTCCCGCTCCTTCATGAGCGCAATCACGTGGGCGAGCGAGTGCCAGCGGTTGACCGTTACTGCATCCTCCATCACGTCCTGCACCGTGCCGCTAAGGCCGGCAACAAAGGCGGATTTCATCAGATCGCTTTTCGTGACGATCCCGGTGATCGTCCCGTGATCCACTATCGGTACACAACCGATGTTTCCTGCCACAAATGTGGCGGCAATAGTCCGGAGCAGGGTGTCGGGTGCGGCGACGACCGGGCCGGGTGTTGCATACCCGGCAACCGGGATCTGGTCGGGCAGGCGCTTCCGCCATGCCGCTCCCTGCTGCCGGAGGCGGTACCCGATGTCTTTTTTCGTGAGGATCCCGGCAAGTTTTCCCGCATCCACGACAAGCACCCGCGAAATTTTGTGCCGCGCCATCAGGTTCCGGGCGTAAGCCACGGTGTCCGTCGGGGAAACGGCAAAGACCGGGGCACTCATCACATCGCGTGCGGTAAGGTAACTGGCCGGCATGGAGGTTACTCCTCGGAAAATGCCCTCACGAGGTCGAATTCTGTCACGAGACCGATAAGGCGCGAATTCTCGATGACCGGCAGCGCCCCGATATTCCGGTTCAGCATCTCCCGTGCCGCCTCGTTGACAGGGGTTTCCGGGGAGGTGGTGAACAGGTCGCCGGCCATGAGCGCCCGCACCGGGAGAGCCATGACCTCCGCGATATTCCCGGTGGTGAGTCGGGCAAACACCTCCCGTGTCCCGAGGTACCGCATGATGTCGGTCGCCGTGATGATCCCAAAGAGCACGTCGTCACTTACTACCGGCAGCCGGCGGAACCGGAACTTTGTCATGTCCTCGGTAACGGTTGCAATCGGGCTGTCGGGAGCGGTTACCCTCAGGGCAGAACTCATCACATCCTCGACAAAGAGCGGGCTGTGCTCCGCGGCAAGCATCCTGAGCACGTCCCGCTCGGTCACGATACCGGCAAGAATGCCGTCATGGTCGACAATCGGGAGCCCCCCGATCTTCTTTTTCACGATAAGTTCCAGCGCGTCGACGATATGGGCATCGTGCGGGAGCGCTTCGGGTTGTGCGGTCATGATGGTACGCACCGTCTCATTGACAGCGGCCGACAGGTTGCCGTTGTGCCTGACCTTGACAAGTTTGTACTTGTCACCACCGCCCATGAAGTTGATCACGTCGCCGGAGGTGACGATCCCCCGGAGTTTCTTTGTGCCGGCATCGGTGACCGGCAGCCGGCGGAACCCGCATTCCGTCATCGTTGCGACGGCGCTGATAATGCTCTGCGTGGGCGGCACGGAAATAACGTCCCGTGTCGCAATCGCCATCACCTCGCCTTCCTGCTGTACGATATGGGATTTGAAATCGACCGGGCCCCGATCGAATTTGCCCTGCATTTTCAAGAGCCGGTCACCCTGCTTGGTGGCCCGCCCGTTCTGGTTCGTCAACGTTCCTCCTTTTTTGTTGTCTGCCGGGGTGGTACTGCATCCCGGCCGGCTCTTTTTTTATCGGTTCGTTTCCGGCCCGTTTGATTCCGGGACGGGTTCTCCAGATGGTTTCCTGTGCATCGTGCCGTTGTGAGTGGTTTTCTGTACCGTTACTCTTCTCTTTGTGCCGACACCGGTCCCGCCGTTGTTCCCGTGGTCTGGGACACAGCCTGGCTTTTACGCGAGCCCGGCAAGGACATCGTGCCGGTCGAGGATTCCCACAAGGGTGCCGCCATCAATGACAGGGAGCCGGCTCACATCGTTATCGACCATGAGCCGGGCCGCATCGGAAAGCGGCGCCCCGCCCGAGACGGTTACGACCTCCTGTGCCATCACGTCCCCGGCAGCCTTTGTACTGCTCTGGGCAATCGATGACCGCACCCCACCCGACCGGATCAGGTCGCGGCGGGAGATGAGGCCGACAAGTTTTTTTTTCTTCACCACCGGGAACGCCGTGAACCCGGTCTCCACGATCTTCGCATAGACCTGCTGGAGCGTGTCGGCAGGATCCGCGGTGATAATCTGCTTTGACATGTGGGTGCTGACCCGGCCCGAAAGCTCGTTTCGTGATATGATGACCGGGAACAGGTCGGAGAGGAGAACCCCGCCAAGGATATGGCGGCCGGGATCGATGATCGCGGCGCTGTCGGTACGGAATTCCCGCATGGCCCTTGCCACGCTCTCGATGGACGCTTCCGAACCGGCGCATGCCGCATCCTTCACGAACCCCTCAACGGTCACGTTTGACTTCGTCGCGGTCACCCGCAGGGCATCCGTGATATCGATATACCCCAGCAGGTCCTTTTTTAGGCCGGTGACGTAAACTTCGCGGAACCGATCGTCTCGTAAGATCTGCCGTGCTTTTGTTATCCCGTCATGACAGTTCAGCACAGGAATCTCGATCATGAAATCCCGTGCTGTTTTCA
>CAYVTY010000016.1:0-51456 GCA_964454995.1 uncultured Methanoregula sp.
GGATCAAAGAACCTGAATGCGTATGAACGGGGAAAAGTCAAGCATATACGCGAGATCCTGGCACAAAAAGGAATCACGGATTTTGACAATCTCCGGGATGCTCAGATTCGTCATAATATCCATCTTGATACCACTGGCGGGATTTTTGTTAATTACGAGATTTTCAGGAACCCGGGTGCAGGTAGTTCCGGCAAGAAGAACCTAGCCGGAGAGAAACTCCTCAACAAACTGGAAAAGAATCTTGCCGCCTTAAGGGAAGTGTTGTGAGGACAGGAATCCAAAATTTTTATTTGAAATTTTCCGAATCCATCGGAACTTTTGTACGCTTCTTTGTGTGCTCTAGTCTCCTTATTGCATATACCATAATTTCACTGATGAGTCCAGGTCTTATCTGCCTGCACCGTCCCCTCCGTTTATGTGAGGAGAAAACTCATATCAGATAAGAAAGGTCTCTCTTTATGGATCTTTTCGTTCTCCGGCATGGGAAAGCGGGGCAGTCTTCTGATGATCCCGATGATAGTACCCGGATGCTCACTGCCGAGGGCAGAAACGAGATACGAGATGTGGCACGGTGGATGCGGTCGAAAAAAATCCGGTTTAATGTCATTGCCACGAGCCCGCTGACCCGCGCACATGAGACAGCAAAAATTGTTGCCCGATCGCTCGGCCAAAAAGATCACCTTGAAGTCTGGGATGATCTAGCGCCTGGCGGTGATCCGGATACCCTCTGCTATCATGCTGCACAGTATGACAAGGATGCTGCAATCCTCATTATCGGGCACGAACCTTCATTGTCGATGCTTATTAGCAGGATCATTTCCGGATCTGATACTATCTCTATCTCACTTGCAAAAGGCGGCTTGGCAAAAATCAGGAATTATTCATTCGATAAACGGCCGTCTGGTGAACTTCAATGGCTACTCATGCCCAGACAGATAAAGGATATGCAATAAATTGTTCCGGTGTCCGGACCGGATTTTTTCGGCGATATAATCGGCCGGAGTATCTCTAAAATTTTAGATTTTATGTCGTTCCTTTAATAGGAATTAAAAATCCGGCCCTGGAGAAATCGCGATATAAATCTGAATCGTTACAGCCTTTGCAATATCTGGTACTTTATAAATACATCCCAGATAGATACACGTTATCGCCGAAACCGTCAAGCGATTTTTAATATTATATGATCGTTCCCTGAAAATATCTTATTCAAGAAAGGAGTGAAAAAACACCATGACTGACAATTTAAAAGGTAAGGCCAAAAAAAGCGTTAACGATGGTCGCATAACTGTGCATCCCGTATCAGACAATGTAAAAAACGGCGACCCCAAACCCGATTCTGGTGATTCAAAGGCTTACCCTCAGGACAGGAACAGCGAGGTTAATATTTCAATCTCCCAGGAGAAACTTACCTGCCCACAGTGCGGAAAATCAACAATTCATGCAGAATTTCCTGATCACTATGAAGCATGGATTAAATGTTCGTCATGCGGCTTTTTTATGGGGATGAGTAAGGATGAGTGGCACAGTATGGAGAACAGCCCCAATCTCAATGAAAAAATAAAAAAAATGGCGAAAAAATTGAAAATTTTGGAATTGTAACGAAATTTGCCATTAAAAAGGCATACGAAATCGAGGGATTACACGTGCCGGGCAGAATGAGGGATTGTTGTCAATGACGGGCGAGCCGGTACCTCCGGATACGACACCGGCATCGTCGGTAACTGTTGCGGGATCCATGAAGGGATTGACCGGTGCAGAGGTAACTGACCTGCGGAACCGTTTCGGTTTCAATGATCTCCCCGAAGAAAAGAAACACCCGCTGCTCAAATTCCTGTCCTATTTCTGGGGCCCGATCCCGTGGATGATCGAGGCAGCCGCCATCCTGTCGGCAGCAATTTCGAACTGGGAAGACTTTGCTGTAATTCTCCTCCTTCTGATAACCAATGCGGTTGTCGGATTTCTTCAGGAGAGAAAAGCGGAGAACGCCATCGAACTCTTAAAAAAGCAGCTCGCCCCCAATGCCCGCGTGCTCCGGGACGGGACCTGGCAGGAGATCCCGGCCCGCGAACTCGTGCCCGGAGATAGTGTCCATATCCGGCTCGGGGATATTGTACCGGCAGATGCCGTCCTTGGCAAGGGAAACTACCTCCTTCTCGATGAATCGGCACTGACCGGCGAATCCCTCCCGGTCGAAAAGAAGCCGGGCGATACAGTATATTCCGGATCCATCGTCCGTCAGGGCGAGATGGATGCAAAGGTCACCACAATCGGGGGAAATACCTTTTTTGGCAAAACTGCCCGACTGGTTCAGGTAAAATCTCCGCGAAGCCATTTCCAGGCCGCCATCGAACGGATCGGTAATTATCTCATCATTCTCGCTGTCGTGCTGGTCAGCATCATTTTTATCGTCGCCCTCATACGATCCGAATCCTTTGTAGACACACTTCAGTTCTCCCTCATCCTGGTCGTAGCGGCAATTCCCGCAGCACTTCCCGCCGTAATGACCGTGACCATGGCTGTCGGGGCCGTGGCCCTCGCAAAAAAAGAGGCGATTGTCAGCCGGCTTTCTGCCATCGAAGAGATGGCAGGGATGGATATCCTCTGCTCCGATAAGACCGGGACAATCACACAGAATTCCATCAGCATCGGTGAGATCAGGACTTTCCCCGGGGTTTTGGAACAGGATGTCATTATCGCAGCGGCACTGGCCTCAAAAAAAGAGAGCAATGATCCGATCGATATGGCGGTCTTTTCGCGGTACGATCATCTCACCCCGCCACCAGATAATGCCGGTCTGGAAATCCCGGATTTTGTCCCCTTCGATCCCGTATCCAAATTTTCAAAGGCCACGGTCAGGGAACGATCGGGCAGATCGTTCGAAGTAGCAAAGGGAGCGCCGCAGGCAATTGCGTCCTTTGTCGGGACTGCCGGGGTTCTGGTCCCAACACTGGATGCGTGGGTTGTGGGGTTTGCACAGAAAGGGTTCCGTGCTCTTGGGGTAGCCCGGACCGACAGCACCGGGGCATGGCAGTACCTTGGCCTGATCGGGCTGTTCGATCCGCCCCGGGAGGATTCTGCGGCCACGATCACCGAGGCTAAAAAACGTGGCGTTAACGTGAAAATGGTGACCGGGGATCACATTGCCATTGCTCATGAGATTGCCGGGCAGGTTGGCCTCGGCCAGAACATCATTCCCCGGACTGCACTGGTTGCCGGTGATGGGGATGAGTCCCGGAAACAGATGGAGTCCGCCGATGGGTTTGCCCAGGTTCTCCCTGAAGACAAGTTCCGGATCGTGAAAATCCTTCAGGGTGGCAACCATATTGTCGGGATGACCGGGGACGGCGTGAATGATGCGCCGGCACTCCGGGAGGCAGATGCCGGTATTGCGGTCGCCGGTGCGACCGATGCGGCAAAGTCTGCCGCAGATATCGTCCTGACAAAACCCGGGCTCTCGGTCATCATCGATGCCATTGAGAGGAGCCGGGAGATATTCCGGCGCATGGAAAATTATGCAGTCTACCGGATCGCCGAGACAGTCAGGGTCCTGATCTTTTTAACACTCTGTATCGTGCTCCTGAATTTTTACCCGGTTACTGCACTCATGCTGGTTGTGCTCGCTATCCTCAATGACCTTCCTATCATGATGATCGCCTTTGATAATGCACCGGTCGCAGCAAAGCCCGTGCGCTGGCAGATGAACCGCATCCTGACCCTCGCTTCGATTCTTGGGCTTCTCGGTGTGGTTTCAAGTTTTATCCTTCTCTGGGTAGCACGGGAATATTTCCATCTTGATCCCGGCGTCATCCAGACGCTCATCTTCCTCAAGCTTGCTGTTGCCGGTCACATGACGATTTACCTTGCCCGTACCGGCCAGCAGCATTTCTGGGAACGGCCGTTGCCGGCGTTCGCTCTTTTTGGCACTGCAGAAATAACGCAAGGGGCCGCCACTCTCATCGCGATCTACGGTGTTTTCATCATGACGCCCATCGGGTGGTCACTTGCGCTCATAGTCTGGGGCTATGCACTGGTATGGTTCGTGATCAACGACCAGGTCAAGGTATTGTTGTTCAGGAAGATCCACCCCTATTCATGAACGTTTTTTGCGGCTGCATCTTTGTAAGTATCATGACCTGAATCGTTAACGTCGAATCTGCCATAAGAACACGATCATAAGAAAAATTCCCCGGCCCTTAATAAGAATCCTCAAATAGGATCGGGAGAAAAAAGTAAAAAACCGCGAAATCCATGAAATTTTCTCTCCCCTCCGGCATCACACCGACTAAACGGACCATTATCATCGCCATAGTTGTCGGTGTCATTGCCGGGTTCGGCTCTCTCCTTTTTTACGAGGGGCTCAAATGGGGAATTGCATTTTTCATGGGGTATATCCTGCAGTATGTTTACCCGCAGGAAGGCCAGAGCGTTGCCGTGATCAGCCAGTGGTCGGAGCCCCATTCGCTCTTCCTCCTGATCCCGATCCTCCTGTTCGGAAGTCTCATGACCGGGATTCTCGTCACCCGGTTCGCACCTGAAGCAGAAGGTCATGGAACGGATGCGGCGATCAAGGCATTCCATGGAACCGGCAGGATAAGGAAAAGGGTCCCGGTTTTAAAAGCCGTCACGGCAATTCTCACCATCTCAACCGGAGGAAGTGCCGGGAGGGAAGGCCCTGCGGCCCAGATCTCGGCGGGTTTTGGATCCGTTGTTGCAGATATGCTGGGACTCTCCCCAAAAGAGAGAAGAATTGCGCTTACCACCGGCATAGGAGCAGGGATCGGGACCATATTCAAGGCACCTCTTGGGGGAGCGGTGCTTGCAGCAGAAGTCCTCTATACCCGGGACTTCGAATCCGATGCGATCATCCCGGCATTCCTTGCATCGGTGATCGGCTATGCGATCTTCGGGTTTTTCGAAGGCTACGCACCCATCTTTTCGCTCGGTCCGATCTCGTGGACGGTCGTGCAGATACCCTTCTTCCTCCTGCTCGGGGTTCTGTGTGCGGCGTTCGGGCTCCTCTATATCTTTCTCTTTTACGGGAGCCGCAACTGGTTTGCTGCTGTATTCAAACGGCATAATCTCCCGCTGTACTTAAAACCGGTTTCGGGAGCGCTTATCCTCGGCATCCTAGTCGTCTGCCTTGCCCTCATATCCCCCGAGGCAGAAATGCTCGGTCTTGCCGGCCTCGGTTCTGGTTACGGTTTTGACCAGCTCATGTTGTATTCCCTGCTCCCGCTCGCCGTGATCCTGCTGCTGCCGTTTGTCAAGATCCTGGCAACGTCCCTTACCCTTGGCTCAGGAGGAAGCGGTGGTGTGTTTGGCCCGGGGCTTACTATAGGTGCATCCGTTGGGGCGGCACTTGGTATCATCCTGCACCTGTTCTTCCCGGTGTATGTACCTCTGGAAACGATCCCCGTGTTTATTGTTGTCGGCATGATCTCCCTCTTTGGGGCGGTTGCAAATGCGCCCATCGCGGTGCTGATCATGGTTGTCGAGATGGTTGGGAGCATTACAATCCTGATACCGGCAATGGCCGCAGTCGCAGTCTCCAACCTGCTCACCGGGGAAAAGACAATCTTCCATGACCAGGTGCCGACCAAAGCGCAGTCCGGCGCCCATCGCGGGGAATACGACAGGGAAACCCTCGAAGGGATATTGGTCCGGGATGCCATGATCCCGGGGGAGGCAGTCATCACGCTCTCCCCCTCAGATGAACCGGCAAAAGTCATCGATCTCATGGCAAAGACCGGACATACCGGTTTTCCCATTGTCGAAAACGGCCGGCTTGTGGGGATCGTGACGAACCGGGACGTGAGCGCTCTCCGCGTAGCAGACAAAACGTGCCCGACCATACGCGAGATCATGACATTCAGGCCATTTGTCGTCCATCCGGACGATACCCTTGAAGATGCCCTCGCGATCACATTGTCGGGCAAAACTTCGATCACCTGCCGGTTGTCCGGAGGGAAACACCGGATATGCTGGCCGGTTTTCTTACACGGTCCGATGTCCTGAGGATGTATGTCCAGGCAGGCTATCTGGCAGATTGCCGGAAACAAAAATCTCCATGATAAGGAAGCGCACTATCAGCGTGTGTTGATGGTCCGGAAAATGGGGTACAGGACGAAGTGGAATGCTATCTCAAGCAGACCCGCCGGAACTATGATGGATTCTTTTGCGTCTGCTGTTAAAATGCAAAATCTTTTGAGGTGAAAAATTCACCATCACCCGCAGATGCACCGGCACCCATCAGTCTTTGAGATTATAGGATAATTCACCCACCGATAATCGGGGGAAAAACAACAATGTCGTCCCCCTCTGCTACAGGAGTTTTTCCAGCTTCTTTCATGTCGATTTGCTTGCCGTTTCTCACCAGCACAACAAACTCTTTTATGTTCACTTTCTCGTCGAAGATTGCTTCATATCCTTTCTTGTTTTTCCCGGAAACATTCGCGATGAGGCCTGAGAGTACCAACCCTTCTTTGGCATCCACCATTGCATCACTCCCGAGGAGCTCACCGAAGTCCGAGAAAAACCGGACTCTGATTTTCATCACTTTTCTCCTGCCTTATTGTCCATCCTTGCATTTTTTTCCATTCAATCCCCACACAAGATTTTTTTCTTCTTTACATCTGGGTACTGGTATGTCTACAGTTGAAATACCGTTTATTCGACGTGAGAAATTCTCTCTTAATCGTCAACGCACCAGAACCCTCCACCCTCAGGACAAAAAAAATTACAGGAGTTTACTTCCTGCGTTTGGTCCCGGCTGGCATTCGAAGACCTCGGTAATCTTTACGATGATGAGAGAACGTGCAGGCAGGGCCGGATTCTTCTTGTTGATCTTTACCTTCATCTCCTCGAAATCCTTGCCACTGGTCTTAACCGTCGCATGACCCTTGATCTGGAAACAGCCTTTGATCTCCGGGCCCCAGATATAGAGGGCAATCTTCGGGTTCGCCACAAGGTTCTCCAGCGACTTGTGCATGAAATTGTCCGTGATCCAGATCGTGTCATCGCTCACCAGTTCGACGACCCCGATGGGAACCACATTTGGCGTTCCGTCTTTTGAAGCGGTTGCAATCGGGAAGATCTTCATCTTGCCAAACGCTTCTTTCATCTCTGCGGTCAGTTTTGCCATGGTAAATCCACCGATAGTAAACTCTTGACCCTTTGATTACAGTCCTGCCCGCTCAACGATGACGTCAGCGACAGCCTTCGCACTCTTGAACGGAAAGTCTGAAGCCTTGAGCAGTTTTCCTGCCTCACCGGCTGTCATCTTCAGATCTCCCACCTGGCAGGTTGTATCTGCACCGTTCGGGAAGGCGGCGATGAGATCCTTCGGGGTCTTGACCGGGAACTTTGCTCCTTTGAGTGCTCCCGTGATCTGTGCATGTATTTGTTCTCGTGTGGACAGGGTCTCGCAGCTCATCATTTCCGAGATTTCACCGGCTGCCTTTGCAATCGAACAGTCGGCATTATGAGTACCGCATCCGAAACATGCGCCCTTGATAGACTTGAGCGATTCTTCAGCCTTTGCTTTCGATACCTCTTTTCCTGTGTGTTTCCATGTCGGCATTTTTTTTCACCATACACTGATGCTTATGTTATGAATATATACTTGAGCGTCATAAAAATATACAAATCATTTTTGGTACAGAAAAATGACCCGCATGGTCATAAGCATTCCAATCAAACACGAGAGGAGTATATGGGAGCAGTACTGGGGACAATGACCGAGATTCGCGAGCTAAAGACGGAGATCACAGGTCTGCGCACTGATCTGAAGCGGTTCATCGAGCGGGCGAACCAGCAGCATCTGGATGCAGTGCTCGGAGACGTTAAGAAAGAGTATGCCGGGGTGTTCGCAGATCACCAGATTGGTACTGCGAAGGCCGATCTCTCTGCCCGCATGGTAGAGGGTTGTGCTATGCGGAAGACCTGTTACGAGGTATTCATGGAGTTCCTGGAGAATTCTGCCCGGCATATCACAGACGGGAATATCTCCGATGAGCTGATCCAGTCGTACCGGGAGCGGATGAAGACGCTCCGGAAGAAAGGTCCATACGATCAGTGCGATACCTGTTTTACTGAGGTTGGCCGACTTTTCGAAAAGCAGGTCTCGTTGATGAAGACACTCGGAATCTACCAAAAGAGTCCCGATACAGCGGATTTGGTGGCGGAAATACCTGATGAGGCTGTGGTAAATGACATCCTTGACCCAGTAGCGAATGTCCAACGGTTTCAAATCGTCAGGTCGCTTACAACCGGGACCCGAACGTTCTCGGATATCTCCCAGTTGACCGGCCTCAAAGGCGGGAACCTTCTCTTCCACATCAGGAAACTGACGGAATCCGGTATGATCCTCCAACGCCACGAGCGCGGTGATTACATCATCACGGACAAAGGATACAAGACAATGGTCGCGATTGTGGAGCTGAACCGGTCACTGTCAATTTAAAAAATCAGACTTGTTTCACTTTCACCCCCCCGCGTGGCCGGATCATTATCCTTATCAGTAGCCCACCTGTTCAATGATATGCCCCGAGCCGTTTCTCATCTTTGTGGATATATTCGATGGTTCTGATACGTTGGCGGTTATTGAAGTTTTTTCACCGAGATGAAAAATCGAAGATTAACCATTAACTTATCAAAAACCAGAAAATTCAAAGATTACTCATTGTCATTGCGTTGTCGTTTTATTTTTTTGTCTGCATCCTGGAGGATACCGTTGAGATCTTCGAGCAGCTGACTAAGTTTGGCGGAGTCTACGTCCACTGGTTCGGACAAACCCTCACACGCAACATTAGATCCAAGATAGATTATACTCCATGCGCCGAGAACATTCAAAACCGGAATCAGTTTTTCACCTGACTGCGTAAGCGAATATTCAACCTTCGCAGGGACCACCGGATAGACTTTTCTTGTGATAATACCGTCGTGCTCCATCTCACGGAGCTGTTTAACAAGCATCCTCTCGCTGATTGCCGGAAGCTTATGCGAGATCTCGCTAAACCGCCGGGTCCCATCCATTAATGCAATAACGATCAGCAGTTTCCACTTCCCTCCGATCACATTCAGTGCAGCCTCGATCCATCGCCAAAAATCATCGTTCTTCGTCATTACAGTCACTATACATTTTGTTAGCACAGGCTAAAATTGTTAGTATCCGCTATAAATTGACATACATTGGATCTTTGTAGTGAAGAAACACAAAAAATGGAGTTGAAAGGTTATGGAAATAGTACCGGGAATTCACCAGGTCGATGGTGTAAATGGTAATTGTTTTATTATTGATCGGGACGAACTGACAATTATCGATACGGGAATGCCCAAAAACAGCGCAAAAATAGCAAAATATATTCAGGATATTCTAAAACGCAAACCTTCAGAAATCAAAACGATCGTCCTGACACACTTTCATATCGATCACGTGGGCGGTGCGAGCGATCTCAAAAAACTGAGCGGTGCGAAGGTGGCCATTCACAAAAAAGATGCGGACTACGTTTCCGGCAGGAAAACCCCGCCTGTGCCGAGAGGTGCTAAGGGAATGATCGTTAAAGTCCTCATACCCTTGTTTTTCGGATCAAGGCCTGTTGAGCCGGATATAAATCTCAACGATGGTGACACCATCGCGGGTCTCATCACCATTCATACACCGGGACATACACCGGGAAGTATTTGTCTTTTTGATCCGGCATCAAAAATTCTGTTTGCCGGGGATCTGTTGAGGTTTAACGGCAGTAAAATCGAAATGGGACTATTACCATTAGACACAGGTGATGTACAAAAATCAATCGATAAAATCGCCGCAATTGATTTCGATATCATGTTGTCGGGACATGGAGTACCTCTGAGACCCGATGCATCGGTAAAGGTCCGGGAGTTCGCAAAGAGAAATACCCGAAAAAATGGATTTTCGGGAAAATGAAAAGGAAGACTTTTTTAGAAAATTATTCGCCGGTTTCCTGAGATGATGAATGAATAAATCCAACTCGCCTCAACCTACCGAAAGCAAAAAAGCGTTCGATTGGCGGTTTGTAACACCGCTGTATATCGGCTCCGCCCTCAATCCTGTCAACACTTCGTTCATTGCCACTGCATTGGTGCCAATTGCAGCGGCCATCCACGTTCCGGTCGGACAGACTGCTGTTCTGGTCGCGGCACTCTATATGGCATGTATCGTTGGCCAGCCGGCAGCCGGAAAATTATCGGAGGCATTTGGGCCACGGCGGGTGTTCCTTGCAGGTATTGTCGCTGTACTGGCTGGAGGAGTGCTGGGCGGCTTGGGCCATGACCTCGCAACGTTGATCGTATCACGGGTCCTGATTGGTGTGGGCACCTCGACCGGATATCCATCGGCAATGCTTTTGATCCGACAGCGGGCCGAATCGGCCGGGCTGACCGAGCCCCCGGGAGGAGTGCTTGGCGGCCTTGTGATTGCGGGAATGGCGACTGCGGTTATAGGTCTGCCCATTGGCGGATTCCTTGTCGCCGCCTGGGGCTGGCAGAGCGTGTTTTTTATTAACGTCCCGCTGGCTCTCGTGGCGCTTATTATGGCTGCGTCCTGGATCCCCCGGGACCCGCCATGCAGGAGTACAAAGACGCTCCGTACCATGGCAGCCCGCATTGATCTGGCCGGCATCACGATCTTTAGTGGCGCGATGATTGCCCTCCTGGTCTTTCTCATGTCACTGCCAAATCCGGATTGGGTTGTGTCAGGCGTAGTAATTCTGCTCGGTCTGGCCTTTGTCTGGTGGGAAGGACAGGTGAGCCAGCCTTTTATTGACCTCCACCTTTTGGCAACGAACCGGCCATTGATACTCACCTATGTTCGCTTTGCCCTTGCGATGCTGTGCGTCTACACCGTAATGTATGGTGTCACGCAATGGCTTGAGATCGACAAAAATATTTCATGCGCTGATGCAGGATTCATCATTTTGCCAATGAGTATCATATCCATTGTGCTTGCGTGGCTGGTCTCGCGGCGAAACCTCATGCGCACTCCCCTTATTGTGTCTGCCGTTGCCTGCCTGACAGGGTCTGCGGGTGTATTTTTATTTACCACGGCGACTCCGATAATCTGGATTGTTGTAATCACTGCAATCTTCGGGATTACCATGGGAATGTGTGCCAGTGCGAACCAGACAACCTTTTACACCCAGGTCACCGCAGATCAGATCGGTACCGCCTCAGGCCTGCTCCGAACTTTCGGGTATTTTGGCTCGGTTGCATCGTCGGCCCTTATTGCGATATTCTTTAATCCGGATGTCAGTGATCAGAGCCTGCATTCAATTGCTGCAGTACTGGTGATCCTCAGCGTTGTGGGACTGCTTGTTGTCATTGCCGACAGGAAAATCATGGTGCTGGCAAAAGTATAGCGGGATTTCCCATGATGATTAATCCCTCATTACCTTAATGTCTGAACTGGTTCTATGTACTGCTATGGAGTTAAGGGATCTATTTGCTCAGTTTATCGAACGGTACAAACATGTTACCGTTGAGGCAGATAAGATCGAAGAGGAAAAGATTGGCTTTTGTGATCTTACCCTCAACCAGTTCTATTATTTACGAGGCATCCAGCGCAACGACAGTATCACCCTGACCGAACTTGCCCAAAAACTCGGTGTCTCAAAACCTTCAGCTAACGCCGCGATAACAAAACTGATGAAGGACGGATTCGTTATCCGGACCCAATCCGATGTTGATCAGCGCAAATTTCTCCTGACCCTGACCGAAAAAGGTTGTCAGGTTTTTAAACACAAACAGCGGGTTTTTGAGGCATTCATAGAGCAGATTGAGAAAAACACAACAGAAAACCAGCAAAAAACCCTTGTCAAAGCATTTCGGATTATGATTGAGTGCTCATCAGAGAAGAAAGAGTGAATCAACAGACTGGTTTGTTAGTCTAACAAACTATTTATTATGCCCGTGCGTACTAGTTGGTATGCAAAGCAAACGATTCAAACCGGGTATGAGAAAAATTGAAGAAACTGACGGCAGTGCCGATCTCACGCTCCCAGGATGGTTATCCTTATGATCGGAATAACCGTTGATCGTGATCTCTGCACCCGGTGCGGGATCTGTTCGGAGGTTTGCACGACGCAGATTATAGCACGGGCACATAACGATACTGCGCTTCCGGAAATCCCGTCCTCGAAGGAGGCATGGTGTCTGTCCTGCGGGCATTGCGAAGTGTTCTGTCCGACAGGGGCGCTCGCCCGCGAACACAAGGAAGGTGTGCACCTTCAAAGTGCAGCAGCGCCTGGATCGATCGATCCGGAAACACTAGGTACCTACCTTAAAAGTCGCCGCTCGATCCGGGTATTCCGTCCCGATCCGGTGGCCAATGAAACCCTTATGCAGATCCTTGGGATCGCCCGCTATGCTGCGACCGGGAGCAATTACCAGCCTGTCGAATGGGTAGTCGTGAACGGTGCTGAAAAAGTCCATACCATAGCCGCACTTACGATGGATTATTTACAGGAATCGGGGAAAAGTGATCATCCTATCAGTGGATACATCCCTTTCCTCACTGAATACTGGAATAACGGGATCGATATTGTCTGCCGGGGCGCCCCGGTTCTTATCTGCGCCCATGTTCCCACGGGCACGGCGGATTCCACAGGTCTGGTAGAGACCGACGCGATCATCGCACTTACCCATTTCGATGTCGCCGCCCCGGCTTTCGGGCTCGGGACGTGCTGGGCTGGCCGGCTGGTCAGTGTTGCCCAGAATTACCGTCCTGTAAGAGAAGCCCTCCACCTCCCGGACAACCGCAAGCTTGCCGGCGCGATGTTGGCCGGGTATCCAAAGTATAAACCGGTGCGCATCCCGGAGCGCAGCAAACCCCTCAAAGTGACGTGGATATAATGGAAGTTTTAGCGGTTCTGATGAGTTGTCGTATCAGGATTTGGAGTGCTTCCTTTTAATCCATATATCGTAAAATTTTCACATTTTCCACATGGTCCCGTTAATCTGTCAGAACCCCTCTGTCGATTATTTGGGAATGCCAGGTTTTCGTGCCCATATGGTAAAAACCATATCGCTCACGTAGAGGGAATTGGTTTTTTTCCGTTCGTTAATAAGACGTTGTTCAAGCGTTTCGAGATCAATCTCCTCTTCCGTGGAAACGCCCCTCTGAATAATCCGGGGGAGCATCGCACGGATGATAGCTACGGTAGGGTAGTTCGTTCGGGGGGTCTGAATGATTGATTCGGCGCGGATGTGTTCAACAGTAAGGCCAGCCTCTTCGAGGATAAACGGAAGGTCAAAACCTATGTGTGTGTTAGCGCCTTCTTTCTCAATTGTTTCCCGAATCCAGCCGTTTACCTTCTCTTGAAGAGGTAGGGGCTTTTGTCTACCGGGAACCATAGTGTTATCGTGTTCCAGGAACGCAACTACGCCACCGGGTCTCAATGTTGCAGATATCCTTCGAATGGCATCAACCGGCTCTGGCAGATACATGATCACGCGCCTGCCTACAGCGGCATCAAACGGGCCCGGTTCTGGCGACAGTTCGCAGATGTCTCCCTGAATGAAAGTGATATTTGGGAGATTGAGCTTGCGAACCCGGTCCCGTGCGATTTCCAGTGACGGCCCGTCCCGATCAATACCGGTGACGTGGCCTTTGTTGCCAACCAGTTTTGCGAGCAAATGTGAGACATCGCCGTTTCCGCAGCCAACGTCAAGGACATGCATTCCGGGGCCCACACCGGCATCGATTAACATCCGTTCGGTCATGTCGTCGACAGAATCGGTCAGCGGTGTTTTTTTGGCCGCAGCCCCGGCATGCTCTCCCCTCATTCCTTTTCTCCGCGCTGTGCCTTGAGCTCACTGACACTGACTGCCGGGTTCCGGTACCGCGGTCGTCTTGCAGTACGGGGGCCGCCTTGGATCGCTTTTACCGGGCAGACATGAATGCACCCGACACAAAGCTCGCAGTGATGTTTCCAGACCGGTCTGCCATCCACAAGTTCGATATTTCCTACCGGGCAGATGGCTGCACATGTTCCGCACGCAGTACATTTGTCATTGACAGAGAATTTTTGGTCATCGTTATGGACGTGGGATACGAATCTGTTATACCACAAGGCATGCATCAGCTGAACAATGAGATGATACGGCAATTTCCGGTGTTGCATGCGACCAATCATCGCCGTGATATCAGTGAGATTTTTATCGGCTTTCGTTAGAATGTTATCTCGTTTCATTCCTACGGGGGAACTGTATAACAGGATGTAATTGCCGGGCATATTTACAACAAAGCCAGCATCCAGCCCGTGGCTCTTCCGCTTCTTAAGAATGCCATCAAGTTGTTGTAATGCAGACGATCCACCAAGACCATTTTGTGTCGCGACCGAGAATGTGTATTGCGAATGTGAGAGGTTGAGACGTCCGGCAAACGAGGCCACAATTGCGGGCAGACCCTGAAAATACACCGGGCAAACAATTCCGACCCGGCCTGCCTGCGGCGTTATGTCTCCGGTAATATTCCTAAGTGATGCAATTGATACCAGTTCGCAGTCCTCAAGACCAGCGGCGATCTTTTTTGCTGCGGCAAGCGAATTGCCGGTACCAGTGAAATAATAGATAATGGTCTTCATAATTTCACACCGTGCTGTTCCATTTCAGTAAATTACGATTGCGAACCGGTATCCCGGTTCCAGAGCATTGCAATCCCGTTTTCTATGATCTCTTCCTGTGACATTCCCGAACTCCTGGATTCTGACAGGAATAAAATTCCGTCCAGGATCCGGGAAATCATGACCATATAAAACTCACAGGGCAGATCCCGTAACAGTCCTTCATGGATCGCAGTTTTACCCAGCTTCATCAGCCATGCAAAATCATCGCATGCCTGGCACTTCTCCTCGTCGCAGATACTCGGGGAGTTGTAAAACTGTTCCAGGAACCTGACCTTTTCCGGGTTTGCCATGCCCCACAGAATATACCCCCGCAGACACCGCTCAAGACGCTGTTTTATCGGAAGCGTTTCATCGTCATTCGCGCGGAAAACTCCAGCCATCTCCTTCTTGATCGAGAGGTATAACTGCTCAACGAGGTTGTTCTTATCCGGAAAGTAATGGAAGAGCGTTCCAGTCGAGAGACCGGCCTCCTTGCTTATCTGCGCTGTGGGGGTTGCATCAACCCCTTGCGCCGTGAAGAGCCGGAGTGATGTTGCAAGGATCTTTTTCCGGTTTTCGGAAGTCTTCCCGGGTTCCTCATCCTGCGCTGTATTCGATTTCTGTTTACTCATAACATTTCCCCGGGGGTAGCCCAAAAACATTAGACTACTCAGTCTAGACTGACTAGTCAATATGGCACGTATCTATATAAGTGTTCCAGTTTATGAGGTAACAGGATTCTGTTGATTTGAGGTGACTTGGGAGCAAATTCCCGTAGCCTCCGAACGAGGACAAGCTGAGTTGGTCGATAAGGCATGGGGGTAGGTATCGTATGCGTTTCCCACGGGGAAACCTCCAAAATAAACCCGTAAAACCGTCAGATTCCCCCGCTCAAAAATCCAGTCCATTAAAACCCCCCGTTTGCCAAAATACGCCAAAATTGAGCCCCATATAATGCCCTTTATCGGGCCGTATTCGCGTTCTGGCAGCGGTCATTTTTCGGATCGTCCAAATGGCAATTTAGCATGAGATCTGCCAAAAGAACCGCATTATCGGGTCCGTTTTATTTCGCCCGTTTGGCAAAACAAGCCCGATTTGAGGTTATTTTTAAACGGAGCCCGATACGGGCTTGTTTTGGGATGGGAAAAGGGCAATCGGGGCTCAAATTGAGCCCGGATAGGATGCCGTGTAGTGATGCATCTTTAGGAGAAACGGCTGTATCTGGGCATGTTTGGGAGGGGGTGACATGATGCTGACCGTTCTCAACGATCTTTTTCTGATAAATTTCCATTCGCGTACTTGCGAAAATTTTTGATCGTTCAGATACGATCACAAAACATTCTTGGGAAATTCTCATCTCCCATCACGCCCGGGTGAGAATGTTTGAGCGGAACGTTTCAACCGATGACCTGATCGCAATTATCTCATCGTCGGCCGGGTACAAAAGAAACGTTTGTCGCCGTTGACATATGATGGACAAAACCCCCCTCACAACAGCTCGCTCAGCCGGTGTCCCCCGCTCTCCTCGCACCGCACCTTGTACTTGCACCGGTTACAGGGAGCATTGAGCGGGTGGACGGGCGCTTCGCCCCGGTGGATCGCCCGGAGCTTGTGCAGAGTCGTAAGGAGCTGGCGCCGGTCCCGGGGCTGGACGGAGGTGGAGATTGGGATTGTAGAAGAGAGCGGGAAATGAAACAATATATTCATCTGACAACATACGCAAGATAGACATAACTTAAAAAGGGGGATATTTTTAATGACAACGGATTCCGGCGAATGGTTCCGGCAGGCGCAGTATGATCTCGGTACTGCCGAGTCCCTTGTCTCCGCAGGACGGTATCCCCCGGCGATATTCTTCACCCATCTCGCATTGGAAAAAGCCTTAAAAGCGTTATACATAGAAAAATTCAATGACAATCCGGAAAAGACTCACAGCCTTATTTATCTGGTTGAACTTCTTGAACTGGAACTACCGCAACACTATATTGACTCGCTGTTTGTCATCAACCGTATCGGGGTGACCGGACGATATCCCCATAACCTTGAAGAAGTCCTTGAACAATATACCAAAGCAAAGACACAAAAAATCATATCCGAGACAAAGGAGATCCTGACATGGTTGATGCAAAAGTCCTCGAAACGGTAAATTTTTTTGGTACACAACTCCGGAATAACGGAGTCCGCATCAACAACCTTATCCTGTTCGGTTCATCGAGCACGGGCACCGCAACAACGGGAAGTGATATCGATATCGCAATAATCTCCGAGGATTTTACAAACCGGGATATTTTTGATCGGGCACTTCTCACAAAAGATGCAGAGATGCATACGGTGAAAAAATTCAAAGTGCCTCTTGACGTCATCACGTTAACCCCGGAAGAATACCAGGATAAAAAATCCCTGATTGCAGGCACTATCAGGAAAGGGATTAGACTTCCAACGGCATCCTCAGCATAAAAATGAAAACAATCAGTGAAATTCATACCGAAGGCATGGCCGCGCTCTTAAATGCCCTTGGCCCTGACGATACGATCCGGTTCCTCCGGATCTATGAAACACGCAGCGGTGACTGGACAAAAGACCGGAAAAAGATCCTTGAAGATGATCCGGATAACATTATCAAAAGCATCATGGCGCGAAGAAAAAAAGTCCCGCCATGAATATACCTCCTGTTTCTCTCTTGGCAAGTACAGTTTATTCCCCGCCCCTTCCGCTCCATCAACGTTGCCGACCCCGCCGATGTCGCCCGGCACAATAAGAGGGGTGACCTCTCGTCACCCGGATACCTGGCCTCCGAAAACGTATCGTGCATTATCGAAAAAATACACCCCAAGAAGGGTGTAATTAAAAAAAACGCCCTCTTTTACAACAGCTCGCTCAGCCGGTGCCCCCCGCTATCCTCGCACCTCTCCTTATATTTGCACCGGTTACAGGGAGCATTCAAAGGGTGAACAGGCGCCTCGCCCCGGTGGATCGCCCGGAGTTTGTGCAGGGTCGTGAGGAGCTGGCGCCGGTCCCGGGGCTGGACGGTATGGTACCGCGAGATCCCGTCCGGGATATACTCCACGTTTCCGCCCACCACCTCTTTTCCCGTCATCTCCTCAAGGCAGAACGCGATGCCCGCGATCCGGAGCCGGTCTGCCGCGTAGGTACCAAAGGGCATCGCGCCTGCCGCCCGCATGATCGAGAACGTCCCGTCCTCTGCCACCCGGTCGATCATGCCGGCGATGCCGTGTTTCTTTGAGACCACGGTTACATCGGTCTGGGCCGCCAGCTTCCATTCGGACTTTTTGCAAGATGCAATACAGATGTCCAGGAACTCGCGGAGCGCCGGGTCGGTCTTCGGGCGGACGATGAGCACCTCGTCCCAGATAGCATCTGCCTCAAGGGGCTGGCCGAGATGGTACGAGAGCTGCTTGCAGATCGCATACCGGTCCGACTCAAAAATGGGCTCGTTCTTCTCGTAGTAAAAACGGACCGGGCAGGCCTGGACCCGCACCAGCTCCGAGATCGTGACATGCCCGTCCTCGCCCGCCAGAATAATTCCTCTCTTCTAATCGAGGAAAACCGGCCACTTAAACTTTTGGAAATGCTCCTGGCAGGGCTCGCGCGAAAGGCCTGTGACCAACTATTCATACCAGAAACGGCAAACAAATCAGTATGACCGGACAGGAAATATCCGTCAATATCCCCCCGACGCTTGACCCCGTCTACAGCAACATGATCCAGATCGCGTACAAGGACGACGAGTTCACCTTCATGTTCCTCCACCAGCTCCCGCAGGTCAACCAGGCCCGGGCAAAGGCCATCGTCTCCATCACGCCGGCGCACGCAAAGAACCTGCTTGGCGTCCTCCAGAAAAGCATCGCCGACTATGAAGGGAAGTTCGGCACGATCTCCCCGGCAAAGGAAGCGCATCCCGCCGAGAGCGTGACGACGCTCCGGGGATATTCTTAAAATTCCCCCTTCCCCACCAAACACAGATTTTATTAGCGTACGGGTCGATATTGTGAGGCAGTGCGCCGCCGTGGCTTAGCGGCATAGCGGCTGATTCGTAATCAGCAGGTCGAGGGTTCAATTCCCTCCGGCGGCTTCTCTCGCGCAGGTTGAAATCCCTAAAAAAAACCGTTTCTCAGGCAGGTTCTCAGGATAACCTTTTCCCTAACCTCGGAAACCGGGGTGCCGGGACGACGATGTGCGCTCAAGCAGGCACCTCACCGGCACATGCGGCCGGGTTCTGTCAACCATACCTGCGAAAGCACAAGGTAGTAAATTTTAAACTCGTTTTTCCATTCCTGTACCTGTAATCAGGTTCTCAAAGTCTATTGCCGTAGAACCTGATGTGCATTCTTTTCCATGGTCCCGTACCACGTCCAGCATTTTCTTAAGCATAGTCGGGTAGATTGCACCGACCAATTCGAAGACGGGTTTTCCACGACAAAAAATTTTAAATGTTGGTGTCTGCCTGATCCCATAGCGCTCGATAATGGACATATTTGTGAGCACATTGAGGTGTCCGAATACTATCGTCTCGTGAAATTCCCTGGCATAGTTCACAACATATGGCTCAATTTGCCGACAGAAGGGGCATGATGGTGAATAGAACATAACTACGATAGGTCTGGTCTGTTTTTCGATAGTTTCCTCCCATAGGGTATCTGTCAGTTCAACAAGATCCTGGTTTTGAGGGAGGTTCGCATTCTCCTGCTTTAACGGTTCTCTATTCAGTGATGCCGGGGCATTTCCGAACTTCGCATCGATCCACCGGGTGATCTCATCCCTCACGCGGCGGAACCCGGCCCAGATTTCTTCATCCGACCCGGTGAATGCAGCGGGATCTGAAAAACCCTGGTGAATTTCTTCTTTGGCACCCGGGAAGAACGGGCAGGTAGCCTTTGCAGAATCGCAGACCGTGACAACAATATCAATGTCGGTTCCGTAGAACTCATCAATGAGTTTCGACCGGTGCCCGGAAATATCAATCCCGATCTCTTTCATCACCACAATTGCCTTCGGATGGACCTGACCTTTTTCTATCCCGCCACTGAATACTTCATACTGGTCACCGTATTTTGCCCTCATATACCCCTCCGCCATCTGGGAGCGGATAGCGTTGTGGGTGCAGATAAACAGGATCTTCTTTTTCATGATACCAAAATCCCTCTCTATTGTAGCGATGGGCTGTTGCATCTTCGGTTGGAAGTGGCTTTTTCACCTCGGATGAATTTCCCTATAAACCGCAGACGCAATAGAATCGTTAATTCATCTTCTCTTTCCTTTTCATCAGCACTGACTTGACTGCTTCAGGATGCCCTTTAGGAGAGACCTTTCGCCAGACATCGGTAATCAATCCGTCCGGGTTGATCAGGAACGTGTCCCTTGATGTACCCAACATTTCTTTACCGAACAGCGTCATTGGTTTCCAGGAGTCATAAGCGGTGAGTACCTTATGATCGAGGTCGCTCAGGAGAAGGATATTGAGACTATATTTATCGGCGAACTTTTGGTGGCTTTCCTGCGAATCTGTGCTTACACCGATGACCTGTGCCCCAAGATCTACGAATTTCTCAAGTGCCGCATTGAACTGCATCGCTTCTATAGTACACCCCGGGGTGTTGTCTCTTGGATAAAAATACAGGACCACCCATTTTCCCCGGAATGTATTAAGACAGAACGAAGTTCCCTGTGCATCCGGAAGACAGAAATCCGGTGCCGGTCTTCCGACAAATGGATCTTCTTTCAATTCAGGCATACCAATCAAAAGCATGATTGTTACCCATAGTATTAAAGGTGCGTTTGATGCGTATGCGGTTGACAGTTAATAAATCACTTCGTAGAAACTCCTCATCAACTGCCAACGCATCAGTCAGGCTTTCCTGAACCAGAAGACGTACTTCCCGGCACAGGTCTTCCCGTTCTCAGGCGTTTTCCGGTTTTTTCTGCTTCGGGAGCGATCTTTTTTATCGGTGTACCGGTGCCATGCATTCCCGTATCCGATCACGTGTGCCGATCGGGTGGCTGCACTTACTGGGGGTGCCGGATAAACGTATCATTCTCAAGCTCGGCGAAGGCCTGGCGCAGTTCCTCCTGCGTGTTCATCACGATGGGGCCGCCCCAGGCGACCGGTTCGCGGAGCGGTTTTCCCGAGAAAAACAGGAACCTCACGCCGTTTCTGCCGGCATGGACGCTGACCGCGTCCCCCTCATCGCCAAAGAGGGCCATCGTCCGGTTTTCCAGTTCTTCGTTGTGGCGCCCGTCAAAAATCCCGGTGCCGCCGATCACGTAAACCGCTGCCCTGTAACCGGGTTTTACCGGGTGGGAAAACTGCGCATCCGGTCCAAGAGAGATATCGAGGTACTCGGGTTCTGCCATAATATCGCGGACCGGGCCGGAAACACCGGCGATCGTCCCGCAGATGACCCTGACATTTGCACCACCCGGCAGGGCGACCGTGGGGATCTCACCGGCCTTAATCTCCTGGTACCGGGGTTCCATCATCTTGTGCTTCCGGGGCAGGTTGACCCAGAGCTGGAACCCCCCCATCCTGCCATTCACCGGCTTTGGCATCTCCTGGTGGATGATGCCGGATCCTGCCGTCATCCACTGGACGCACCCGGCATCGACCGAGCCGGCATGGCCCATGCTGTCGCCATGATCGACGGTTCCCTCAAGCATATAGGTAACAGTCTCGATCCCCCGGTGCGGGTGCCAGGGAAAACCGGCAAGGTAGTCCTCCGGTCGGTCGGCCCGGAAGTCGTCGAGCATCAGGAACGGGTCAAAGGCCGGAATCTCGCTGTAACCAAACGCCCGGTGGAGCCTGACCCCGGCTCCCTCCAGGGTTCCCCGGGAGAGGGAGGTTTTTACAATAGTTCTTGCCCGGTGCATATGGTGAGGCAATAGGAAGAAAGGAGAAATAAATGTACGGGATGTACCACCCGGAAGACCGGTCCTGGCATCCGGTGCCGGCCACGGGAGTTCGATCCGTGGTACCGTTCTCTTATGGTGTGCCTTTGGGGTCGACCAGGATATCGCTGCCCTCTTTTTTTACCGGGTAGACGGGCATGTCATAGGTCTTTATCAGGCGCTGCTCCTCGGCAATTCCCTCAAACATCTGCCCCACCTTTTCTTTCACCTTTTCGGGACAGCCGGTAAACATTTCCTTAAGACCCTCCAGTTCCAGGACAGGCCCGGACATCAGTTTCCCGGTCGTCACATCAAACTGCGAGGCATGCATGGGGCAGGTCACGATAGTTCCCATCAGGGAACCCCGGGAGAGCCTGGCGTTCTCGTGGCCGCACCGGTCCCCGATGGCATAGAATGTCCCATTGACATTTACGATACAGATCTCGGTCTCTCCGATCTCGATATGTTTCATAGCTCCGGCAGGTATCTCACCTGCTTTTGCAACCTTAACAAAACTCATGGTTCTTTTCACTCCCTTCGGATCCTTCCTCTTTTGTTTAGTGCTGTGCGTGGCTCCCGTCGCAGAACGGTTTGTTCTGTGATTTCCCGCACCGGCAGAGCGTGAGCCGGTTCCGGATATGGTACGGTTTTCCGTCCGCGGATACCACCGGGATGCCGCCCCGCACCCAGAGCGGCCCGTGTTCCCCGCGCGGGGGATACTCGATGATGACAATGGATTTTTCGAGCTCAGGCTCGATGACCTTTCCGGTCTCCTGGTCCTTCATGACAAGCCTGCCGGACGGGCAGTTGCAGGCCTCTTCGATGGCAATCTTCCGGGCCTCCGGGTTATCCGATTGTTCGGTGAGGTTCCAGATCCCGCCTGCCCGCATACAGAATCGGGCGTGGACGCAGAGGTTCTCGTAATCGAGCAGTTCCAGTTCCGGGCCCCGGATGATCCGCGGGTGCCGGAGATAAGGCTCGTTTCCCGCGGTCTCGGTACCGTCAAAGCCGATTTTCGCATGCATCCCGGTACAGAAGGGTTTGTTCTCTGAATGGCCGCACCGGCAGAGGGCATAGGTCTCCCCTGCGGGAAACCGTTTCACCTCACGCCAGGTCCGGCAGTAACCTTCGTCATCGTTGCAGATCTCCATCTGTATAAGCGGGACGCCGCCGGTCACGATATAGGGGCCGTTCTTTGTGACCGTGATCTTCATGGCGTCGCTTTCCTGTTCTCTGGATTTTTTATCAGTCTCTGTCATGGTATGCTACTGTTCCCTGTACTTGTCCAAAGCCCGCCAAATAACGCCGGGATATGCCCGGGGACAAAACGCTGTAAGGGGATCGCTCCCGGTCACTCCCTGCACTCTTCCCGGTGAGATATTCACATCAGGCCGATCTGCTGCATTAAGGAGATCTTGTCGTAGAAAAGTTTCTCCTCGACGATCTCCCCCTTCTTCCAGTGGGCAACGGTACAGAAGTCGACCTTGAATTTCTTCCCGTTGGGCGGTATCACTTTTCCGTCCGGCGTGGTCATCGGGCCCTTAAATGTTCCCGTGAACTCGGCGACAGAGCACGTATAGTCCCCCTGGCCGAAGAAGATCTTGTACGGCCGGTTCCCGACCTTGTTGTCCGGGAAGATCTTAAAGAAGGCGATCGCCTCATCCTTGTGGGATGGCCGGCTGTGGGTCGGCTTTTCCTGGCCGGGCCAGAAGACATCGACATCCTTTGCGTGGCGTTTCTCGAATGTTGTCCAGTCCTGGGAGTTCCAGGCATCGTCCAGCGTCTGCATGAGACGCATGTTTTCTTCGACCGACATGGTTCTTCACCCTTTTACGATCGTGAATTGCCATGGGGGCTCTTAATTGTTTTGTAACTTATATACGGGGAAATGGTGTAGTACATCGTACCATGACCACGGACCAGAAGACAATCGCCCTGCTCCAGACCCTCGGGCTCTCCGCATACGAGGCAAAGGCCTACGCTGCCCTGGCACGGATCGGGAGTACGACCCCGTTTGCTCTTGCCGAGGAGGCCGGGATCCCCCGGACCAAGATCTACGATACGATCAGGCAACTTGAACGCGAGCACTGGATCACCGTCGAGAAGGGGAGACCCGGGAAGATCGTGCCGGTCTGTCCCGGCGATGCGATCGGCAGCCGGAAGTCTGCCCTCATTGCCGGGATCGACCAGATGGCCAACGAATTTACCATGACCTACGAGAAGCGCACAGAGACAAGTCCCCCCAAGACCAGTATCGTACGGGGTATCGGCAACATTGCAATAAAAACGGCCGATATGATGAGGCGGGCAAGGACGAGCCTCTACCTGTTTGGCACCCTGTACTACCCGGAGGAACTCGAACCGATCAAGCAGCAGCTCGACGCTGCAAAACGAAGAGGTGTCATTCTTCGGATCTCGTCGAACAACCCGGTGCGGACAAAGGAGAAGATCCTCGATGTCCGCGAATCCTTTTCCCGGGTGACAAAGGACTTCCAGACCGCCCCGGAGCCGTTCATCCGGACCCTCACCATCGACGGCCGGGAAATGCTGATGATGTTCCCGCTGCCAGAGGATGAGTCAGCGGACCGGTCAAACCTGGTCGCGCTCTGGATCGAGAACGATATAGTGACAAAAGCGATCAACAATGCCTTCAACATCATGTGGGCAAACCCGGAATGGACCGGGAATTCTGCATAGTGCACAGGGTCGGGGTTTTCACGCAGCAGCTCATGCAAAAAAGAGGAGGGCACCGGTCGTGATTGCCCCTGCCCGACGTTTTTTTTCGAGGGTGTTACTGTCTCCCGAGGCCGATCATGTACCCGTACCGTGAATATACTTCTTTTACCAGTTCACCTGCCTTCGGGTTGGCCCAGTCGTGCATCCATTCGGAGACCAGTGATTCAACGGTGATCGGAACGACCCCGGCCTGGAGCATCCGTTCGATCCCGTACCGGTGGGCATCGGGCGTGGAATCGCCCCCCGCATCCATCAGGCCATAGACCTCGTATCCCTCCCGGAGGCCGTGCAGGGCCGTATAGGCAAAACACATGCTCGTCCAGAGCCCGGAGACCACCAGCTTCTTCCGGCCGGTCTTTTTGAATGCGTTCAAGGTCTTTTCATCCTCGAAAGCATCGAAACTGGGCACCGTGCGGGCGTACACTTCCTGGCCCGGGAAGAGGTTTGTCACTTCGGCAAGGAAGTTCCCGTTGCTCTGCGGGTTAATCGTCGAGAGCACGACCGGGATGTTTAAGATGCTTGCAGCCTTTGCGGCGCAGTATGCCGCATTCCGGATGATCGTCTTGTCTCCCGATGCCACGCCGGCATACATCGTGGGCTGGTAGTCCACGAGGACGAGTGCGCTGTTCTTGTCGCTCAACAATTCCAGTTTTCCGTCTTTTGAGTTTGGCATTCCCTGTTCCCACCTGTTATGTATACCAGTGGATTTCTCCTCTTCCCTAAATAGGTATTGACCCGGGCAATGGGAACTTACCCGATCACCGCGGTATCGTTTCTGGTATCCCATCCAATAGTCTGTTCCCCGTGGCCGAGCGTATCACCGGTTGCCCTGTCGATAATATCGAGCGTGACATGGACCGGGGGGCGGCTTCCGCTTTCGTTCTCCCCGATATAGGTCCAGTACACCTTCGTGACGTTCCCGCTCGCAAAAGTATTACCCAGCTCGCTGACGGTGTAGTCCGGGGCGTCCCAGCCAACGAAGTGACCGTAGCCGGTCTTCCAGACATACATGAGGGAGTCCGGAGGGAGGGTGCCGTTGATCTGCGGGGTGAGCCCGATACCCGGGGCTGAGGACATGAGCACAGTATAGCGGGTGATATCAGGATGGATCGCGACGGAGACCGTCCCGGTTGGCGACGCAGTGACGTTCTGCGGGAGGATTGGGGAGGTTGTGGTGCACCCGGCCGCAACGATGGCCGCGATGCATACGGCAATGATGACAAGGGTCTTTTCCTGCATACCCTCCAGTCGCTGTGCCGGATTAAATACACGGCGTTAACTGAGAAAATTTTCGCAATTATGACCGGGATTCCGGAAGATGTGGCGTGTCCTGTCCCGCGGCTGCCGCCAGTCAGCCTTCTTTTCCTTTCAGCACGATCCAGTTTTTTTCGCCGGCCTTTGCAAACCGGAGAAGGACGTATTTTCCGGCGAACCTTTTACCCTGCAGCACGACCTCGATCCGCTCGTTCGTCCATTCAAGCGTCTCGTACGTGCCCGCATCTGCGATCCTCACTTCTCCTGCACCGTACTGCCCTTCCGGGATCGTCCCCTCGAAGTTACCGTAGGAAAGAGGATGATCCTCGACTGCGATGGCGAGCCTGCGCTCACCGGGCGTCTCCGGCAGCCCCTTTGGCACCGCCCAACTCACTAAGACGCCGTCCCGCTCCAGCCGGAAGTCGAAATGGTGGTGCTTTGAAAAGTGCTCATGGAGTACGAAGCGCGGTAATGCGTCAGTCATTGTTTTTCACCCTGTACCGGTTTTTTTGCTGCCGCAATCCGGTCTTTGAGGTCCCGGGTGGCGGTGGTAATATCCGGCTGTCCAACGACTGCCGAGATCACGGCAACGCCGTCCGCCCCCGCCCCAATCACCGAAATCACGTTATCCCTGCTGATTCCCCCGATAGCGAGCACCGGGACTGAAACCGCCTTTTTCATCTCCCGCAGGACGAAAAGGCCCTGGCCGGGGCCGGCGTTGTCCTTAGATGTGGTGGAAAAGACGGGGCTCAATACCACGTAATCTGCTCCCTCCTCTTCGGCTGCGACCGCCTCCGCAACCGTCCCTGCCGAGATGCCGATGATAAACGGCCGGGGCGCGATCTGTCGTGCCACATCCACCCTCAGGTCGCCCTGCCCGAGGTGGACGCCGTCCGCCCCGCAGGCAAGCGCGACGTCCAGCCGGTCGTTCACGATAAAAAGCGTCCCGGTCGCGCTCGTGATCTCCCGGATCTCCCGGCCGGCCCGGCAGAGATCCCTCATGCTGCAACACTTGTCCCGGAGCTGGATTGCATCGGCTCCCCCGGCGCAGGCGAGCCGTGCAATCTCCGCGTGGGAATGTCCCCGTCCAAGGGTCTCATCGGTGACAACGTAGAGATCGAGTGCCATATGGTTTTCGTTCACGCAGATTTTATCCGGGCCCCGGCCCTGATGCCGGCAGGGGTGAGCGATGCCATCTCGTCAAAGAGCGCCGGTTTGAACGAACCGGGTCCCTGCGCCCGTGCCGCTGCCCGCTCCCCGGCAAGCCCGAACGCCGCAAGGGCAGTTGCCGCAGCCATCACGGTATCTTTTTCAACCGCTGCGCAGACCCCGGTGATCGAGGAGGCCATGCAGCCGGTCCCTGAGATCGTGCCCATCATCTGGTGGCCGTTTTCGACAAAGAGGACGCGTTTCCCGTCGCTGATAATGTCCGTCGCCCCGCTGGCGACAACCGTGATGCCGGTTGATTCCGCAAAGTCCCGGGCGATACTCACAATGTCACCGGCAACACCGGCCGAGTCCACGCCCCGCACTTTCGCATCGGCGCCGGCGAGCACCCCGATCTCTCCGGCGTTTCCCTTGATAATCGCAATCTCCAGTTCGTCGAGCAGGCGCCGGGCGCTCTCTGTCCGGAGCCGGGTTGCCCCCGCCCCGACCGGGTCGAGGATGACCGGGATCTTACGGGCGTTTGCCGCTTTCCCGGCAAGGATCATGCTTTCGATGATCCCCGGGTTGAGCGTCCCGATGTTGAGGACAAGCGCCCCGGCAAATCCTGCCATCTCCCCGGCCTCTTCAGGGGCATCCGCCATCACCGGCGCACCTCCGGCACAGATGGTGATATTGGCGCAGTCGTTGACGGTCACGTAGTTGGTGATGTGGTGGACGAGGGGATGCTGCTCCCTTGCCTTTGAGAAAACGTCGGAAAAGATCTGGTTGTCCATATTGTTCACCCGATGTACCGGATATAGGGCGGGACGCGTAATAAACCGTGGCAGCGCGGCAAACGGGGATATTTGAAAAATAAAAATTTGTGATTTGCCGCCCCCCTCTTGCGCCACCAGTCCCCAGTGGGGGACGGGACGCATGGCGATGCACTCGGTATTACCGGGAAGAAATTCTTTGAACATCTCTGTGTACAGGTAATACGGCATCGTCGCAACCGGGGGATGTCCGAGCGGCGGGGGCGGCAGCCCCCAAGAGCGTCACAGAGAGATCCCCATAAGGTTTACAGAATTAAAAGAGTGATTGACTTACGTCACCTTGTAAGTTCTTCGAGGGTTGCAACGAGCATGTCGCATTCCTGCCGGGTGTTGTAGAGCGCAAGGCTCGCCCGCACGGTCCCGTCGGGAATCCCCAGGCTCTCCACGAGCGGCTGGCAGCAGTGATGGCCGGACCGCACCATGATGTCCGCGGTCTCATCGAGCTGCTGGGCCACCTCGTGGGGATGGAAGCCGTCGACCGTAAAGGAGACAACCCCGATCCGGTGCTCGGGTTTCTGCGGGGCATAGACATGGATTTTAGGGTTCTTTGAGAGGCCGGTGATGAGCCGGCTCGTAAGATCGGTCTCGTACCGGTGGATCTTTTCCATCCCGATTGCCTGGAGGTAGTCCACCGCAGCGCCAAGACCGATGCCTCCCGCGATGTTGGGCGTCCCCGCCTCGTACTGCTGGTAGCCCGGTGCCGGTGTGTAACCGTCGCTGGTCACTGATTCAACCATGCCGCCGCCGAGCACGGATGGTTCGATGCAGGATTCCTTCATCCAGAGCACCCCGGTTCCCGTCGGCCCGAGCATCTTGTGGCCCGAGAAACAGTAGAAGTCGCAGCCGAGTTTTTCCACATCTACCGGCAGGTGCGGGACGGCCTGTGCCCCGTCGACGAGAAGGAGCACGCCGTGATCGTGGCAGATCTTCGCAATCTCCTGTATCGGGGTCACGACGCCGAGCACGTTTGATGCCTGCGTGACCGCCACAAGCCGGGTGGAACCGGTGATCTCCTGTTCCAGCGCAGCAAGGTCGAGCGAGTAATCCGGTGTAATGCCAATAATATCGGTGGCAACTCCCTGTTTGGAGAGATTTCTCCAGGGGAGCAGGTTCGAGTGGTGTTCGAGAATGGTTGTCGCAACCCGGTCGCCGGGCTTCCAGCTTAAGCCCTGCGCAACCATGTTCACCGATTCGGTAGTGTTTTTCGTAAAGACGGTGATCCCGTTTTTGCCGCCGATGAACTCCGCGACCTTCTCGTGGGCGTGCCAGTACCGCTGGCTCGCAATACTGGTGAGCCGGTGGACGCCCCGGCCCACGTTTGCCCGGTACCGGTGCTCGAACTCGACCATTGCTGCGATCACGGGTTCAGGAGAGAAACTGGTCGCGGCGTTGTCGAGGTAAATGATATCGCCGAGTATGGGGAAATCCCTGCGGATCGCCTCCACAGTATATCCCCCGGTCTCCTGTGCTTCCATTGCTGGTTCCATGGTTTTTTCTCCTGCTATTTCAACCGTTTCTTCCCGTCCTGCCGGCGGTTCTGCCTGCAGGGTGTAATCGTCCCGCACCGGGATCCCCCGGTCCCGGCAGAGTTCCCGCATCTTAGGCGGCAGCGCCTTCCAGCGCCAGAGCCCCCATTGTGCATATGCATCGGGGAGCCCCCGCTTTTTTGCGTACTCTGTGAGAACCGCATCCCACCGTTTTGCATAATCCGGGTGCATCACCCGTAACTCCTCATACTCGCTTTCGAGCATGGACGGGCAGACGTAGCACCCGATCCGCTCGATCCCCTGCTCGTAGAGCGGGTTCATCGCGGCCTTCTGCCACCAGAGGTACAGGAAGACTTCGAGCGCCCGCCAGTTCCGGATAGGGGAGATGTTAAGCTGGAGGGGGTTTGCCGGGTTCTGGCTGGTCTCTTCGAGCCCCGCCCGGTTCCACGATTCGTACCACCGGTTGCCCTGCACCGTGACACAGGCCCCGATCTCCGCGAGGTGGAGCTTGAGCGGCCGCAGTTTGAGGAGTTTGCAGCACCACCGGTTATCCTTCCCCGGGGGCCCGGCCTTATCGACCGCCTGCCAGAAGTCCCCGGCTTTCTCGATCACCGGGACTCCCTGCGATTTCACAAACGCGATGGTCTCGGGAAATTCGATACCGGTATCGAGGAAGAACGCCTCTGTCACCCCGGCCTTTCTCGCGAGCGTGAGCACCGCCGTACTGTCCTTGCCTCCCGAGAACGAGACGTTACACTTCGGCCGATCGTAGATGTGCTGTTTGATCATCCGGACTGATGACCGTTCGAGGTTTTTAAGATGGTACCGGTTCTGCTCCACGACCTGTTCCCAGTCCGGGTTTTTCCCGGTGCGGAGATCGACCGGCATGAGTTCCTTGACCCGGATCTGCCCGTCTTTTACCACCCCGGTCCCGAACCGGTTCCTGAACTTCACGATCACGGTGCCGTCGGGCCGGGCCTCTTTGAGCCGGAACTTCTTTCCCCCCATCCGCCCGGCCCCGCCGGGGGTATCGATACCGGTTTCGAGATCGACGATTCCCCTGGTCACGTGCTTGAGGATATAGGGCAGTGCCTCGGGGGCGATATCGAGCGAGAATTTACGTGTCACGGGGTCGAAGGTGAGCCATCCGAACCGGTGCCCGTGGGCGATCACGAGATCGGCCCGGTCCACCCCGCCGGTCTTGTTGAGGAGGAGAACGGACGGGATCGGGACATTGCCGAACTGTTCGTGGACGAGGTTTTTAATGAGTGCCATATCCGCGGAAAGCGCCGGGCGTACATCGTAGGGCTGGAGGAGTTCGATCTCCCGCCCGTTTGCGCCGCAGGAGCAGGTCCTGCCGATCAGCGGGACGTTGCACTGGTCGCACCAGTAGAGGTATTTTTTTACCGGCGGCTCGTGTATCACACTCACATGATTTGAGCGCAGGGGAGATAAGAGGAACGCTTCAGGAACTCCCGTGACGGTGGCGGCAGTCCGGCCCCGCTGGATCTGCAGCAGGAGGCCGGATGTGCAGCCACTCGTAGAATACGTCCATGCCCGGTTCTTTCCCGAGAAATCCTGAAAGGAGCACCGTCCCGTCCTGCATGTTCCCCTGTTCGAGAATCCAGTGCCGGTACGCGGCACCGGTGTCGGGATTGAAAAGCCCGTCTTGTTTGAACCGGGCAAAAATGTTTAAGGCATAGACCTCGGCCCAGAGGTAACTGTAATACCCGGCATCGTACCCGCCCATGAAATGCCCGATGGTCGCGGGTTCGTGCCCTCCTTCGAGCGGCGGGATGCCCATCAGCTCACGGTAGGTCCGGTTAGCAATAGCCGTGACATCAACCGGCCCGTCGGCAGTGTGGAAGGCCATATCTTCGGTCGAGATGACAAGCATCCGGGTATACTTCAGGCCGGCATCGAGGTCGCGGGCGGCGATGATCCGGTCGCGGAGCGGTGCCGGGAGTTTTTCCGTTGGGTTTGCATAGTTCCCGGATATGGCATCAAGCACTGCCGGTTCCCAGACCCAGTTTTCGAGCGCCTGCGACGGGGTCTCGACAAAGTCCCATTCGACACTCGACCCGGAGAGGCTCGCAAAAGGGGCACGGGTCAGGCTGCCGTGGAGGGCGTGGCCGAACTCGTGAAAGAGCCCCTCGACATCATCGTGGGTTAAAAGCGAGGGGATATCCCCCGATGGCGCCCGGAAGTTGCCGACAATGGCAGTGACCGGGACCGTGTACTCCGCTCCCTTTGCCCTGCCCGATATCAGGGGTACCATCATCATGTGCCCGTACTTCCCGTCGCGGGGGAACATATCGAAGTAGATACACGCGAGCGTCCGGTCGTCCGCGGCGTTGATGACCCGACAGAGTTTCACGCCCGGGGCCCAGACTTCGGCATCCGTCACTTCGGCAAACCGGACCCCGAAGAGCGGGCCGAAGCAGTCAAACATGCCCTGCACGACCCGTTCGAACGGGAAGTACTTCCGGATCTCTTCATCGTCAAGCGCAAACTTCCGCTTCCGTTCCTGTTCGGTAAGATACGCAAGATCCCACGGCTCGATGCGGTCTGCTCCCGGTTCCCGTTCCTTCTTGAGGGTAAGCAGCGTGGCGAGGTCATGCCGGATCTTCTCCTTTAACGGCGCCTTTAACCCGTCGAGAAAGGCAAGCACAGTTGTGGTGCTTTTTGCCATCCGGCCGTCAAGCCGGTAATCCGCCCAGCTCGCGTAGCCCAGCTCCTTTGCGCACTGCCGGCGTACCTCTATCGCCCCGGTCAGGAGCCGGGTGTTTGCCTCCGCCTGCCGGTTGACAAATGCGGAGTACAACCGTTTCCTTGTCCCGGCGTTGTTCGCGTTCTGCATCACCGGGATGTAATCCGGGTACTTGGTGGTGACCCGGTACTGGCCGCTTTCTGTCCGTGCAAAAGTGGCAAGCGCTTCTTTGGGAACACCATCGAGTTCTGTCGCGGAGAAATCAACGGAACTCGTATCGTTGTTGAGGTTTGCCGTAAACTCAACTTCGAGTTTTGTGAGTTGCTCTTTTTTGGCACGGACGATCGCGAGCCGGTCGTCGGGCAGGGCAAGGCCGTTCTTTTTGAACTGCCGGAGAGTTTCTGAGAGGAGCCGGGACTCTTCCGGTGTCCGGGGGGTGGCGGTTTTTACCGCGTCATAGAGGTCCCGGCGGGTAAAGACGCTGACCACAAACATCCCTGCCTTTTCCTCGCATGCCGAACCTTCCGCAGCAATTTTGGGGTCAGGGTACACGTAGCCCATGAGGGTCAGGGGCAGGGTCGCGTCGCCGAAGTCCGCCATGGCGGTCTCGAACGCAAGCAGCGTGGTATCGGTGGATCTCTTTTCCGGGGGCAGGGCAGCAATCCGGTCAAGCGACGCGGTTGCGGTGCTGACGGCGGCATCGCACAGGGCCGTGATCTCGCCGGGCCGGTACCGGGATTTTATCGGGGATGCTGAAACAGGGGATATCATGGAACACGCTCAGGAACAGGAGAGTGGGTAAACCTGCCTTGTACTGGGATGCAGAATGGTAAAAGAGATGGTTTGTGGTCAGGTACTTTCAGGTGCCGGCCTCTGCAAGGGCAGTGCGGATCTGTCCCTTGACTTCGTCAGGGATATTGAGCCCGTCCAGTGCCCGCAGGAGAAGAAGCCGGGCCATCTGCTGGCCACCGGGAGTTGAGAGATAGGAATCGATCGCCTCTTTCCCTTGGGGGGAGGAGAGGAACTTACGTATGGCCTCCTGCCCGTTGGGGGAAGCAAGGTATCCTGCGACCATTCCCTGTATACCGTCCATTGCGCCCATCTGGTGTCACCGTACGAATACAAATACTGGAGCAGAAGACCAGATAAATACACCAGAAATTATCCCCTCCGGGTGGGAGACAGGGAAAACGCTTACCAGCCTCTGCTGTACTCGCCGGCGCAGGGGATGCAGACAATCTTCCCGTTTTTGACCCGGGCCCGGTGCTCGGCCACCATCTCGCCGCAGATGGCGCATTGCACCGACCCGGAGATCCGAGCCCGCTCGGGAATTTCGGATCGTGCCTCTTTCTCGATAAACAGTTCGCAAAACGGGATGGTGAGGATCTTTTCGATGATCGCCGCCTGCCGTCCCTCAAACTCTTTTTCCTCGGCTGGGGTCGCCTTCCCGCTCTGCACCTTTTTCCGCAGTGCGGCGGCCCCGGGATCGAGCCGTTCGGTGAGCGGTTCAGGGCGCTGGACAAGCCGGATCGCGGTCCCGGTCTTCCGGTTGATGAACGTGTACGCGTGCTTGCCGATGTCCCGCATAATCAGGTTGCCCTTCCCCACCGAACAGCCGGCAATGGCCTGCACGGCATCGACTCCGCAGGCATCGTTCTCGACAATGGCGACCAGATCCTCGTCCGCTGATCGCTCTGCGCCAAGACGTTTCATGGCGTACTCTGCCGCACGGTAGCCGAGTGCAAGGCCGGGGCAGGTGTGCCCGTGGAAGGCGACGGCGTCCTCGTAGGAATGGAATGACCGGGTCATGATCTTCACGAAATCTCTTGCCGGTAAGACTGTAAAACCGTTTCGTCCGCGAATATCACGGTCATCCGGCTGTACAGGTACACTTTTCTGACACTAAGGTATATACGAACCGGGCGCAGAGGGAAAGATTGGTGTAATATACCATGGTCAAACTAACCGCAGAGATGAAAGAAGCCTTCCTCAAAATGAAGATCTTCCCGGTTGCGACCGCAGCAAAAGACGGCACGCCAAACGTAGTTCCCATCGGGATCGTCGAACTCATCAGCGATGACACGATCTGGATCACGGACAATTTCATGAACAAGTCGCTTGAAAACCTCAAATCGAACCCGAAGATCGCGATCTACATCTGGGGCCCCGAGATCAAGGGCTGCTTCCAGATCAAGGGCCACGTCACCATCAAGACGAGCGGCAAGGAGTACGATGAGATGAAGGCAAAGATCAACAAGAAAAACCCTGCCCTTCCTGCACGGTCGCTCCTTATTGTGAAAATTACCGACGTCTTCGAGTGCAAGCCCGGGGCGACCGCCGGGGCAAAATTAGTTTAACTTTTTTTAACACGATTAGATCTGTTTTCCTGCACGAGGGGAACGAGCAGGTATCTGCATGAAAAAAGATCATGTCTCAAACTGCTGCACCGCGTCCGGTAAACAGTGTGCCACGCCCCGGATTCCCGAGACGGTCACGGTCATAAGGATCGCATCGATTACCTCTTCCCGGGTCGCACCTGCTGCCTTTGCCATGGGGATGTGGGCCTTTACCGCCGTGTCGTCCCCCATCGCCGCTTTCATCGCGATGTAGATGAGCTGCTTGGTCTTCGCGTCGAGCGCCGGCCGTTTGACGACTGCCATGATCAGGTTGTTGAACGCTGCCGCGACCTCGGGGGCCTCATCACTGAAGAGTTCCATCGTGTTTTTTGCCATAGATTCTGCCTCAAAAGAGTGGTTGGGTCGGGTATCTGATATACTCTTTTTTAAGGGACACCCCGCACACATACCGTTAACCTCACATCATGGGGCGTTGAAGATCAGAAACAGGAATCTGTATGGATCTTGCCGGGGAACTCAAAGCCTGTGTACTCCTGCGCGGGGCGGATTATTTCGGGATCGCGGATCTTGCGTCCGCACATGCATTCATCCTTGAACAGGGCGGGGAGCGGATCGCACGGTACCCGCGTGCAGTTACTATCGGCATCGCGCTCCAGGATTCCCTGGCAAACCTCCTGCCCGAACGGGAGGATTATGCGGCTGCGATGCTGTACCGGCATAACAGTTACGATGTCGTGAACCTGGCGCTCGACCAGATCGCTCTCGCGGTGGCAAATGTGATCCAGAGGGCAGGGTACGGGGCGCTTCCCATCCCGGCCTCCAAACGGTCGAACGATGAGAAGATCGCCGGGGTCTTTTCCCAGAAACTGGCCGCACACCTGGCCGGCCTCGGCTGGATCGGCAAAAGCTGCCTCCTTGTCACTCCCGATCACGGCCCCCGGGTCCGGTGGGTGACGGTGCTGACCGACGCCCCGCTCGCACCGACCGGTACTCCTATGAAAGAACGGTGCGGCAAATGTACGCAGTGCGCCGATGCCTGCCCGAAAAAGGCATTCACCGGCCGGGCATTCCGCGAGGACGAGCCCCGGGAGGCCCGGTTCGATGCAGTGGCATGCGACCAGTACTTCCGGGAGATGGAGAACGTCCGGGGCATTGCCGTCTGCGGGATGTGCCTGTATATCTGTCCGTACGGCAGGAAAGCCCGGGTCCCGGATGAGGTCGGGCACAAAAGACATGAAAAGAGTGGAGCAGGGGACCCGGTGAAGAATACCCTGACACCGACAGAATAACCCGGGTTTAATTGCATTTTTTAAGACCTGCAGCGAGGTCGTCGGTGAAATCCCGAGACATGGTGGATCCGATACACCAGCAGACCGCTGATATGGGAATGTTTATATTACAAAAAGTAAAATAAACTATACAAGGTGTGGGGCTAACATGCCACATCTGCACACAATCAGGGAGAATTACCTTATGAAAACATTTACTTCAATGGCAGGGAGCCTCGGGGTGCTCCTGCTCGTCCTTGCTGTTCTCGGGCTCGGTATCAGCACGGTCAGTGCGGCGGCAGGCACGTCGTCATCGGGCACCATAACCACCCTGCACGGCCATGGTCCGGGGCATCATTTCACCTCGAACAGCACCCGGCAGCACACCTTTTTGGGAACCAACATGACGACAGCAGGTGCGTGGTCTGCGGCGCATCCCGGAGCCAAAGGACAGTCCGGCAATATGACCCATGAGAAAAACGGCCAGGGTTTTGCAATAAATGCGACGATGCAGCAGGCTCACATCCAATCATTTATTACCGGGCTCCAGAGCAAGGGTGTTGATGTAAGCGCGGTACAGACTGCGCTCGCGAACAATGACACGGCGACCGTAAAGTCGTGGATCACATCGTATATGGAAGCGCACAAAGGAACATTTGGCAACACTACCCATACGCAGAAAGGTCAGGGGTTTACGGTCAATGCCACCGCCCGGCAGGCGCATCTCCAGTCTTTTGTCACCCAGCTCCAGAACAAGGGAGTTGACGTAAGTACGGTACAGACCGCGCTCGCGAACAATGACACAGCGACCGTAAAGTCGTGGCTCACTTCGTATTTTGCCTCTCACCCGGGTGCATATACCAATTCTACCCGGTCGCAGGGACACCAGTGGAACAAGACCGCCACTGAGTCGTCATAAGGGATCAATCCACCCCAGTCATCTTTTTTTCCGTCAGTCATTCGGGACCTGCACCGTACCTGTGCCCAGTTCCCTTCTCTCCACATGGTATACCTGACAATGGGGCTGGCACGCACACTCATCCCGGAGTTACAACCCGCGCCTCTGGCCGGGGCGGATCTCATGGTATCAAATGACGTGGGAGCAGGCCGGGACCTGCCGGGAACTACATCTTAAAAAAGCAGGCACTCTAGGATCGGGATCGTTGCAAGACAGAGGAGCGTGGAGAGGAAGACGCCCTGCGAGGCAAGCGTCGAGTCCACCTTGTACTCTTCTGAGAGCAGCACCGAATTTGCCGCAACCGGCATCGCGATCAGGAGCACGGCGACGCCAAGCAGGAGTTTGTCGGCAACAAAAGGCGAGAGCACGACAAATGCGATGACCGGGAAGATGACCAGCCGGAGAGCGGTCATCAGGTGCACCCTCCAGTCTCCCGCCAGCTGTGTGGTGGGCAGGGTTGCGAGCAGTGCACCCACCACGAGCATCGCAAGCGGTGTTGTCGCTGATCCGATCAGTTCAAGCCCGGTCTCAACCGGGGCTGGAAGCATGTATCCAGCGAGGAAAAGGGCAAGGCCGGCAAAGGCTGCCACAAGGCCCGGTGAGATCATGACCCTCGGGTCGAGTTTCCCGGGCCGCCCCCGGGCAAGCAGCCAGACGCCCATGGTAAAGACGAGGAAGTTGAAGGGCAGGTTAAACAGGATCACGTAGAAAAGCGAGCCGGGACCGAGAACTGCCGATGCCACCGGGATCCCCATGAACATGGTATTGGGGAAGACCAGCATGAACTGGAAAACCCCTTTTTCGGCCGGGGTGGAGGGAAGAAAGTGGCAGATAAGGATACTTATCAGGAATGCTGCCGCGTAGTAGGCACCGGCGACCATAAGCATGCTGTCAACGATACCCATGGTCTTTGCAGTGTCCGGCACCTGCATGCTGCTGATGGTGATTGCCGGCAGCGCGATGTTGACGAGGATATGGGAGATAAGATGAACGCGGTCACCGTTGAGGATGCCGTACTTGCGGGCGGCAAACCCGAACCCGATGATGATAAAGAGGGAGAAGATTGCGATAAAAATGGTAATAAGTTCCATGGCAGTCTCCCGCAATCATTCAGGATGATGATCGTTGTCTGTCTGCACCTAGGGGCCCGCGTTCAGGTGACGGCCTGCGTGCGTGGCCTCTTTATCTTTTTAAGAAGGCCGACCCGGAAATACTTCCGGCATGTACTGGCGGGAGTGTTGATCTGAATCGGACATATAGATTAGGAAAGAGTCAAAAACCGTGGCCGGATGGTCCCACCGATCTCCCTGAATACTGTTCTCCGGGGGTCCGTGGTTTTGTTATACTGGCCTCCCTTGCAGCCGGTTCAACCCAAAGGAGCAGGACATGTCATTGAGCAACGGTGCCGGTCCAAAAAAGGGACACTATCCCGTTCCCCTCCCACGACAAGATTATGCTGCCGCCATCCTGTCGTAAAAGAATGCCGCGGCTACGGCTCCGATGATCGGGCCGATGACATAGATCGGGAAATATCCCCAGAGATTTGCGCCGCCGATCAGGCCGTCCATCACATACGGTCCGAAAGTCCGGGCCGGGTTGAGCGACCCACCGGTAATGTTACCGGCCATCGTGATCAACCCGGCAACCGTAAGCCCGATGACAAGGCCGGCAATGCCTGGCGTGGCACGCGGGTCCACCGCGACGCCCATGATAGCGAGCATCAGGACAAATGTCGCGATCGCTTCGACAAGGATCGCCTGCCCGTACCCGATTCCCGGGAACGGCGAAGTGGCCCCGAGCCCGCCGATCGTGACCGCAGATGCCCCGAGAGTCAGGAACAGGAGCAGGCTCCCTGCGACTGCCCCGATGCACTGCGAGACCACATACCCCGCTGAATCGACAGACGGAAACCGTTTTGTTGCCCACAGGGCGATGGTCACCGCCGGGTTGATATGGGCACCCGAGACCCGGCCGAGCGTGTAGATCACGGCGGAAATAATGATCCCGAACACGAGGCCGATCGCGAGCCAGTCGCCAAGCCCCCCTAGTTCCCCGATCCCGACGTTAAATGGGGTTGCAGATTTTGTACCGGCCGCAAGCAGCAGTGTGATCACGGCGGCTCCCGTACCGAAATAGACCAAGAGGAACGTCCCGACCCCTTCCGCGAGACAACGGGAGGAGAGAGACGCCATCACGTACCCTCTCCGTACGCAGCACTGCAGTCCGGGCAGAGCATCCGTGGCATCTTTTTGGGCAGCTTACGGGAGGGGAGGGGGTATCCGCCCTCCCAGACGTCGATCTCTTTCCGGATGGTATGCTTCATGCAGGTTCCCATGCCGCAGACGATGCAGACAGCAACCGCGTCTGCATCCTTTCCCTCCTTTGCACACACGTAGCACTTCATCTTTCTTCACTTCCTCTCTTTCCCGACTGGATGCATTAAACTGCTTCCTTCCACTGGCAGGAGCAGTGCCGGAAGTCCATGAGGGCGGCGGATGCACAATCCTTGCAGATCCGGGCAGGGGCCGCGGCGACGGTCTTGTTGAGCGCGATGATGTTTGTCATCAGGGTCGCGGTGACCGGTTCACTCGTTAAGAGGCACGGGTAGTCGGCAAGGCGCATCATCGCCGAGAACCGCACGGTCATCGCACAGGCAGGGTATGCGTACCGCTGCGGGTTGGCGATTACATCATTCTTTAAGATCGGCGCAAGGTTCACGTCAAACCCGCCGACCTTGGGGGTAAGGGGCCCAGGAGTTCCGGCCTGCATACGGCGGGCCTTGTCTACCAGTTTCCAGCCCCGGTACACCATGTCCATGAAGTCGCAGTTATGCAGTTCGACGGCGGCACCCCGCTTGGGGTACAGCTGGACATAGTTGTGGTATCTTTTTGTGAGCATGTCCACGACCATGATCGCGTTGAACCCGTCGAGTTCGAGCAGGTACTCGGCGGCACTCGCGGAGGACCCGGTCGCAAGTGCGAGGACTTCGTTCTCGGTTTTGATTTTCGGCGCCGCGGCGTGGAGCGTCTTGTCCATCACTTCGGTCACCGCTTCAATCACCGCCATGATTACGTCGTCCTTGCACATGTTGTACGTGGACTGGGAGATGTGGTGGGCGATATCGCCGACACAGTAGGCGGGCACAGTCACGATGTTCCCGTAGTGGACATCATCGTCAATAGCGGCCTTTACCGCCCCTGCCATCTTCGTGCGGTAATTTTTCATATACTTCCGACAGTCAAACGAGGACTGGCCGACGCTGTCCATAAGTTTTGCCTGGGCCGCAACCGGTGTCTCGTAGATAGACTGAATCATCGAGACCTCTTTTTTGACCGCATCGGCAAGGGTCGCGCCGCCCTCAACTGCGTGGGCAAAGACATCCCCGATGCCGTACGAAGTGTTCATGCCCCACGATTTTGCCGCGAGGATTGCCTGTTTGTGGGCAACCGGGATCTTTGTTGTTTTGAGGATCTGGTTAACAATATTGCTGCTGCTGCCCGGGATCAGGGCAAAATCCACAACGCAGGTCGGGCCGTAGAACCCCGCGTAGCGCCGGGCCGATTCCTTTCCGATCAGGGCTTCTGCCTTCCCGACGGCCTTAACAAACATGTCCACGCTCTTTTTGAATGCAGGATCCTCATCGTAGAGAATCTCCATGATGACCGGTGTCTGGTAGTGCTCGACAAATGGGTCGTCCTCGGGCCGGATGGTGGTGGTGAGGCTCTTTAAGATGGTATAGTGGGCGTTGACCGAGTCCTTGTGCAGGGCAAAGACCGCTTTGCTCTGGGCCCCTGCCGGTTTCATGCCCTTTACAGCATCGACGTAATCTTTCGTGTCGTCAATGACAAATTTCTGTCCACGTTTCTTTTTGATCTGGTTCACGTCGGCGTGCTGGGCAGCCATCGCTTCGGTGATCATTTTTTTTACGATCTCCTGCATACGTCTTAACTCCCTGGCACCGCACACGAAGGGGTGCCTGTAAGGGAAGGATGGTGCGATCAGCTATAATATCTTTCAGTCCGGCTGTATCAAGGCGTCAGCCGGTAGTATTCTCGGGATTTCGGGGAATCCGGCCTGCACCACGTCAAAAAGATGTCCGTCGGACCTGATGCAGGGATCTCCGATGGGTTCAGGGGGGTTGGCGGCGCCGGGTTATTTCCCGAAATATGCTGCAACCTCTTTGAGATGCTTCTGTATCGGGAGACCCTGGGGGCACTTTTCCTCGCACTCGCCACACGCAAGGCAGCAGGAGGCAAACGCGGGAATGCCGCCGAATATGCCGCCAAGGGCCCAGGCATAGATCCCCCCTGAATGCTCCTTTGCGTCGTAAATATGCGCCTGGTTGTAGAACTCAAAGCACCCGGGGATATTCACGCCGTTTTTGCAGGGCATGCAGTAGTTGCACCCGGTGCAGGGGATCTTTATCCGCGAGGCCAGTTCATCCCTGACATTTCCGATGATCGCAAGATCTTCGCGGGAGAGCGAGCCGGGCAGTCCCTTCTGTGCGTACGCGATGTTCTCTCTCGCCTGCTCCATGGTCGACATGCCGGAGAGGACAACCGTGACCGCAGGGTGGTTCCAGACCCAGCGAAGGCCCCATTCTGCCGGGGTACGCCGGACGTTCGCACGGTCGAAGATCTCCCGGACCCCGGGTACGTCATTTGCCAGGAGGCCGCCCCGGAGCGGCTCCATTACGACGATGCCGATATCCCGTTCTGCCGCGTAATCCAGTCCCTCGGTACCTGCCTGGTACTTCTCGTCCATGAAGTTGTACTGGATCTGGGCAAAGGTCCAGTCGTATGAATCAGTGATCTCCTTAAAGAGCGGGAGGGTATCATGGAACGAGAATGCGGGGTACCGGATCCGGCCGTCTGCTATGGCATCGTCAAGGAATTCGAGGACCCCGAGTCGGGCGGTGTTCTCCCAAGTTGCCTGATTGAGCCCGTGGACAAGGTAAAAATCGATGTGATCTGTGGCGAGCCGCCCAAGCTGCTCGTCAAGGTACCGGTCCATGTCCTCCCTTTTTGTGATAAGCCAGCTCGGGAGCTTGGTAGCAAGCTGCACTTTCTCCCGGTAGCCGTCACGAAGTGCCCTTCCAACGACCGGCTCGCTCTCTCCGTCATGGTACGGGTATGCGGTATCGATGTAGTTGACCCCGTGGTCAATCGCGTACCGTATCATCTTTGTTGCCTGTGGTTCATCGATCTGCCGGTCTTTTTGCACCGGCAGGCGCATGCACCCGAACCCGAGGATCGAGAGATCCATGGGTGCCCTCGGAAATTTCCTGTACAGCATCGATATCTCTCCTGAACGATTGTCCGTATATCCCGGTAAGATGCGGGGGTATGAATGCTTTTCCGGCTTTTTTTCTCCGCCCGTCAGATTCCTTTTTTGAGGCTGCAGGCAAGGTGAAGCGAGCTGTGTACCATATCGGTGAGGTCCTCCTGCGTGTACTGGTTTTTCTGAATCTGTTCCCAGTCCCGTGTGGTATCCTCGTTGTTTTCCCCGACCCACGAGGCGATCGAGACCTCGGGGCTGTGGAAGCCCAGCCAGGCAAAGAAATTCAAAAGGTTCCCCGCCACGTGCTGCATCCCGTCTACGTGTCCGATGATGATGAGTGCCACGACCTTGTTTTTGATCATCCGGTTGCCGAACCACGAGTACTGGTTCTCGATGCAGTTCATCCGCTCGACAAACTTCTGGATGAGTGCCGAGTGGTTGTTCCACCGGATGGGGGTGGCGAGAAAGAGGACATCGCAGTCGAGGACTGCCGTGTACACGGTATCCATCTCGTCGTCCTCGTACTTCATCGTGGACTGGCAGGGATAGGTGCAGTACTCGGGGTTCTCCGAGTAGTTGCCCTCACAGTCATAGATCTTCAGGTCCTTGAGCCTGATGAACTTCGTTTCACACCCGAGACTCTTGCACCGGTCGAGCGCCTCAAGGAGCAACCGTTCGGACTTGGACATGCCCGGTTCCTGTCTGCTCGATCCGGAGATCCCGAGCACCCGGGTGCCCTTCACGTTCGCGGGGTCAGGTGCGGTGATCGCGCCGACGCCGAATTTCCGTCCGACCATGGGAGATGGCATACGGTAGTGTAGGTCGGGGAATTAATATGGGTTTATCCTTTTGGGACGGATGTGTTATGCCAGATTCTTCCGGGCTAGCCGTACCCCCATCCCATAAGCCTTTTTGCAGTCCTCCGGGAAAACGGTCTTTTTGCGCTCTGCTTTTTTCTTTGCGTCAAACATCGTGCAGAGCACCTTTGAATAGTCCTTAAACTGGTACGTATCGTACGCACAGAGGTGCTCCGAGTATCCAAAGAGCGAGGAGAGGACGTTTTCGTTCGTGGCAAAGCGCAGGGTATAGCCGTATTCCTTAACCATATTCTCAGGGATATTCATGGTGTAGATGAACCCTGTCGGGATCTTCCGGGGGAACAGGGTGTCGTGCGGCAGGGTGTAGGTCAGGTACGGAAACATCAGCCGTTCCAGAAATGACCGCATCATACCGGTATCGGTCCCGAAATAGATCGGCGACCCGAGAATGATCGCGTCTGCATCCTTCTCGATTTTTTCAAGCAGGGGAGTGATGCCGTCTTTTACCGCACATCTCCCGTAACTCTTCCCACCGAGCGTTTTGCAGGCAAAGCAGCTGGTGCATCCCGTATACTCACGATCGTACAGGTGGACAAGCTCGGTTTCTGCCCCCTCCGATTCCGTCCCCTTAAGGGCGTGTTCCAGAAGCGTTGCCGTATTCCCGTGTTTTCGCGGGCTTCCGTTGATGCCGATAACATACATGATTTACACTCCTTTTCTGTCCCCATCGACCGGCCCATACATTCGGGACCCGATCAGGGATATATGGCGAGATCAGAATGCATTCTCCTCCAGGAATTCTATGACCTCACCGTTCGGTCCATAGACAAGGGCATTCTTTACCTGTACCGGGGGATGGCCCAGTTCAAGGGTCACCGGAGGGACGCAGGAACGGCAGCCAAACGACAGCGCTTCATGGTATGCCTGTTCTGCATCGTTCACGATCATGGCAAAATGCAGCAGGGCACCTCCGACCGGTTCTTCCCCCGGTTTTCTCTTCCGTCCCTCCGATGCGACATCTGCATCGCGATCGAAGATCTCAATAAATCCGTTTCCATCGCTGGTCACGAGCATCGCGACCTGTCGGATATTCCGGTCGGGGCCCGACCAGGTGTGCCTCACGGTGCAGTTGAGCACTGTCGTGTAGAACCTGACCGAATCTTCGAAATTTTCTGCCCGGATGGCAATATGATGGATGCCCCTGACATTCTTCGCATTCACCAACTCTTTACCCCTCCTGTGTAGTATGACTGGTTGTTGGTACCGGCACTACAAATAGGGAGTAGTGCTTCGTTCAGGACATACTTCCCGGGAGGATACCATGGCAGCGAGATACCTGTATGCACTATCTCCTGTACGTGAGCGCTGCCGCGGCAAAGCAGCAGAGCCCACCGGCATACATCGCGTTCCCGAAAATGGCCGGGAGTACCGCGGCCCCTGCATCAAGGATGGCACCGGTGTACCCGAGGTGGTCGAGCTGGAGGACCAGAAGAATGCTTCCCGCGGAGATGCCGAGCATGATACCGAGGTCCTGCAGGGTCACAAGAATGCTCGACGCGATCCCTGACTTGTCGGCCGGGAGGGCGCCCATGATCTCGATCACGTTGGGGCCCTGGAAGACCGACCGGAAGAGCCCGGCAAGGATGAGCGCGACCACGATTAAGGGGACATCCTGCGTGGCAAACCCGTAGCCGCACAAGAAGAACGCACCTCCCATCCCCGCGACACCAACTGCCGGGTAGTTCGTCGAGGGAAGTGTGTCGTATGCCCACCCGAAGACCGGAGCGCTTGCGATCATGGCAACCGGCATGACAAATGCCATGAATCCCACCTGCGTGGGCTTCCATCCCATGACTCCTTCGAAGTAGAACGGCAGGATGATGAGAAGGATGAAGGTCGCGACAAAGTAGAGGATGAGACTTGCGGAGGGGAGAACAAAGCGCCGGTCCGAGAAGAGGGAGAGGTCAACGAGCGGGGAGGAAGCGGCACGCTCCCGGGCCACAAAAGCAGCGAGTGCGGCACAGGAAAAAACCGCGTACCCGGTGAGATACATCACGTTTACCGGGGGATTTGCGAGCTCGTTCAAGGCGAGGGCAAGGCCGGCCATCAGCACGATGAGCAGCATGATGCCGGGCCAGTCGAGCCGGGCAATGCTCCCGCCGGTATCCCCCAGCCTGAGGTAGCGGAGGGTCGGGACAAGCAGGACAAGACCGATGGGGACATTGACAAAGAAGATGAACGGCCAGCCGAAGGCTTCGACAAGGATGCCCCCGAGCGCCGGCCCGATGATGAGGCCAAGGCCGATGGTTGCGGTCACGTATCCGAGCGCCTTTCCCCGCTCGTGGAGGGGGAAGACCTGCATGATGATCGCCATGGAAATGGACATGAGCATCGCCGCCCCGATCCCCTGGACGATACGGGAGGCAATAAGCACCGGGAGCGAGCCGGCAATCCCGCAGGCAGCGGAGCTTGCCACAAAGAGGAGGAGGCCGAAAATGAAGAGCCGGGACTTGCCCAGTGCCGGGGAGAGCGTACCGAAGATGAGCACGGTGGCGATGATCGTGATGATATATGCGGTCGCGATCCACTGGGACTGGCCGAGCGGGACGTGAAAGGCGCTCGTAATGGTCGGGAGCGCGATGGCCACGATGTTGTTGTCAAGCACCGCCATGAACTGGCCGACAAGTACGACCAGCAGGATGATGCCGCGGTGGGCGTAGGCAAAGTCTGCCGGGGTTGTCCGGTCACCGTGTTCTGTCATGGTTATCTCCGTGAAAAACGGTCTGGTGTTTATCCCTGTCGCATGACCTTTTAGTCCGGTCGCGCCTTGCGCAGCCGGGCGGGCGCATTGGCGAGGTACAGGGGTTTTTTCCCGGCCGCGTACCGCTTCATGTTCTCCGCGAACGCCCGGGCAATGCCCTCGTACGACACATCAGTGACGCCGGCGATATGGGGGGTGGCGATCACGTTCTCTGAGAAGAGCGGGTGGCTCATGTCCACCGGCTCCTCCCAGAAGACATCAAGGCCGGCGCCGGCTACCTGCCCGCTTCTTAACGCGGCAAGCAGGGAGTCAGGGTCGAGGAGGCCGCCCCGGGCCACGTTTATGAGATACACCCCGGGTTTCATGGCCGCGATTGCTGCTGTGCCGATGAGGTGGAACCGGTCCGGGGTGTAGTTGATGCAAAGCGCGACATAGTCAGCCTCCGCAAGGGCGGCGGGGAGCTCGGCAAGGGAGTATGCATGAGCGATCTCCACGCCGGGCACCATTCGGGCGGGGTGGTCATCCACGGTTGTGATCCGGACGCCAAAGCCCGCGAGCCGCCGGGCGAGTTCTCTTCCGACCCCGCCGAGGCCCACGATGCAGACGTTTTTCCCCATAAGCGCCTGGCCGGTGGGGGACCCCCACGGGAGCTGCCGACCCTGCTCCCGGGCACCCGCGATCCGGTTCCATTTCCGGGAGAGCATGAGCAGGAGAAGGATCGCGTGCTCGGCAACTGAGGCAGCGTTGCCGGACTCTTCGCTCGGGATCCTCGCGACCATGACACCGTTTTTTGTTGCCGCCCCGATGTCCACGCTTTCCAGGCCCACGCCGAACTGTTGAATAAGCCCAAACGTGCCCTTCCTGATGAGCTCCTCGTCCACCCGGTTCACGGTCGGCACGACCACGTCCGCCTCCGCGATGTGCGGGCCGAGCTGGTCGGGGGGGAAGGCAAGAATCTTGTCATCTGGGAGAAGTGTGGTAAGCTGCCTCCGGGCCTCGGGGAACCCCTCGCCGCAGAACAGGATCTTCATATGTATTTCCGGTAGGTATTCCCGGGTGATCAGGCCATCGGTCCGAGCAGACACAGACGGGTATCTCCGGCACCCGGGCAGGGCTTACTGCGTGCGTTGACGGTATCCATGACCCTCATGCAGACGTCCGAAGCGCGGCAATGAGTCTCTGCTCATCACCGCCCGTCTCGTATTGGTCAGCCGCCAGCGTCCGGGCCGAAACCAGCGCCGAGAGCCGGGGGTCGAGTTTTTCTGCCTGTGCGTACTCGTCAAGCGCTTTCCGGTAGGAGTCCAAGGAATCGAGGAAGACTGCATGCTGTTCTTGGTATTGTGTGACGGCGAGCATGAGGCAGGCATCCCCATCCCGCAGCATGATCTGTGTGTTCTTTGGCTGGATCGAAAGAGCGGTATCGTAATACGAGATCGCCCCGGGGTAATCCCCGTTCCAGTAGGAGAAATCCCCCATCCGGACCAGGATGTCCGGGTCATTGGGGTTCGAGGAGAGCAGCTGCTGGTAGATCTGCTCGGCATTCTCTGTCTGCCCGGTGTGTATCAGGGCCTCGGCTTTCTTTTTTAACAGGACGGAATCGCCCGGATTTGCGGCCAAAGCATTGTCATACAGGGTGAGGGCCATCCCGGACTGGTTTACCAGCATGAACACATCTCCCGCAGTGGCCTGGCCCTCCTTCACGATACCTGTCAGTGTTACTCCCGGGGCAAGAAGCTGGAGGACAAAGACGATCCCGGCAATGATCGCTAGTGCCAGCAGGAGGATCCATTTTGTTTGCATGGTTTGTTCACGTTTCCCTGGCAGGGAAATGCAGCATATGTATCTATCCTCATCTCACCGTTCATGGGTAATTAACCAGACGCTCTTTGCTTGGAGGAAGCAAAAAAAGAACGAGTCATGAAGTGAAGATTCCGGAAAAGAGGGCATTGCTCCATCCATTGCTCCATCAATCGTACTCCTTAAACAGCGCCGGGTTCTGCCTGCGGATCCACCATCTGCGGGCAAATAATCCACCGACCGCAACAATCACAACCCCTCCGGTACCGGCAATCACGGCGATGACCGAAATACCGGATGAACCGGCAGGACCTGCACCCGATGCAGGAATCGCCGTAGTCTGTATCATCGCAGGTCGTGGAGCTGATAATGAGGTGGGGATAGTCGTGGGTGCCGGGGAAGTTGTCGTGTCTGGTATCCCGGTCGCCGCCGGGGTCGTAGTCACTATACTGGTATTCACGGTCGTCGTATTCACCCGGGTCGCGATACCAAAGTACGAGAAGCCCGGCGTCATTGCGATGAAATAATACGTATCCCCGGACTGGTGGTCGAACATGGTGGCGAGTTCTGACCATTGGCCATCGTGATTGCGCATGAGTAAGATATCATAAGGAGTCACGTCGTGCTGCGAGAGCCAGCGCCCTGTTACCGCAAAGGTGATGGTCCCCTGGCTTATTGCGGATGGGTTTACCCCGACCAGTTCGATCGATGCAATGTGGGCGGTCTGACGGCCGGCGATCCGGGATGTGTCAATCGTCGTGGCGTCCGCCACAGTAATCACGGTTGAACCAAGATTCGTCAAGGGAATAACATCGACTGAGATGATGGCACCGGGTGCATTTGCGGTGACCGGCTGGTTGACCACAAATGTCATGATCTGGCCAGCCTGTGCTCCGGCAGAGGTTATACTATAGGAACTCAGTCTTCCGGAATTCCCGGTGTCGGAACTGCCACCATCGCCCGATGATAGTGGTGTGATGACAGAGGTTTCTGTTACGGTTGATGTTGCCCCCGTAACCGTGAACCCATTTTCCAGCATTCCGGTCTGCCCGTCCGGGTTAGTAACCACGATACGATACAAACCGGGCGTCAGGTTCGTTAAATTAAATGTACAGGTGATTTTCATAGGTGAAGATACGGTAACACTGGTTGCTGTTACTGGTATTCCCCCCTGCAGAATCGCCAGCGCGTTTTCAGGTTCCATTACGACCTTTGCACCCGGTGTAAAACCAGTACCGGTCAGGTTGGTAATCGAAACACTGGTCGTTGTAGTACCCGTAGCCGGGATGACACTGATGATGATCGGAGCTGGCTGGTAGGAGAAGAAGTCGGTCGCTGAGGACATCGATGAACCGTTCAATGTGGTGACAATGAGATCAACGGTTCCGGTCCCGGGGGGAGATATTGCGGTGATTGTAGTATCATTGTTCTCTGTGAATGTTGCCGCGTTACCAGGACCAAACTCTACTGCCGTTGCACCAGTAAATCCACGTCCGGTGATGGTAACCGGGGTCCCTCCATGAGCCGGGCCTGACGCCGGTGCGATGGTGATGACAGTCGGAGCTGGCTGGTAGTTGAACTGGTCGGCTGTCGAAAGCGCTGATGTACCACCTGACGTGGTGGCCGTGATATCGACAGTTCCGGTTCCGGGCGGGGAGATCGCGGCAATTGATGTATCAGTCGGGGTTCCCATGATGGTTCCTGCAGTACTGCCAAACGTTACTGCCGTTGCACCGGCAAATCCGCTTCCGGTGATGGTAACCAGGGTACCACCACGTGCCGGGCCGGATGCAGGTGAGATGCTGATGATGGCCGGGGGCGAGGTAACAAGAGTAAAAACATACGCTTGTCCCGCATTTTTATATCCGCCAGAAATGGCAGCCCGGGCCCCGACCAGTATCATACTGTTGTCGATCGACACCGCATCCCCGAACCCGGCATTACTCGCCTTATCCGAAGCGTTGAGAATTGCTACCTGTCTCCAGTTTTCCGCTGTATTCTGGAATACATAGACCTGCCCGGCGTTTTTATAGGCAGACCCGGAGCCCGGGTTGGCAGCCTTCGCACCGACAAGCGCTTTATCATTAGAGAGCGAGACTGCCCCCCCGAAACCGGCATCGTCTGCCTTATCTGAAGCATTGAGGATTGCTACCTGATTCCAGCTGCTGCCATTATTTTTGAAGACATACGCCTGCCCCGCCTTAGTATACCCGCCAGAAGTGGCGGCCCGCGCCCCAACGAGGATTGTATCATTGTAGATCGATACCGAATTCCCGAACTCGGCATTACTCCTCTTATCCGAAGCGTTGAGGATCGCTGTCTGACCCCACGTCCCCCCGGCATTCCTGAAAACATACGCCTGCCCTGAGGAATATACTCCGGAGGTGGCATAAACCGCCCCGATAACCGCCGTATTGTTGTAGACCGAGACCGAAGACCCAAAATTGGCACCGGCTGCCTTGTCTGAAGCGTTGAGGATCGCCATCTGACCCCATGATCCCCCGGAATTTTTGAAGATATACGCCGCACCTACATTGTAATATCCCAGGCCGGATTTAGCTGCAGATGAACCGACGATAATCGTATCATTATAGATTGAGACCGAATCCCCGAAGGTGTAATAGCCTGCTTTATCCGAGGCATTGAGAATTGCAGTCTGACTCCATGTCCCCCCGGAATTTTTAAAGACGTATGCCTCCCCGGCCTGGGAATATGGACCGAAAGATTGATCTTTTGCTCCAATAAGTGCCATATCCTTGTAGACCGAAACCGAATTCCCGAACCCGGCACCGGTTCCTGTTATATCTGACCCGTTTAGAATTGCGGCCTGACTCCACATTCCCCCGGTGTTTTGGAAGACATATGCCTGCCCTGCCATTCCCCCACTGTTATAAGGCGCCCCCGTCGCCCCGATGACAGCCGTATTGTCGTATATCGAGACGGAAGTCCCAAAACTGGCAGCGGCTGCCTTATCCGAAGCATTGAGGATCGCCGTCTGCGTGATAATGTACGGATCTATTGTGAGCGGATAGACAGCATTCCGGTCATCAATCTGCCAGGAAATTTGGTTGCCGGAGAGCATTATTTCAGATGGGAGCGCCCGTCCGGCAGCGTCCTGCGCTGCAAGCCCGCCGTAGTGCATTGTCGGGCCGAAACTGTCAAAAAAGAGAAGGGTCTGACCGGTGAGAACCGGCTGAAGTACCCCTGAGAGAGTATAGGAAACCTGCAGGCGTCCGGTCCCATTCGGCCGGGTCTGAAGAGAAATCCCCTGCTCGATCCCTTCATCACGGCTGATGTACCACTCAGTATATCCGGGGCGGACAATCTCCAGCCGGTTCCCGTTTGCCAGAGTTTTTCCCGGAAATACCGGCTGAACCGCACTGGTATGACCTATGCTGGTGAGATGCATCGCAAATGAGCCATTGGTTCCGGTTACAGTAATGGTTCCGGTGCCGGTTGCTGTAACATCTGCCCGTTGAGGGGCGTTATGCCCTGACCAGACGATGTCGCGGGAGTGAGACGAACAGATGGTCCCCGGATGAAGAGACAGATCTCCAGAATCTGCCGTATCCGTAAGGAAAAAATCGGGGTTAAGCACGGGAAAAGCAGTAACTGCAGATATCATGCCGATAAACAGCAGAAGCACTACACTGACTGCTCCCATGGATGATGTGTGTTTCATGGTATCACGTTTCGGAACGACACGAGGTTCCGTTAACCCCGGTAGCAGGTTCAACACGATTAGTATCCAAAATCCCTCCCCGATCCAGATTATACAGTTTAATACTCATATACGCCACGTGGATAGTAATCTCCACAAACCGGATGACACGTATTTAGTCAGGTTCAATCAGGGAATGTCATGATCTAAAAATCCGGTCAGACCTGTTTGACTGAATTTGGAGAGTAGGGGTAATAACGGTTGTTATTCTCCCATGATTTTTGATCAAGACTGGGGCAATACGGGCTTCCCTTGAGTCAGTTTCACCTTAAAAACGATTACGTCAACGTCATGAAAATGTTTTAAAAACACAAAATCCCGAAACTCCCGGTGGATGCCACCGGGATCCCGGAGAAAAAAGATTTACTCTGCCTTTGCCAAGCTGACGCCATCGACCTTTATGTAGCGTCTCTTTAAGTTGTGCTTGCTGCCGAAGACCGCAAATGCGCGTTCCTTGGCCTGATTCTCGTTTGGTGCCGAGATCACTTTCGTGTAGGGCACCCAGTCTTCGCCCATCAAAAATGTTCCTTTCACTTCATACTTCTGCTCTGTCATAATTACTCACTCCAGAAATCCAAATACATCCTCGACCCTGCCGAGTTCAAACCCGCTCGTCGCGTTGCCGGCAATGTAACCCGTGTCGTTCACGAGAATGCCGGTACCGATAAGGCCGCTGCCCATGTTGATCGTACCGGTACCAACCGGTACCTTTGCCACCGCTTCGATCTGCGCAATCTGCTGCGCAGTCGCATTCGGGTGCACGATCACACCCTTGTTCGTGGCGGCGCCGGCCATGCCGA